>CAILVF010000047.1 GCA_903837605.1 uncultured Bacteroidales bacterium | reverse complement strand
TGTTTTATTTTTAACCATATTGAGCCTGGCATGCCGGGCCCAGTCGGCCGTGGATTTTTTTAATGATAAGGCAGGACAGATTACATGGCTTGGTATCGATTATTCCCATGTCAAACTTGTGGGTGAATTCACTCAGTTTAAGGATGCAGGGCCGATAAGCACACTTGAAATACGCGATAAATATTTCCCGGCATGGAATTCCCTGGTGCTTACGGAAGCCAGCAAATATGATTTCAAAGGCATGTTCATGTTATCGGGCCTGTTGCCCGATATCAGCATGGTAACAGCGCTGAATGCAAAAACAGATGCTGATAAGATCAGGGACGGGACGGTCAACAAATTCAGCTGCGAAGACATCAGGAATTTTGTGAGGCAATATGACCTGCAGGACAAGGAAGGATTGGCGATAGTGTTGATTGCGGATGTACTGAACAAGGGAAGTGAAACAGCAACTTATTTTGTAGGTGTATTCAACATGAAAACCAGGGATGTGCTGCTGTGCGAATCAGTAACCGAGAAAGCCGGCGGTATAGGAACCAGGAATTACTGGGGAGGCTCATTGTATAACCTTGTGAAGGACGGGAAGAAGAATTTATACTGGACCTGGAAGGGGAAGTATGATAAATAAAATTACGATTTACGATTTAAGAATTACAAATGTGGCAGTCGGTTAAAAAGATATTAAAGGTTATTTTATATATTTTCCTGGCATTTATCACCACCTCGACTTTTTGTTCCCTGTTATACAAATTTGTAAATCCGCCAATCACTCCTTTGATGGTGATACGCCTGGCAGAGCAGAACTTCTCGGGACAAGCTTTGAAGTTGAAAAAAAACTGGGTCCCCATTGACAGTATTGCTCCATTGCTGCAGCTTGCTGTAGTGGCCTCGGAGGATAACCGGTTTCTTGAACATCACGGGTTTGACCTTGACGCAATTGACAAAGCCAAGGAATTTAACAAAGCTCATAAGGGCATGAAGATCCGTGGGGCGAGCACAATTTCGCAGCAAACAGCAAAAAACGTTTTTCTCTGGCCCCAGCGTTCCTGGCTGAGAAAGGGCCTGGAAGTTTATTTCACCTGCCTTATCGAGGTGATCTGGGGTAAGAAACGCATCATGGAAGTTTACCTTAACGTGGTAGAGACGGGAAAAGGCATCTTTGGAGCCGAGGAGGCCTCGGTCACATATTTCAACAAGCATGCCATTTCACTTTCCCGTTCTGAATCGGCCATGCTTGCTGCCCTCCTGCCGAATCCGCAACGTTGGGATCCCAGGTTTCCCACACCTTATCTCAGGTCGAGGCAGGAGTGGATATTGTGGAACATGGAGAACATAGGCAAGCTCGAATATTAGAGGCTTGCCGGGGGTAAAATACAGGAGCTGAACGGAGACTCATCCGCCGACATTAAATTACAATGAATTTTCCCTGAGAATTAATTCTTTAAGTCGAAATTTGTTGTAATTTTGCCGGTTCAAATTTTGAGCTAAAAAATCCTTTTTTAAAACTATAAAATTATGGCTAAATCATTGAAAGAAAAGAAGTATGTGTACTACTTCGGCGGCAAGAAAGCCGAAGGCGATTCCGATATGAAGAATCTGCTTGGCGGCAAGGGAGCAAATCTTGCCGAAATGGTGAACATCGGACTGCCTGTTCCTGCAGGTTTCACCCTCTCCACTGAAGTATGCACCGCTTACTATGACAACAAGAGAAACTACCCGAAGGAATTGAAAAAACAGGTACTCGACGCGCTGAAAAGGACCGAGAAGGAAATGGGTGCCATTTTCGGCGACAAAAACAACCCTCTGCTGGTTTCTGTTCGTTCGGGCGCCCGTGCATCGATGCCCGGCATGATGGAGACAGTGCTTAACGTTGGCTTGAACGACATTACCCGTGAAGCCCTGATCAAAAAGACAAAGAACCCAAGGTTCGTTTATGATTCCCAGCGCCGGCTCATCCAGATGTATTCTGATGTCGTTATGGAGAAAGCAGCAGGCATTGAACCTAAGGAAGGAATGGGTGTAAGGGTACAGCTCGAGCGTGAACTTCACAAGATGAAGGAAGCCAGGAATGCCAAGAGCGATACCGACCTGACAGCTGATGACCTGAAAAAGCTTATTGAAATTTATAAGAAAAAGGTAAAGGAAGTCTTAGGCAAGCCTTTCCCTGAAGATGCAATGGAACAGTTGTGGGGAGCTGTCGGAGCAGTATTCCAGAGCTGGAACGGCAAACGTGCAATCTCCTACCGCCGTTTTGAAGGTATTCCCGATGCATGGGGAACTGCAGTAAATGTACAGTCGATGGTATTCGGAAACATGGGCGACACTTCAGCAACAGGTGTGGCTTTCACACGTAACCCCGCAACCGGTGAGAATTATTTCTACGGAGAATGGCTGCCAAACGCACAGGGAGAAGACGTTGTTGCAGGTATCCGTACGCCGAACCCCATCAATGAAGTTGGCAAGAACGAGCATACACGCCACCTTCCTTCTCTGGAAACTTCGATGAAAGTTGTGTACAAAGAACTTGACGCCATCCAGAAGAAACTTGAGAAGCATTACCGTAATATGCTGGATATCGAGTTTACGATCCAGGACGGGAAGCTTTATATGCTCCAGTGCCGTGTCGGGAAACGCAATGGTCCGGCTGCCGTGAAGATGGCCCTTGACATGTACGGAGAGAAACTGATCACCAGGGAAGAAGCTGTTTTACGTGTTGAGCCTTCACAGCTTGACGAATTGCTGCATCCCGTGCTTGACCCTGCAGCGGAAAAGAAAGTGAAACCCGTTGCAAAAGGCTTGCCTGCAGGCCCGGGAGGTGCTTCCGGACAGATCGTGTTCACTTCTGAAGAAGCTGTGGCATGGGCAAAGAAAGGCAAAACCGTGATCCTCGTGCGTGAAGAGACCAATCCCGAAGACATTGAAGGGATGCGTTCTGCACAGGCTATCCTTACCGCCCGTGGCGGTATGACCTCACACGCAGCCCTCGTGGCACGCGGTTGGGGAAAATGCTGCATTGTGGGTGCCGGCACACTCAAGATCGAAGCTTCAAAAAAGACCTTGAAGATCGGCGACATCACCCTGAAAGAAGGTGATTATATTTCACTGAACGGATCGAAGGGTTACATCTACAACGGCGCCATCAACATGATCAAGGCTGCCGAAGAGAACCCCGATTTCCAGAAATTCATGAAACTTTGCGATGCAACCCGTACCATGAAGGTCCGCACCAACGCCGACACTCCTGATGATGCTGCCAAGGCACGCGCTTTCGGAGCTGAAGGCATCGGACTGTTCCGTACCGAGCATATGTTCTATGGAAAGAATGCCGAGAAGCCTTTATTCATCCTTCGTAAAATGATCGCTTCCAAATCAGTGGAAGAAAGGCGCAAGGCATTGAACGAACTTTTCCCGTATGTAAAGGAAGATATCAAGCAGACCATGGCAGCCATGGACGGGTATCCTGTTACCATCCGTACACTCGATCCGCCACTGCATGAGTTCATCCCGCAGAATCCCGAAGGCCGCAAGCAGATTGCCGACAGCCTGAAGATCTCCATGCAGGAATTTGACAAGCGTGCAGATGCACTGCATGAAACCAATCCTATGATGGGCCACCGCGGTGTTCGCCTTGGGATCACATATCCCGAGATCACCGAAATGCAGGTCAGGGCTATATTTGAAGCCACAGCCGAACTGATGAAGGAAAAGAAAAAGCCTTTCCCCGAGATCATGATCCCCGTAACCTGCGTGGATACCGAGCTCAAGGACCAGTACGCCATCATTGATACAGTGTATAAGGAAGTGTTGGCCAAATTCAAGATGAAGGAAATCCCTCATATGATCGGCACCATGATCGAGATCCCCAGGGCGGCTCTGACTGCCGACAAGATCGCGAACATTGCGCAGTTCTTCTCATTCGGGACCAACGACCTTACCCAGATGAGTTTTGGATTCAGCCGCGACGATATCGGCAGTTTCCTTCCCGAATACCTCGACAAAAAAGTTCTTCCTGTTGACCCCTTCAACGTACTTGACCGCGAAGGCGTAGGCCAGCTGATGAAGATCGCCGTTGACAAAGGACGCAGCGCCCGCAAAGACCTTAAGATCGGTATCTGCGGAGAGCATGGAGGAGAGCCTTCTTCGGTTGAGTTCTGCTACTCGCTTGGATTCAGCTATGTAAGCTGTTCACCTTTCCGCGTTCCAATTGCACGTCTTGCAGCAGCCCATGCCTACATCAAGGATATGAAGGCAAAAGCAGCAGCAAAACCTGCTGCCAAGGCAAAGAAGGCAAAGAAAACCCCCGCAAAACCAGTTAAAAAGGTTGCAGGGAAAAAATAACCTTTAGACTACCAGAATGCAAAAACGGCCGACCGGTTTCCCGGTCGGCCGTTTTGATTAAGGAAAGGAACTCAGCCTACTTTTTCTTTGGGGCCGCATCCTTCTTACAGCAGGCCGGCAACTTTGCATAAGCAGCTTTGTCTGCAGCAACATTATCTGCATCATATCCCAGCTTTGAAAGAGCCTTGCGCAGATCGTCGGGAGTAGTTTTAGAGGGCACATAAGTTATGGAAACGATCTTGGTTTCCACATCCAGCACCACGTTTTTAACTCCTTTTTCAAAAGCCATCCCCTGTTCAATGCGGTCCTTACACATATCGCAAACAGCAGAGGTCTTTATTTTTATCGTTTCGGTTTTTTTATCCTGTCCGAAAGTTGTTGCGGATGCCAGAATAATGACACACAGCATCACGCTGCTGAGAATTTTCATTTTTGTTTTCATAGTTTTTATTGTTTATGGTTAATGTTTCTATTTTATGGGATGCAAGATGCAAGTCATCCAGTTATCCAGTCATCCAGTCATCCAGTCATCCAGTTATCCAGTCATCCAGTCATCCAGTCATCCAGTCATCCAGTTATCCAGCTATCCAGTCATCCAGTCATCCAGTCATCCTACTTTATTGTCAGCCTTATCCCTGCATACCCTGTGATCCCGACTACCGGCCCCCAGGCCATGGAAGCGTCAAAGTGGGTGTGATACGGCTTGAAATACTCAACAATGGGATTGTCCTGCCTTACATTCAGCAGGTTCTCCCCGCCAATGTATATCTCAAAGTTCCTGAATTTTTTTGTAACCTGGGCAAGCATATTGACCCAGACCGGGGATTTTTCAGGAAGTTGAAGTACAGCCGGCATCTTCTTAGTATCAGGTATGCGTGAAGGACCGTTCAGCTGTGTGGTAAAATCGAACTTCCACTTATCGAAGCGGGTGGCGTAGCTGAGCGTAAGCAGGGCTTTATACTGGTTTACCAGGGCTTTCTGCCTGAGCTGGTTCCCTTCGGTCACTTTCACATCATTGTAACGGAAAGCGGCCAGGACGGTAAATTGTTTGACCGGCTGGAAGCTGAACTGTGCCTGGGCCACGTTTGCATAAGACGAACCATTGAGGTTGTAAAAGAACACTGCGGTCGGCAGGCTGTCCTGGTCCACCACGACCTGCTTTACAAACCGGGTGCTGTAACCGTCAATTGTGAACTCGGCTTTACGGCTGAAGAGATTAAAGTCCCAGGTAAGACTGAGCCCGAAGTTCCATGCTTCTTCATTCGAGAGGCCGGGAGCAAAATAAAGGACCCTCTGGCTGATCAGCATAGGGGAGTTTTCTGCCAGCAGGTTGGGCGAACGGTAACCTTTCCCTACCGATCCGCGAAGCGCGAGGCCTTTGGCCAGCGTGACCCTCATATGCAGCCTGGGAGTGAACAGGAATCCCCAGCGGTTGTTGTAGTCGCCTCGTACACCGGCAATCAGTGTGAACTTATCTTTCAGGTTGAAGGTATATTCCATAAAACCACCTGCAGCCCATTCGGAACGGTCCATGTTATAAGTTTGAACGGAATCATTGACCAAAGTGAACTTATCGGCATAAGTCGGGCTGACAGTATCGGGCAGGTACTGGTAACGGTAGGCCAGCCTGGTCTGCACGAAATTCTCCGAATAAATGTCGGTAAAATAACTTCCCCCGGCTGTGATCTTATGCTTCTCGCCATTGAACTGGGCCGTATAGATCAGGTTTGAATTGAAATTCTGCTCATGCCCGTGATACAGGTTGATGCCGTAAAAAGCATCCTGTTCGTGGTTGATGAACGAGAGTATCAATCCCAGGCTTGACTGGGACTTCCCTTTAAAGAAAACCCCGTTCTTCCAGAATGCCTCGAAGCGGTTGGTCTTCACCCCTATTCCATACTTCTTGGAATCGTTGGTGATCCCGGTCGTATCGGTATTCCAGGAGCTTTTCACAAAATCCATCTGCCCCCCGTTGCGTTCCTCATACAGGTATTTGACCCCGAGCCTCGACACCCATTTACCTGGATTTATGAAATCCCAGCGGTTGAACACGTTGATATTGGTAAGCTTCGGCAAATCCATAAACCCGTCGCCATTCCTGTCAAACGGGAACCTGAAGTCATCGGCATGGACCAGCAGGGATGTACTCAGTTTGTCGTTGATCTTCACAGAACCGTTCGCATTTGCTTCAAAGCGCAGATTGCTGTTACCGTAAAGGTTCAGATAAAATTTTTCGCTGCTCTCCGGTTTCTTGTACTCAACGTTGATCTGCCCGGTAATTGATTCATAACCCTGAACAACAGATGAGGTGCCTTTAGCCACCTGGATTGATTCCATCCACGGGCCCGGGACATAATTCAGGCCATAAGGCGTGGCCAGCCCGCGTATGAGCGGTACATTTTCAGCCATGATCTGGCTGTAAATGCCGCTCAAACCGAGCAGCTGGATCTGCCTTGCGCCCGAAACGGCATCGCTGTATGAAACGTCGACCGAAGCATTCGTTTCAAAACTTTCGGCCAGGTTGCAGCAGGCCGCCCTTTGCAGTTCGCCTATGTTAATGACCGTGGTAGCCTGGGTCTTCATTTTGGAGACATAGGAATTATCCTGCCTCGCCTTGATTTCAACCTCCGATAACTCACGGTCCCCTGCATGCATTTCAATTTCAAGTTTTGACCTGTCTTTAGGCACAACGATAGTGTCATGGCGGTATCCCAGCAGGCTGACGACCAGCTTCGCATTTCCGCTCCCTGCTTTTGAAAGACGGAATTTCCCGTTCTCGTCGGTAAACGTCCCTTTCGTTGTCCCCGCCCAATATACATTGGCCCCTGGAAGCGCTCCTTTTTGTCCGCCTGCGGTTTTCTCAAAAACGAAACCCGTGACAGCCTGTGAGAGAGCTGCAGGAATGAAGAAGGAAGAAAGCAGTAAAAGAGTAAGTATTTTTGTTAATGCTGATATTTTCATCGATTTGTTTTAACTGATTATTACTGTGACTGCGGATGTAGTGAAGGAAACCCCCAGGGGTCACCCGCTCTCAAGGCCGGTCAGGCAATTCAGGAGTCAACAAAATACAATGAAAAGTCCAGCCCGGTCTCAGCAATGGAGAAATGAAGGGCATGGAATTTTAGTCTGATGGAAGGAAATAATACGCTCACGGCCTGTCAAAGGCGGTCCCGTATCAGTATAAAAAGAAATATTCTGAAATTCGACGGCTTTCCCTGACGGCAGTTCTCCAGGTAAAAAACAGTCGGAAGCCGGCGGACTGATTAACCTGGTTATCGTCGCGTGGGCCCTGGTAGACTGAAAATCCGCCTTAAAATAAAGTTTTATCGTTTTGCAGCAATCCGGGGCATCGAGGTCCTCATTTCCTGCATCCCCTGCCCGGGGCTGTGAAACAGTTTCCTGTGAACAGCAACAGGAAGCGATTTGCCCTGTAAGTTCAGGGAACATCTTTACACTTGACTTATTGCTTGATGCACAACGATGCTCCTTTGCTGAAATCCCCAGCATCCCGGCCAGCAGGGGCAGAAGGAGCAACAGGGAGATCAGGCTTCTGAACATCGTTCTTAAGCGCATAAAGATTTCATTAATTTGGTATTCAATTGCAAAATTAATAAATACTTGCGTCGTTCAGTCTTATTATATAAAATTTTATATTTTTGATAAATAGTATGGTCTTACCCCGTCAAAAATCCAACGTCATGAAGAAGCTCAATCTAGCATTATTTGCATGTCTTTTGCTCATTTTTGCCTGTCAAAAAAACTCATCCGACAACAAAATAGACCTCAGTACTCCCTGGAAGTTCCATAGCGGGGATGACCCGGCATGGGCAGGGGCCTCATTTGATGATTCCAGGTGGGAGCTGATCAACCCTACCGACATTTGGGAAAACCAGGGCTACAAGAACCTTGACGGGTTTGCATGGTACCGGAAAAGTGTTGTGATTCACCACAGCATGATTGATAATGCGTTTATTAAAGACAGCGTACAGTTTAAGCTGGGGAAGATAGATGATTACGACCAGGTCTTCCTGAACGGTGAACTTATTGGGGAAAACGGGAAGACGGTACCTGCTAAAACCGATGCGAGGCCAGATTTTTTCAAAGGGCAGACCCAGTGGGATGTCGACAGGAGATATGTTCTTGCCGTAAGTGATCCCCGCCTGCACTGGGACCAGGAGAATGTCATAGCTGTAAGGGCATATGACCAGGGTGGCGCCGGAGGCATGTTCTCAAAACCATTCGAGATATCCATGATTGATCTGCCGGACCATATAAAATTCGATTTTACCCAGTCAGGTTTCAGGTTTATTGGAGATACCCTGATCAGCAAGCAGTTTGCCATTTACAACATTTCCCAAAAAGAAGAGTTCCATGGAGTGCTTACCATCATTGCTGACCGCTGTGATAACGGCAGCCAGTTGTTCAGGCAGGAGACCGTGCTGAACATGCCTCCGGGAATACGAACGGTATTTACAGTCAACATAATCAAAGACCTTTCGGTGCCTGCTATAATTTATTTTACTTACCGGGAAACCACTTCAGGAAAGGAAGTAAGGGAACAGCTGGAAATGCCCTATATCCTCACCCCCAAACCGGGAAAGGCACCGAGGATTAACGGAGCATCAGTATTCGGAGTGAGGCCCTGGTCACCATTCCTTTATAAAGTTGCTGCAACAGGTGAGCTGCCGCTTACATACAGTGCTGAGGGTCTCCCCGAGGGTCTGCGCCTGAATTCCGGCAATGGTGTGATCACCGGCGCCCTGTCAAAAAAGGGGGAATTTACAGTAAGTATCAAAGTTGCCAATGCGCTCGGGACTGCAGTGAGGGATCTTACCATAAAATGCGGCGACCTGATTTCCCTGACACCTCCCTTGGGATGGAACAGCTGGAATGTTTGGGGGCTGAGCGTGAGCGACAAAAAAGTAAGGCAGGCCGGAGATGCGTTTGTTTCGAGCGGGCTCATCAACCATGGCTGGACTTACATCAATATTGACGATGGCTGGGAAGACACCCATGACAAAAGCGGGAACATCATGACTAATTCCAAGTTCCCGAACATGAAGGAAATGTGCAATTACATCCATTCCCTTGGTCTGAAAGTAGGGATATACTCTTCACCCGGACCGAAAACCTGCGGGGGATATGAAGGCAGTTATAGTTTTGAGGAAAAGGATGCCCAGCATTATGCCGACTGGGGAATAGACTACCTGAAGTATGACTGGTGTTCTTACGGAGGCATCGCACCTAATCCAACCGATCATCAGTTGAAATTCCCGTACCGTGAAATGCGCCGGTATATTCGCAAAGTCAACCGTGATATCCATTTCAGCCTTTGCCAGTATGGCATGGGTGATGTATGGAAATGGGGAAATGAGGTGGACGGCAATTCCTGGAGGACCACAGGCGATATTGAAGACAGCTGGGAGAGCCTTTCAGGTATAGGGTTCTCGCAGGACAAATGTTCCCTGTATTCAGCCCCGGGCCGCTGGAACGATCCCGATATGCTTGTTGTCGGCTGGGTCGGCTGGGGGCCAAACCTGCATTATACGAGGCTGACACCCAATGAACAGTATACTCACATCAGTTTATGGTCGCTTTTGTCAGCTCCCCTGCTGATCGGCTGCGACCTGACCCAGCTTGACGATTTCACGCTGAACCTGCTGACCAATGACGAGGTGATTGCTATAAACCAGGATCCATTAGGAAAAGGAGCCATCCAGGCATGGAAGTCGGGGGAATGCCAGATCTGGATGAAAGACCTGGCCGACGGCTCAAAAGCAATCGGGTTGTTCAATCTTACCGGCAACCCTCTTCCTGTCAACGTGAAACTTGACGACCTCGGAATAAAAGGCAAATGGATTATGCGTGACGTATGGCCTCAGAAGGACCTGGGCTTTGTTCAGAACCATTTCGAAATGAAGGTACTGCCTCACGGTTCAAGGCTGCTGGTACTTAGGAAGAAGTGAATAGCGACTTTTCACCAGTCACCAGTCACTTAACCTGATCTATAGCCCAGCTTAATGCGTTTTTGATCATATCGAGCGGAGGCATTTCAATGAAACCGTTATCCATTAGTGAACGGGTCATGTTCCGTGAGTGTTCTATGTCTTTCTTAGCCTTATCGAAAGCCTCCTGCCAAGTCATGGTAACACGAGCCACACCATCTGCAATTGCCTGCATGGCAACATCGGCGGCTTCATGGGGAAACACTCCTGCCTCTTCCATGTTCGGAACGATATCTTCAGGGTTAATTCCTCTTCTCTCGGCATAATCGGCCAGGGAGTGGGCTGCACGAATGGCCATGGTATCGGTTATCTTGCGTGCCCTTACTAATAATGCTCCTTTAAGGATGCCCGGGAATCCTGTTGAATTGTTTACCTGGTTGGGGAAGTCGCCCCGGCCTGTGGCAACGATAAATGCGCCTTCTTCCTTGGCGGCATAGGGATAAATTTCAGGAACGGGGTTCGCGCAGCAGAACACAATGGAGTTCTGGGCCATGCTATGGATCCAGGGCCTCTTGATTACATCAGGTCCGGGTGTTGAAAGCGAGATCAGGATATCGGCATTTTTCATAGCTTCTTCCATCGTTGGGATCTTGCCGGGGTTAGTCGACAGGCATAACTCCCATTTGCGATAGAACCGCTTATCGGCTTCAATATCATTACGGCCGTTGTGAAGAGACCCCTTGGTATCAAACATGACCATTTTAGCCGGATCAGCCCCGTCGGTGATCAGCAGGCGTGCAATAGTCGTATTCGAAGCGCCGGCTCCATGCAGCACGATCCTGACATCCCCTATTTTCTTTTTTGCCAGTTTCAGTGAATTGATAACTCCTGCCAGTGTGACACAAGCTGTTCCCTGTGCATCATCATGCCATACCGGGATCTCACATTCCTCCCTTAATACGTCAAGCACCCTGAAACAGTTAGGCTGGGATATGTCCTCGAGGTTTATTGCCCCGAAACTATGTTGTACCATTTTCACGAACTGGATGATCTTTTCAGGGTCGTTCTTGCCATTTTCATCTTTGCTGTCAATGCATAAGGCAACGCCATCGACGCCTCCAAGGTATTTCATCAGGAAGGCCTTGCCTTCCATGACCCCAAGGCCGCCTGAAGGATGGCAATCACCGTCGCCCAGGACCCTGGTTGAATCGCTGACTACGGCTACCAGGTTGCCCCGGTTTGTGAGCTCAAACGAACAGTCGTTGCGGTCCCTGATATTTGTAGAAACTTTCGATACACCAGGAGTATACCACACATTGAACCAGTTAAATCCGACAACGGGTGCTTTGGGCACTGTCTGGATCTTACCGGAATAAAAGCAATGTGCTTCCTGTGCAAGCTTTTTCAGAAACATCGTTTTGCCTTTCGCAATCTGTTCCTGAGTGAAATTGTCAGGGAACACTTCATTAAGATTTTCAAGGTTCAGACTGATATCTTTCATAAAAATGTTTTTTGTAAAAATAAAAAAATATTTGCGTACATTTGGGGATTAATTATTTAAAATTAGTTTTTATGTCTACAGGTAAAGTTAAATTCTTCAATGAAAGAAAAGGTTTTGGGTTTATCGTTGATGACTCCAACCAGCAGGAAATTTTCGTACACGTCAGTGGTTTGATCGACAAGATTAAGCAGGATGATGTAGTTTCTTTTGATGTAACAGAAGATAAAAGAGGTAAAAAAGCAATCAATGTAAAAAGGGGATAAACCTTTCTTACCTTGAATGCATAAAAAAAGCCGTCCTGATCAGACGGCTTTTTTGTTTTCCTTTATGACACCCCGCTATTTACTGAGCATGACCGGCATGACCAGCATTAGAATGTCCTCATTTTTGTTTTCTACGTTGGCAGGCAGCAGCAGGCCGGCACGGTTGGGCCCCGACATTTCCATTCTCACCTCGTCGGCGTCAACATTCCCAAGCATCTCCATGAGAAACTTCGAATTAAAACCGATCTCAAGATCTTCACCGTCATATGAACAGGTGAGCCTTTCCTTGCCTTCATTTGAAAAATCAACATCTTCGGCAGTAAGAAGCAGTTCCTTGCCGGTAATTTTAAACCTTACCTGGTGGGTCGACTGGTTGGCGTAAATTGAAACGCGCTTGATGGAGTTAAGCAGTGACATCCTGTCGATAACCATGTGATTGGGGTTGTCTTTGGGGATCACGGCTTCGTAATTCGGGTATTTCCCATCGATGAGCCGGCAAATCAGGCTGATATTTAAAAAGGAGAAGAATGCGTTAGTGCGGTTGTATTCCAAGGTGACTTCATTATCCTGGGCTGAAAGAATGTTCTTCAGCAGGTTAAGAGGTTTCTTCGGAAGGATGAAAGCAGCGGAAGATTCAGCTTTTACATCGAGACGTGTATACCTGACCAGCTTATGGGCGTCGGTGGCCACAAAAGTGGTTTCATCAGATGAAAGCTGACAAAATACGCCGGAAAGTACCAGCCTGAGCTCATCATTACCTGTGGCAAAGATGGTTTTTGTGATGGCTTTGGATAAAATTCCTGAAGGAATCCTGACCGTGGTTGGGTCTTCCAGGGGAGGTGTTCTTGGATATTCATCGCTCCTGTGCCCGCTAAGTTTGTACTTGCCTTCTCCTGCTGAAATCTCAACCAGGAGGGTCCCAAGATCAATTGAAAAGGAAACCGGGATATCGGGAAGAGTTTTAAGGGTATCGACCAAAATCTTGGCTGGAATTGCAACTGATCCATCGGCCTCTGATTTATCCGGCTTAACGGTCACGCTCATGGTGGTCTCTAAATCAGAGGTGGTGACCGTAAGCAGATCTTCCTTAAGGTCAAATAAAAAATCATCAAGGATAGGCAGGGTGTTATTGCTGTTGATCACGCCAATGACCGCTTGCAGGTTCTTCAGGAGCAAGGAACTGGAAATGATGAATTTCATACTATCTTATTTTTTTGAATATGGGTGTAAATATACAGTTTTTAATTTTTTGCGCCAAGGCGGAGGGTCTTCAAATTATTACTTTTTACCACCACCTTTGAAATTAAATTTGTTTTCTGTTCCTTTCACCAGCCGCACTATGTTTGCTCGATGCGTAAAAAGAACGAAAACGGCAACAAAAACAGAAAGAACGATCAGGCCGGGATGATGTTCCCCGGTGATGAACACAACAATGAAGGGGAAGGCAGAAGCTGCGATGCAGGATGAAAGAGATACATAACGTGTGATCGCAAGTACTGAAATAAAGATCCCCAGAACTATCAGTAGGGCAAAAGGGAAAAGCGCTATGCCCACTCCGGCCATGGTACCAACACCCTTGCCTCCGCGGAAGCCTGCGAAAACAGGGAAGACATGCCCCAGTGCTGCGGCTACAGCCGCCCCGATCTCAATATAAACCAGCTGGTCGGGAGTCAGCCCCTGGTCGGGGAAGAGGCTTGTAAGGAAGACTGCGAGCCAGCCTTTAAACACATCGAATAACAGCACAGGCACACCGGCTTTATATCCAAGCACGCGGATAACATTTGTCGCCCCTGCATTCCCGCTGCCGTGCTGCCTTACATCAATGCCGTAAATGGCTTTGCCAATCCATACTGCCGAAGGGATCGAGCCAAGCAGATATGCTACCACAACCTGTATAAGTATCAGAATCATTGCAGCAAAGTTAACTATTCATCGGTTTTTTCAAATTTTCTGAGAAAATCTCTTTTTTTCCGCTCGTTGGATATGGTATAAGTGAATCCTTTGGCTTGTTTATCTGCTTTTTTCTGTGCGGCTTTTGACATGCGGGCGTTTAAAATTTTATCATTAAACGTGAGATCCGATGAATAAGCCTGGAGAATATTGTTCCTGAAATTGAAAAAATACCAGTCCTGCCCTGTCAACTGGAGATAGAAAGTAAATTCATCCCCGGTCCTCTTTTTTGTAAACTCCATTATCCCGTTCACATAGCGGTAAACCTGGTTTTTCCCAATCGTAGCTATCCCTATCTGACCCGACGAGAGCCATGACCGTGACGTAGAATCCCAATGCAGGTTGATATCGCCGAAGAAAATCGTTTTTTCAAGTTCTTCAGGGAATTTGCGAAGGCGGCCGGTAAGAGAAATTTCATTTTTAAAACGTTCGAGTTCTTTGGGATCCAATACAAGCTTCAAAGCTTCATTAAACGGAGTCTGATCTATGGTAAGACCTTTCAGGTTAGTGCTGACCAGGGCGTTGCTGAGGTTTTGCATGGCATCATCCGAAAAAGGAAAATCCATCGACAGGGCAATATGAGCGTGAGTAGAATCAACAAGAAAATAATGGTCCATGGTACCGTAAGCTTCCATACCCAGCGCCCCACCGTTAACACCAAGCATTAATTTGCCGTCGCCTCTCATCCTGCAAAGGGTCTGGTTGAATGAAATAAAATTGCCGGGAAGTGAAAGATCCCTGAGTTTGGCCGTGTCGGCTATCCTGAACTCAGTGGCAGGCACATTATATGTCATCATCCCGGAGGCATTTACCATAGCGGAATCACTAAAACTGTTCTTTCGGATAAACAATGCAGGGTAAATCGAAGCTTCAGAAGGAGAAAACGCCAGAGTGAGGGCCATCTTTTCGCCCAGCATGTTTGAAAGTTGCGGAGCAAGGGGGATCATGATCTTCCTCGGATTGATCTCGGCTGCGAATTTGATCCACTCGGGTTTAAGCTTGTGAAAACAGTCGGAGACTGCCTTGAACCCTCCGTCAAAAAAGAGATCCTTTTTTGAGGCATTAACCGTAACATCTCCCCTGAACTGGAATTCAGGACTGAGCTTAAAGTAAGTTGAATCGGGAACAATGCCGTTAGCTACAGTTTGTTCGTTTGAGTCAACCTTTATGCTTGTAAAATCGATCTTTTCGCGCAAGCCATCCCTGTCAAGGTAATCCAGTGATCCCCTGCCTGTATACCTTTTCCTGGAAGCAATAGAAACCTCCGCCTGGTAAAACTGGTGGTATCTCGTTTTTGTATTGGCAATGATAATGGCGTGGGTAAGAGTCTGCATTTGCGCATCCCTGAATATTTTAACACTCCCTGAATCAGGAAAAACCGCTGCATCGGCAACCTTGATGATCCTGACATCCTCGGCATTGATGACATTGGTTCGCAGATTATACCGTGCACGGGCTGCAAAGAACTTCAGGGAGTCCTGGAGGGGGTGCACTGAAATAAATTCAGAGCCTGTATAACCAACGTCGATCAGCTGGGAAAGGCTTAAAGAATCGGGGATAGACTTCCTGCTCTGTTCGTTTGCCAGGGAGATTTCTTCATTATCTATCATCCAGTCAAAACGGTCCATCGAACATACATACTTGTTCAGAGGGAATTCGACTTTTGAAATTCCGACATTGGAACGGAATTCCCCCCTTCGTTTGTCAAAATCGAAATGTGTCTGGTAATTCTTGGTCGAAATAGTCAGGTCGTTCAGGTCATACGATTTGATACGGAAGTTGGCGATGAGAGCATCGAAGGTCCTGCGTTTGAATTTAAACCCTTTTGAATCCATTACGGCATCCTTGATCTTCACTGTGCCGTTGCCGCTAAGCAGGGCGGGTGTAAGTGCCAGCCAGCCTGCGAAAGTCGACTGTTCATTGTACATATGCATCTCCCTATGCAATGACCTCACGACCATCGAATCCTTATATGGCATCCAGAACTGGTTTACCGAATCGGCAGTTACCGAGGGGTATTCAACAGCGGCAAGCTGTTCCGTCATCGAGAAATTCTTTGTAAATGCGTTAAGGGAGTCTGGCAGGAACAGAAAGGAGCCTGAATGAGCAGTTGAATTCAGATACAGCAAGGTGCCGTCACCCCTTAAGCCTTGTTCGCTAAGGTCGACCTTCGCAATAAAAGTACCCTTGCCCCCATAAACGGGAAGACCGGAAGGTCCTGTATCCTTCTCAAAACCAAGCGAATAATCAGGACGGACCTTCAGGGGCTGAACAATTTGCGGGAAAATTCCTGCAGAAGTCAGTTCTCCGCCGAAACTAAGGCTGTCGGTATGAACCACGTCAAGGCTCCGGATGATGAATGGGTTTACATCAAAGAAAAATTTATCTTTGACATAAACGCCTTTCTGGATAAACTTTTTATCCCAGTGAACTTTAGCAATTTTATTATTGTAAAAGACAGGATATTCCTTAAGGGATTTTAACCCGGCTTTATTGTCAGGCTCGTCAATATCGATATGCCCTTCGAGGTCCTGTAAAGAGGTTTTCACCTTGATTACAGGGAATCTTCCTGTCTTAGGATCCCAGGTTTTACTTTGGACGTAAAACTGCATGGTATCTATATTGGGAAGGTTTAGCCTGAATTTATTGTATTCAAATGAAAATCCCTTGCCTTTAAAATCAAAGAAACCTGCTCTGACCAGGCCATTAAAAGCCATGTCCATGTCTTTCTTCAGTCGCAGGCTGTCACCGTGAGGATAAATCGCAACATGCTGGGAATCACTTATAAAAACACTGTTTACTCCCTGGATTTTAAGGTCGAAATTTCCCAAATCAAGAATTGCATTGCTGGCATTTGTAACGCTGGAGTTAAAGAATATCTCGTCATAGTCGGCTTTTCCATCCCTGGCCTTGACGTAATTAGTAAGCTTGTCTTTGACCCTTGCAACTTTATCCTCTGAATCATAGACTAAAAAGCCACGGTCGGCAAGCTTTAGCAACTGGGCCTCGATTTGTTCCTGAGGTTTTTGCATAAACAAGGTAAGCTCTTCAAGATTGACCTCCCTGGTTTTCTTCTTTTCGGTATAAGACTTTATAACGTTAAGTATATTTATTTCATCCAAACCCTGCAGGCGGTCATAACGGTTTCTGGAATAATAATTTGAGGATTCGAAAATTGCATTGCTCTGCTTATTGGGGCCGGGCATCATGTTGAAATTCAATTTCGGGCTATCGAGTTTCCACTGAGCCTGTTCACAGTAGATCTCTATTTTATGCCATGAATCAAACCAGGGTGTTATGGAGTTCAGCCTTACATCTTTTGTAAATGATAGTTCCTTAAGAGAATCAAAATATTTCATTTCCAATCCGGGGTGGAAAATGGAATCTGTTTCATGATAAATCGAAATGGAGGCTGAAGTCGCATTAATTTTTTTTGGGTGGATCACAAATGAAGGAGACTTGATCATGATAAAATCCTCGCCTCCTTTCCTCACGATGATCTTTGCATCCCGTTTATGAGCACCTGAACCTATCACCCTGGCGCCTTCCATTGCAAAGCCGCCCATGTAATCCATATTATTGAACAGGTTTTTAATGCTGATCTCTTTGTCGTAGGAATAGAAACGCGGATAAGAGGCTTTTGTCTCATCAACATCCACCAGCACCTTTTCAACAAGCCGGCCCATGATTGGAGAAGTAAAATACTTCTTATTGTACAGACGGGCTGAATCAGCAGTAAGTTTTGTATACCTTACCTGGATCTGGTATCGGTCCAGTTCGGCAAAAACCTGGTCGGCTCCCATTCCAACCCTACGCCAGTCGACTCTGCCTTCATGACCTATCCAACGGAGCGATAAAGGGAAAAAGACTCCCCTTGTTCCGTAAATCACCATAGAATCCTTATTCACACTGCAAATGAGATCTCCCTTTGAAAATTCTATTACGGGCACAGAGTCAAGCCTGATAGTGAAACTTGAAGGGCTGACCTTCCATTGGGTGGATTGGGATTTAAACATCAGTCCCTCACCAAAAAGCGTAGTTGTAACGTCCAGGAAGGCATTGAAATTCCTGGAGCTCTTTTCCGAGATCAGCTGTTTAAGTATAGCCGACCATGGTGTAAAAACGGACCCGGGCTGGCGAGAATCAATGAATATATTCAGGGCTTTAATATAGTTGAAGAAATCGGGAAAGGTGCGGACCTTCTTTTTAAGCATCTCGTTACAGAGGAAATAAATAAATTTCTTCCTTGCCGGGTCAAAATCTTCCCGGTTCCATTTCTGAACGAAACTTTCCATAACAGGCTGAACCAATTTACGGTCGTTGTCTGAAAGGCCAAATAACAAACCATTGAGTTCACCTATAAACTTCGTTGAGTCCCCGGTAAACCTGGCCGTTTTTTGATTCTGCGAATACCCGTTAAAAGCGGGTAACAGCAGGGCAAGCATAAGCAGGATTAAAAAAAACAGTTTGCCTTTCAACATTTCATAAACTTTACCACGGCCCAATGATTCAGGGTATCCACCTGCACTTGCTTCATTCCAAAGGATCCTGCCATCTCTTTAATGAGCCCGAGATCCTCGTCGTAAAAGCCACTGAGAATGAGCATGCCTCCTTTTTCAAGGCAGTTATAATAATCATTCATATCACGAAGCAACACATTGCGGTTGATATTTGCGAAGATAAAACCGTATTCTCCTGCAGGGATGGCTGCCGAGTCACCATGAATGACAAGCATTCCAGGCACATTATTCCTGGCTGCATTTTCCATGGCATTCAGGAATGACCATTCATCATTGTCAATGGCTACAACATTTCCGGCCCCCAGTTTGGCTGCAATAATACCGAGCACCCCGGTACCGGTTCCCATATCGAGTACCTGTTTGCCGTCAAACCTCAGAGGCAGAATAGATTCAATCATCAGGCGGGTAGTTTCGTGATGAGCTGTACCAAACGACATTTTCGGTTCTATCACCAGGTCCAGTTCAGAGGCCGGGTCGGGATCATGAAAAGGTGCACGGATAAAACAACTTCCTATTTTAACAGGCTGGTAAGCCGATTCCCAAAGGGCATTCCAGTTTTGTTCTGCTACCTTTTCAACCTTATACATGAAGCCCAGTTTCGCGGAGCTGCTTTCGAGGAAATTGGCAACAAGCATGATATCGAAAGCATCAAGCGGGACAAAACCTGAAAAAGCACCATCGCATTCCTCAGTAAAGCTTTCAAACCCAAGGTCGCTCAAGCCGGCAGTCAGTATCCCGGCATTCTCCCCTGAAATTCCGCTGACGCTTACTTCAATGTATTCCATCAGAGTGCATCAACGATTGCAAGGAAATCCACTGCTTTAAGGGAGGCTCCGCCTATAAGTCCGCCATCCACATCAGGATTGCTGAAAAGTTCTTTTGCGTTTTTAGCATTACAACTCCCGCCGTAAAGGATTGTTACATCATCAGCAAGTTTTTTGGAATACTTTTTCGCGATCAGGCTGCGAATGAAAGCATGCATCTCCTGGGCCTGTTCAGGCGTGGCATTAACCCCGGTGCCGATAGCCCATACAGGTTCATAGGCAACGACTACTCTCGACATTTCATTCTTTTTAAGATGGAAGAGGGATTCGTTAAGTTGTTTCTCAACCACTTTGAAATGTTTTTTGGCTTCGCGCTCAGGCAGGACCTCGCCGCAGCAAAAAATTGGTATTATATCATGTTTCAGCAGTCCATCCAGCTTGCCGGCAAGGAATTCATTACTCTCGGCAAAATATTTCCTTCTCTCGGAATGGCCTATAATGCAGTATTCCACTTCCATGGATTTCAGCATCGGCGGACTTACTTCGCCTGTAAAGGCACCGCTGTCGTCAGGATATACATTCTGGGCCCCAACGGAGAACTTTGCGTCTTTTGCGATATCTGTGGCAAGTTCAAGGTAAGGGAAGGGAGGGCACAGCACAACCGTTTTATTATCAAGTTTACGTGTATCCAGGGCTTCTGCCACCTGGGCGACCAGTTCTTCTGCTTCCAGGAAGGTTTTGTTCATTTTCCAGTTCCCTGCAACGATTTTTGTTCTCATTTGTTTATGTATTTAAGTTCTAAGTTTCTTATTTATAATCCTGTTGCTCGTATGAATGCAACGCTGCTGCGCATGTCACTTGTGTAAAATCCCCCTCTCCTGTCATCACCTCACTAATCTTACCCTGGGATCGATCACCCCGTAAAGGATATCCGCCAATATATTAATTAATATGAGTATTACCGAAATAAATAGTACCGCTCCCATAATCACGGGAAAGTCATATTTATCCAATGCGTTTACGATCACAAGCCCTATTCCCTTCCAGTCAAAAATATATTCTACAAACACAGCGCCAGCGAGGAGGGAAGCCAGCCAGCCCGTTGCAGCTGTAACAACTGGATTAAGGGCATTTTTCAGGGCATGTTTAATGATGATCCTTCGGGGGCTAAGCCCCTTTGCTTTCGCAGTGCGGATATAGTCCTGCGACAATACTTCGAGAAGGGAGTTGCGGGTAAGCTCCACGATAATGGCAAGAGGTCTTATACCAAGGGTCAGTGCCGGGAGAATGAGGTTCTTCAGGTCAAGATACTCCCCCCTTCCCAGATCGTCAACCGAATACAGGCTGCCCGCCATATTCAGATGTGTTATATGGGCGAGTACAAAAGCAAAAATCCACGCATTCAGGATGGCGGCAAAGAAGGACGGGAGCGACATTCCCAGAACAGAAAACACCAGAGACACGCGGTCAATAAAAGAATTCTTTTTCAGTGCGCAAATTATTCCCAGGCCAATACCTGCCACCAGGGCAAAAGCCATGGCCACCATGGCGAGAATAAACGTGTTTATAAAACTCTCCGCTAACAACTCCGAAACATTCCTGCGGGTCTGATAGCTTTGCCTGAGGCAGGGGTATTTAACTGCCACCATGTATTTTTTTGAAGCAAGGGCAAAAAAGGGAATGCCGTATTTCTGTACCTCGTAATTGAAGCTTCCGCCCGGCTGACTGACTGTATGGAAAGAGAGAGGGCTGAGGTCGTTGAGGTAAGCGGCAAACTGGATATACAAAGGTTTGTCGGTACCCAGCTCTTTTTTCACTGCTGCAACCGAAGCGCTGTCGGCCCTTTGCCCCAGCATCATACGGGCAGGATCTCCGGGAAGGATATTGAACAGAAAAAAAATAACGACAACCACCCCTAACAGAACCAGGATCCCATAGCCAAGCCGCTGAAAAATAAATTTTATCATTTAAAATATTTCTCCCTGACCCGGTTCCATTCAGGGAAGTCCCTGAATGCCCATTTATCAACCACCACGCCGTCTTTCAGGAGGATCAAACCGGGATTAGACCTGACCATGGTTTTAAGCACTACGTCGTCGGCATTATAGAATTCAAACGAAGTGCCGTGAGCCAGGCGGAATTTACGTACATCGGCAGGTATGGATGAAGTGATGCAGATAAACGATTTGCCTTCGGCCTGGGCTTTTTTATAGAAGGGGAGTATCCTGAGGATCGCATCAGTATTTGTTTCCTGCAGGTTATAAATCACAAGAAGGAACTGGTAATCGGGATTCTTCATTACGGAGGCTGTGACATCATTCCCCTGCATATCCTCAACCAGCAGGCTGGCGGTTATTTCTGCATTGGGATCCTCCACTCTCTGGCTGTCAAACACCCATTGTGACATCCATACCGTATCGTTCCAAGGGTAACTGGAAGCGAGGTACTCCTGCTTCTCTCCGGTTTTTTTATTTTTATATGTCACGAAGAATTTAACAGGAAGGCTTGCAGTTTTACTTACCTTATTCCCCTTTCTCCAGGCCATGAAATCTATAAGAGGAAGATGCCTTGCGCTGTATACCGACATCCATGCGAATGCGATTGCAATGACTGAGAGCAGTATCACATCAAAGGCTGCCGGCAATGCCGAGCGGAACTTTTTTCGCCAGAGAAAGACAGGGACCACGAAAAGCATCAGAACAAGGTTCTTCATGAAGGTCTGCATATTCGTAAGTTTGATTGCATCCCCAAAACAGCCGCAATCGGGTACAAGGTTCCATATTGCATCTATGAATGTAAGTACAGTAAAGTACGTCATTACGAGAAGAAGAAGCCAGGCTGTTTTTTTTATCCACAGGTTCAGTAACAGGCTCACCCCTATGGTGAATTCAAGCATACACATAAAGATCGCGATAGCCAGGGCATAATGGCCTGCCCATGGGATGCCGAAAGCAATAAAATAATCTTCTATGCGGAATGCGGTGCCAAGAGGGTCAACTCCTTTTACAAAACCACTGAAAACGAACACCAGTCCGATAAGGATACGGAAGCAGTTTCTAAGAACTTTCATACTCTAATCTGATCAGGGCGAATATCGCATAATTAATAATATCATAATAATTTGCATCGAGGCCTTCTGAAATGAACGTCCTGCCCTTATTATCCTCAATCTGCTTGATCCGCAGGAGTTTCATCAGGATGATGTCGTTAAGGGAACTGATCCTCATGTTTCTCCAGGCTTCGCCGTAATCATGATTTTTGTTTAACATAAGATCACGGGCGGCATAAATATACGTATTGTAAAAACGTTCGGCGTCGCCGGCATCCAGTTCAAGCCTGTCACCAGTTCCGAGTTCGAGCTGGATCAGGGCCATCACCGAATAGTTGACAATTCCGATATATTCCGGTTTCACTCCCTCCTCGACTTTTTGGACCCCTTTATCGTCAATGCTGCGGATCCTCTGGGCTTTAATATAAATCTGGTCTGTGATGGATGTGGTTCTCAGGATGCGCCAGGCAGTACCGTAATCCTTCGTTTTTGCAAGAAAAATATCACGGCAGATGCTGATAATATGTTCAAATTCCTTTTCTGTATTCTGATTTAAACTCATATGTATGCTGATGAGGTTTGCCAGGAGACCCGGAATTATTCCTAAATACAAGGAGTAATCCTGATGACTGCTGCAAGTTTTAGACGGACTAAATTACAAAAAAAACGCTAACCGGAGTAAATAAACCCGGTCATGAATTATGAAAAGAAGCTAACAATGGTCGTGACAAGCGTGATGGCGTGATGATCAAGGTGAATTTCCATAACTTTGCAAAAAAGAATTCTTTGAGAGTTATCAACTGCAACGGTAAACTTCTTGACCTGGCGGTACCTGCCGTTATGGGCATTCTGAATATTACACCCGATTCGTTTTTTGACGGGGGAAGCTACCTTACGACCGGCTCTCAGCTGAAGCAGGTTGAGCGTATGCTTGACGAGGGAGCCAGGATAATCGACATTGGAGCCGTTTCAACCCGTCCAGGTGCGGTTGAGCCGGGCCATAAAGGAGAATTAGAGAGGCTGCTGCCTTCATTGAAAGCCATAAGGCGTAATTTTCCTTCTGTTATCCTGTCGGTTGATACATACAGGCCATTGATTGCAAGGGCTGCGGTGGAAGAGGGCGCCGATATGATCAACGATGTCTACGGGGGAAGGTTCGAAACTGGGATGATGGAGATGGTTGCATCCTTGAACGTTCCGTATATTATCATGCATATGAAAGGGAACCCGCAGAATATGCAGGAAAATCCTTCCTATTCAGATGTAGTTGCCGAGGTATGTTACTTCTTCGAAAAGCAAACCGCGGAAGCCAGGCAGAAAGGGATTAAAGGGATCATCCTTGATCCGGGGTTCGGGTTTGGCAAGTCTGTTGAACATAACTACCGGCTGCTCTCTGGCCTTGAGAGACTCACCTCACTTGAAATGCCTGTTTTGGTCGGGTTGTCCCGAAAATCGATGATCTGTAAGGTGCTTGCTGTAAGTCCCGGGAATGCCCTTAACGGCACAACCGTCCTGCAGACCATAGCTCTTATGAAAGGAGCCTGCATCCTTAGATCACATGATGTTAAAGAAGCGGTTGAAACAGTCGATCTGCTTGAAACCCTGAAAAAATATTCCAACGAACAGTAAAAACCCTTATGATGTTCCAGCTTTTATCTATAAACGGATTGTTCAATCTCAGGATTGTCGACCTGGTCGATATAGTTCTTTTCGCTATCCTGCTATACGAGGTTTACAATCTTGTTAAGGGGACGGCAGCGATCAGGATATTTATCGGCATTATTGCGGTTTATCTCATTTGGAAAGTTGTCAAAGCTTTTCAGATGCAGCTTTTAAGTGAGATATTTGGTCAGTTCATCAGTGTTGGCGTCATTGCGCTGGTGGTGGTTTTCCAGCCTGAGATAAGGCAATTCCTGCTCATGCTTGGGAATACGCGTATAATCCATAACCGCAGCCGCAGGTTCCTGTTCTGGAAAATCAAGTTAAACGACCCATTTGTTGCCAGCATTGACGCTATTGTCATGGCCTGCCAGAAAATGGCCGAAAATAAAACCGGTTCGCTGATCGTCATTGCCAGGGAAAGCCAGCTCAGTGCCTTTGTTGAAACCGGGCAGATAGTGGATTCCAGGATATCGGAGATCATGCTGGAATCAATCTTTTTCAGGAACGGGCCCCTTCACGACGGGGCTGTTGTGATCGCAGGGGACACAATAAAGGCGGCCCGCTGCATACTTCCGGTCTCAAAACAAAGTTCCATCCCCTCCTGGTACGGTTTGAGGCACAGGGCAGCCATTGGCCTTACCGAAAAATCGGATGCCATCGCTATTGTAACATCAGAGGAGAGGGGAACAATCTCATACAGCATCGATGGAAAGATGGCAGAGAGGGTTAGTGCTGCAGAATTATCTGATTTCCTGGTAAAGACCTTTATAAAATAATTCTTATTTTCTTTTTCTTCCTGATTTTCTCAGGGAATCAGCCGCCCTGGCGCTGTCGGCTTGTTTTCTCTGCTCAAACTCTTTGACCATCTGCTCGGGAGTCTTGCCCAGGTTGTTCAGGGCATTCTGGGCGTCATCGGCAAAATCATTATGGGGATATTTTTCTATGAACAGTATATACAATTCCTGGGCCTTATCGAGATTTTTCATCATATTTTCGTAAATGTAAGCTGTAAAGAAAAGGCAGATAGCCGACCTGGGGTCATTGGGATAGGAGGAGCGGTAAAGGTCGAACATTTCTATTGCGGCTTTTCCGTTTCCCGAGTTCATGTTAAGGCTGCCGGCTTTGAAAATATATTTTTTAGTCATGGAATCGGCCGGGAAGTCTTTTATAAAAGCCGAATACAATACAAGGAGACTGTCGGCCGCCTCTTTGTCGATTGAGGTTGCCTTTGGTGAGAATATCCTTGTTTCGGCTGCATTTATCCTGTTAATTTCTTTAGTGCGTGAAGGGCCGCAGGAAATCATCGTTAGCAGCAGGAGTGGAAATAAGAGTATGTTCGCTTTCATGGGATTATTACTTTTTTCTTTTCTTGAGTTGAGGGAAGAGCATTTTATATGAAGTATCTACGTTGCCCCTGGAGATATCGTTAAGTTTCCTGTTCAACAGTACCCGTTTCAGGGAGTTTATCCGGTCGACCATCAGGATGCCTTCAATATGGTCATATTCGTGTTGTATTACCCTGGCCAGGATACCTTCAAACCGCTGGTCATAAGGTTTAAAATCCTCATCAACCCATTTCATCCAGATTGCAGGTTTCCTCAGAATATCTTCCCTCATTCCGGGAAAACTCAGGCAGCCTTCGTTGAAAGTCCATTCCTCACCTTCTTCCTTATAAATTTCAGCGTTGATGAAGAGCCTTTTAAAGTCGACAACTTCCGGGTGATCTTTGACAAAGGGAGATGCATCAACAGCAAACAGGCGGATGGACCGGTTTACCTGGGGTGCAGCCAGCCCGACCCCATCGGCCTGGTACATGGTTTCCCAGAAGTCGGCGATAAATTGATTAAGCTCGGGATAATCCGGGCCTATTTCCTGGGCTTTTTTCTTCAACACAGGATGCCCGTATGCGACAACAGGTAGTATCATGAATTTTTTAGTCCTTTTTTATTGCTTTCTGATTCCATAAATGACTGAAGGATGATCGTCGCGCTTACAGAGTCGACAAGGCTTTTGTCGCGACGCGCCATCTTCTTCAAGCCCGATTCGAGTATGACCCTTCCGGCAATAAGAGAAGTAAAGCGTTCATCCATTCTTTCGACCCTTATACCCGGGAATGCTTTTGCAAGCTGTTTCACAAAAGGTTCTATAAACCTTGACGATTCCGACGGGGAATTATCCATTTGTTTGGGCTCGCCTACCACAAAACACTCAACGGGATTAACCGAAATATAGTTTTTCAGATACTCCAGGAGCTTCATTGTTGGCAGAGTGCCCAGGGCCGTAGCTATGATCTTAAGCTCATCAGTAACTGCGAGCCCACAGCGTTTTTGACCATAATCGATTGCTAGAATCCTTCCCATGTCTGTCTCCGTTGCAAAGGTACAAATTATTTATTTTGTACATTTGAACCCAAATATTGCCTTAACATGTACGATCAGCTCCGTTCTTTAATAGAACCAGCCTGGGAGAACCGGGAACTCCTCAGCAGGCCCGAAACCCAGAAAGCGATACGTGAGGTGATCCGCCTTCTTGACAAGGGAGCGGTGCGCATAGCCGAGCCCCTGATTGAAGGCTGGATCATCAACGAATGGGTTAAAAAAGCGGTGATCCTGTATTTCCCGATACAAAAGATGTCGGTAACCGAGGCCGGGCCGCTTGAATTCTATGACAAGATCCCATTGAAAAAAGGATACAAGTCCCTGGGTATAAGGGTAGTTCCCCATGCCGTTGCCCGGTTTGGTTCTTTTATTGCCGAAGGTGTGGTTCTCATGCCTTCCTATATAAATATTGGTGCATATATTGACCACGGCAGCATGGTTGATACCTGGGCAACGGTAGGGTCATGCGCACAAGTTGGCAAGAACGTCCATCTGAGCGGCGGAGTCGGCCTGGGAGGGGTCCTTGAGCCTGTACAAGCCGCCCCGGTGATTATAGAGGATGGTTGTTTCATTGGGTCGAGGTGTATTATTGTTGAAGGTGTGCGGATTGGGAAAGAAGCCGTTCTCGGGGCTAATGTAGTACTCACCTCATCAACGCGTATTATCGATGTATCAGGGAGCAAGCCCGTCGAGCACAGGGGTGTGGTTCCCCCAAGGTCGGTGGTCATCCCGGGAAGTTTCGAAAAAACTTTTCCTGCAGGTAAATTCCAGGTAAGTTGTGCCCTGGTTATAGGGAAACGCAAAGCGTCGACCGACCTTAAAACCTCCCTGAACCAGGCTTTGAGGGATTTTAATGTAAGCGCGTGAGAAAGAGTGAACAGTGAATAGTGAACAGTGATTAGTGACTGGTGACCAGTCACCAGTCAGCAGTCACTAAACAAGAAAAGGGGAGCGAATTGAAAATACTAATTATCCAGACCGCCTCCATAGGTGATGTAATCCTTGCAACCCCGGTAAACGAAGGTTTACATCACGCATACCCATCCGCAGAAATAGATTTAATGGTAAAAAAGGGGATGGAGGGTTTATTTAAGGGGCATCCTTACATCCGTCGCCTCATTGTGTGGGACAAATCTGAAAAATACAGGGATTTTCTCAGGATCCTGAAGGATGTGAGGAAATCAAAATATGACCTGGTGGTTAACATACAGCGGTTTGCCCTTACAGGATTGCTTTCGGCATTTTCAGGGGCACAGGATACCATAGGTTTCAGGAAAAATCCCTTTTCATTTCTTTTTTCGAAACGCGTCCCGCATCTCATAGGAAAAGGGGTTCACGAAGTTGAACGGAATATCTCCCTCATCAGGTCTGTCACTCCGGCAGGGCAAAGGGCCCTGGAATTCGGCAGTGTTCCCAGGCCGAAGCTCTACCCCTCCCCCGCCGATGTGGCAAAGGTTCTGCCTTATAAAACCCGGCCTTATGTGACTGTTTCACCGGCTTCGTTGTGGTATACGAAACAATACCCTGCCGCGAAATGGGTTGAACTGATTCAAACACTGCAGCCCGGGCTCATGATCTACCTCCTTGGATCAGTTTCGGATATCATACTATGTGAAGAAATCAGGAGTTCATCAGGTAATGAAGCAATAAAGATCCTTGCCGGCAGTCTCAGCCTGCTTGAATCTGCAGCGCTGATGAAAGATGCCCTGATGAATTACACCAACGACTCGGCGCCCATGCACCTTACATCGGCTGTAAATGCTGCAGTTGCAGTAGTCTATTGCAGCACCATCCCCGGTTTCGGCTTCGGACCTCTTTCTGAACAACATTGGATCATCCAGGCCAGCAAGGATCTTAAGTGCCGGCCATGCGGATTGCATGGAAGAAAAGAATGCCCGCTTCAGCATTTCGAGTGTGCCAACAGCATCAGGCCCGATCAATTTCCATCACCGCTTTAATTTGTTCCGAATTTATCGGTAATTTTGCTGTCTGTTAGATACATTCAAATTGCACGACCAAGCATTTAAACAGGAATTGATGTCTTGCCTGGGTACTTTGAACTCAGGAGGGTCCATACTATATCCCACCGATACAATCTGGGGTATTGGCTGCGATGCAACAAGGGAAGATGCTGTGCGTAAAATATACAGGATCAAAAAACGCATGAGCAGCAAAAGCCTGATCCTCCTTCTCGACAGTCCGAATAAACTTCCGCTCTACGTGGAATCTGTACCTTTGATCACCTGGGACCTTTTAAAGAATATCACTTCCCCTCTTACCATTATTTACCCCAGGGGCAGGAACCTGGCCCCGAATGTGCTTGCCGAAGACGGCTCCGTGGCAATACGAATTGCCGATCATGAGTTTTGCAGGGAGATGATCAGGCAATTCGGCAAGCCCATCGTTTCCACTTCGGCGAATTTATCAGGAGCATCAAATCCCCTGAATTTCGCTGATATAAACCCTGCTATCCTTGAACAGGTTGATTATACGGTGGGCATATATCACGACATCATTTCCTCCATGAAACCTTCCCGCATAATCAAGCTATACGAAAACGGGGAATTCAGCGTTATTAGACATTAATTTCCCGGCGCCTGATGAAGTATTTTCACTATTGTTTTTTCTTATTATTGCTGATATCGGTGGGAGCTTATGCCCTGCCCGAAAACGTTAAAAAACATACTATTTCGGGCAAGGTCACTGATAAAAGCGATGGGGAATCACTCGTTGGTGCAACTGTATTCGTTAAAGAAATGAAAACGGGAACCACTACCGACCAGTACGGAAGGTTTTCGCTGACTTTACCTGAAGGAGCCTACAACATTGTCTTTTCATTTATAGGATATACCCCAGCTACCCTGGAGATCACCCTTGATAAGGATATCAGCCTGAAAATGGAACTTGCCACGGAGCAGAAGGAACTGCAGGAAGTGGTTGTCAGGAGCGACAGGAATGACCAGAACGTGGTCAAGCCCCAGATGAGTGTGTTCAAGATGGATATTCATACTATCCAGAAGATCCCGGCACTTATGGGTGAAGTGGATGTGATCAAGGCTATCCAGCTGCTTCCGGGGGTCCAGAGCGTTAGTGAAGGATCCAGCGGGTACAGCGTGCGCGGGGGAGCGCCTGACCAGAACCTCATCCTGCTTGATGAAGCCACGGTATACAATGCATCCCATCTCATGGGGTTTTTCTCGGTGTTCAATAATGATGCGGTCAAGGATGTCAAATTATACAAGGGTGACATACCCGCGAATTACGGAGGCAGGCTTGCATCAGTTCTTGATGTCAGGATGGACGAAGGAAACTCAAAAGGATATGAGGTCAACGGGGGTATTGGTATCATTTCCAGCAGGATTACCATAGAGGGCCCGATAAAAAAAGAAAGGTGTTCATTTATTGTTTCGGGGAGACGCACCTATGCCGATCTTTTTCTTCCGCTTTCCTCCAATAAAGCCTTACAGAATAACCATCTGTATTTTTACGACCTGAATGCCAAGATAAATTATGTTATAAACGAAAACAATACCGTCTATTTATCGGGTTACTTCGGGAGGGATGTTTTCAGCAACCAGTTTTCAAAAATGAGATGGGGCAATGGTACCGGGACATTCCGCTGGAACCATGTTTTTTCGAAAAAACTTTTTTTCAACCTTACCAGCGTCTATAGCGACTACCGTTATCTGCTCGGGACTCCCGATGGGAATTCAAACTCATTTGAGTGGAATGCCAACCTCAGGGACTTAGGAATAAAGGGCGATTTTTCATGGTATATCAATCCCAAAAACTCCCTGCGTTTCGGGGGTGCAGTGACCTACCACATGATCAACCCGGGGACGGCAACCGGTATTGGCAGCGAAACGGTATTCAGCAGCATCCAGGTCCCGAAGAATTATTCCATTGAATCGGGCCTTTATGCCACGAATGAACAAAAGATAGGACCCCATCTTGTTGCAACCTACGGGCTCAGGCTTTCACTGTTCCAGAATATTGGACCGGGAACCGTTTTTCATTACACAACCAACCATGTCGCTATTGATTCCACGGTATACAAAGCCGGGACTGTTTACAATACCTATGGGGGCATCGAGCCCAGGCTGGGGTTGATGTATGATTTCAACGGGAAGTCTTCGGTAAAAGCAAGCTATGCGCGCACCTACCAGTATCTCCAGCTTGCCCAGAATTCATCGGCAGGCACCCCTCTGGACATATGGTTCCCTGCCAGCCCGAATATAAAGCCCCAGATAGGCGACCAGGTTGCCCTTGGTTATTTCAGGAATTTCCGTCATAACACTATAGAGACATCCGTCGAAGTTTACTACAAATGGATGCAGAATGTAATAGATTTCAAAAACTTCGCCCAGCTGCTGCTGGTTGACACGCTTGAAGGCCAGGTAAGAACCGGCCGGGGATATTCATATGGCGTTGAATTTCTCGTAAGGCTCAACGAAAAGATAGTCAGCGGATGGGTCAGTTATACTTACTCCAGGTCATTCCGCATGATCCCGGAAATTCAGGAGAACCCTTATCCCGCCCCCTATGACAAACCAAACAATATCAGTGTTGTGCTTAATTTCCAGGTGTCGAAACGCTGGAGCATAAGCGCCAACTGGGTTTATGCAACCGGGGCGCCGGTGACTTTTCCAACCGGAAGGGCTACCGTCGCAGGCAAGGTTATCCCCATATATTCCGAACGAAATGCATACCGCTACCAGGATTACCACCGTCTTGACGTGGCTGTGACCTTTTCGTCAAAGCAAAAGCCCAACAGAAGGTTTTCGTGGGACCTGAATTTCTCGGTTTACAATGCATATAACCGCCACAACACCTGGTCTGTCAATTTTGTACAGGACAATGTCGATCCGAATGTCACCTACGCCGAGAAAATCTACCTTTTCGGCATTATCCCTTCAGTAACATTTAATTTTCACTTCAAACATGAATAAGCTCCTCTTCAGCCTGCTCATCCTTTTATTGATCGCCGGATGTACCGAGAGGATCAATGTGAACCTGGACAATTCCTATATCCGCCTGGTGGTTGATGGCGGCATTACTAACGACAGTATGCAGCAGAGTGTCAGCCTCAGCAAATCGGCAAGCTATTTTTACAACCAGCCGCCTCCTATGATAAGCCATGCAATGGTTACTATAAGCGATGGCTCATTCCTCGATACACTTGTGGAAGAACTGCCCGACAATCCGGGAATTTACACCCTGCCAAAAAATTTCAGGGGCGTGATTGGTAAAACATACGGCCTGGATATCAAACTACCCGAAGTCATAGGTAACAGTGCCGAATACTCTTCTGCATGCAAGATCATGAAAGTTGCCCGGCTTGATTCCATCAAGGCCGAGTTTAATCCTGACCTTGGGAAGAACGGGCACTGGCTGGTCAAGATATATGCACAGGAACCCGGCGATGAAATAAACTTTTACCTTCTTAAATATTACCGTAACGGAGTGCTGATGACTGACTCTATCCAGAAATGGTCAACCTCCGATGACAAGTATTTCAACGGAAGCTATATCAAGGGGCTTACAGCCTTTTACATCAACAACGGCCATCCATGGGAAACCCTTCATCCGGGCGACACCCTGATCGTTCAGATGAGCGGCATCACCAGGGAATACTATGATTTCATCCAGGAGGTACAGCAGGCCGGTTACCAGATCCCATTTTTCTCGGGACCTCCCGCCAACGTGGAAGGCAACATCAGCGGCGGCGGGGTAGGATTTTTCACGGCCTACTCCAATTCTTTCGCCAAACTCATTATCCCGGCAAAGTAATTGTTAAGGGATAGCCTGTAAGATTATCTTTTCTGTTCAAGTAATTTGTATTTTCGTATGATAAATAAACTGAATTCATTTATCATGGACTCATCACTTTTTGCAATATCACCTGTTGACGGAAGATACAGGAAAATAACCGAAAAACTGGCGTCATATTTTTCAGAGGCGGCCATAATCCAGTACCGTGTCATCGTCGAGATCGAATACTTTATTGCCCTCTGCAAACTTCCTTTGCCGGAGCTGAAAAGCATTGACAGGAAAGCCTTTCCCAAACTGAGACGCATCGGCGCCCGGTTCAGCAATACCGACGTTGTTCGTGTCAAGGACATTGAAAAGGAGACTAACCATGATGTGAAAGCTATAGAGTATTTTCTTAAAGAGAAATTCAGGGAGCTGGGGCTATCGGAATATTCTGAATTCGTCCACTTCGGGCTTACTTCCCAGGATGTGAACAACACAGCGTTTCCCATGGCCACCAGGGATGCATTTGTTGAAGTTTACCTGCCATTGCTGGAAGAGGTTTTTAACATACTTTACGCCCGATCCCAGGAGTGGAAAGACGTTGCAATGATGGCCCATACTCATGGACAACCGGCCTCTCCGACTACTGTTGGAAAAGAACTTTTTGTTTTTACCGAAAGGCTCGGGGTGCAGATTGCCATGCTGGGGTCGCTCAGGTTTGAAGGTAAATTTGGCGGGGCAACCGGGAATTTTAACGCCCATCATGCTGCCTACCCTGATATAGACTGGAACGATTTTGCCGATAATTTCCTGGAAAAATCATTTGGCCTCAGTAGGCAGAAAACAACAACCCAGATCGAGCATTACGATAACCTGGCTGCTCTTTTCGACAATCTGAAACGGATCAATACAATACTAATTGATCTTGACCGGGATATCTGGGCGTATATCTCCATGGAATATTTCAGGCAAAAAGTCAAGAAGGGTGAAACAGGTTCATCAACTATGCCGCATAAGGTAAATCCCATAGATTTCGAAAACTCCGAAGGTAACCTGGGCATTGCCAATACATTATATGAATACCTGTCGGCGAAGCTTCCCATAAGCCGTCTCCAGAGGGACCTTACCGATTCCACCGTGATCAGGAATATCGGGATGCCTTTTGCGCACTCGGTCATCGGGTTTAAATCCCTGCTTAAAGGCCTCGACAAGCTGATCCTTAACGAGGCCAAGCTGCAGATCGACCTCAATAACAACTGGGCCGTGGTTTCCGAAGCAATACAGACCATACTCAGGCGTGAAAAATATCCCAATCCTTACGAAGCTCTTAAAGACCTTACCAGGGGAAACCGGCAGGTGACCCAGGCCGTGCTTCATGAATTTATCGACGGCCTTTCTGTAAGCAAAAAGGTAAAAAACGAACTGAAAAAGATCAGCCCGGGGAACTATACCGGGATTATATCTTTCTGAGATGAAGGTCAGCGGATTCACCTTTGTAAGGAATGCCATCAAGTTCGACTACCCCGTTGCAGAGGCAATCCGTTCCATTCTGCCCGTTTGCGACGAATTTATTGTGGCAGCAGGTAATTCTGATGATGCAACCAGGGAACTTATCGCTTCAATAGAACCGTCAAAGATCCGCATAATCGACAGCGTTTGGGACGACAATCTCAGGGAGGGCGGAAGCGTACTTGCAGTTGAGACAAACAAGGCATTGGATGCCGTTTCTGACGATACCGACTGGGCTTTCTATATACAGGCTGATGAGGTTGTCCATGAAAACTTCCTTTCCGCGATACAGGAAGGGATGGAAAGATGGAAAGATAATGCCAGGGTTGAAGGCCTTCTCTTTAATTACCTGCATTTTTTCGGATCATATGATTATGTAGCGGCTTCACGTGACTGGTACCGCCGCGAGGTGAGGATAATAAGGAAACGTCAGGGAATAAGGTCATACAGGGATGCCCAGGGGTTCCGCAACCAGGGCCGCAAGCTGAATGTAAAACTTCTGGATGCCTGGGTTTACCATTATGGCTGGGTAAAACCACCGGGCTCACAGCAGGCCAAGCAGGAATCCTTCCACAAACACTGGCATGACGATGAATGGGTCCAAAACAACATCCCGCCTGCAAGTGAATTCGATTATAACATCATCAGCGGCCTGAAGAAATTCGAAGGAAGCCATCCGGAAGTAATCAAAAAAAGGATCTCATCCGGCAAATGGGAATTCAGGCCCGATCCGGTTAAAAACAAACTGCCTCCGGTTCAGAAAGTATTGCAAACAATCGAAGACCTTGTTGACTGGCGCATAGGGGAATACAAAAACTACAGGATAATTTAAGCTGGCTTTTCGTATATTTGCACAAAATAATACTTTATGGATCTCACTAAAATTGTATCTATCTCAGGTAAAAGCGGTTTGTTTAAAGTCGTTTCCCAGGGCAAGAATGCGGTGATCGTTGAGTCTCTTGCCGACCAGAAGCGGATACCGGCTTTCGGCCATGAAAAAATGAGCTCCCTGGAGGAGATAAGTGTTTTTACAACTGGCGAGGACCGTCAATTGAAAGAGGTGTTCAAGGCGTTTAATGAGAAGCTGGAAGGTAAGGCAGGCATCGACCCGAAAGCAGATAATGCAGCCCTGCTTAAATTCTTCAAGGAGATGATTCCCGATTTTGACGAGGAAAGGGTTTATGTGTCGGACATCCGCAAGATGGTGAGCTGGTACAATACCCTGCAAGCCCAGAACCTGCTTGATTTCACGGAGCCTGAAGAAGAAAAAGCAGGAGAAGCAAATACTGAACCGGCCGAAGTGAAAGCTGAGGAAGTTTCTGAGGTGAAAACAGAGGAAACTGCAACAGCGGCAAAACCTGAAAAAAAAGCACCAAAGAAAAAAAAGACCGAATAATTTTGTAATATTGGATATTGAAAAACAATTTCTATGAAAGCCATATTTAGAAGCAGTTTGCTGGTGCTAGCAGTAATAGTTTTAAGCCTTACGGCCACAGCCGGGAAAAAACTCGTCCGCTTCACGGTTTCCGAACCCGATGCAAAGATCTTTGTCGACGGAAAACTTATGGGATCAGGCCAGCTTGAAATTACTATTCCTTCATATGCCTGTGTAAACGTCAAAGTTGAAAAAATGGGTTATCTCATCGGCCTTATAGAATTTTGCAATAAGCCCGATTACAGCGCCCCTCCCAAAACATATTTTTACCAGATGGAGAAAGATGATGCTTATGACGCATCAGAGGCCACCGACGTCGCCAATGTCGACATCGAGATCAAAACAACAAAAAAAGAAGATGATGCATGGAAACTCCTGAGCCAGATCATCACCACCTACTTCGATGTGATTGAAGTCACCGATAAAAACACAGGGTATCTGCGTACCGCATGGGTAGTTCAAACATTCAAGCAGAAGACCATACGTACAAGGATCATTGTCAAGCTGGCTTCCACCGATCCCCTTGCCTATAAGATCAAACTGGTAAGCGAAGTGGCCAATGCAAGCCAGGTGAGCGTAAAAAGCGATGAACTTTTCAAAGAATGGGACCGTATCCTGAGGAAATTCAGGGAGGTCATTCGCGAGGCACAGACCAGGCTCGGCAATTAAATGCCCATTACTCCGGCCAATGAAAAAGTTTGCACATGATTTTCAAGTTGTAGGCAACAGCCGGCTCAATACAAGACATTTTGTTTTAGAACTTAAAGCTCCTTTTCCATTGCCCGTGATACTACCGGGGCAATTTGTACAGGTTCTTGTTCATAATTCCCCTTCAACTTTTCTCAGGCGGCCATTCTCAATCCACTTCGTTGATTACGCCAGGAACACACTGAAGCTGCTTGTCCAGGTCAAGGGCGAAGGAACCAGGCATATGGGGATGCTTGCTCCCGGTGATACGCTCAATCTTGTATACCCCCTGGGAAATTCATTTTCGGTTCCTGCCAGTCATAAGGTATTGCTTGTAGGCGGCGGGGCGGGTGTTGCACCCCTGATGTTCATGGGCGACTTTCTTAATCAGAAAAGCATAAGGCCTGATTTTCTGGTAGGATTCAGGTCGGCGGATGAGGTATCCCAGGTCGAAGAATATTCAAAGTACGGCAAGGTTTATCTCAGCACCGATGACGGGAGCATGGGAGAAAAAGGCTTCGTTACCCAAAATCCGGTTTTCAACCAGTCTCCCCTGCCCTACGATCGCATTTACTGCTGCGGGCCCGATGCCATGATGCATGCCGTTGCAAATATCGCCGCTGAGAAAGGAGTTGCCTGCGAAGTATCTCTCGAGAATTACATGGCATGCGGTTACGGGGTTTGCCTCTGCTGCATAACACAGACTGATAAAGGGAATGAAAGGGTTTGCATAGAAGGACCGGTTTTCGATGCAGCAAGATTAAAATGGCAATCCAATGGCTGACCTGAATATAAACATAGCAGGCATGCAGTTCAAGAACCCGGTGACGACCGCCAGCGGCTGTTTCGGGTACGGGGAGGAGTTCAGGGACTTTTACGACCTGGGATTGCTTGGCGGCATCTTCGTGAAAGCCGTTACAGGCTCCAACCGCGACGGCAACAAATACCCCAGGATGGCCGAAACCCCTTCGGGCATGCTCAATTCGGTTGGACTTCAGAACAAAGGCGTTGATCATTTCTGTGAGTTCATATATCCCAGGCTAAGGGAATTCAACACTCAAATAATTGTCAATGTTTCCGGCTCAACCATTGAAGAATATGTAAAGGTTGCCGAAAGGATCAATGAACTTGAAGGCATCCCGGCAATAGAACTGAATATTTCCTGCCCCAATGTAAAAGAAGGAGGCATGGCATTCGGCGTCGTCCCCTCCACTGCAACCGAAGTCACAAGGGCCGTGCGCGATGTTTATAAAAAAGTGCTGATGGTGAAACTTTCTCCCAATGTCACCAGCATCACTGAGATGGCCAAGGCAGTGGTTGACGGGGGCGCCGATGTTCTTACCCTGATCAACACCCTGCTTGGTATGGCTATCAATGCAGAAACTCAAAGACCGGTGATCTCAACCATTACGGGCGGATTATCAGGCCCTGCGATAAAACCCGTCGCTCTTCGAATGGTATGGCAGGTATTCAAGGCAGTGAAAATCCCCATCGTCGGATTGGGCGGAATCATGAATGCAACAGATGCAATCGAATTCATGCTGGCCGGGGCATCGGTGATCCAGGTTGGGACCGCAAACTTCATAGACCCCATGGTCGCCCCTAAAATCGTGGAGGGCATCAACGAATACCTCGACCGGCACAACATCGCTTCCGCCAGGGAAATCATAGGCGCACTGAAGGTCTGCTAAAAGATATTCACTTCCTTCTCAAGCCCGATCCCGAATTTTTTCAGTACTGATTTAATGATCTTTTCGGCCAGGACAAGGATTTCCTTCCCTGTTGCAGAACCGTAATTGACCAGTACCAGGGGCTGGTTTTCATGCACCCCTGCGTCTCCGTATCGTTTGCCTTTAAAACCGCATTGTTCGATAAGCCAGGCCCCGGGTATTTTGACTTCATCCCCGCTTTTGAAGGAAGGCATAGCGGGAAACTTTTTGATCAAACGGGCATACTCATCAGCAGAAACAACAGGATTCATGAAGAAACTGCCGGCATTTCCAATAATTGAAGGATCGGGGAGCTTACTGCTTCGGATTTTAATTATTATATCCCTGACTGCGGATATCGTTACGTCTTTGACCCCGGCCTTGCCGAGTTCCCTGCGGATATCACCGTAATCAAGCTTCAGAACAGGTTGTTTATCAAGTTTAAGACAAAGGCTGGTGATGACAAAACGGCCTTTCCCCCGGTTTTTAAAGATGCTGGTTCGGTACCCGAATTCACAGTCGGCCGGCCTGAAAGCCCGGTAATGCCTTGCGATAACATCTGCTACCTCTACCGAGTACAATACATCTTTAAGCTCAACACCATAGGCCCCTATGTTCTGAACAGGGCTGGTCCCGGCATTTCCGGGTATAAGGGAAAGGTTCTCTATGCCTCCCCAGCCATTGTCCACAGCATATTTCACCACATCATCCCAAACCTCGCCGGCAGCAATTCTAAGATAAACATGCTTTTCATCCTCCATCAGCTTCACTATGCCTTTGCTTCGGATGCAGGCCACGCTGCCTTCGAAATCTTTTGTAAAAAGCATGTTGCTCCCGCCTCCCAGGACAAGAAAAGGCATACGCTCTTCGGTAAGGGCGCTGAAAAAAGCAGCTATATCATTATCGGAATGAAGCTCGGCGAAATACCTTGCCTTGACGTCAATTCCAAAGGCGTTGTATGGTTTCAGGGAGATGTTCTCAAGTACTTGCATACATCAAAAGTAAAAAAATTAACTTTGCTATGTAAACCCGGGATCAACAACATCATGCAGAAAGCCATTGTTTCGGTTACCAACGACCTGACTACCGACCAGAGGGTTCACCGGACCTGCGAGGCGCTCGGGAAAGCCGGCTTCGAGGTGCTGCTGGTTGGAAGACTGAGGAAGAGCAGCTTACCGCTTGCTCCCCGCTCTTACGGCATGCACCGCATGAAACTGAGTTTCGACAAAGGCCCCTGGTTTTATGCCAACTATAATTTGCGTTTGTTTTTCTTCCTTATGGGGCATCATACCGACCTCATCGTTTCAAACGACCTGGATACCCTGGCCGGATGCTATACTGCTTCATGCTGGAAAGGACTCTTCGGGGGGAAAGCCCGATTGCTGCACGATTGCCATGAATATTTCAGGGGTGTGCCCGAACTGGTAGGGCGTAAATTCACGACCCGCATCTGGAAAACAATTGAGGATTATATATTCCCAAAACTCAAGGCAGTTATAGCGGTGAACCAGAGCATTGCGAGGCTCTACGAACAGGAATACAGCCTGCCGGTCACCGTGATCAGGAACGTTCCTTTCAGGCGCGAAGCTATGAATGCTGCCGACAAGGCGAAATATGGCATTGAACCCGGTGATAAGGTTATCCTTTACCAGGGCTCTGTGAATGTCGACCGCGGGCTGGAGGAAGCCATCCAGGCCATGAAATTCATCAGGACCGATGCAAAGCTTGTCATCGCAGGAACCGGAGATGTGTTTGAACAGATTAAACTGTTTGCTGCCGGCCAGAATGTAAAAGGGAAAGTCATTTTCCTCGGGCAGGTGCCTTTCCAGGAACTCCATCCCATCACCCTGATGGCCGATCTCGGCCTTTCTATCGAGAAAGATGTCAGCCTTAACTACCATTACGCCCTGCCGAATAAATTCATGGATTATATCCAGGCCGGGGTGCCCGTGCTCATATCGCCTTTCCCCGAAATGAAAGCCGTCGTTGACAGGTATTTCATCGGGGAAACTATAGAAAACCACGATCCCCGATACCTGGCCGGCCGATTCGATGCCATGCTTATGAACACCGAAAGGCTGGAACTTTACAGGCAGAACCTCAGGAGGGCAGCCGATGACCTTTGCTGGGAAAATGAAGAGAAAACCCTGATGGGTGTTTTGGAAAACCTGAAAGCAATCTGATGGAACAACACCTTCATATCGTGTCATTCGACATTCCCTATCCTCCCGATTACGGGGGTGTGATCGATGTATTTTACAAGATCAAAACCCTTAGCGAGGCCGGGGTGAAGGTACACCTTCACTGCTTTGAATATAACCGCAAGCCTGAAAAGAAACTCGATGAATTATGCGCCGGCGTTAACTATTACCCAAGGAAAAACGGGCTGAAAACACATCTGAGCATCAGGCCTTATATCGTCGGGAGCAGGGTGTCGGCGGAACTTAAAAAGAACCTGTTAAAAGACAATTATCCCATTTTGTTTGAAGGGCTCCACACCTGCCATTTCCTTAAAGACAAACAGTTTTCGAAACGATTGAAAATATACCGCGAAAGCAATATCGAGCATCAGTATTATTTCCACCTTTACAAGGCCGAAAAGGCTCTTGAAAAGAAACTGTTCTTCCTTATCGAAAGCCTACGGCTGAGGAATTTCCAGAAATATCTTAAGCATGCCGATTTCATGCTTGTGGTCTCAGAAGAGGACAGGAAGTACCTGAAGAAGGTGTTTCCATCGAAGCATATTTCTTATATGCCCAGCTTTCATAAGGAGGACGGGATTTTCATGAAGGAAGGCAGGGGAAGTTTTGCCCTGTATCACGGTAAACTAAGCGTTCCTGAGAACGAACAGGCCGCCAGGTACCTGATCACAGAGGTATGGGATCCATCCATGCCCGAGCTCCTGGTTGCCGGGCAGAATCCTTCGCCTTCGCTCAGCATGCTGGCGAAAGGGAAAGCGAACATCCGCATACTGCCAAATCCGTCGGAAGAAAAGATGTTTGAACTGATCAGGGAAGCCCACATGCATATCATGGTCACTTTCCAACCCACCGGGCTCAAGCTGAAACTTCTGAATGCCCTGTATAACGGTAGGTTCTGTATCATAAACTCCCAGATGGTGGCAGGCACCAACCTTGCCCCTCTGTGTATGATAGCCAACAGCCCCGGAGAGATAAGGGAAAAGGCCATGAGCTGCTTTGACGAAGAATTCACGGAAGAGATGATACAGGCCCGGCTCATGCATCTTGAAGCTAACTATTCGAATAAAAAAAATTGTAAAGAATTGTTGAACTTATTAACTTTACATCATGAAAAAAATATTAGTCCCCGTTGATTTTTCGCAGCATACCGACATCACATGCCAGTATGCCATTGAGCTTGCTTCCACTTATGGAGCCGAACTGAAACTGTTCCATACCTATTTTGACCAGATCATCCTCACCGATACCAGCTTCCCCGATACACTCGACATGACTACCCTGTATAACGAACAGCTGATGAGGGAGATCTTCAAGCAGTCGGAGGCGAGTATGAAAGAACTTCACGAAAAGCTTGATGCCCGCATCAGGGAGAAGAACCTTGAAAACATCACTGTCACCACGCATGTCAGCGGAGGCGAGGTGGAGCATGAACTCATTGAGATCTACAATGAATTCAAGCCAGATATGATCGTAATAGGCACAACCGGGAAAGGTAATAATCTTAATGTATGGGGTAAAGTTTCAACCTTCATCATAGACCATGTCAAAGTCCCGGTTTTCACGATTCCTGTTATGAAAGGCTTTAAAAGCTTTGAAAACGTGATGTTCGCCGCAGATCTTTCCGAAGGGAACCGCCACTCGCTCGAAACTTTACTGGATCTTTTCAAGCCATTTAAAAACCAGGTGCATGCGGTGCATTTCTGCCATACCTCAAAACTTTCCGAAGCCGGCGTAAAGATGAAAGACCTGCAGTCGGGGTTTTCAAAGGAAATTGCAGAAGGCAGGTTGCATTTCAACCTGATCGAGATCGAGGGAGAAAACCAGGAGACCATTGACCAGTTTGTAAAAGGCAAGCTCATTAACCTCATTGCATTCCAGCCGCATAAGCGTTCACTGGTGTACATGGTATTTACGAGGAATATCACAAAGAAGAATCTCTTTGCAACCAATGTTCCATTGCTCGCGCTCCCGGTTGGGAGGCATTAATCGAGCCTTACCAGCTTAAAATTCTCATACTGATATACCGACCAGTGCCGGTTTTCGAAACCGTTAGCTGTATTATTGCCTGCTCTGCGGAACTCAAAACTGGTCTGGGACGTGGGAAGCCTGAAATCCTTTATGCAGGCGGGGAACAGTTTCCCGAATTTCATCAGGGCCGAAAGAAAATAATATCCTATGTCGAATCCCTGGAAAGCGAGAGGTTCGGGGTCGGCTTTATAATTTACCTGGTAATTCAGTACCATCTTTTTCACCCCTGCAACAGAATAATCGACAAAATAAGGTGAGACCAGGTGAGTATTCAGTCCATTAAGGAAATCAGTTTCAAGCCCCTCCAGCTTCTCCCAATCGGTAAGCCCTACAAGGCTAAGGTTATAATCGTTACGGAGTTCATAGAACCTGCGCATGAGGTCAAGGGCATAGGCATTGTTATCGGCAAAGGCAACCAGAACATTCTCCTTCCCCTTGGAAAGTTTTCCAATGGCTACATCCTGGCCTTCAGCCAGGATCACATTGAGATTTCTTGCCAAACATTCTTTTTTCAGTTTATCGGCTATATCCTTATCCCTGAACTGCCCGTTCCTGATAATAATGATCTGGCCGCGGTACATGCTTTTCTGCATAAAATCGGCCAGGCTTTCAAGCTGGGAGTTCTTTGACGGGTTTACCTTGAATACCATTTCATTATTAAGGACAACATCACTGCGCTCACTCAGGGGATTAACAATAGGGATATTATTCTCCAGGGCAAATTTTGCAACAAGCTGGAAGTTCTTATTAAACAACAGGCCTATGATCAGGTCGGCCGACTTAAGTTCCGGGTTCTTCAGCAGTTTCTGTGTTACCAGGGTATCCTTGCCCACATCGTAAACATGGAGGGTAAGGTGAAGCCCCTGTTTTTGGAGAGAATCAACAGCCAGCCTGAAGCCTTCATAAAACGGCAGGTATTTGAGGGAGTTCCAGTTCTCTATAGCCTCTTCCGCAGCGGTTTCAGGGTTCATGGCCTCTACTTCTTCCAGGTAAAGGGGCAGCATGAGCACCACATGGCATGGTTTATTCCTGTTTGCAGTGTCGGAGCCGCAAGGGACGTTTGTTGATACAGGAACCGGGGTACGGGATGCGGGATGCGTACCCACGGGTTCAGGTTGCCGGGATCCGGGATCCGGGATGCGGGTTGCAGGATTCTCTTTTTTCTGGACTGGAAATGGGATCAGGAGCTTCTGGTCGGCTTTCAGGCCTTCCTTTACTACGGGATTCTCAGCAATGATATCATTCACCTCCACACCGTATGCTTTGGAGATCATATACAGAGTCTGGCCTTTTTTAACCATATGAACATAGAACGATTTTCCGTCCTTTTGTTCAACAACTGCAGAATGAATGGCCTTGAGCTGGTCCTGGTATGTTTGAGCCAGCACACAGGGTAAGGCTGAGAAAAGAGCTAAGAAACAGAAAAGACGGTACATTGATTTAAATTTTGATGCGGGATAGCTGGATAACCAGATATCCAGTTACCTAATCGCCCAGTTATCTGTTATTATTCCCATTCTATCGTTGCCGGTGGTTTTGACGAAATGTCGTACACCACCCTGTTCACTCCTTTGACTTTATTTATAATATCGTTGCTGACTTTTGCAAGGAATTCATGAGGGAGATGGGCCCAGTCGGCCGTCATCCCGTCGGTAGAAGTCACTGCCCTCAGGGCAACCACATTTTCATATGTCCTTTCATCTCCCATCACACCTACCGACTGCACAGGGAGAAGTACTGCAAAAGCCTGCCATACCTTATGGTAGAGATCATATTTACGCAGCCCTGCAATATAAATATCATCCACATCCTGCAACAGCCGTATCTTTTCCCGGGTAAGGTCGCCGATGATACGAACAGCCAGGCCGGGGCCGGGGAAGGGATGGCGGTTGATAAATTCCGGGTCAAGCCCCAGGGTCAGTCCGACCTTGCGGACCTCATCCTTGAAAAGGAAGTTCAGGGGCTCTACAATCTTCAGTTTCATATACTCCGGCAGCCCTCCCACATTATGATGCGACTTAATGGTAGCCGAAGGCCCTTTAACAGAGCGGGATTCGATCACATCGGGGTAGATGGTTCCCTGGGCCAGCCATGCAATTCCCTGTATCTTATGGGCTTCCTGGTCAAAGACGTCGATAAAGGTCTTGCCAATGATTTTACGTTTCTTTTCAGGGTCGGCGACCCCTTTCAGGGCATCGAGGAACTGGTCCCTGGCATCGACGCCGATCACGTTCAGCTCAAGTTTTTTATAGCGCTCCATGACCTTGGCGAATTCGTCCTTTCGCAGTAAACCGTTGTCAACAAAGATGCACTACAGGTTTTTACCGATTGCCCTGTTAAGCAGCATGGCCGTGACGGATGAATCGACCCCGCCGCTTAAACCAAGTACTACCTTATCGTTCCCTAGTTTTGCTTTAAGTTCCTTTACCGTTGATTCAACAAACAACTCGGGGGTCCAGTCCTGTTTACATCCGCAGATATTAACAACAAAATTCTTCAGTAAATGCAAACCTTCGGGGGTATGGTATACCTCCGGGTGGAACTGGATCCCGTATGTTTCCTCCCCTTCGATCTTGAATGCAGCATATTCCACATCCGAAGTGGAACCGGTGATCTTAAAGGAAGCCGGGGCCTTCAGGATGGTATCGGCATGCGACATCCAGACCTGGGTACCGGTTGACATTCCCCTTAACAGGCGGCAGCGCTGGTCGATGAAACCCAGGTTTGCACGGCCGTATTCGCGGATTTTAGAAGGTGCGACCTCCCCGCCCGAGGAGTGGACAAGGTACTGGGCTCCGTAACAGACGCCAAGTACAGGAAGCTTTCCTTTGATCCCTGCCAGATCGGGGAACGGGGCATTTTGATCCCTTACCGAAAACGGACTGCCAGAAAGGATCACCCCTTTGAGTCCGCTGAGGTCCTTTGGGAAATTATTATATGGATGGATATCACAAAATACGTTCAGTTCCCTGACCCTGCGGGCAATAAGCTGGGTGTACTGGGATCCGAAATCGAGAATTAAAATGGTTTCCTGCATACTGCAAAAATAGCAAGAAATATGTATGGAAAACAGGCCGAATTACTAAAGCTACTATCTGCTGGCATTCCTGCCCAAAAGTGATTGGAGCAGGGAAGAGGGCAACACTGAACTTTTCGCAGGCATGGGGTCAGGGGCGCCATTCCATAATTCAGCAACTCCCATCACAATAAACAGCTGACGGCAGTTGCCACGGGCAGCAGCATAATCAAATTCCAGCCTGTATTCGACGGAAGCCGGAACAGATTTATCAGTCTGGCTGATAAGATTTCCATGGGCATTGTAGACATAGTCGGATGTGCCGGTCGGATACCAGGTGCTGTTCGTGTAAAATGACCTGGAAGCCTTGATGAGGCTGGTTCCTGAATAATCATAGGTAGTTTTGTGACGATCCAAACTGTCGAGTGCGAACCTCATCTCACTTACAATAAGGTTATTCTGCCATGTATACGAGGTGGTTGTTTGAAGGCTGCCGGTACCCGAGTACATCACTATCTTCTCCAATTGTCCCTGGGGGTTGTATGTGTAGGCAGCCCTGGAATAGAGCTCCCATAATCCATTCTGCATGGAGTATGACTTCTCCTCGCTTACCTGGCCGTTCAGGTAGGTATCGGTGTAGCGTACCTGGTAAGTGGTCATACCGGCCGAATCATAATTTTTAATTATCCGTTCCGACGGCATGCTGTCGGTATAGCTATTCACAACTGCGTCCTCATTGATGAGCCATGTTCCGTTGTTGTTCATGAATACCGAGACCTTTGAAATATTTCCCCCATTGTATTCAATTGTGATCTTCCCATCAGCTGTTGCTTTTGTGCCCCGCATATAGGCGAGGATCTCCGTCAGCTGGCTCCCTGAATATGAAAAGTCGTCACTGTTTTGCAACACATTATTTGCATAATCTCTTTCCTGGATGATCCTGTAACCGTTCGAGGGGTTATCGCCTGAACTTTCTGATTTCTTTTTACACGAAAATATCAAAGCAAGACTGCCGATGAGCAGAAACCCCATGATCAGTTTTAATTTTCCCATAGCCCTTAGTTTACCGTAAATATATGAAATATCAGGTCTACCTTGTCAGTACAGCCTCATACCGGCCCTGGTTCCCCACCCCATCGGTCACCACAAGAAGAAAATTGTTTTTGCCTTTCGCCATATGCTCATCAATGAAGTAGGTCAGCAGGTTATTCTTGGCATCGTAGTCCATGAGTATCCATTTTCCGTTCATTGTGCCCCGCCAGGATTTAATGCCCGAGAGGTTATCGCTGATCTTCATCATAATGCTCCCCTGCCCCCGGAGATTTTTACCCGTTTTCACATTCACCGGCCGTATCACCGGCGGTTCAGTATCCACGGCTATGCTGTAATCGCCGAAATCACGGATTTGCGTCTTTAAAAAGCCTTTCTCCCATACCCCGCCTTTTGCATAGAACCTGTGACCCGGCTCCACGGCAACAATAAGTGCTTTATCCATCAGTTCCTTAGGAAGGTTCGTCGGTTTAACCGACAGGCTGCAATATACATGCAGTGGGGTGTCTTCATTCTGCAGCCTGTGGAGGTGTGCGTAAGTGCCCGGCACCTGGGGTTCGGAGGAATATTCAAAATCCAGGTCCTCGTAAAGGGCCTCTTTCGGGATGTCCAGAACAACATCATTCCTGACAAAATGATTGTCTTCAGTACAATGCATCATCTGAACACCTTTCTCTATTTTGTTTTCGGGACGCCGCCCTGAAGGCGGATGGCTTCTCACCCAGAAAACAAGCCGGGAACTGTTGCTGTAAAGATCGGTCACTGTATACACGATCTTATGGGCCCTGTTATCGGTAAAGCTCACAATTCCCCGGCTTTTCACTTTCCCGTATATGTCATTTTTATTATTGGGCGCCACATAAGATCTCTGGACCTTCCGGTTGCCGTGTATCAGCAGGGGATAATCCACCAGGCTGTTCACATATCTCGTATTTGCAAAAGCGAACTTTTCAAGGTGGTGGGAATACACCTGTTCGTTGTCGACCGTCAGGGAAAGCGAAGGAACCCCGTTCTTCATGCCTGAATTGTCCGAAAAATCGGTTGTTTCAAGACCGAAGATAATGTTCCCGCTGACGTTCACTGTATCGGGACTTTTTATGGAGTAGCTGTTGCCGCCGCCTGTAACCCCGAACATCAGCGCTTTATCAGAAGAATTCACAAGGGCCGAGGCGTCAAAAGGATAGATCTTGACTGCCGTGATCTTCGGGGGGGTGTTATCGGGCACATCAAAACCGAATTCCAACGGGTTGATCACCTCCTGGCTCCCCGATTCCCTCACTTCGAAGTGAAGGTGGGGTCCCGCCGAAGCGCCTGCATTGCCTGAAAGAGCGATAACTTCTCCTTTCTTCACTTTTAATAATCCTTTGGGAACTTCCATATCCAGTGCAAACGATTCCTGGCTGTACTGCTGCCTGGAGATCCAGCTTCCGATAGCCCCGTTAAAATGGAGAAGGTGCCCGTAAACCGTGGTGTAACCGTTGGCATGGGCGATATACAATGCCTTGCCGAAACCCGAAGGGGACACAAACACCCTGGCCACATAACCGTCGGCCACGGCGTAAACGGGCAAGCCGGTTTTTCCACCTGTACGTATATCGATGCCTGAATGGAAATGGTTCTTCCTCAGTTCCCCGAAAGATCCGGCGAGGGAGATAGGAATATCTACCGGTGAGCGAAAGTAATGCTGGGGATACTTGTCGGCGCCAACAGGCAGGTTTCCCGGTAACAGTAGCATCCAGGAGAGTATTGAAAACAGTATAAGCTTGGTCATTTTTTATCGTGATGGCGTTATATTCATTATGATCACGATAAAATTACGCCCTTTCGAAACCCCTGAAGATTGATGATCCCGTTTGTTATTGATTGATTTATGAACAGCCTATCGTACCGGTAAAAACGAAAACTTATTTGAATACAGCATCATCTGGGAGGCAAAATCATCGGGATACGAAATTTGCACATCAACGATTGAATCACCCTTGATCACAGGTTCGAATGAAGGATTGATAAAGCCCGTATATGGCGCGATGTTCAGTTTTTTATACCTTTCGAGGACCTCTCTATGCAGATCCTGGTCAACGTTCACGGCATAGGTCTCTATCAGGTCCCTCGCAGCCTTGTAGTCTCCCTCGGAAGTTATTCTCTGGATCTCCTTCAGCAGGAGGCCAAAAAGTGTGCGAAGAGCCTGGTAATCGTTCACCCTGAAATAAGTCTTTCCTTTGATGCTGAACCTCTCAACGATGTTTTTATCCTTTCCTTTTTCATACACCCAATGGGCAATGAGAGAGCGGTCGCGCATATGGGATTCTTCGATATTCTTGCCCGGTTTGATCCTGACCAGCTGGGTCATCAGCCCGTTCCGTATGAACCCATCGTACTCTGCCTCCCCTGCCTTCAGGGATTTAAGCAGTCCCAGTTCCTCCATTTTAGGGTCCAGTATGTAATACAGGGCAAAGAGATCGGCCCGGGCTTCTTCTATGGAGGAATGGTAGTTCTTCAGCATATCATGGGTAACACCCGGCTTGAGCTGTCCCGAGGCATGCCCGAGGCATTCGTGCATGTCGGTTGTAAGGCTTGAAGCGGCATAGCCGTATTCCCTGATTTTGGAAACCTCATCCGGCGAAGCCGCAAATTCTTCAAGGAATCCATTGCCAAGGGAAGCCTGGTCATAAGCATAAGTGATGTTATCCATGGTAACCGACTTGGAACCGTATTCCGAACGGATCCAGTTGGCATTGGGCAGGTTTATCCCAATCGGCGTAGTCGGGTCGCACTCTCCACCCAGCTGGGCCACAGTGATCACTTTGGCTGTAATGCCTTTCACTTCCTTCTTTTTATACTGCGGATCAGTTGGCGAGTTCGATTCAAAGTAAAGGGCGTTGTCACTTATGATCTTTGTACGTTTTGTGGCTTCGAGGTCCTTGAAATTCACCACTGCTTCCCATCCGGCCTTCATGGCCATGGGATCGCCGTAGGATTCTATGAATCCGTTCACGAAATCGACCAGTGCACCAATATCCTTTACCCATAGCACATTGTACTCATCCCAGGCGACAAGGCTGCCGGTCTTGTAGTATTCTATCAGTTTTCCCACCGAGGCTTTCTGTTCAGGAGTTTCGGCAAAAGGCAGGGCCTTCTCAAGCCAATAAACGATCTTTTCTATAGAGGGGGAATACAATCCGCCTACCTTCCAGGTCAGCTCTTTAATGTTTCCGTTCTCTTTGACAAGCTTAGAATTCAATCCGTATGAAACCCTTGTATCCTTTTTAGCCCTCGCATCGGCTTCCTTCAGTCGTGCATAATACTCCTCGGCCTCCTTCTGGTTAACCCCGTCGTAGAAGTTGCATGCCGAAGCAAGCACCAGGTCTTTCGAAGGGTCAAGGGAAACCCGTTTTGGCGCAACCGAGGGATCAAAGATGATCTTTACCATCTCAGCAGTGAACTGTTCAAGTGACTGTTTGCTTGCCAGCGGGAGCCTCTCTGCGCCCTCGGCTTTCAGGGCCGAGATGAAGAAATCTTGTGAAAACTCAGGCCTGGTCTTATCGGTGGAATAGTGATGGTGAAGCCCGTTATTGAACCAGAATTCTTTCAGGTACAATGTAAAACTGATAAAGTCGGCGGATGAGCGGTCCCCTTTAAAACCTGCATACACCGCCTCGCAAGTCTTACGCACAAGCAGGTTGTAACTGCAGTTCTGGTCGTAAGTGATATCCCTGCCGCAAAGCGCAGCCTGGCTGAGGTAATAAATGAGCTTTTTCTGTTTCAGGTCCAGGGTTTCGAAACCGGGAACCTGGTACCTGAGGATCTTCGAATCTCCGAATTGTTCGGTGAGGTATTTAAATTTATCCCCGCCGGGGTTTTCTACGGTTTTTTGTCCGCCGCAGGACATGCAACTTGCTGCAATGCTCATGATAACAATAATTCTAAGAGGTTTCATATGACTGATAATATTAATACCTTTGAATGAGGAAATGCAAAAATACGCATTCTGACGATGAGGAAATTCCTTCTTTTTTTTATTCTGATGATCATTGTGGTGGCGGTTGTGGTCGTTTCCATACCGGCCCTTAGGACCCTTATTTTAAACCGGGGCCTCAGGAACCAGGCGCTTTCAATGGTGCAATCAGGGTCTTCCCCCGGGGAGGCTGTTTACCAGGAAGAAGTTCGCCGGCCTTCAGGGAAAAAGTTTACAGAACCGGGAATTGAAAGGATCAAATCAGACCTGATCGGGAAACAGGTCCCGGGCTGGAGTTTCGACAATCTCTCAGAATTCAGGCAGGCGGCGATCAGCAGTATTGCCCGCACCGATACAAGGATAGATTTCAGGCTCGACCTGCACATGCTGCCCATCAATACCAGGGATGAAACACAGTATGACATCCAGGCGTTTGCCATCTATCTCATGGGAGATGATGGCTGGAACCTCGACAAACTGGAGGAGGTCTTCATTGCCTTCGATGTTACTATCCCGGCGGGAAGGTGGGTTACCATAGCTTCCGTTCCCGGTTGCAGCCTGCATCCCGATACCAGGAACAGCCTGGCATGGACCACAAAAGCCTGGGATTACGAGATTTTAAGCGGGCCTTCAGCAGGCGACATTGCCCTGCCTGTTGCAAACAGTTACGATGTGAAGGCCAAAGGGAAACATCCTGTCAAAACCAGGCTGACTTTCAGGCCCGGGACCGATTGAGCCGGTCATGCTTTTAACGATCAGAACTTTCCGAACCTGAGGCTGAGTTTAGCTGTGAACTGGTTGATGAGGTTTTCCGACGCATGTTTCAGGTCCAGGTCCGGGGCATAACGGTAGCTGACACCCAGCCCGAGCCTGAACATTTTAGCCAGGTTCACTTCCATCTTCACGCCAGGTTCAATAACAAAAAAATGAGTTCCTGAACCGGAATGATTGGAATAAGAACCAAGCAGGTTCTGGGTGTGATAATCAGAACTGACCCGGTTCCAGTAAAGATAACCGCCCCCGATCATTAAGGGGAAAGAAACATGGAGGCGGGATTTGGGGAACAGGGTATATTCAATAAGGGCGCCCCCGAAACCGCCCCCGAGATTCGCACTGTTATTTGTTTGCCCCGTGGTGTCATAATAAACATGACGGTAATGCAAACCCTGGGGATTTCCTATGAAACTGCCTGTTAAGCCAACGGTCCAGTTATGGTTTAGGATAAGTCCCATGCTTATGCCCGGGAGAAATACATTTTTATGCCCGAACCTGGTATACCCTGCATCGAATTCAATAAAGTAACCTAAGGGTATTTTGCAACAGCCATGATGATTTCCGAAGACGGTGTTTATTTTATAGGAAGCAGTATCAGAAGCGGTCTTGTGCCCCTGGGAAAATGCGGCCAGGGTGAACGTGAGGCAAATAATAATAATGAGTTTAATTTTCATACAATATGTTTTGAGATCAAACTCCTGAAATACCTGTAAAGTATCAGGTTCATTATTGTTTATAAAAACTTTATAAGAAGGTATCAGGATGGGATCGGAAAAAGCGGCAAAAAGTTGTCGTCCTGAATACCTGATTTGACTATCTTTAGTTTTTAAATCATCATTATGAGACAATCTGTTTATCTGATACTTTTACTCATGGTTGTTATTGCTGCACAATCCCAGAAGCCGGCGAATCCCAGGCTGATCGTCAGGGGAGATGATATGGGCTCATCCCATTCAAGCAACCTCGCCTGCATTGAATGTTTTAAGAATGGCATAGAGACCTCGGTAGAGGTTATGGCTGTAGCCCCCTGGTTCCCTGAAGCTGCGCGACTGCTTAAAGAAAATCCGGGTCTTGACGTTGGGCTGCACCTTGTAATTACAAGTGAATGGGACAATATTAAATGGAGGCCACTCACTCATTGCCTCAGCCTTACCGACCCAAACGGGTATTTCTTTCCCCAGCTCTGGCCCAACCCGAATTATCCGGGACTGGCTGTAAAAGAAAACAACTGGAAACCCGCGGAGATAGAACAGGAGTTTCGCGCCCAGATCGAACTGGCCCTTAAAAACGTTCCGCGGCTCAGCCATATCTCGGGCCATATGGGAGCTACCGATTTTGACAAAAGGGTCTCTGCCATCGTAAACCGGCTGGCCGATGAGTATAACCTGGCTGATGTCAATAACGATCCCCGGTCAAAGTTTGGAATACTTGAGCTTGGATACGGCGGTCAGCATACAACAGCCGCGGAAAAATTAAATGGATTCAGTACCATGCTCGACAGCCTTGAAGCCGGCAAGACATACGTGTTCATTGACCACCCGGCATATGACAATGCAGAAATGCAGGCCCAGCACCATATTGGTTACGAGAATGTGAGTGCCGACCGCCAGGGGGTGACTGAACTTTTTACCAGCAGCAGGATCAAAGAACTGATACGCCAGAAAAATATCGAACTGGTCAGCTATAATGATGCGACCAAAGCCCTTCCCAGGGCCAATCCCAAAGAAGAAAACGTAAACCCAAAAGGTATCAGCGATTACCTGGAGGCCGTTAAGACAAGCGGGCAGGACCTTCACAGCCTGATGGTATTGCGCCACGGAAAGGTGGTGGCTGAAACCTGGGCTGGGGACAATGGGCCCTGCAAGCCACATATCATGAACTCGGTGAGCAAGACCTTTACGGCAACGGCAATAGCTTTCGCGGTGGCAGAAAACCGGCTGAAGCTCAGCGATAAAGTAGTCTCTTTTTTTCCGAATGACCTGCCCGGGAGTGTTTCTCCATTCCTGGCTGAACTCCAGGTTCGCGACCTGCTGACTATGAGTGTCGGCCATGCAAAAGACCCTACAGATAAAATCAGGAAGCAGGATGGGAGCTGGGAGCGCATGTTCCTTGAAGAACCCATTGAATATAAGCCCGGGACAAAATTTGTATATAACAGCATGGCCTCCTATATGCTTTCGGCTATAATACAGAAAGTCACGGGTGAAAAGCTGGCCGATTACCTGTACCCGCGCTTGTTCCGGCCTTTGGGCATAACAGGGGTGGAATGGAAAACCAGCCCGACCGGAATTAACACGGGGGGGTGGGGACTCTTCATTAAAACCGAGGACATGGCTAAGATGGGGCAGTTCATGCTGCAGAAAGGGCGTTGGAAAGGCCGCCAGCTCCTGCCGGCAGCATGGTTTGACGAGGCCACAAAAGCAAAGATAACCCAGGCAGCACAGTGGATGTCACCCGATGCCAAGCCTGCTGAGAGCGACTGGCTGCAGGGGTATTGTTACCAGCTCTGGCGATGCCGCCACAACGCTTATCGCGCCGACGGCGCCGACGGTCAGTTCATCATTGTACTTCCTGATAAAGATGCCGTCATTGTAACAACTGCCAGAATAAGCGATATGCAGGCTGAGATCAACCTGATATGGGATTATTTACTGCCTGCACTGGAAAAGTGATTATTGCGGCCACCCGGTTTTTATCGTACCATTCTTTATCCCGCTGATCACGTCACTCAGAGCCAGTTTAATACTATCGGGGATCTGTGAGTTGAAATTATGAAAAGGGGCTATCCCCACCCCTCCGTTATCGAGAGTACCGTGTACAATAGTCCCTCCGGAAAAATGATTGAAGTAGAAACTCCGTACGAGGCCATATGTCATATTCCCCAGGCCTTTCATACAGGAAGTAAGCAAAACAGGGCCAACTGCCGGGATAGAATAAAACTGGTCCACATCCACACCCATGGCATATTTCCCGGCTTCCTTCACTTTATACAGGGCCCCGTTGCCCGTTATTCCTCCAAAAGCGAAAATAGTACTGACGTTTTGCTTCAGGAGGCTGTCGGCCAGCCTCACACCCTGGAGGGAATCATTAAAAGAAGTGGCAAAATACCCCAGTACGCCTACACTCTTTTGATAAATGCTGTCGAAGTACGCTACTCCATGGGTATAACTTACCGAGAACTGGCGGATCTCAGGGATATCCACTCCCGCTACAAATCCGGCAACGGGGTTTGACTGGTTTTGTTTAAAAGCCCAGTAGGCCGCAAGGAAACCGCAGGGAAACGAACTTTGGTCCACATCAAACACCGCACACAGCAGGTTGGCGGGGGGTGAAGCCATGGAATAATCGAGTATGATGAAATCGGTTTTCGGATTTGCCGTGGCAGCCGCAATAGTTGCCTGGGCTGCATCGTAGCTGGAAGTGATGATAAGATTATAGCCGTTGGCGATAAAATAATTGATATTCTTTTCAAAATCGGCAGACGTCGGGGTTTCTCGCGCCTGGCATAAAATTGGAAAATCATACGCTATTTGCTGCAAGCCGGCAAGTATGGCATGGTTAAACCCGGCGTCGTTGAACCCGGCAATTCCTCCAACAAGCCCGACCTTTAAAACAGTCTGGGGAACCGGATCTTTCACTTTCAGGCAGGATGTCATCACCGTGACTGAAAAAAGTATGACACAGGATAGCAAAATAATAGACTTTTTCATATTCGATTTTGCAATTATTTGAGATTGTAAAATTACGTATAATTGCAACGTTGAATGATCCGCAGCATTTATGATTTAAAAATAGACGATGAAAACATTTAAGTCCAAAGTGGACACCTGGCTTCTGGCCACAATGATCATCTTGCTTGGTGGAACAGCCTCACTCATGGCCTATGAAAGAATATGGTTCATGATGGTATCCATAATGCTTATTGCGGGGTTCATAAGCTACATGCTGTTCAACACAATCTATAGAATCGCCGGTAAAACCCTCATCATCAGGAGCGGGTTCCTTTCAAGGCAAACCATTGATATCGGAAGTATTACCAGGATCTCCGAATCAAACGACATTATCACTTCCCCTGCCGCTTCCCTCGACAGGCTGGAGATACTTTACGGCAAGCGTAAACGTATACTTGTTTCCCCCAGGGACAAAGCCGGGTTCATAAGGGAACTCAGCCTGGTAAACCCGGGAATTGAAATCCGCATGAAGAAAAAATAAACTGATTTATGACTGCGGATGACATCCGCCATAAACTAAACGTATTCCCGCTATGCGCTGTTCAGGCTATTCGCTCATCCTTCTCAGACCAGGCAAAAAAAAAGACCCGGAGAACCGGGCCTTTTTTTAACAAGTAATTTAAGAATTACTTCTTGGCTTTCTTTGCAGGTTTTGCAGCTTTAGCAGCTTTTGCAGGTTTAATCAGGTGTTTCTTAACTGAATCCTGATGTGCGATTGAATCAGCTACTTTTTTCTGAGCAGCCTGAACTTTAGCGATTGAATCAGCAATTCTCTGCTGTTCAGCCTGAACCTTAGCCATTGAATCAGCAACCTTGGTTGAGTCAGCAATTCTCTTTGCTTCGATTTCTTTTGCGCTTGGGCCGCATGAGGTCATGAACCCTACAGCAGCGATAACTAATACTAATGCAAGTTTTTTCATTTGTTTATTGATTTTTTAAATTCGGCTGCAAAGATATATAGAATATTTTAACAAATTTTAACTTTTAACAAAATAATTTAAAAAAAATGCATTTTGTTGAATTTTTATACACTTTTTGGCCAATTTCATCACTTAAATCAGGGGTTAAATGACAAAAATGCATTATCACCTGATAATTCCTATCCCCTTAACTGCAATCGTAAGGGCCATGATTTTCGTTACTATTTTTCCCGTTCTTTGCAAAATGCCTCTATATCTCGCCTCGATAAATTCGGGAAGCAACGGAAACTGTTATTATATCGGTAATGATACTGAAGCAGTGCTCATCGATGCAGGTATTTCCTGCCGTGAAACCGAGCACAGGATGGCCAGGCTGGGATTGGACATTAAAAATGTCAAAGCCATTTTTATCACCCACGAGCATACCGACCATACAAGGGGTGTTGAAGTGCTTTCACGCAAGCACAGCATTACAGTATATATTACAGCTGCCACCCATCAAAGCAGCCGCCTGATGCTTTCGCCCGAACTATACAGAAACTTTACCTCTGGCTTCCTGGTCCGGATAGGGGCTCTTAAGGTATTTCCCTTCCCCAAGCAGCACGATGCCTGCGAGCCCCATAGTTTTACCGTAAGTTCCGGCGGGATCACAGCAGGCGTATTCACTGATATAGGATCAGGCTGTGAGCATGTTCTGCATCATTTTGCACAATGTCATGCCGCCTTCCTGGAAGCCAATTACGATGAGAAAATGCTTGAAAACGGCCGTTATCCGCTGCATCTGAAACGCCGCATCCGCTCACTCAAAGGCCATCTCTCGAACGAGCAGGCCCTGGAGATCTTTACCAGGCACAGGTCCCCTCAGATGAGACTCCTGCTGCTGTCACACCTTTCGGCCGAAAACAACCATCCCCAGCTCGCATACAATGTCTTTTACCCTCATGCAAACGGGACGAAGATCGTTGTAGCATCACGGCATGTAGAAAGCGAAGTGTATATGATATCGTAATGAGGTTCCCGGCTTATTGCCTTTTTATCGCAACAGGCAGCTGAATATCCATGAATTCGCATTCGGCCTGCTTACTTCTCCTTGGCAATCGCCTTTTCCAGGTCTTCATCAATACCTTTGGCAGTAAGCAGGTCCTTTTTCTTTTCGGGGTAGAACGAAGCCGGGAGTATCTGAATATTCATGGCAAGGAGCAGGTGGTCTACGATGATCAGCAGCAGTGTTCCTATAAACGGGAGGGGAATAAGCATAAATGGAACCACAACTCCCGTCCCCCTGAGGATATCGACCATCTGGTTCTTGAATTGTTTTTTCTCGGCCCGGCTTATCTTTTCCTTACGTATGTATTTGGTAAGAACAGCAAACGCTTCCCTGGTTTCGACCGCCTCACCCTTAAAACCGGCCGAATACCTTGATGCCTCCCCCATGAAGACCCTGGCATAACGGGTAATTTCATCCCTTACCCCGGGCAGGGTAAAAATACGCAGGAAGTAATTGATCATCCCCCGCCTGAAAGCAATCAGTCTGTATGTATTCTTTTTCACCTTAATTATACCGGGAAATAATATCCGCAGGCTTTATATGGTCCTTGAGTGTCAATAAGTATTTTCCGAAGTTACAGGAATTAATCGTATCTTGGTGAAATAACGAAGAATTCAATCTACACGGAAAATCGAAAAATGAAAAAAACCACACTGGAATACAGGATGATGCTTGAACATAACCGCTTAAAGATACCCAATGCAAAATTAGAAACCGGCTCTGTAACGGGATTATTTCCTATTATACTTGATGGTGGAAGAACCACTATATTCATTTCTGATCTTGCCAAAGAAGCAGAAACGAGGGAGAGGTATAATTTGCGAAGGGACAGCCGTCTGAACATATTTACAAAAAAACCTAAAGTTTAATTCCGTCATACTTGTCTGCGGATGACATCCCGCCATGCTATATCTTTGTTATTTAGAAATAACAGGATTATGTGCTTTCAAATGTTCTAAATGAACATTCTTTGCAAAAGCCATTCCCTTTCTGAAACCTCTGATATCTTATGGAAAAGAAACTATTGCCAAACAGAACCTTAAAAGCCGTTTTTCCCGGTAAATACATTCAGGGTGACAATGCCCTGGCCCTGTTGCCCGAACTGGTTAAATTGCTGGGCAGCAAGGGGCTTATCCTTGGATCTCCAAAAGTTAAAAGCAAGATACTTCCCGGCTGTTCTTCAATCAAAGCCGATGAAAGTCTCAGTGTTGAAGAATTCGGGGGTGAATGTTGTGAAACGGAACTGAAACGTATAGGGCGTATAATCAGCAGGAACAAAATTGATATCCTCATCGGCATGGGAGGAGGCAAGGTGATCGACACGGCAAAGATCGCCTCCGACCGGGCAGGGATCCCGGTAATCATTGTGCCTACCATTGCATCGACCGATGCACCCTGCAGCGGCTGTGCCGTTATTTATTCCGACCAGGGGGTATTTGAAACGGTATATTATCAGAAGATGAACCCGCAGGTGGTGCTGGTCGATATGAATGTGATAGCTATGGCACCCAGCCGCTTCCTGGTCTCCGGCATGGGTGATGCGCTGGCTACCTGGTTCGAAGCCCGGTCCTGCGACCGCACCCACTCTCCGAATGAATGCGGGGGATACAGCACCATGGCCGGTTTAAGTCTTGCAAAACTCTGTTATGAAACGCTTTTACTCTATGGGAAGTCTGCAAAAACCGACAATGAGAATCATTGTATTACACCGGCCCTGAGCCGTATTGTGGAAGCCAACATTCTCCTGAGCGGTTTAGGCTTTGAGAGTTCGGGGCTGGCGGCAGCGCATTCGGTGCATAACGGGCTGACCGCCCTGGCAGAAACCCATGCCTTTTATCATGGCGAAAAAGTTGCCTTTGGTGTTCTTACAGGCCTGCATCTGAACGGCGCGCCGGCTGATGAGACCGATACGGTGTATGCATTCTGCGAAAAAATTGGTCTGCCCACAACTCTTAACGATATTGGCCTCAGGAATATCAGCAGGACCAGGCTGATGCAGGCAGCTGAGAAAGCCTGTGCACCTGCCGAGGGCATATATCACGAACCCCTTGATATCACCCCTGAGAAAGTGCTGGAGGCCATGATCGCCGCCGATACGATGGGAAAAAGCAGGAAAAAGCATGCGCATTCGAGGTAACACGGCCGGCCGTAAAATACAATTGCTAAATTCGCGACGTCAAACCTGTATAAAAGAAAAGCTGTAATATTTAACCCATATGGAACTAAGCGGAAAAATTATAAAAATACTTCCCCTGCAAACCGGCACCGGGAAAAACGGAGTTTGGAAGAAACAGGATTTCATTTTAGAAACCCCGGGCCAGATCACCAGGAAAGTCTGCTTCTCCCTATGGGGTGAAAAGATCGACCAGGCCAGGCTGAATGAAGGGGAGCAATTCGAGATCTCCTTTGATCTTGAAAGCCGTGAATATAACGGCCGATGGTATACCGAAGCTAAAGCATGGAAGGCGGTAAGGAAAGAAAGATCATCCTCGCCCCAGGAAGTACCGCCTCCCGATTACATGAATGAACCTAACATCATGCCGGCCGACGACCTGCCGTTCTGATCATCCTGCTCACGATTCACGGTTCATGACTTCTTCTGCGCCTGCCTGAAGGATTCACCCAGGCGTTCGAGGCCTTTTGAACAGTCGCGGCCGGGTATGTATGCTTCGATGAGGATCAGCTTGTCTTTTTCTGCAATTACTGTTTTCACGGCTTGTTCTAGTTCTTCTTCGGTGGTGACCCTGAGACCGATCACAAAGGATGATTTGTCAAAAATACCGGGAAGTTTAGAATACTGCCACATCTGTATGTCGTTATAGGGGCCGTCTTCGTGGAGACGGCGCTCGATGAGGTAGCCGTCGTTGTTGATGACCACTATGATTGCAGGACAGCGCTGGCGGGCTAAAGTAGAGACCTCCTGGGCAGTCATCTGAAAGGCTCCGTCACCAGTGAGGACAAGCGGGCGTTTCCCGGGTCGCGCCAGGGAAACTCCGAGGGCTGCGGGAGTGCAAAAACCAATAGAGCAATAATAATCCTGTACAATGAAATTCTCGGCTTCTTCTATATGGAATTCGGGGCTTGCACAAAAGGCATCGCCCGGTTCTGCCAGGAGGATCACCTGGTCATTGAGATAAAAATTAATGCATTCGTACAAGCGCTTGGCGGTAAGTTCACATGCAGGTTCCGGAACAAAAGGACGTTTGGGTATATAGGATTCGGCCGGGTGTGATGCCAGGTAAGAGCGTTGTTTTACTTTCAGGGTAAGTTCCCTGATGAAGTCCCACAACTGTACATTCTGGTAGAAATGGCTGCCTATGCGCACCTGTCCGCCCCCTGCAGTGATGATCCTGCGGTTGTCGAGATTCATGCTGAACAGCCCGGTAGCCAGGTCGGTCATCCAGACCCCGAGCGAAACCAGGCAGTCAGATTCTTCCACCTGCCCGCGAACAGCCGGCCGGCTCCAGCCCCCCTGGTAGATACCGACAAACTGGGGATGGAGTTCAGGGAGCACCGATTTGCTGCTGAGCATGGTGGCAAAAGGAACCTCGGATGTCTCAACCAGCCTGAGAGCCTCAGCCCCCAGTGCATAGCGCATCAGTTCAACGCCCGCAAGTATCATCGGGTGTTCAGCTTTATTGATCAGGTCGGCGGCTTCAGCCACGCATTCGGCAAGACTTTCGGGGTTTGAAGCCGGCATAACGGCTGTAAGAACACCCACCGGTTCCCGGCATGCAGCCCTGGTCATGTCGGCCGGCAATTCCAGGTAAGCCGGCAGCTTCAGGGAAATACAGTTCCTTAACACCCTGTCGATCTCATCGGGAGCTTTTACCGCATCGGTGAGGATTGCCGCATCAGCCGTAATTGTTTTAAAGATATCAAGCTGAAGATAGTAATTGGAAACCAGGTGATGGACCATGGCTCCTGCTTCCCTCCGCCTTGCAGGGGGGGCGCCGTTGATCACGATCACAGGCACATGTTCGGCATAGGCTCCCGCCACCGCATTCATGATACTCAGTCCGCCCACACCGTAAGTGACAACAGCTGCGCCGGCCCCGTTCAGGCGGGCATAACCGTCGGCGGCGTACCCGGCATTCAGTTCGTTACAGTTACCCACCCATTGAAGAGGACTGGCCACCAGTTCATCCAGGAAATCAAGAGTATAATCGCCCGGGACCCCGAAAACATGCTTTACCCCTATCTCCTGCAAACGCCTGAGCAGGTACTTCGAAACCGTGTATTGTTCACTCATACTACCTTGTTTTATTGATGAAACGTAATGGGGAAGTTCTGACCAGAACAAATATAATTATAATATCCGGGATAAATCATCCGCCAACATCTTAAAAAAAATCGGTGAAACACCTAAAATAATCGTTGTATAATTAAACTTTTAGTTGACAAACTATATTTTTAGTTGTATCTTTGTTGTCTGGATGCCGGGTACTGGGTACTGGAAAGCAGAGACCGGAAACCAGAAACCAGGTCCAAAAAAAATAACAGATATGAAAACAAACGAAAACCACCAGGCACCAATCCGTGAACTCACTAAGGCTGAGGAGCAGGTGATGCAGATCCTATGGGACCTGGGCAAAGGCATGGCATCACAGGTGCTTGAAAAGTTTGATGAGCCGAAGCCAGCATACAACACGGTTTCAACCATCATCAGGATACTCGAGCAGAAAGGGTTTGTTGATCATAAAGCCTACGGCCGCACCCACGAGTACTTCCCCCTGGTAAGTAAAAAAGATTACACACGCATGTATTTCAGCAATTTTATCTCGAATTATTTCGGGAATTCTTACCAGTCGCTGGTGTCCTTTTTTGCAAAGGACAACAGGATCAGCCTGGATGAGCTGGAGGATATCCGGCAGACCATAGAATCGGAGATAAGGAAACAAAAAAAATCAAAGTAAGATGAATGCAATTCTGATATACCTGCTTGAATCAGCGCTCTGTATCAGTCTTCTGTATACAGTCTACTGGCTCTTCCTTCGCCGCGACACTTTTTTCATGATGAACAGGATGTACTTACTGGGGACGGTAGGGTTTTCGATTTTGCTTCCCCTTATCCCGATTCATTGGCATCCTTCGGGAGCGGCAGCCACCTTTGTTTACATGCTGGAACCGGTGATGATCACACCCGGCAAAATAGAACAAGCCGCAGGGAGCCATTTTCAATGGTTTGACATTGCCGCGATAGTGTATTTCACCGGCCTGATCATTTTCCTGCTGAGGTTCATTGTTCAGATGCTGCAGCTGTTCTTCATTGTCAGGCGCAATGGCACTGAACGAAGGCATGGCATGCGTATTGTGTTTGTCGACCGAGGTTACTCCCCCTTCTCTTTTTTCAACCTGGTCTTCATCAACGAAAAGAACGTCCCTGCCGAAAAGCTGGATGCCATTCTTACACATGAGTGTGTTCATGTGAGGCAGCGCCACACAGTGGATCTCATCCTTGCCGAGATCCTTATCATTATACAATGGTTCAACCCTTTTGCCTGGTTCACAGGAAGGGAATTTAAAACCATACACGAATTCCTGGCCGATGAAGGTGTTATCAAAGCCGGCATCAGCCGTTCAGAATACCAGCAAATGATCCTGGATGAAACCATGGGCATACAGGTGAATGGGCTGACCAATAATTTCAATGTTTCACTAATTAAAAAACGTATTCTTATGATCTCAAAAGTAAAATCAGGGAAGTTGTCCGTCAGCAAAATACTGCTTGCGGTTCCCGCAGTATTGCTCCTGGCCTTCCTGTTTTCAGCAACCTCTTACGGAAAGGTTTCCGGGCCCCAGGACCATAAAACCAAAACTGTGCCGCCAACCCCGCCAGCACCGCCTCCACCTCCACCGGCCCCATCAGGGAAAATCTATGACAAAGCTGATGTCGAACCCGCATACCCCGGAGGATTCGCGGCTTTGGGCGACTTCATCCTGAAGAACCTCAAGTACCCTGAAGCCGCAATCAAGAACAAAACCCAGGGCAAGGTCCTTTTAAGTTTTGTAGTCTGGAGCGACGGTTCCGTGGGTAATGTTAAGGTAAAACAGGGAATCGGCAGCGGTTGCGATGAAGAGGCAATACGCGTGGTAAAGCTGATGCCGAACTGGAAACCCGGGCAGCAGGATGGCAAGAATGTGAACGTGTCCTTCTTCCTTCCTATCAACTTCGCACTTGAAAAGGACAAGAAAGACCAGCCAAAGAAGTAGGCTTACTGGTGCGAGAATATCCAAAGTGAACCTTCAAAGAATGCGATAGGGGCTACCCTCTGGTGGATAGTCCCTTTTGCGGGATCGGGAGTGAGTGCGGGAAATTCATAATACACTACATTCAACAACCCCATATCATCGAAGCGTTTACGCGCCGACTGGTAATTTGAAAAAGGCACACAGTCGTCGTTTACACAATGCCAGAGGTACATCAGTGATTTCGGGGTCCATCCTGTATATGAGTTATTCGCCGAAAAGATATTGAACGCGAGGCTGTTTTGGTTTCTCAGGGTATCTATAAAAGCATCGGTAAAGATCTCTTTCAGCACCTTACTGGCAGGCATATAGGAATTTACCACACTGTCGCTGTAAAACCCGGTGGAGTATTTAGGAAGGTTGGTCAGGTAAGGTTCTTTCAGGACCACGTTATATGTGTAGGAATTCGGATAGATCGCATTATACCCTGCAATGGTCATGGGAAGGAAGTATGGCTGGGGGAAAGCACTGTCGGCCAGCATGACCGGCAGCATGGCCCCGGTGAGGTCGTAAGGCCCTTCCATGCAAACCACCCCTTTCAGTGTTACATTCCTTGCCTCGAGTTCACGCTGGGCTGCCATCGTAACAAATCCCCCTTCGGAATAACCCATCAGGAACACCTGTCCGTTCCAGGTCACGTACTGACTGGCAGTACTCCCAAGTGAAGCGATAGCCCCCTGTACCATGTCGGCAGTAGCAACGGCAAGCCTGTCCCTCACGCAGAAGGGATGCATCTCGCTTACATCCTGACCCATGCCCTGGTAATCGGGCATAATAATGATCCAGCCGTAAACAGAGGCCATTATATTTGCAAGCAGGGCCTCGGGGTAGCTTTTATATTCCTCCCAGCTTGCATTCTTCCAACCCGAAGGAGCAAGTTTTTTCATGATCTGGGTAGCATGGTTGAATGATAATATGGGGGCGCTGATCTTCCCTGAATATTTATAGGGATATACAAGAAGCCCGCTCAGTGAGATCTTCTTCCCCTGGTTGTCGGTTGAACTATAGGTCACCACCTCATTGGCGATGAGGTAAGGTGCTCCGGTCACCCCGTGTTTGTTCACCTCGGTAAGGAAGTCATGATAATCGAATTCGTCATAATCGGGAAAAAGGGCCAGCTTGTTGCTGATATCCTGCATAGTGTATGTGGTGTGGTCCACTGTCTGCAGCCCGTTGTTACCGACAGGAGTGTCATCCCCTTTTGATTTGGAACAGGAGTTTGTAAGCAGGATGCCTGCACCCATAAGCAGTATGAACAGAATCGCTTTCATCATACGACCGGTTCCTGGTTGTTTCCCTGTAAATTGATCCATATGGCCTCCTTTTTATTTACCCTGAAATTTCCTGCCGCATGCGGCAGGAACCGGGCCCGGGACATGCCCGGGGTTAATACTATAAAATACCTGCAACAGTTCAGTGATACATAAGACTCAAATATAATGAAAAAGGTTGTAAAGAGGATAGGTTTTTTTTAGCTGGCAGGTTGCCGTAACTCTTCCCGCCTCCCTGCGTCTAAAACAAAAAAGTCCCAACCATGTCACTCTGGAGAGTCATTCTTTGCATCATATTCCCGCCACTGGCAGTTATCGATAAAGGCTGCGGTTCGATCCTGCTTGTTTTCATCCTTACATGCTGCGGTTGGTTGCCGGGCGTTATCGCTGCCCTGCTGATTACAACAAGAAGCTGAATTGAGGAATCACAATTTTATTTACATTTATGAATAAAATCCTGATGAACCATTAAATTTCCAAGCTATGAAAAAAGTGACTTCAATTTTTATGATCCTGTTTGTTTTCGCTGTTCTTACACCAGGTCTGTTGTTTGCACAGAACACCGAAAAGAAGAACACGAACCAGTCGGAGAAAGTGAAGAAGTGCGATAGCCTCTGGTATTATGGAATTGATCTTTCGCACGTGAGAGTCACCGATGGGGCAAAGATTTCACGCAGTATTAAATATTCATCTGTATATCCTTCCGCCTGGGTCGCTTTTGTTGAAAAAGAGTTGCCGCCATATACCACAGTGCAGCCCGAGTTGCAAAAAAAAGTGTTTTATTATGTGCAGGATGAAGTTCAGAACCATACACAGAAAGTAAGCCCCAATTTTATTATCGGGACCAATTACTCATTCCCTGTCGACACCCTGATCAAAGCTGTAAAATCATATAAGCTTAGCAGGAGCTCGGGGATCGGGCTTGTGATCATCCCCGAAAATTTTAATAAAAACTATGAATCCGCATCGTCTTGGATCACTTTTTTCGATATCGGCACCCGGGAACTTCTTTGGACAGTCAAGGTCACAGGGGCATGTCAGCATATGGGATACACAGCCCACTGGGGTTCGGGCATAGTAGAGGGGTTTAAGAGTTTCATCAATTCATCGTACTGAGAAGAGCAGGTACTGGGTAATGGGCACCGGGCACTGGGACCAAGCACCCAGAACCCAGGAACCATTAAGGCATTTCTGTTCCTTTTGCAGCAATGTAGATCTTATACCATTGCTCCAGGCTCATTTCGACCGACAGGGCATTGACCGCATACCTTATACGTTCCATTTTCCCGGAACCAACCACAGGGATTATCGTGGCAGGATGTTTAAGAAGCCAGGCATAGATAACAGTATCAACCTGGGCGATATCAAGTTCTTCAGCGACTTCCTTAAGGGCTTTCGATACCCGGTATGCCTTATCATCTCCGGGATCCATCAGCCTTCCGCCTGCGAGAGGTGACCAGGCCATAGGCATTATCTTTTCCTTCATGAAGAAGTCCATGTTCCCGTTCTCAAAATGTACGAGGCAGTATGGAGAGATCTCCACCTGGTTGGTCAGAAGTTTTTCTTCCGTGAATGAATTCAGGGTTTCGTACTCTGCCGGGCTGAAATTTGAAACCCCGAAATGCAACACTTTCCCATCCCGCTTTAGGACCGAAAATGCTTTTGCCGCTTCTTCAGGATCAAAAAACGGGGCCGGGCGGTGAAGGAGGAGAAGATCTACATATTCGGTTCCAAAGTTTGATAATGAGTTGTTGACCGAGTTCACTATATGCTTAAAGCTGTAATCGTAATGTTTCACCCTCAGGCCGGGATTCTTATCCGATACCAGTTTTATCCCGCATTTCGTGATGATCTCTATTTCGTTCCTCAGGCTCTTTTTAAGGCGGATGACATCCCCCAGTATAGCTTCGCAACTGTAATTTCCATAGATATCGGCATGATCAAAAGTGGTCACGCCCATTGCAACCAGCTCTTCCATGAAGCTTAACAGTTCCCTTGGCGACAGGTTCCAGCCGTTCATCCGCATTTGTCCGTGAACGATACGCGACAAGCCGAAATCGTTGGTGAGTTTTACTTTATTCATTTCAGGTAATATTAACAAACAATTCAGGGATCTTTACAGCAAATTTATTCATTTGCTCTGTCACTGCCCATTGCGTCATAACGCCCGTGAGAAATAGTTCTCCAGTTCCACTAGCGTCCCGCCGGCAGTATGAAGGTCTTTCAGGACAAGCCCTTCCCCGAGCAGCACTATACGGTTACATATCTCAGTCACATGTGTGAGGTCATGGCTTGAGATGAGCATGGTAGTGCCTCGTTCGGCATTGATCTTTTTCAGAAGGCGCTTGAGCATGATCTGCGAAGAAGGATCCAGGTGGGCGAATGGTTCATCGAGGATGACAACCTCAGGGGTTCCCATCAGGGCGGCGATGATCCCGGTCTTGTTCCTGTTTCCCTGTGAGAGACTGCGGATGGGCTTTTTCCCGTGATACAGGTCATCGGCACCAAAACCCTCGAGTGATTGATAAAACCGGGAGAAGTCATCCGCAGACCAGGAATGTAATCCTCCGATGAACGAAAAGTATTCAGAAGGGCTCAGGTAATCGATGAGGAAGCCTTCGTCGAGATATGACCCGGTGATCTTTTTCCAGTCCTCCTGCCGGCTCACCGGCATATTCCTGATGAAGACCTCACCGGTAGTTGCCGCGATCAGGTCGAGGATCAGCCTGAACATCGTCGTTTTGCCTGCCCCGTTATTGCCAACCAGTCCGAAGATCTCCCCATCCCCTATTTCCAGAAAAGGAATATCAAGGGCTTTGGTTTTATTGTACAGCTTTTGCAGTTCAGTGATTCGTATCATGATTTATCTTGTTCTGAAACCGTTAAGAATTTTATATTTCCGGGTGTTGAACTGCCTTACGATCTGGCGGATGAAAAATTCCGAAAAGATCATTCCGGCAATACCCATCAGCCCCATGGCCATGATCCCCATATCGGGGTTTCCCATGAACGAAAAAGGCAGCCAGATCAATACCGGAAGGCCGAGGAGAGGGATGGCCAGTAAAAAATGTATGAAATTTGCGCCTTCATAATTGAAGAAAGCCCCCTTGCCCAGGTCGATCCTCCGGGTATTGTAAGTCCCCAGAAACAATATAATAAAACTGTTAATGCCCGAATTATACAGAAATGCCGCAAGGTTAATGAGAGCGATCTTATACCCGTAATAGCAATAAGGCAGGGTGATCAGGAAGGAAAGGCTGTTGACCATGAAGAAGAACCAGTATTTCCCCCTGAAGTAATCATGCATTTTCAGTCCGCAAGTGCAGATCTTGTCGAAGCTGCAACTTTCCCAGGCCATGATCAGCTGACCGTGCTGTATCATTAAGATTCCTGTTATCAATAATCCCACGAAAATAAACATCCCCATTCCCGGCGGATGTGCATGAGGCGGGTATATCATCATTCCGTATAGCAGGAAAAAAACACCCATAATCAGGTAGGTACGGGGCCTGTTGTTCCGCAGGGTCAGTTTGATCTCCATCAGGGCCAGCCGTCCTGTGATCCCGAATGCATCGAACACCCCGCTTCCTTTTCCCGAGAACAGCATCCTCTCCTTTTTCGTATCCGCCTCAATATAGCGGTTAACATTGAGAAAATACCAGGCGGCCGAATATGCGATGATGACTGCCAGAAGTGGTATGGCGAGCAGGAAGGGATGGCCGGCGATACCGAGCATGGAGGTTGCAAACAACCCTGAAATGGAATATGCCGACCTTACATCAGCCAGGATAAGCAACCCGGCGGCAGCCAGGAGAATAAATGAAATAAACGGTTTAAGGAGGAAGGCCTTCTTTAGCAGGAAAGCCAGGTAATTATTCGCAAACACAAACAGGATTATAGCTGCAAGCCAGGATGCGGTGTAAAGCCATGCCGAATGGGGCAGCATCGTTTTAAATACAAACGGGAGCAGTATCAGAAGGGGGATGAAATTGAACAGGCTCAGGGCCGATTTGACGAGCAAGAAATTAAACAGGGATGATCTCCTCACCGGGAGGTGCATGTATGGCGAAATGGAAAGAGCCGGAACCGGTTGCAGGAAAAAACGAAGAATAATATCCGCAATAAAATAATAAAACAAAACCAGAGAAAACCCCCAGGCAGGGTCATCATCGGGGAAGGCCGATCCAATGATGCGCCCCATAAAAACCCCCAGTATGACCAGGTTGATAGCAACATACAAAAACATGATTGCCAGGAGAATCCTGATCAGCAAGCCTTTCTCCCAGTAGGAGGACCGTACTGTCTCCTTCCACTGGTGGGAGACCAGTAACTGAAATAACGGAGGAGATACCTTCATTATTCCAGGCTGCGTTTAAAGAAATACCGGCTGATGAAAATCCCCTGTCCGTTGTTTTCGGCTGGGCTCTGGGTGCCCGTCAGTACTTTGTCAAATTCCCATCCCTGGCTTACCAGGTCGTTGATCTTCCTTGTAATGGCGATATTATTGCTGGAGATGTTCCCGAAATTGATCCCTACCATGCTGTAAAAATTCAGCAGATCTTCTTCGGTCTTGGTCCCGTCGGGCATCACCGTGATCATTTTCGAGCGGCCTATTCCTGCAGGGATTATCGATTCGACAGTTGAAAACTGCATATACACCAGTTTCGGGGCCTGGGGAGCAGAAGATTTAAATGCAACGGCGGCGGCAAGCACAGCAGCCACTGCAATCAGCAACAGCCAGGGATTCAGGTTAATCTTTTTCATGGGTGATAATTTTCGTGAGATACTGATTCAGATAGAAGATTTCAAAAAAGCAGATGGGCATAAAGATATAACTCATTTCAACATCCCCATTTCATAATTCAGCTCATAAGGGTAAAAAAGAAGGTGGCTCCTTTTCCGGGTTCACTTTCTGCCCATATCTTCCCATCATGTTTATGTATGATCCGCATTACCGTTGCCAGGCCTACGCCGGTTCCTGAAAATTGTTCCGCAGTATGTAATCGCTGGAATGGTCTGAACAACTTTTCATAAAGGTTCATATCAAAACCGATCCCGTTATCGCGAAGGAAGATTACAGCTTTGCCATCCTGTTCGAGGCGGCCGAACTGAATGGATGGATTTGTTGTTTTGCCTGTATATTTCCATGCATTATCCAGCAGGTTCTGGATGACAATCCTGAGAAGGTGCCGGTCGCCCGACACCATGACCTGCGGTTGAATTATAAGGTCAACTTCCCGTTGCGGATCAGTTTCCCTTATTGATTTATACACGTCCTGAACAAGTTCACTTAAATCAAACCCCTCTTTAATTAACTCTTTGCGTGTAATCCTGGATAAGTTAAGAATATCCTCAATCAGTTGATTCATCTCCTGTGAAGAGTTCTCAATACGGGCAATGAAATCCTTCCCGGTATCATCCAAAAGGGAAGAATAATCTTCAAGCAAAGCCTGGCTCATCCCTTTAATTCTCCTCGCAGGTGCACGTAGATCATGAGACACAGAATAGGAGAAGGATTCAAGCTCGGAGTAAGCAGCCTCCAGTTCAGCCGTCCTGGAGATTACCTTTTGCTCCAGTTCATCGGCAAATTGTTTTACCTCCAGCTGGGCCTTTTTCCTGATCTGAATTTCCTCAAGGAGTTCTTTGGTCCTTTCCGAAACAAGGACCTCAAGCTCTTTTTCACGTATCTGCCGGATGCGGTATTTAAATATGAAAACCAGCACAGCCAGGATCAGGATGATTACAATAAGTATGAAATAATTAATATAGGTTCGTTGCTTTCCTACCTTTAAGGATTCTATTACATTCTCTTTTTTGAGTATCTCTATCTGGTTCTCTTTCTTTTCAGTTTCATATTTAGCCTGGAGATCGTTCATTTGGCTTTGGCTTTCAGAATTGAGCAGGCTGTCTTTGAATTTGCCTGCCTGAAGACTATAATAAAGAGCTTTCTGAAAATCTTTTTGTTCTGTGTATATCATTCTCAGGCTGTCGCAAAGCGCTTTTTTAAGTTCAATATCAGTGCTGATCCCCATTGCTTTTTCTTTATACTGAATTGCTTTGGTATAATCTCCTGACGTCCTGTAGATCTCCGCGATATTTGCATAAGAATAAGCAATTCCTTCCAGGTTATTCAATTCCTCTTCAAGCCTGAGCGATTTACGCTGATAAATTAACGCCCTGGAGATATCCCCCTTTTTAAGGTAAATGTTTGCCATATTACAAAACATGTTCGCAACACCTTTTTTATCATTGAGTTTCTGGTATATGGCAAGCGCCCTTTTATAACAAGCCATGGCCTTAGCCTCACCCTGTGCATCAACATACAAGTATAATATGCCGATATTATTCAGGTTGAGAGCAATCCCATATTGATCACCACTGATGCTGTCTATCTCAAAAGAACGCTTATAATATTTAAGTGCTTTTTTATAATCGTGCATATTGTGATATAAATGAGCCAGTGAATAAACCGCAGCTGATATCCTTTCCTTATCTCCTATCTCTTCTGCAACAGTCAAACTTTTCAGATGAAATTCGAGCGCTTCGTTATAGTTGTTCAAAAGCCTGTAAGAGACTCCTGTAGCATTCAGGCAATATGCCTCAGCCTTTCGATCATGCCGGTCCTGGTTTAATTTGGTCGCCTTCTTATACCATGCTATAGCATTCTGGAAATCATTCAGCCCCCAGTAAGCCTCGGCAATATTTTTCATTGCCTCGCTTTCTTCCTTAAGCAATGATTTTGTTTGAGAAAGGCGCAGGGCTTCCTCTGCTGCTTTTCTGGCCTGGTAAAACCGATTGTGGTTGCAGTAAAAAACCGACAGTGCATTCAGGGTATCGGCCTGTTCTTTGTCTGACATACCTGAGATTGCCCGCATGATGCTGTCGGTACGATCGGTTTGCCCCGGGGCAATTACAGTATAAAAACAGGAAAGAAAAAGGAGATAATATGAAAGTTTTAGTCTCATATTTAACAGGCTTCAGGTAATTTAACCTTGATACACCCCCGGGATTAATGGCAACTCCGGTAAGATATAACAATACAGTATATAAGATCAAATATAGGGAAGAAAAGTCCATTTGCAACACAAACTGCATGTTTAGATGATTATAATGTTAATTATATGTTAAGAATGAGGGGCCTTAAGAATATTTCCATGATTATGGTGTTTAATAGTAAATGGAAGATAATAACATTCCGTAAACCATCAATACTAATAAAAAAATGAAAGCAACTCACAATGTTTCAACCAACGATATCTTTGATAACAGGTTGAGCGTTTCGAACCATACACGCAGAGTTCCAAAAGCCAAAACTGCAACGGGCTCTTTGACAGGCAAGTATCCAATAATCCTTAATGACGGCAGAACGATCATATACGTCACCGATAAAAGCAGGGAAGAAGAGATAAGGTCAAAGTATGCCCAAAGAAAGTTCTGAGCAGGGATAGTATATTGACCAGTGCCGATGATATCGTTTGCATGAGGTCAGTTTTTCTCAATCAAGGTTAATCTTGGAGACCAGTATCTCATTATCAACCACTACTTTTACAAAATACATTCCTCTTGGCCTGGTTGTAAGATCGAGGTTTATGCTGCGTTTAAAGGTGTTTGTCTGAATATTTTCACCCTCAATGGTATAAACATCGAGGACTGCAGGCCCGTCCTTTGATTTTTCCAATGAAACCGTCACCATGCCGTGTGTTGGGTTTGGAAAGATCCTGAGAGTTTTTCCTTCACTCCCTGCCTGGTAAATCCCAATCGTTTCTTTTACAAGAATGACCATCGTGGTTAAAACTGATGCCCCGGCTGTATCGGTCGCTGTTACATTGATATACAGGTTCCCGAGAGAGGGAGGCATCCCCGAAAAGGTGGCTGTGAGGGTATCGAATGCCAGCCAGGAGGGTAATGGATTTCCATTAAGGAGTTTGGCACTGTAGGTGAGAGTATTGTTACCGTCATCATCGATAAAGGTGGTGTCGGGGATCGTGTAAACAAACCATTGGTTGAGCACGGCCGTCTGGGAAGGGATAGGGTTTTTAACATAAGGAATGAAATTTGTGTATCTCAGGCTGTCAATAAAACCCGACGACACCCAGTACATGTCGCTGTTACTCCCGTAAGTCATATACAGGCCGTCGGGAGTGATGTCCCCTGCTGTTTCATCGTTAGGAGTATTTATGACATTCCCCAGGTTCTTGGGATTAGTCCAGCTGCCATCCGTTTTCCGATATGAAATATACAGATCATGCTGCCCGTACCCTCCTTCCCTTATCGATTTGAAGATCATATAAGTCTCCCCTGGTGAAACATAGGGGTCCCCCCAGGTCTGGGTTCCTACATGATTGATGGGATTCGGAAGGATGACCCTGCTTTGATATGCGCCGTTGCTGTACTGGCTCCTGCAGATGTATCCGATTTCACTTGAAAAATAGATGGATGAATCTCCTACAATGCAGGGATGGTACTGGTATGCCTCGGAATTCGGCGGATTGCCCAGGCTGACCGGGCTGCTCCAGTTGTTGCCCTGTTTCTCGGAATAGCAGAGATCAACAATCCCGTGATGATTGACCGCATTTGATGCAAACATGTACAGGCGGTTGCCGTTGAATGCAAAGAAAGGCTCCCCTGTAGCCCTGCCAAATGAGAACGAAATGGTATCAGGTGTGCTCCAGTGGTTGTTTGAATAGGTTGAGAACATGGTATATGGGGTTCCCGGATTGGGATATGTTTCGATATAGAAAAACACCGAGGCCCCGTCGGGCGAAAAGGTGATTACAGCTTCTTTCCGGTTTGGCAAAGAAACAATTCCCGGCGCAAATACCTTAGGCACGTTGCCCGGAGGGGTCTGCCCGAAGTACAGGCTGTCGTGAGGGATTGACTGGGCCAGTGTAAAACTCCCGAAAACAAGAAGCAAAACGGTTGTCAGTAAGGATGTTTTCATAGGATAAATTTCTTTATTGTTATTTTTTCAATGCAAAATAAGCATGGAAATTACCCGGAATCGACCTTCTGCATGTTGGCGGACTGTTTTTAGGAAAATTCTCAGCCTATTTAATACAGATTTTTCTGACCGTTAGTTCACCATCAATAAGCAATTTCAGGATACAGATCCCCTTCGGGCAATCCGTCAGATCGATGCATGTGCTCTTTTTGAATGTATTTGTAAGGACGACCTTCCCCTGCAGATTGCATATCTCTGCTCTCGCAGTTTTATTTGGCATTGAACTTAAAGATATGTTTATCAGTCCGTTTGTCGGATTAGGATAGATCAAAACACCTTCAGGCTGGCCTTTTACCTGGTCAATTGAGACGTGATCTGTTACTGTGATTTTTAAGCTTGTTGAAACAGAAGCCCCGGCAGTATCAGTGGCTGTTATTTTGATATTCAGAATTTCGACTGCGGTTGGCGTGCCTGAAAACGTTGCCGTGATGGTATCGAAAGACAGCCATGAGGGCAGAGGGTTTCCATTCAGAAGTTTGGCACTGTACGTGAGGGTATTGTTGCCATCGTCATCGATAAAGGTCGTGTCGGGGATGGTGTAAACAAACACCTGGTTGAACACGGTCGTTTGGGAAGGGATAGTGTTTTTAACATAAGGGATAAAATTGGTATGTTTAAGGCTATCGATAAAACCCGATCCCACCCAATAAATATCATTATTCGACACATAAGTCATATACAAATTATCATCGGTGATTTCACTTCCGCATTCATTGGTGGAGGTATTTATAATATTTCCCAGGTTCTTTGGATTGGTCCACGAGCCGTCATTTTTTTTGTAGGCAATATATAAATCGGTGCCCCCGAAACCTCCGGGACGGGAAGAATTGAATATAAAATAACTCTCGTCAGGCGATACATAAGGATTACCCCAAGCCATGTTCGGATCGTTAAACAGGGCTGGCAAAATAATCCTTGGAGTATAAGCTCCATTCTGGAATTTCGAATAACAGATCTTGCCCGCAGAGTTTTCGAAATAAATCGAACTGTCTGCAACAACACAGGGGTGATACTCATCCTGGACCGTATTCAGGGGCGTTCCAAGGTTAATGGGGTCGCTCCATACCGAACCGTTTTTCACGCTGTAGCATAAATCGGATCCACCAACTGGATTGGGTGGGTAATAAGCGTAATAATACACTCTCTGCCCTCCGGGGGAATAAATCGCTTCCTCCGCTGACCTGGTTGTTGAAAAAGAAACGGTGACAGGACCTGTCCAGTGGTTATTTACATATTTCATGATCTTGGTTCTCTTATCCGGCCAGTTCCCTAAGGCGAACAGCATCTCATCCCCTGCCGGGGAGATGGAAATGCCATATTCAGCTCTTCCGGGTAAGGAAATAATGCCCGGGGCAAAAATCTTGGGCGTACTGCCCGGAGGTGTTTGTCCAAAGTACAAACTGTCGGGAGGAATTGTTTGAGAGGATGCAATACATCCAAACAAAAGGAAAAGGACTAAGGTAATTGCTGATTTTTTCATGATGGGTGTTTTTTATGTGAATCAGCTGCAAATTGAGCTAAAAGAAACACCCGAGTCGACCTGTTACAGGTAAGTGGACTATTTTCTTGCTTTTATTTCCTTTTTAAATTGACCGCTATCGGTTGATTGCATCTGTTTGTTTTTTCAAAATTCTTCTCAATTGCTCTATTTGATTTCTTCCTTCCAGATAGTCAGGATTCAATTCTATTGATTTCTCATAGTTAATCAATGCTAAATCCTCTTGTTTGTTTTTCAAATAGGCAGCGGCCAAAGTGCTATAAGCAATCCAGGAATCAGGCGATATTTTTACACTGATCTTAAAAACACCGATGGCTGCACTGTAGTTATTCTTTTCCATCCAGGAATTTCCAATTTCATTAATCTTGTTTGAAAATATGCGTACCAGCTTAATATCTTTTTTGAAAAGTGTACTTGTGACATTATTATACCTTATTGAATCACTTAAGATATCTTCACTTTTATATAAATCCAGGGAACTATTAATTGCGTTATAGTTATTCAAAAAATCCTGCCCTTTTTTATTCTCAGGAAATAAATCAGGAATGACCAAAGAGTAGTTCTTCTTTTTCAGTTCCTGATTTAAATTGAATTTCATGACATGAGTATAATCCCGGAAGAAGTACAGGTAAATTGAACCTTCCTTTAAATCATAAATCGTAGTGTACATTGTACCTGCACCCCAATTTCTTTCCTGATGCATGGTATCCATAACAGATGTGCAAAAACTGATGCTGGTGTCCTTTTTACTTTCCAATAATCTCTTTCCTTTATGATAAATCGGGATGTTTATTTCATTTTCATCTTTTATCAGTGATGGATAAAAGTTTGAGAGAACGTAGGATTGATTATTTCCGGTAATTAACGAATCTCCTTCAACAACAAGATATTTTCCTGTTTTATCAATGAATAAAAACATGGATGTCTCCAAGCCATGCAAATTATATTGAATTAAATATTTTTTTACATCCTCAACAAGGGTGCATTTTTTCATTATATCCTTCAAAAAATTCACATCGAGGCTCTTTTTCCCCAAGGTGTCATTAATTGCTAAATAATCCATCGAGAACCCGTCAAATACAAGGCCTGCCTGGTTCATTCCTCCTTGAGGCCAAAAATCATCATATCCTACATATACAGCCCCGTATTCATTAACCTTCCCTTGTTCAAACCAAATTCGGGAATTGGGATTCCAGTAATCTTCATTATTGCCAACCATTGTTTTGCCGAACACGGTTAATTTGAACATACTACAACCAAGTGAGGCCTGGATTGAAATAAAAACCAAAATCAAGACCGTAAAAATCGTCACTATTATTTTCCTGTCTTTCATGAAACCTGGTTTGTTAATATGATGATGTTTTATAAAGCTTTATATTTCTGTAGGTGGATGGCTTACTGCCAAAGTTTACGACTTCCCCGTTAGGAATGTAAAACATTCCCGGTTTGAATTCATTAAGAACACAATCCTGCCCGTCACCTATAAAATGCAATCTGCCGTTATTCATCTTAACGATATAAAACCGCTCTGCCCTGCCAAATCTTTTCCTGATATATGTTCCTTCGTATTGCCGCCAACTATCTTTTTCCGGTCCTTTTTGATCATATTTGCTTTCACTTATATTCCATTGCATGCCATCATAAGGTCTGGTCACCGATACCGCCTTCCCATTGACATCAACATTGAAACGATACAGGTAAACCCCTGATACGAATTCAACAGGAGTAACGGGCTTAAGCGGCACAAACGAAGTACCAGAAACATAGCCGAAAACGCTGTCTTTTATGAGAAATTTCATATCATCGTTTGTACCATTATAATTTCCTTCCAGATTATCAGGTAAGAAGCGGGGACCAACAGAAACGGCAGTCACATGCCGGTTCAACCAGTCAGATGGACCTTCATTTTTCTTACCTGTTACAAATTCAACTATTTTTAAGAGTATATATTCTGTAAACGGTTTATGGATTACTTGTTCCAGGCAATACGCCGCGAGTTCAATCCCGAGATTTGAATATTCGGCATGTTCACCTGTACGAAACCTGAGCCAGGTTTGAGAAATGCTTTGAATATGGCTTTCATAGGAAGGAGAATAAGGATCAGCATTATTTCCAACAGGAGCATCATGCGTCAAGCCTGAGGTCATACTTATGAGATGACGGATTGTGATCTCCGACATCGGATCACCGGCGAATCTTGATTGGATTGTGAATCCCGGCAAATAATTCTTTATAGGCACATCGAAATTTAAAAGACCCTGTTGTTCGGCTATCATGAGGCCGGTTACGGTTACCGGTTTTGAAACGGAGAGTATGCCAAAGATTGTGTTTGTATCAACTCTTGCTGTTCGCAATTTATCCCTGTACCCAAAGCCTTCAGCCATCAATATTTTGTCGCGGCTCACGATGGCAACTGCAATCCCAGGAAGGTAAACTTCCTTTTTCAGAATCGAATTTACTTTTGTCCTTGTGTCGAGAATCAGCTGTTCAATCTGGTAATTGGTGATCCCTTTTTGAAGAGCTCCAATTACCTGTGAGTTCGAATACTCAAACGATAAAAGGATAATTAAAAGAATTAAGCATCCGTTTTTTTGTGAGTTCATTTCAATGTTTTTAATAATTCCTGAAGGCACACAAAATTTATTCATAGTTCCGGGTGACTGACCGGCGGGATTTCAAATTTAATTGTTACTCTGATCAAACACGTATTGAATTATTTCAGCTTTTTACCCTCATAGGGAATTTCAATATAGTTTTTATATACAGACTTTATGTACCAGTCTTTTGTTCCTAATTTTTTGCACATTTCAACTCCGGCTTTATAACTTTGAACAGCTTCCCCTCGCATTCCAAGCATATCGTAGCAAAAACCAAGATTCCGAAAATAAAATGCTTTGACAAACCATTGACTCCCTTCAGGTATTTCATCCAGTCTGTTCTCAATAGCTTTTAATTTTACAATGGATTTTTTGTAATTACCTTGAAGAAATTCCACCCATGCATAATTAAACTCGAGATAAGCTGATTTAGGATTTTCTGCTTCCCATTGATGTAATATTGGTATCGCCTTCCTTACATTCTCTTTTGGAATAATATCAGGGTCATCGTCCATTCCTTCCCCATGAAGCAACGAAATAAGCGCTCCGTCGTACATCATATCAATTGCTTGTTTATCTGTAACGTCGTAATAGTTTCTTGCAAGATTGTTTTCGATAAAATCTGTAATGTTCTTACTTGGCTTTTCTTCCCTAAGCGGTAAAATATCCTTTAATTTGAGTAATTTTAAATCAGTTCTCTTTGCTAATTCAATGTCAAAATAGTGCTTATGCTCGGCACCTGTCAAAATAATAATTCTTTTGTTATTATTCTCCGCAACGGCAATATTTATTAATTCAAGCATTTTACTATTGCGCGTTTGATAAGATAAGTTCATGGGGCCATCACCAAAAACAGCCATATTAATTGCATACATTTCCCTGATATAATCATTATATTCCTCTCCGTTAAAAAACTGATATCCTTGCTTATTTTCATTCCAAACACTGTCAAGGCTGCCATATTTTTTATAAAAGTCCTGCATTATTTCATTTGACTTTTCCAATTCATAATATTGTTTTTCTTTTAATTTGTACTCTTCGGTTTTAACATACTTATCTCTTGCTGCCCTATTGTCTACCGGGGGCCACCAATCAATCGGATAAACTTTTGCTGAGTGTTCAGTCCCATATATTGTAGCTAACATCATTTCCTTGAGGTAAGAGCTCTTCCGAAAATAGCTTTCCGGAATTTCCACACAAATTGCATCAGGCTGAAAAGTAGATAAAATCTTCAGTATATCTGTATACGTATAATTCTTATTGCTTTCATGATTGCCGTGAATTGTAGCAACAACAAGAACTTTTGTGGAATCAGCCGGTTGCATAGCAATACCAGGTGAGCTTAAAAAAAGCCCAAAGATTAACATACCTGCAAAGACCGTTTGAATTTTTGAAATCATTTTAACTCCTTTCTTTTTGACTATTTAAATAAGTTATTGTTTACCGTAACTTGCTAAATTTCTTCTTCATGGCACTATTGATTTTCAAGAAAACTGAGAGCGGTTTCAAGTACCCTGTCTCTTCCTGTGCCTGAGCCGCAGTTATTGAAGCGACAAATATTATAGCTGACACTAATTTTTTCATTTTGCTAATTCTTGAATTAAAAGACTAATTTCCAATAAGTTAATCCGATGGTGATATGTTATAAAGATGGAAAACGCTCCACCGTCGATTGAACATAGTAAATCCAATTTTCTTCGGGAATCGTTTCGTCTATGTAAAAATCAGGCTGTAAGCCGATATCGTCGATGGGAAAATCGGGTATCCTGAAACTGGCAGTCATTGTATAGATCAATTGATAAAGGCCATTCGGAAAATCAACAATGTGGATATTCGAAAAGTCCAAAGCCCCGGCAGTTGGTCTTCCGAAAACTTTTACCTTACTGCTTTGCTTCACCTGGTATAAAAAGCTTTCATCGGTACTTCCGTTATACTGGTTACAAACAATGGCCACTTTGCGAGGTAAGGAAGAAGAAACATATGAGCTATCGACAGAAACATTCGAACTGTCCCAGGTGATGAAAGTCCCTATGTGTTGCCTCATCTTCGAAGCAATCCGCCAGCACCGGTTCGCACCGGCAGTATCGGTAATGCTTTTTGCATATTCCTCGTACCCTTGGGCATTCAATTCGGTTGCCAGGTATTTCATATCCACGGTCCTGATGGGCTGGGTATATATATACGGCATCAGGCCGAAAAAGGAATAATCACTGCCTCCCGTACCGTTCCGTATATCAATGATCAGGTTGGGAGTTGCCCTGATTAAACTGTCATTGCTGCGGAGCAAGCTATCGATAGAAACTTTTTGGCTGTAATTGAAAGACGGTATCCTCAGGTATAATGTTTTTTTGCTCAGGCTATTTATAAACGGGGACCTGGCATTGCGCAGCTTCAGGAACAATTCATCCTTTTGTGTTAAACTGCTTTCGGGGAAATCCTTCAGCCAGATGGTATTCATCATTAACAGTAAATTGCCGGATTTACCCACCATCCTGGCATTTTCATTCTTTTTGGAATGATCGCGCATGGAATAAACCACCGAAAAGGCAGAATCCTTATTCATCGTAAATACAGCTTTCTTCTGTTTCGGGAGCCAGTAAACGCTGTCGGCTTTTATGATAAATGCCATGAATTGGTTGTCCTTCCCGGGGGATTGCATGATCCCGATTGAATAGTTATTGCTTTTCCAGATCCCTTCAATCGGATTCAATTTCCCCTGCCTCTTCTGCAGGTACTCCCTGAACTGTTCTTTTGAAAAATCAATAACTTCTTCATTTTTATACAATGCCCTGATGGAATCCTTTGAATGATCCGACAATGCAGGGGATTGCGCATTCCGGCCGAACCCGTTTTTGGGGAACGCGCCTATATGGCCTTTGCGAAAAAAAGACAACCACTTGTTCAATAAAATTAAACAAGAGTCGGATGATGTTGTGTTCAGCGCCTTGTCCCTGTAATAGTTCGTGTGCTTTGCATATTCATCAGCACCTTTTTTATCAACGACATACTGAAATCCCGCGTCATTGGTTTTAAAAGTATTCACCATCCAGTCAAAGGACCCGGGGCAATTGCAGTCCTGGGAGAAGCCCGTGAAATTTGAAACAGTTAATAAAACGAAGCAAAAAAACAGGTTTTTCATGGTTGTTGGTTTAAGTATGACCTAAATAAGTAATACCCTGGGCTGGCATTTCTTTTTTAATTTTCTTTCTCCCCGAATAGTTTCAGGTTATCTATACCGAGATTTTGAAAAACATAATCGTTCCATTCAGACATAGATTTCTTTACCTTTCCCAATTGCACCTCTTTCAGATATTTTTTTGTAACCTCATCTTTTCTTCTTACAGCCTCATTGTAAATTGAATCTATTTTTTGAATTGTGTTTGCGGATGAGTTGAGCCGGTTCTCCATCCTCCTCCTTTCAATTTCACAGATGTCGAAGTAGATGTTAAGGAATGCCTTTGTTTCAGCTTCTTCGTCAAGGTGGTAAAAGGTTTTCATTGCATCGAAAACGGTGTATGATTTGAAGTTAAAGGTTCTTTCATTCTGAGTAACGTCTAGAAAAAGCTGAACATTCAAATTGTAAAGGTTTGATGTAATTGAATTGTTGATCTTTTCCCGGGGGTAGATCCCGTTCTGGTGGAGCTTCCTGTTAAGCATGATCCGTTTATCAGGAGACCAGAAATAATAATTGTACTCGTAAAGCGATGATAGTGTTGAATCGGAATGCCTGATCCGCAGAAAGTCGTTTCCGTAATTATCATCCCTGTAGTTAACCAGGCAACCTTCGTTGGCGAGAAACCCGAGGTTCTCCTTTTGTGTTTTTGTCAGGACCAGGGTGTTGTTGTTATCCCAGAAAAAATCATTGTACGGGATTATTGCAATTTTCCTGTAATCATCAAAGTCTTTGTCATAATCAAAATACGGAAGTATAAATGGATTCCCGTAATCATAGAAGTACATGATTCCCCTGGTCATGATGTCTCTTTTAATAACCGAAGGGACAGGGACCGTGGGTGTATCCCTCACGCTTTTGTATGTAATGCGATAGCTGAAATTTATATGATCAAGCCTTGACGAGGACCCTTCTTTTTCAAATGTATGACTGATGTTCAGATCGAGGCTGCAGATTGAATCGGCCGGATACATGGGCAGGAAAGGATGCTTTCCGGCATTCATCAAATGAAGGTCTGACTTCAGCAATATGTTGGATTTTTTATCGATCCAGAGGTCTCCTGAAAACAGTGCCTCCTTGTTTTTCTTCGGGCTGAAAATAATATGCATTGTTTCATTGTCGCCTGGCCCAAGCGACAGCCTGAAGAGTTTCCTTGCTTCTCTTTTACTCATTTGCAGGGGCATTGAAGGATAGTCATCCCTTTGGCTGATGAGCGACATCCGGCTTATCCCTTTCGAGGAATTCAGGGTCAGGAAGTACCTCTGATCCATTTCAGCAATGCCTATCCGCCCGTTCTTCAATGATAAGCCGTTAACCGATATGCCATTCAGGTAGCCGTTGTAGTAACATTCAAGAAGTTCCACAGGCCGGTCCCTGGTTTCAGTCTCGATACCGTAATAAACCTTAGCCACATTGTCATTGCATCTCTTTAATAAATTCTTCCTGCACCGGCTGAGGATGTCAAAAAGGTAGTCGTCATCTGAATGGACCACAACTTCCTGTAAAAGCACATCCTTTCTTTTAAGCTGAATAATCTTTATCCGCGCCACCTCCCTGGCCGGAATTTCCAATGCTTCAAATCCCAGGTAAGAAAAACCCAGGGTGTCACTGTTCAAATTGGCAGGAATGGAGAAAAAACCTTCGGCGTTGGTTATAATGCCATGAGCCTTGGATTTAACTGAAATACTGCAATATGGCAGCGGCTCCCCTGTTTGTGAATCCCGAACCACTCCTGTGATTGTATTTTGTGAAAAGGAAGGCCCCATGCAAAGAATAAATATCAATGATAAAAGGAATCTCATTAACAGCTGATTTCTTATTCATTTATCTTATTGATGGCTGCTTCAATTATCCTGTCAACCCTATTGGCAGAATCTGATTTACTGATCAGAACCTCCAACTGTGGAGCAATCCCCCCTTTTATAGGTACTTTATTTTTATCACAATTAATTGTCCTTGACATTCTGTATGTCCATCCATTTGGCAAAGTCTTTGTAATCGGATTTGTTGCAACACCCCCCAGTGTCGTATCACCAATTTGTACGACATTGGGTAAACTCTTTAACATTAATGTAAAATCCTCCGCTGCACTAAAGGTGTTTCTATTTGTAAGCAGAATTACGGGCTTAGTAAACCTGATTTTCCCATCAGGGATAAGTTCTACTGGTATAAAGTCTGACAAATCGGAATGGTTTTGGCCATTTCTATACCTTGCATAACGATAGATTAAAGCCTGATTTGTTAACCTGCTTGCAACAATCTGGGCATATGCTTCATTTCCACCGCCATTATGCCTGATATCTATAATTATAGCTTTCGAATTTTGGAAAATTTCAAGGAAAGAATCAATCATGTAATAATCACTAATATCTTCATTAAAGCTCTCAATTAAAAAATAGCCAATATCCTGATTAATAACTTTTCCGTATGCCATAGTTGCATTACTATGATTAAATTTCATCAGTTGAACGTAATTTGTAAAAATTGTATTCCAGTCCGGAAAATTTGTGGGCTTTTGCCGAACGAATAAACGACCATAACCAGCACTGCCATATTGATTTGAAATTATATCCGAATGGGCATCTTTTAATAATAAAACAGAGGATTTCAGCAGATTAAACAGATCAATGTCATTTGTGTTAGAATTAATCATCGAAGAATTGACAGTATAAACAGAATCCCAATTGATATTATTTAATTGAAACGCAGGATAATTCGCGTTAAAATCATCCCAAAGAATTTTAAAATTATTCTGTGGTGTATTTTCAATTTGATTATCTGCTTTTTTGCAAGATGATAAGAAAAGAATAACTATAACTATCACATTAAAACAATGTCTCATAACTCCAGGTATTTATTTTTTCTGAAGAGTAATTCATTTGGCATTGGATTTTGCTTGTTCCAACATTGAATCCAGGGCTTTCCTGTTATAAACTTTCCCTCGTACGATAACAGTTTCAATGGTTTTTGTATTCTCAATATTTTCCAGTGGATTCTTATTCAGCAGAACCAGGCTGGCAAGTTTGCCCACCTCAATAGTACCAAAATCAGATTTTTTATTCATAAAAATTGCAGGATTGATTGTTGCAGACCTTAATGCATCAAGGGCCGGCATACCTCCCTTAACCATAAGCGACAATTCATCGTGAAGCGAAAATCCCGGGAAAACATAAGGATTAGGGAAATCGGTTCCTGCTAGAAATTTCACTCCTTTTTCATTCATTTTGCCTATTAAGCTTAATTCAAAAAGATACCTTACTCTTGAACTATTCGAAAAATCATCTACCTGGCTTTTCGTATAAGGACTGATTTTTTGATTCCATATCTCCAGAACATATCCCGGGAGATAGGCTTTCCTGTTATCATTTATAAATATTGAATCATTTAAATAGCTCATTGCCCTGTTAACTGTGAGGGTGGGGCATATCCACATGCTGCTCTTAGCCAGCACAGAGCATAGAGAATCAAACCTCTTTTCAGAAAACCTGCTTACCAATTCTCCAGTTGATTGGGGGGGATTTTCGCTATTATTGTGCGATATGCAGCCATCCAGGAATCCGTATAAATGTTCAGAACTGACCATTCCTGCATCAATTGCCTTGTAGATTGAAACTCCATTGGGTATATGGCCGGCAAATGTGATGTTCCTTTTTTTTGTTTCCATGGCAATAGCCATAAAACATTCTTCGGATAAAGAACTGTAAACTTTGACAAAATCAACTTTTTTATCAATTTGCTTGTTTACTGCATCAACAGCTTCTTCGGGTGTTGTAACTACCAGGCATCCCGCAGGAAAAGAAGGTGGATTCCCGTCAATAAGATCACCTGACCGATAGACATCCGGTGATACGGGCCCTTCCTGTTGCGTTCTTTTTGGTATTTCTACAAAGGCTGGCATATCACCCCACATCTCCCTGATTCCCGTAATACCATTGGCAATAAGCAAGAGATCCAGATCCGCATGGCTCCATTTGTAATGGGCATGCATATCCCAAAGTCCGGGAATCAGGTATTTGCCATTGCCGTCAATTACAACTGTTGAAGTTGAACCGGAAGTTTTCTCATCATAAATACCGGTAATCCTGTTATTGTCGATTGCTATCGTTTTATTCTTTATTATTTTCCCTGATTTTACATCAACGATATTAACGTTCGTAATCAGGTAGTCATGCTTACCTGTAAGGCAATATGACATAAATGGCACTACGAGTAATAAAATCAGGAACCCTGATTTAATCACATCAAAAATTCTTGAATTCATGGTCTGTTGTTTAGGTTTAGAAAAAATAATATTTGAAATACGTTTTTGATTTTTTTGCATTACAGCTAATCGATTATATGTCAAATTCTATAGTAACTCATGCCACCAGGGCACATAAAAAAGAGGCATATAGTCATGCCAACCAAATGAAAAAGAAAAGAAAATATGAACTACTGGTCCCATTAGTATAGAAACAGGAATATAGAATAGCAGCTCACGTTTAGACATACGTAATACCATAGGAGGAAGTACAAACGTGAAAAAAGCAGGCAGACCATAAAATATCCACCATGGAACTCCTTTTCCGTATGTAATCCGAGCAAATATCATTCCACCAACTACGACAATTAACGCTAATATTATTATCTTAAAATCAGGTCGTTGAATCCGTTTCCTTAAAGTAAGAAGAAGTACTGCAACAAATACAATGAGTGCTACAAACATATACACAAGAAATTTTTCGATGTCGTTCATATTAATAGGATTTAAGTTTGTTCAGCGCCTCCTTTGCCTGCTCGAAGTTGGGATTTATCGAAAGCGCTTTATTAAAATTTACTTTAGCCTGGTCGGTTTTCCCGGATTTCTGGTATAGTGTTCCCAGGAAATAATAATACATCTCCGAATCGGGATACAGGCTGACAAGGTATTCGGTGACTGCAATAGCCTGTTCCGATTTTTGTTCCTGTCTCATATCATAAGCCATATCGAACAGAACACCGGCTTTTGGGTTTACAGTAAATCCATATTCCTTCGAAAGCCCCTCAAAATGGGATTTGATTTCAGGAACGCTGAGTTGTTTTCTTTCTGCGGTCATGGTGCAGCCCGAAAAGAAAAACAGCAGTGCATTGTTCAGGGTTGAAAAAGGGACATGGCCTGAATTCTCAATTAGCTCCAGTTTATATTGAAGGCCTGACGGGAATTTTGAGAGGGTTTCCCTGACATCATTGATCGGCTTGCGCACCTCAACATAATCAAGGTCCCCGTATGAAATATAAAGTTTCTTTACTGTCTGCGGACGGCTTTCGGGGAAGGACTTAAGCTTGTCCAGGAAGAAACCGGGGCACCAGCCAAACATGGGGCTGGCGATGACATAAGCGTTAAACATACCAGTGTCAAACAGGAAATTATACATGACGAAAAGACCGGTGTTCGACTGCCCGTAAAGGATACTGTACCCGTTCGTGCGGTAGTTCTTTGTGATCTCAGGGACCAATTCATTTTTCAGAAACATGCAAAACTTCCTGCCTCCGGGAACCGACCCGCTGTCGTTGGGACATGACCAATAATTCCCTGCAACACCAGTGTTGGAGATCCCGATCAGGATCATGTCAGGTATTCGTTCGTTCGAAAGGTTATCGATGGTGGCAGCATCATTTGCAAACTGCGAAATGTTCTGCCCGTTCATCGTAAAGACGACAGGATATGTTTTACCAGACTTTTCATATCCTTCGGGCAGGTGTTCCAGGTAGGTCACTTCACCCCCGAGAACGGCCGATTTGAATTTCCTGTATGTCCCTAAAGAAACCGGGTCCTGGGCGCACAGGTTCATGTGAACCAGGCAAACAATCAATAAAAGGCAAAACTTCTTCATGCTGAAAGTTTAATTATACTGTTGTGAGAATTTTTATTCTTTTAATTCAGATTTCAATTACGACATTTCCGGTTTTATGCCCTTTTTCAACATAAGCATGAGCGCTCCTTAATTCATCCAGCGGATATTGCCGGTCGATTATGGTAATTAATTTACCTTCTTCAATCATTGTCCTGATATAATTAAGAGCTTCGGTCTTGTTGACCGACATCGAAAAGATCACTTTCTTTCCGTTTCCGAATTTTGTCATAAATGATTGAAAAAGACGTTTGAAAGTCATGACCGTGACAACATATTTCCCTTTAGACTTAAGGGCTTTCCTGCAATGGACAAAGGAGCTTTTACCAACCGTGTCAAATATTATATCATACATATTACCTGTTATAGCAAAGTCCTCTTTTGTGTAATCCACAACATGATCTGCCCCAAGCGCTTTGACAAGTTCCATGTTTTTGGTACTGCAAACCCCTGTCACTTCCGCTCCGAAATATTTGGCAATTTGTATGGCAAAGGTCCCGATACTGCCTGAAGCCCCGTTTACCAGGACATTTTGTCCATTCCGGATATCCGCTTTATCTTTAAGGAAAAACAGGGCCGTGGTTGCACCGTCGACTACTGATGCAGCCTCAACAAAAGTCATATTCTGCGGCTTTAATGCAATAGAGGCATTTTCTCTCATGCATTTATATTCGGTATAACACCCTGTGCCAAACCCCCTGAAAGCATAAATTTCATCACCCGGTTTAAATTTCTTTACCTTTCGTCCCACCGATTCAATCACACCTGAAAACTCCATTCCCAAAATTTGAAATTTCTTTTTAGGCCGGGTAAGTCCCAGCAGCATCCGGCTTAAAAAAGTATCGCCTCTTCGCATCATACCATCGGCCGCAGTAACTGAAGTGGCTTTGATATTTATCAGGACTTCATGTTCCTCAGGTGCGGGTTTCTCCAAACGGCAAAGCTCGAGAACATCCGGGGACCCGTATTTTTTATAAACAATTGCTTTCATTTTTCTTTCATTTTACAATGGATCCATTTCGCTTTTACTTTATTGTGATTCATTCTTCATTGCAGGTGAACTAATTCCTCGACCTGCTACCTGGCAATAGTGGTCGCATAAGAGTTCGAAAAGGCTGCAAAGTAGCCTGAACCCCCATTGCCGATATTTCCCTGCACATTGGCAGGGGGGCCGGTAAAGAACGGCAGGTTGAAACCCGACATCTGCACCTGGGAGATAAAATTCAGGTAGCCGGCGGTAATCCCACACATTTGCAATGTGACGGTGTCGCCGGGTTTTATCGTCTCCCATTCGTGGGTATCGTCGATATTGAATGTTTCGATGCCCCCCAGGTACCTGCCGTTGATGAACTTATCGTCCATCACAATCTTTTTCTGGATTGAATCGGACATGAGCCGGCCGTTACGGAACCAGTTGAACATATAAAAGTTCACCTGGTCCCCGGGTTCCTGAGCATAAAGGTCTATGGTCCATGCACCGCTTTTCCCATAGTCGGGATGAAAAATTACCTTAACCGAATCGATGCGGGCAACAGGATGAAGCATGCACCCTGCCTCGAACGAGGTATGCCCTGAAATGGCCGACGGCAGTTCAACATGCAGGATATACTCCCTTCCTGTCTTCCCGGGTAAAGGATGCTTGCTGCTGTAAATGCCCGATTGCCCGGGAACCGTCTCCGGCAGAAGGTATGAGGTTGTTCCGTCAAAAATTGTCACCGTCGCCCCGGAGACTTTAGGCGAGGATGCATTGGAGAAGTAGCCGGATGATTTCGTCAGGGCGACCACCGGGGCTGCAGAGTCGGTGGTAATCCTTCCATCGACGACAAGCCGCGTATAGGATTCGTCGAGTTTGACATCAATCCGTTCGGTGCATGCCACAGCAAGAAACAGGAGCAATGCGGGGTATAATTTAATTTTTTTCATTGTTGAAATGGAAATTAAGGGTGATTGATGGAACTATTCCGAAGAGGTAAAGTTTTTGGGCATAGGTTTGTGTTGTGTTGATATTGTCCTGGACAAAGTTGACCGCCCAGGTGTTGTGACGGTTATATACATTGTAAACCGAGAAGTTGAGGTCCCAGCTGAATTTCTTTCCCGGATTGGGCTTGCTAAGCCAGGTCAGGCTGAGGTCGAGCCTGTGATAATCGGGGTAGCGGTAGGCATTGCGCTCAGAATACACAGGAATGATCTTACCGCCTACTTCCACCCGGCCGGTCGGGAAGGTGACAGGCGCACCGGTTGCATAGACCCAATTGGCCGAAACATTGACCCGCTTGCTGATAACCCAGTTCAGGACCACCGAGATGTTGTGCGGCTTGTCGTAGGGGGCAGGATAGGCATTGCCTCCGTTGATCCCGTCGATCTGCCTGAAGGTCCGCGAATAAGTATAGCTTACCCAGCCGTTCACCCGCTTTTCATTGATGCGAACGAGGAACTCAAGGCCATAGGACCAGGCCTTTCCTGAACGGATCTCGCCTTCGAGTTTCGAATTCAGCATCAGCTGCGCAAAATCCTTGAAGTCGACAACATTTTGCATCCATTTGTAATAAGCCTCCACCGAGGTTTCTATAGTATTATGCCGGAAGTTCCTGAAATAGCCCAGGGCGACCTGGTCGGCTATCTGCGGTTTCACGTTCACACTGGAGGGGAACCAGATATCAAGAGGGGTTCCCACGGTGGAGTTCTGCGCCAGCTGGAGATACTGGAAGGTACGTCCGTAGCTTGCCTTGACAGAGGACTCCTGGTTGAATTCATAAAGCAGGCCCAGCCGTGGCTCAATGCCGGCATAAGTGTGATAAAAATCACCCGCTTTAAAAACGGTGGAATCGGTAGCTTTGTAGCTGCTATCGTAATGATAGACCGTTCCCGGTCCTATGTTCTGGAACATCGACAGGCGCAGCCCGTATTTCAACGTAAAATGCCCGTTAAAATGCTGTTCATTGCCGGCGTACACTGCTGATTCCAGTGCATAATTACCGGGAACCCTTACTTCATTGATTACCGACTCGTTCCCTGTCGCCTTTGTAAGCCCGGGCTGAAACATATGATATATGATGCTGCCGCCGAATTTTATACTGTTACCGGTGTTCGGGTAATAGCTGAAATCAGCCTTCGTCCCTATATCGCGCAGCCTGGAAAGCCATTCGAAGGAGTTCCTTTCGTCCATTTTGGTTTCGAGCTGGTAGTTATAATCTGAATATACCAGTGAGAAGTTTGAAAACACTTTTGTTGAGAAAAGGTGGTTCCAGCGGAATGTGCAGGTCTCATTCCCCCATTGCATGGATGCCATTGGATTTTTAAACACATCACGGCCAAAATACCCGGAAAGAAAAACCTGGTTATTTTCGTTTATCCTGTAGTTGATCTTGGCGTTGAAGTCATAAAAATAAAGGCGGCTGGTCCTCAACTCCTTATTTGATGAAAGAGGCAGGAAGAGGTCGGCATAAGTACGCCGTCCGGAGACAATGAATGAAGCACGGTCTTTCACTATCGGGGCCTCAATGGTAAGGCGGCTCGAAATGATGCCCAGGCCCCCGTTGATCTCAAGTTTCTTGGAGTTCCCCTCATTCATCCTCACATCCAGGACCGAGGCCAGGCGCCCCCCGTAATTTGCGGGGATATCGCCTTTCCAGAGTTTAACATCCTTTATCGCATCATTATTAAATACGGAAAAGAAACCCATCAGGTGGGAAGCATTATAAATTGTTGCCTCGTCGAGCAATATGAGGTTCTGGTCAGGTGCGCCGCCGCGAACGCTGAACCCGCTGGATCCTTCACCCACACTCTGAACCCCCGGGAGAAGCTGGACCGCCTTTATGATATCCACTTCGCCCATCAGCGCCGGGATTCTCTGGATCGTTTTAATGTCCATGCGGAAAGTGCTCATCTCAGGTTTTTTGACATTTTTATCTTCCTTCTCGCTTTTAACCTCTACCTCTTTCAATGCCTGCTGATGCGGATCCAGCTCAAGGCTGATCTTCTGGCCGGCATTGAGGCTGACTGATTTCTCAACGGGTGCAAATCCGATGTATGAAAAGACAAGTGAATACCTGCCTTCCGACAATGTGAGCGAATAGTTGCCATAGATGTCGGAGACAGCTCCGGTTTTCAATTCTTTGACATAGATGGTTGCCCCGACAAGGGCCTCCCCGCTCTCCTTGTCGGTAAGCCTGCCTGTAATAGTATACCTGTTAATCTTTTGTGTCTCCTGCCCAAACATCCCAATTGATATGTAAAGGCAGGAGAGGAATAATATTATTGTTTTCATTGTATGTTTAAAATAATAAGTGCAATCCGGTGCACAGGACATTAATCATGTTTTCTTAATTTTTTAATTACATCGGCATCCACCCAATAGATATCTCCATTTATCCCGTCATGCCTTATAAAAAACAAATATTTGCAATCAGGTGAGAGAAACGGGCCATATTCATTCGCTTTGGTGTTTATTAAATTGCCCATATTAACAGGCTCTGTCCAGGTGCCGTTTTCATTAAAGCTTATAAATAAGTCACTATTGTTTACACCAGCGGTTCGCACCGATGGAAATATGATATAACTCTCATCGGGTGCAATGCATGGATCCCCTGAATAGCCGCCCTTGACATTAATCACACTCCCGATATTACTTACATTCCCATATTTCCCGTGGTAGGGTTTTGCGAAATAAATGTCAACCATCCCATTCCCGCCGGGACGGTTCGAACAAAAATAAACCGTCCCGTTTTTAGATTGCCGGAAAGAGAATTCAGTGTAAGCTGAATTTATGGAAGTATCCAGTTTGACGGGCTCAGACCATCCATTCCTTAACTTGTTGACGTAATAAAAATCCCTCCTGTTATCTTTAGTCTTTTTATCCCTGTCGGAGGAAAAATAGAGCTTCTTCCCGTCATAAGAAAAGAAAGGTTCGAGGTTGTTAAATGTTTTTGAGAAACATATTGTATCTGGTTTTGTCCACTTATTCCTTACATATTCAGAGAAAAACAATTTCTGGGAAGAAAAATTCCCATTTGTAATTGTAAAACAAAACATCCTCCCGTCAGGGGAAAGTGCCCCCGTGCCTTCAAACCTGTTATCAAGGCAAATAATTCCCGGGGCAAAAACCCGGGGAGTACTTCCCGGGGGCGTTTGTCCAAAATATAGACTGTCGTGAGGGATTGTTTGAGAGGATGCAACACATCCAAAAAAAAGAACAAGGGCCAGTGCCAATATTGATTTTTTCATGATGGATTATTTAATCATGCAAATAAGCTATGAAAATTCTTACTCTTTTATGTCAAACATTGACCCGCTCTCTTTGGCCACCTTGTTATAAAAATCTGCCAAAACAGGCAGATAGCTTTCAAGAGTGGGATACTTAGCCCGGTTCTTTTCATATACCCCCAAAGATTCAACAAGTCCTTTCATCCAGAAGAATCCCCGGCCGAAATCAGATATCAATTGATACCTGGCTGCCTTACCATCGGGATTATGCTTTAAAAGGTACCTGATGACGGAAGCCCTTACCAGGGACTCATTCATCATGATTTGCCAGCTCGTATAGTGCTGGTTTCCCATCCCCTCTTTTACAAGGTCGAAGAGTTTTGTACCGGAACTCTCAAAATCCTTTTCATGTTTTGCTATCAGATGGTTTACATAGGAGTGGTTAAATTCATGTATGATAGTCGGCAGGTTATTATCAACAGTATAAACAGGTTTATTTGTGCTGTCGATGGACCAGGTTCCCATAATGGCATAAGTATCTTCCTTCCCGTCAGGATATTCTACTTTGGTGCCATAATTCCCCCCTCCCAGGCCCAATCCTATGATAATGTTCCGGCTGCCTTCAGGGTCCACGCCATAATACTGACGGTACCAGCTTATATCAAGGGCTTCATAGACCGGCATGAATCTTTCCTGCGCTGTTTTATACAGGCCTTCATGCGCCTGGAAAAATTCGGCACATTTGGCATCGGCATAGAATTGCCTGAGCAAGCCCGCGAATTTATTGGCATTGTCCTGCCCCCATCTTCTTTCAGGGATCTTTGAGGAAAACGGGACGACCTGATCCAGTGACGGAGGCTGGGAAAGATAGATTGCCATACACATCACGGCATCAAAGCTCACCCCGTTTTTATCACGCATTTCCGTTGCAAAGGCAATAAGCGGATGGTCTTTGTATTTGTCAAAGTGATTATGAATATCCGAGACATAACTTCTGTAAACATCATCGTTGTATTCAAAATTGCCGGCGAGGCGAAACACGATGCTCAGGAGCTCAATCCGCTTATCAACCTTTGGCAATGGATACGGGCTCAATACAGCCTGGTTGCTGTTTTTGGTATTCTGTCCAAATACCACGACAGAGCACAACAGGATGCAACTTAATAAAATGCACTTTTTCATAATTCGTTTTTTTGTTTGTTTATATAAAAATATAAATCCGAAACCTCCCACATCATTAATTACCTTCTGATTTATTCAGGTTTTTAAGTGCAAGCTTTGCCCGCTCGTATTTCGGATTGATTTTTAGAGCTTTATTATAACATCCCATAGCTGATTCAAGATCTCCGTGAATCTGTTGAAGCTTCCCCAGGTAATAAATGTAATGCTCGGAGCCGGGATACAGGCTCACCAGGTATTTCACAATTTCAATTGCCTGGTCGTTTTTTTGTTCCTCACCAAGGTCTATGGCCATGTCGAACAATACACCGGCCTTTGGGTTTACCTTGAACCCGTATTCCCGTGAAAGCGCATTAAAATGGGCTTTTATTTCCGGAACGCTTAATTTTTTCCTTTCGGCAGTCATGGTACAGCCCGAAAAGAAAAACAGCATCGCATTATTCAGGGTTGAAGAAGGGACATGGCTGGTATTTTCGATCAGTTCGACCTTCCATTCCAGGCCTGGAGGCGATTGTTTCAGTACCTCTTTAAAATCTTCTATGGGTTTGAGCACTTGTACATAATCAAGATCACCATAAGAGATATAAAGTTTTTTACTGATCTGCGGATGATCTTTGAGAAAGGCCGCGGTTTTGTTTAAAAAGAATTCGGGGCACCAGCCAAACATAGGGCTTGCAACCACATATGCCTTAAAAAGATCCGGGTCGGAAAGGAAATTATACATCACAAAAAGCCCGGTGTTTGACTGCCCGTAAAGAATGTTATACCCGTTCGACCTGTAGTTCCTACTAATCTCAGGTATGAGCTCCTCTTTTAGAAATGTATGGAACTTGTTCCCTGCCGGTACCAACCCGCTTTCATTCGGGGAGGACCAGAAGTTTGATGCCACACCGGTGTTGGAGATCCCGATCAGTATCATGTCGGGGATCCGGTCACCAGATAAGTTATCGAGGGTGGCGGCATCATTTGCAAACTGCGAAATGTTCTGCCCGTTCATCATAAAGACCACGGGGTAGCACTTGTCGGATTTTTCATATCCGTTGGGCAGATGTTCAATGTAAGTGATTTCACCCCCAAGCACCGGGGATGTGAATTTCCGGTATTTCCCGAATGTAACATTATCCTGCGAAAACAGGTTCGCGTACATCAGCCATAAAATGAGCATTAATATCAATTTTTTCATAACACGTTTAATTTTAAAAATTTGTACAAAATAAGTAAGCATAATTGGCAAAATCGTCCTATAACATGTTAACGGACTATATTTAGTTTAAATGAAAGCGATTTTCCTTATTATTATCATGTTTTCAATGATCAGTTTGACAAAATATGTCCCTTTGGGCCGGTCGGCCAGATCAATTAAAATGACTTTGTTAAATGAATTCTTCAGGATAACCTCTCCCGACAGGTTGCTTATCTCAAGAATTGCTGTTTTACTGTTTGATCCCTCTATTGAAATATTGATCCGGCCGTTTGTCGGATTGGGGTAGATCTTAACGCCATCCCCTTTTGCAGTATCAATTGAATTTGGTTTAAGGATGTTAAGCCTGAATGTTGTTGTGGAAGTTGCCCCGGCTGTGTCAGTTGCTTTAACCCGGAAGTTCAATTGTTCTTCATTTGACGGAATTCCTGAAAAGCTGCCTGAAATGCTGTCAAAGACCAGCCATGAAGGCAGGGGAGTTCCGTTCGAAAGCACAGCATGGTATGATAGTGTGTTATTACCGTCATCATCGATAAATGTGGAATCGGGAATTGTGAAACTGAACAATTGCCCGGTAAATGCGGTCTGATCGGGGATTGGATTTCTTACATAAGGTACGAAATTGGTGTACCTGAGACTGTCGATGAGACCATCTATTCTAATCCAGTAGATATCAGCTGCTGAACTGGGTCCCCAGCCGGCCGGCCTGCTGAAAAAATAATATTTGCTGTCGGGGCTTACGTAAGAACCGTATTCAATCGCAGGGGTATTAACGGATGGCCCAAGGTTTTTCGGATTGGTCCAGTTGCCGTTCTTTTTATAGCTTATGTATTGATCGTCCTGCCCGTAACCGCCTGAACGGATACATGAAAAAAGGAGATAGCTTTCGTCAGGCGCTATATATGGATCATATGCTCCATTCTGAGTGGAATCATTGCGGTTGATAACAATGTCAAGTTTTTCCGCGGTAGAATAATTTCCATTGACAGGAACCGAGCGATACAGGTATCCATTTGGATTTTCCCGCATCGAACAAAAATAGAGGGTACCGTTCAGGGCTGCTGTCGGATGATATTCTTCATAGACGGTATTGACAGGGGAACCCATGATTACAGGTGTCGCCCAGGTTTGGTTCGAACGTGACGACATCCAGATATCGGCATAGCTGGTAAAGAATACGTGCAGACTGTCGGGGGAGAAAAAAGGTTCGATCGGACGGTTGTTTTGTATGAAATATGCAGGTAGCGGAGCCTTCCAGTATCCGCTGTAAAAATCGGTATACAATATCTGAAATGTATTGTTATTGCCGATGCCTATCAGGCATTCCTTATTATTGGGGGAGAAAACTATTTTCGTCTCTCTCCTGTTGGGAAGAGATACTTTTCCCGGTGCAAACATTATCGCAGAATTTCCCGGCGGGGTTTGACCAAGATACAGGCTATCCTGGGGTATTGACAATGCGGTTGATTTCAGGCTGTCGATGATGCCTGATGAAACCCAGTAAATATCCATGGTGTTGCCCCGGTTTTCACGGGTGAAAAACAGGTACTTCCGGTCAGTTGTTACCCGGGGACCGTATTCATCATCGGCTGTATTAATACCCGTGCCCATATTTACGGGAGCTGTATATGAACTGTCGGGTTTCCTGAAACTAATCCATAAGTCCCATCCCCCGTGCCCGCCGGCCCTGGTTTCAGAAATAAAAATGAGATAACTCTCATCGGGAGCCATAAAGGGCTCTGATTCCCCCGCGACAGTCGGGATGATATTCCCTAAGCTTTCAACCTCCGAATAAACGCCGCCCACAGGCTTTGACCTGTATAGTATGGAACCTCCGGTTCCGCCCCCGCGAAGTGATTTGAAATATAATGTTCCGTTATTTGTGACGCAGGCAGAGCCATCAACCGAACCTGAGTTTACCGGACCTGGCAGCCGAACAGGGCTTGTCCAGGTTGATCCCGGGGCCCGGTCGGTCATCCAGATATCCGTACCGGATGAAGGCGGACGGTTTGAGGTGAAAAACTGCCTGTTCCCGTCAGGGGAAATAAATGATTCCCAGTTGATATAGTTATTTGTTGAAAAAACAGCCGTATCAACTGAAGTCCATGTTCCGTTCACTTCCCGGGTATGGAGAATTTTTCCGGCAGTCCAGGCAGAATTTACAACTGAGATAAACATCTCTTTCCCGTCAGGTGAAAATGTGGGATAGGTCTCAAACCTGTTGTTCAGTGAAATTATCCCGGGAGCAAAAAGCTGCGGTATTGTGCCCGGAGGTGTTTGTCCCAGGTACGCACTATCTGAAGATAATGCCCGTGAAAACCCAGCAGTTACTACTGCTAAAAATGCAAGTGCTAAAAAAATTGTTCTCATGTTTTTTGTTTTTAAATGATCATGAGGCAATTTTACTGCAAGGAATCGGCCAACCAGTCCTGATTTATAAAACAGAACCCAATTTTCCTGATTAATTACTCCGGGAGGCCCCGGGATCAGAAGGAAACGGCTTTTTGCTTTAATTCTGTGGGAGTACAACCGCAATATTTCCTGAAGGCGGTATTAAAAGCTGACTTGGAACTAAAGCCGACATCGTACATGATTTGCTGAACGGTGAATTCGCTCCTGTTATTCAGGAGCAAACATTCAGCTTCTTTGATTCTGTAGCTATTTATAAATTCCGAGAACCCCATCTTAAACTCTTCATTGATAATCCGCGATAAATAAAGAACCGGGATACCGGTTTTCTGAGCGAGAAGGGCAAGGGTTAATGTGCAATCGGAGTAGATCTTCTCAATTTCCATCTGCCGTATAAGTTCGTCAATAATGCGCTGTTTTTTGTCTTCCGGTAAATTCGTATTCTGGTATTTCTTTTTCCAGGAAAACAATTCCGGTTTGATAAGGGCCAGGTAAACCAGGATGTTGAAGAACAGGAAACCGGCAATAAAATACAAACTGGTTGTGAACGGGCATAATCTATACCGTCTCCAGATATCCATAAACAGGAAGGTGTTGAATTTTAAAACCCAGAGTGCAATGAATCCTGCAAGCAAAAAACAATACAGGGTTTTGAAATCCTGTGATTGATCCATGTATTTCCGGTACAGCCCGATATTCCTGAAGATTGCAAGTGCGGTCAATAAAATATATACGAGGATATGGACCAGGATCAGTCCGCTGGCATAAAACTTGAACGGGGAATACCAAAACAGAAAATTCGGGTCAACCGCTATTCTGACCGACATATATAATATCATGAGGAAAAACGGAGCGAAATGAAGGAATTCCCAACGGCCAGGTTTAATACTGATTATTGACCTGGAATAAAGCCACAACAAGGGGCCGAAAAGGAATGCGAATTGATTGCATACAGCCGGGAACAGGTTATATTTTACCAGGATCTCATCCGGGAAATAAGACATAAAAACAATCGCACAGATCTGCAAAGAATATACCAGCAAAATCAGTGACAATAATACGTTGCTCCTGTTCCTGTTCTTCGCGGAGTTAAAAAACAGCATCAGTAAAACCGTTTGAAAAACAGCTAAAACGCCTGCAATCTCAAGTACTCGCAACATAATAAGGACAATATATCAGCTGTAAATACCAGGATCAGCCAATGGCCCTTGACCTGTATTCTATCGGCGTGAGGTTGGTAAACAATTTAAACTGGTTGTTGAAGGCGCTCTTGGAATTGAATCCGACCTGGTAAAGAACTTCGAGGATAGTGAGGTTGCTGTGTTTCTCATCGGCGAGTATCTTCATACTTTCCCTGATACGGTATTCGAGGATATAGCTTTTAAAATTCTTTTTATAGGTCTCGTTGATGATCTGGGAAAGTATCCTGGGGTTCACCGAAAGAGCATTTGCAAGGGATTCGAGGGTAATGTCAGGGTTAAGATAGGGTTTGTCGGCTTCCATGTATGAATTAAGTTTCTGAAGGTATGCCGATTTATCATTTTCCCTGAGCTTGTTATTCTTGTATTTTGCAATGACATAATACACATCGGGTTTCATCAGGAGGAAGAACATGATGGTATTGATAAAAAGAAAGGCAGCCAGGGCATAGATGCTCGCCGTATAGGCGCACCAGCCGGGCCTTCTGACGATCATAATGATTGCGAAGGAATTCAGGTTGATGATCCAGAGAATGATAAAGCCGACCAGGAGGATCTGAAGCCAGGGATTTTGAGCGGAGATCAGGATATTCCTGTAAAAACCCCTGAAACTGATCGTTGTTGATTTCATGCTTTGCAGGGATAGTACCAGGTAGATCAGGTTATGGGCCAGGATCAATATCGTGAAATCCAGGTCCAGTACCGATTCCCATATCACAAAAGAGTAAACCTGCCTGTAGAATATCAGGAGGAATAATACAGCGCCCGAAAACGGCAAAAAATGGGCTGAAATATGATTATATGAAACATCCTTTTTCTTTAAAAAAGAATTGACATAGAAGTAAATGAGCGGGCCTGTCAGAAACGATGTCATCCTCAGTAAAAACAAGACTTTATGCCAGTCAATGAAATATTGCCAGGCAAACGTGCTCGTGGCAAACGAATAGAAGATCTGTAGGTTGAAGATCAGCAGGAGGACCGCCAGCAACCTGTTCTCTTCAATAAATCCCTTTTTATTAATAAAGAAAAACAATGAAAGGACCATTGTCACGAAAACACTTAAAATGGTGAGAATGGTGAATAAATTGAGGGTCATAATCTGATTTATATATTGTTTCCGGCTATACCTGCCTTTATATTAACCTGTCATAATCAGGGCAAATCTACTATGTGCTTTATCAGAACTGAAATCAAATCGGCAAGCTGCCTGATTTTTCCGGTAAAAATGATCAAACCCTCTTTATCTGATTTGTACCTTTGAACTTTCAAAGAAGATCATCGTCATTTAAAAATCCTATCCATGGAAGAAATCGAAGTACCCACCGAGCACCTTCACGAGACCCTGGAAGAGAAGGCAAGGGAAAGCGAGTCGAGCTGGGTGATGAAAGTCGCCCTGACCGCTGCCCTGCTGGCTGTTTTCGCCGCGATCACCGCACTGATGGCAGGCCATCATTCCAATGAGGCTATGATAGAGCAGATCAGGTCGTCGGACCAATGGGCTTTTTACCAGGCAAAGGGGATTAAGGCAGCTGTGCTTGAAAGCAGGAACGAGATGCTTTTGGCGATGGGCAAAGAAGTTAAGCCTGAAGTTGCAGGAAAGCTGAAGTCTTACCGTGAAGAACAGAAAGAGATCGAAAAGGAAGCCCGGGAATACAGCGATGCATCAGGGCGGCACCTGGTCCTTCATAATACCCTGGCCAAGGGAGTGACCATCTTCCAGATCGCCATAGCCATCTGCGCCATCTCGGCCCTCACAAAAAGAAAGTGGCTGTGGTATGGCAGCATGCTTTTAGGATTGGCGGGCCTGGTCTTCCTGGCGTTGGGGCTGCTCTGAACCGAAGGCGGGCGGCTTCACGCTTACCATTAACCTGCGACAGCCGGGGACCATCACAGTATCCTCCCCTACTCAATCTCCTCGATCTTTCCTATGATCTTCGACAAAGCCTCATTCAGCTTTGCTTCCGGGGCGATGGTGTTGTAATCCCCCCAGAAGGCATCATTGGAGTTGTAAGGCTGGTCGGAAAATACAATACCGGGCTTAAGAATTTCCTGCCTGGGGAATTTTACAACCCCGGCAGTATCGATATTACAGGTGGCGAGCTCAAGGAACGTATAAAAATTATCGGAGGAGAGGTGATTCTTCAAACGGGTTTTTACCTGGATGTCACAACGCACATGACTGAGGTAGTATCTGCCGTTGAAAGGCAGATAGCTGACAGAATAAGTGATCTTTTCCAGTTTTACTATCAGCCTGCTGCTTTTCTTAAGCACAAGGTTTTCGGCTGCAAGGTCGAGGTAAGCGGGGTTTATTTCAAAATCGGCGCCAAGCAGGGCAAAACCATCTTTTTCAATATACACCGTGCCTGTATACAAAGGTTTTTTCAGATCGGTATTTTGCACAAATGTTACCGCATAGGCATCCTTGGCATTGTACGAAACCAGGTCGGAATACTTATAAGTATATTCCACAGGCGTGGACTGATCAAGGAAACCCGGGATATATTTAACAATGTCGAGCTGCAGGGCTGCCTGGACCCCGGCTTTCAGCTTCAAAAAAACAGTATCGCGTGGATTAGAATCCTGGATTTTCCTCGACTTCAGCAGTTTCACCTGGTCGGCACGCTCACCGGCGGTATAAGGTGATTTATAAATCTTAAAAACGGCCTCCGAATAGCTGATATATTTATCATTCTTACGCACCCCTTCACGATAAAACGTGGTAAGATAAGCAGGGTCAAGAGCATTGTTCACCTTACGCTGATCCATAGCTTTCTCAATCAGCACATTCGGGTCGATGTACCGGATGATCACTTCCTGGATGGATATAACCCTGCGGTCGAGATAGAAATCAAGCTGTTGCCCGTTCAGCAGGCTCACAGGGACACTCTGGCTCATATACCCCAGGTGAGATACGACAAGGGAAGTCCCTGCAAGAGTGGCAGGGATCTTAAGCATAAAAAAACCATCGCTGTTTGTAACGGTCCCAATGTTTTCCTCAACGATCACTGCAGTGGCATAGGGTATGGCCGCTTTGTTTTCCCTGTCGTAAATATGACCTTTAATGATAATATTCCTGGCCGTGTCCTTTAACCGGTTAACAGCTTGAAAATTACTTACAGGAGTCGCTTCTGCCCTGGCTTTGCAGATCAGGACGTGCTTCCCGAGGACTTTGTATTCAAGCGAAGGATCCGAAAGCAGGTTATCGAGCACAGTATGCAGGGGCTGGTTATCGGCATGAAGCTTAACCCGTTTATCGCTTTCTACGGTTTCGCTCTCATAAAGAAAAAGGCAGTCGGCCTTTTGGGATATCAGGTTCAAGGCCTCGTAAACGGTTGTGTTCTGTTTAGGTATGCTGATGACTTTATCGAGAAGCGAGACCTGCCCGAAGGCTGCATTTACCGCACAAAGTATAAGGAATGCATTGAAAATACAAGCCCGGGTAAGGTAACACGGAAATCCGCATTCCAAAGATTTAATTTTGTTTTGCGCCTTACTTATTTTCTGATAACACGACAGACCCATTAACGGTTTGGCTTTTCAGGTTCAGGGCTGCACAAAGGAGCCCGGTCATGGTTACCGCAGTTTCGTTCTGGAAAGTAACTGTCAGTTTATGTTTCCCGGTCTCATTATCGGCCAACACAAAGTTAGTATTGAAATTCCGATTCAGCACAGTAATAATGTCCTGAAGTTTTTCATCCTTGAAATGCATGCGTTGTTTATACCATGAGCCGTCAATCCCGGCATTATACTTCGACCTGACCAGGCTGTTGTCAACGGCCGATATCTTTTCCCCTGCAATAACCATTTCACTGTGCGAAGGATCATTCTTCAGGGTGACTTTTACGGTCCCCCTGTCAACACAGAGTTCGAAGCCCCTGCCATTGCTTGTTTTCACATTAAATGCCGTTCCCAGCACCTGTACCAGGGCCTCTTCAGTTTCAATGATAAACGGCCGGGCAGGATTGGGAGCAATATCAAAAAAAGCCTCCCCTTTCAGTTCAACATTGCGTGATCCCTGTTTAAATTCCTGAGGATAAGAGAACAGCGAATTCCCGGCGATATAAATTACCGAGCCGTCGGCCAGGGTCTTGATCAGGGTATTTGCCTCATTATGGGTATTAAGATTAACCATGTTCACTTCAGTCCTCCGGCCCGTATTCACATATATCACAGCTCCCACAACCAGCAGGATCAATGCCAGTGCGGCAATCCGCAGTCCATAATAAACCAGGCTGCTGTTCGCCTTAACCCCCTGATCGGGGACCAGGTTTTCATCCCGGAGCCTGGCATGCAATTTATTCCAGGCTTCGCGGCTGTGAATTGTTTTCGTATCCATATCTCCCTCCATTTCGATATTCATCATTCGTTATTTAATCTCTTCCCCCGTATAATCCCTCAGGGATCTCCTGAAAAACTGCAGGGCCTTGCTCATATCAGCTTCCACGGTCTTTTCGGAGATTGACAGTATCCCGGCGATCTCGCGGTATTTCTTCCCTTCAAACCTGTTCATCCTGAACACGGCGGAGCAGCGTTCGGGCATTTGCCCCAGGCTAACCCTGATCGCTTCGTTCAGGTCATTCAGATCGGCCTCCGGTTGAACATTAAGCGGCACCATCTCCCTGAATTCATTGATGACCTTCTCAGCATAGTTTTTCCTGATCTTAAGGTGTTCCAGATAATGAAGTGCATTGTTGCGGATCGACTGGTACAGGTACGCGTTCAGGGAAAACTTCAAAGTGAAGCTTTCCCTGTTTTTCCAGAACTGGTAGAAAAATTCCTGTACCATATCTTCCGCAGTATCCATATCATTCAACAGTTTATCGGCATGCCGGCACAAAGGTTCATAGTATTTCAAAAAAAGCCGTTCAAATTCCCTGATGTCACCAGCCCGGATTTTTTTCTGTATGTACAGATCATTTAGATTCATAGGGAATTGAAACGTTTATGGGCTTTGCCAAACTTTATTTCTTCATGCCTTTCGAAAGCTTTTTAATGGCATTTTCGATGGAATTATCAGGTTCAATGATGTTATTTTCACCCCAGAAATCGACATCGGTAAACGACTCAACCTTATCGGTGAACACCATGTTCGACCTGAATATTTCCTGGCTCCCAAATTTAACTATATTATCGGCCCGCCTGTCGGTTATTGCCAGTTCCGACATCAGGGTATAGGAATTTTTAAACAGCCTTCTCTTCCAGTCGCAGCGGAATTTCAGGTCCACGCGAACATAATCGAGATAGAACCTGCCGTTTTGTTCCTTATAAGTCACCAGGTAGCCTGTCGAGGTCGGCATAAATATCAGGCCCGAGGGTTTTTTCTGGACAAAAACACCGGCAGCCTTTTCTTCATCACTGAGATCAAGGCTGAATTCAGCCCGGCTGATTGCATAATTATCCTGTTCCACGTAGATCTTTCCAAAATAAAGCGGCTCTTCCTTTACAACTTCGGGAGAGAAGCTGATCACCCAGTTCAGCTTATTGTCAATATTTACGACAGAGCTGAATTCAAACTTGTAATTATCAAGGTTATCCAGCGCTATGCTGAGATTGGTATTTTTTACAATATCAAGCAGCATCGAGATCTGCGGACCACCCTGGAGCTGTATCATCAGCGTATCGGCCCGTTTCACGTTAGTCGCCTTGCGGCCTTTGAACAGTTTCACCTTGTCGTTCTGCAAACCCGAATAAGGAGCTTTGTAGATATCGACAACCGCTTCGGATACCGAAAGATAGGTGCGGCGCTGCCTGATCGACTCACGGTAGAAACCCGTCATCATATTAGGCACCTGGCTGTAATTCTTTTTCAGGTTCTGTATGGCCATTTCCACGATTTCGCGCGCATCCTTAGGAACAACGGCTATCTCCTGCAACTTCACAGGCTGAACATCGAGGTAGTATGTTTTTTCCTTGTCAGCAGCATCGCTGATCTTAAATTTTGCCGTCGCATAGCCCAGGTGGGATACTTCAAAGTACTCGGCCTTAAGGGAGGTATTCACTTTTAAAGTGAAGTCCCCGTCGGAGTTTGATACTGTTCCGATACCCGTGTTGGGGACGGTGATTGCAGCATAATTGATCTTTTCATTCGTTTTGGCATCCTTCAATGTCCCGCTGATCGTAACAAATGTGCTTTGCGCAAAAGTTGTGGCAGAAACTGTAACAAGCAGGATTACTATGCCAAAACTGAGCAGGTTCTTACGTAATGTTTTCATGGCTTAATTTTTTTTCAGGTTCAGGATTGTAGTGCTTATAAATATAAGATACCCCGGGATGGATTTACCCTATGGAATTTCAATATTTTTTTTTGACTGCGGATGAGTTTTCCCCGGAATGCCCGTCTGCGGTGCAAAAACTCATAGCTGTTCACCTTTGGTCCGGTTTCCCCCGAACAATAAAATCAGTTTCGTCAATAAAGCTTGCAAATTTTCCTGTAATTTGCAATAAAATATTCTGAACATGAAAAAGATCATTTTTGCAATCTCAGCTATGGTCATTGCAACGGCAGCTTACACCCAGCAGCCAAAGACCCCGGGGGTCATGAAAGAAGGCAAGCCCGGTTATTACCAGAACACCATCATGAAGGATATAAGGGCCGTTGATGAAGGCAGCGAGCCCGCCAAAAAAGAAAAACGCTTCACGGCCGACCTCAGCGGGATGAGTTTCCCCAATAAAGTCAGCCTTTACCAGAGTGAATGGCGCCTCCCACCGGTATCCCAGGGGAGTACCAGCACCTGCTGGTGCTTTTCAACCACCTCCTTTTTCGAATCGGAAGTCCACCGGCTTACCGGGCAGGAAGTCAAACTTTCGGAAATGTTCACGGTTTACTGGGAATATGTCGAGCGCGCCAAACGCTTTGTTGCGGAACGTGGGAATTCACTTTTTGCCGAAGGGTCAGAGGCCAATGCAGTGAGCCGGGAGTATAAGAAGTACGGGATTGTCCCCAGGGAAGCATACCCGGGTATTGAATCCTCCCGTAAATTCTACACCCATGCAAAGATGTTCAAGGAACTCCAGGGCTATATGGAGAGTGTAAAGAACACGAATGCCTGGGATGAGGCACAGGTCATCTCAACGGTGAAAAGTATTCTCAACCATTATATGGGCGTTCCCCCTGAATCCTTTGAATGGAAAGGTACAAAGTATACCCCCAGGGAATTCCTTTCGAACTTCCTCAAACTTCAGATGGATGATTACGTGGATGTGCTTTCATACCTCCAGCAGCCCTTCTGGAAGCAGGTGGAATACGAAGTGGAAGACAACTGGTGGCACAGCAGGGATTATTACAACGTGCCCCTGGAGGATTATATGAATGCCCTGAAAAACGCCATTAAGAACCACTACACCGTTGTGATCGGGGGTGATGTTTCCGAGGCAGGGTTCTACCGTGATGCACAGGTAGCTATAATCCCGAGTTTTGACATTGCCGTAGCCGACATCGACGACAACGCAAGGCAGTTCAGGTTTTCGAACAAGACCACGACCGATGACCACGGCATGCACCTGGTAGGCTGGTACGAAAAAGACGGCACCGACTGGTACCTTGTCAAGGATTCCGGTTCAGGTTCGAGGAACAACGACGAATCTGCTCCTGAGTTCGGGTATTATTTCTTCAGGGGGGATTACATCAAACTCAAGATGATGGATTTCATGGTGCATAAAGATGCTGTGAAGGACCTGCTTGGGAAATTCGGAAAATAGCAGGAAGCGGGGAACGGGGAGCGGGGAGCGGGGAACGGGGAGCGGGGAGCGGGGAGCGGGGAGCGGGGAACGGGAAGCAGGGAGCGGGGAGCGGGAAGCGGGGAACGGGATATGGTATGAAGGATAAAATAATAGCAGTAGCATGGGTATAGGGTTCAGGACGATGGAGGCATCGGACATACTTGCTTCCATCGAATTATGGAAAACCATGAAAGGCCTGGCAATAAGGGGTTCCGATAACATCAGGGACCTCACCGATCATGTTAACATGAACCGTAAACATAACTTTGTCGCGGTTTCTGAAAAGCAAATTGTAGGGACGGTACTGGGCGGGTTCGACGGACGCCGGGGATATATTTACCACCTGGCCGTTAAACAGGGCTTCCGCAAAAAAGGCATCGGCAAGGAACTGATGGAGAGATGTTTCCGGTCGTTCAAAGAGATCAATGTGTCGAAATGCCATATGATGGTATTGAAAGACAATGCCGAAGCACAGGATTTCTATAAAAAGATAGGTTGCGAACTGAGGACAGAAATTCTTGTGTTCTCGAAAAACTTATAGGGATTGCTTTCACTGTAAAACCGGGACCCGGTTATCTGAATTACTTTGGGACCCTTAATCCGCCCGGCAGCGGCAGATTATTGTTTGTCACGAACGACAAAAACCTGGTTCAGTATCACGGCCAGGAGGGTGGAAACGGTAAGTGATGAGGAACATACCGGCACCAGCCATGAAGGGACCGTAAAGAACAGGGAGGAAGCGATATCGGCGCTCAATCCGAAGATCATCGAAATCCCGATGATGAAGATCATGCGGGTTGAGATCGGGTTGGAGAGGATGATCTGCATTCCCGAGATGAGCATGTAGCAGGTCACAAAAACCACGATGGCGCCCATCACCGGCTGGGGCATGATGGTAAACAAGGCGGCCATTTTCGGGAGGAACCCAAGGAGGATAAAGATCCCTCCCGCGCTCCAGGCAATGACCCTGCTGTTTGCGCCGGTTGCAGCCGAAAGCCCCACGTTGCTCGCCGAAGTGTCGGTTGCCACCCCTCCAAGCAGTCCGCAGGTGAACACGCTGATCCCCGAAGCCATCAATCCCTTGCCTACGTTTTTCAGGTCGGGTTCCTTCCAGTCGTCATCGCTGAGTTTCTGGCAGGTGATGATATTCCCGAACGATTTCAGGCACTGTATGATCGAGATCAGGATAAAGGGGATTATGAGCGAAGGGTCAAAGGCATACCTGAACATTTTCACGCCCCGGCCGGGTAGTGCAAAAAGAGGGGTCTGGGATACCAGGTTTATTTCAGCTGACCCGATAAGGCCTGCAAGCAGGGAGAGGAGGTAACCAACGATGATGCCGATGAGCACGCCGTAAAGCCTGATCTTGCCTTTGCCCCAGAGGTTGAGGCCGATCATGATACAGAGGGTGATGCACGCGATGATGATCTTTGGAGGTTCTATCGAGTCGCCGGAGTATTCCACGCCGATGAACCTTGAAACGCCCAGGGGTATCAGCGCCACGCCAACCATGATGACAACCAGTCCCGTGATCTCTGGGGGAAAGAGTTTCTTCAGCTTCGGTATGAGCTGTGCGAACGCCATCTCGGCCAGTCCCGAGACCATGATCATGCCATGCATTAGCGGCAACCCGCCCAGCCAGCCCGCTTCGAGGGAGACCGCCATGTAAGACGGTCCGCAGAGGTTCGGACAAAGGTAACCCGACCCAATGGGGCCTTTTTTCAGGGACTGGAGGATGGTGCCGAAACCTGCTGCTATCATTGAAAAAGACACCACGCTGTTGATCTCAGGGAAACTCCCCCCTATCTCCTGCACGATCACGACCGGCAGCACCAGCATGCTCGACATGGTGAAAATATGCTGAAGCCCAAGCAATATCGTGACAAGGAAAGGAGGCTTGTCATCAACGCCGTAGATCATGCCTTTTGGAGGTTTCGCCATGCTTCCCTGGTTTGAGATCAGATCTTAAGCCATACCGGTTTTTCCAGCCGGATGGAAGATCCAACGATATAGACTTTATTGTTGATGTGTATCTTGCGGATGTAAGCGAGTTTTTTAACCGGCCTGTTTTCATCGGGGCTTTTCGACATGTACGAAAGCCATGCTGTTTGATTTGTCTTCAGCTTCTCGATCATCTCCATCACAATGGGTTTGCCAATGGCATCTTTCAGGTTCACAAGCTTGCGGCCGCTCAGGCTTGGAAAAGAGGGATCGACAAGGGCTGTGCCCTGTTCGTCAAGCACAAAGATGTACGAGTCATAAAAAGTATATTTCCCCGACTTGTCGAGGAACTGAGGGATCATCTCCAGCCCCGATCTCTCCAGCTGCATGCATGCCGAATCGACCATGTCGGAGACAAAGATCTTTTCAGCTTTCTGATTGTAATTCCCGCTGCCGATGGCAAAAATATGACCGGCCGGGTCGGTTACCCGCATAATGTAGGAGCTTTTATATTCGGGATATATCTCCCCGGGTTCCATCCAGAGATAGTGTACCCATCCCCAGGGATGCTTTGTGTTGGAAGCGATCTGCACGATCTCCCCTATCACGGGTTTACCGTTCAGGTCTTTCATATTGATTATGTTCCTCCCTATCAGTTCAGGTGTGACCGGGTGAAAAATGCAGGTCCCGTGCAGGTCATATGCAAACAGGTACCTGTTGCCCCTCAGCCATTTGCTGTCCTTTTGCGCAAATTCCCTGAATGCAGCAATCCCCTTTGTATTAATGAGGCTGGCTGCATCTTCAACAAAAGCCACCAGTTTTTTAGTTTCGTCGAACTGGTAAGGTTCGAAGCTTTTCCTGTTATCGGTGCAGGAAAGTGAAACCGCCAGGAGGGCGATCAGCCCGAAATAGCTTTTCACGGGAGTCTTCAGACTGGCGAAGAGAGAGGGCATAAAGAAATTACAATATTGTAACAAATATAGTTTTTTCCCTGCCAGAAGTGGAAAGCCTCCCGAAAAAAACCTATAGAAATCGCCCTTGCACTATCGGATACCAAAAGGGTTGCCCGTACATTTCATCCGCCTATAAGACAAATCTTACCAATGAATATCTCATTACCGATTAACATCTTCGCAACATAAACGCCTTTTGGCCTGGAAGTCAGATCAAGGCTGATCTTGTTCCTGAAGGTATCCGTTTGAATGATCTTCCCGTGGATGTCGAATATTTCAATAACCACCAGCTTATCCTTAAACACGTTGGATGTGATTGTAACATGCCCATTTGTCGGGTTTGGAAAGATCCTCACACCCTTATCCCGGGCTTGAGATTCAATTGCATTTGGCTCAATAACATTTATCATAAACGAGGCGGAAGCGGAAGCACCTGCAGGATCTGTTGCCGTGAGTTTCACATGCAGAACCTGGAGTGAATCGGGAGTACCTGAAAAGGCAGCAGAAACCGGATCAATTGACAACCAGGAAGGAAGAGGGTTCCCATTGGCAAGCCTGGCGCTGAATGTGAGCGTGTTGTTCCCGTCGTCATCGATAAAGGTGGTGTCGGGGATAGTGTAATTGAATAGTTGTCCCCTCCCGGTTGTCTGGTCCGGAACAGGATTTTTTAAATAAGGGACGTAGTTGGTATACTTAAGGCTGTCGATAAGTCCATCCACCCTGACCCAATAAATTGAGCTGGGGCCTGAATAACCGCTCTCATAAAACAAGTATTTATTGTCGGCTGTGACATAGGGGCCAAAATCATCACCGGCAGTATTGACGGATGGGCCCAGGTTTTTTGGATTTGTCCATGTACCATCACTTTTTTTGTAGCTGATGTACAGGTCGGTACTTCCCAAACCCCCTGGCCTGTTCGACATGACAATCATGAATGACTCATCAGGGGAAATATAAAAGTCACCCTCATTGGCGCTGGAATTCACCGGCAAACCCAATCCAGCCAAAGTGGTATCGGAATTTACAATAACAAGTTTGCAGATGTCCCTTTGCCCCAGGCCCCCAACAGGATTTGAAGAGAGGTAGTAATTACCCTGGCCGGTATAATTCAGGGAATGGACATTGAAATTTTTCAAGAACCTGGAAGGCTGATCCCAGGTCGTATCCTGTTTGCCCGAGATCCAACCGTCCTTATAACTGTTATTCTCAAAATACAAATAATTACCATCAGGAGATTGCGAAAGGCAATAATACCCGCTGAACAGGCTGACCGGACCATGCCATAGATTATTGGAATACCTATAATATTTAAACCTGAAGGATGTCCAGCTGCCATTTGTCTCCTCAAAATAGATCTCCTTTCCATCGGGGGAGACCGCTATTTTTTCGACAGCAGTGTAACCCGGGTCAGTGACAAGGTTAAATATTTTCCGGGTTGCACCAGGGGGAGTTTGGCCTAAATAGGCAGCAGAATCAGGGATGACCTGCGAAAATGTAATTCCGATACAGGAAATTACAAGCAATAATGATAATCCTAATGTTTTCATTTTGTACAGTTTTAATTGTGAAATAATCGCACAAAAAAAACATATACAATCTCATTAATTGTCCGAAAACATGTTTCCCGACACAATATTCATCCGATTTTGCCTGTTCCTGGTCTTCTCTTTAAATTCCTTAGGGGTTAAGCCTGTATGTTCTTTAAACAATTCATAGAAGACAGAGCGTGAATTAAAACCCACGCTGTAATATACTTCCTGGATTGTTTTTTCATTATTTGTTTCTTCTGAAAACAACCTGATACATTCCTTTATCCGAAGATCATTAACAAAGCCTTTGAAAGTATTTTCACATAATTCATTGATCACCTGTGACAGCAGTCTTGGACTGACTGAAATATCGCTGGCGACCTTTTCTAAAGAAATTTCCGGATCAAGGTATGCCTTTTGAAGTTGTATATAATCATTGAATTTATGCAGGTATTCGCTTTTTGATGATTCGTCCAGGTTATTGCTTTTATATTTAACTGCATAATAAATCTCAGGTTTTAACAACAGCAGGAATATGATCAACAGGCCGAATATCAGTATTATTAAAGCACAAATACTGCTTGTGTAGGCGCACCAGCCAGGCTGCATCGAGATTACATAAATTGAAAGAGAATTCAGCTGGACAATCCAGACTATGATGTAACCTGCTAACACAATCTGTGTCCAGGCCATTAAATTAAGATCGGTAAAATCACTGAAAATTGTCTTGAATGGGACATTGGATTTCTTAAAATAATATATAGAGAACAGGATGTAAGCAAGATTCTGAAGAAGGCAGAGTGAATTAATGAGAACGGCAGTCCTTCCGATTAATGCGATGTCATAATTATAATAACCGAAGAAGACCAGGCTGCAAAAAAACGGGACAAAATGGATTGGATGGATTTCAATGGATTTGTTTTTATCCAGGAACGATTTGATGTAGTAAAAAATCAAAGGACCTGATGTAAAACAAGTTAATTTGAGCATATAAATATACAGGTGCGGACTTAGAAAATACTGGTATCCATAATTACCCAGGGCCAGGGCTATGAACACCTGGAATCCAAAAACAAGTAAAAGTGCGGCCAGTATACGGTTTCCTTGCTTGTTACCTTTCGGTGTGATCAAAAAGAAAAAGCATAAGATCAGGGTCATAAACATTCCCAGTATTGCAACCGAATAGATAAATATTTTCATTTTGTTTTAATTCTTTTAATCATTTTCAGGGTTAAGCATGGTTTTGCCCTAATTGAAGGCAAATCTACTTTGCCGAAGCCGTGGAACGAAATCATTTCGGTCAATCCATTAAATTTTCCGGTAAGCCGGTCCGGGCAGCGGTTGAATGCTGAAAACCCCTTCATTACAGCCCTTTGTAACCCTGTGCGGGTTCCCTCGTCAGATCCTGGGTATCAAAATTTTCACAAATGAATCCATATCAGAATATTTCCGTAAATTCGGAACATAAGCCAGACTTATCAATGATAAACAAAGAGCTGGAACAGGCGGTGCATGCAGCCCTGGAGACATACTCGAATGTTCACCGTGGCAGCGGGCATTACTCTATGGCTACCACCAATTTATTTGAAAAAGCCAGGGATATTGTTTTGGAATTCCTGGGGCTTGACAGGAGCAAATACATCGTCATCTTTTGCACCCCCTCAAGGGCATCCGCAATCAGGGCATTGCTGGAACCGGGAAGTTACTCCATTGTATCCAGCCATGATACAGGGCTGTGCTTAGGGGTAAGCGCAATGGCAGTTAAAAAGGAAGCCCTTCCCAATGGTGCTCCCTTCCAGGCCGGCGGAGGAACGGCAAAGCTTATTGGTCCGGACTGGGTAAAGTGGGCCGATGCGCCCGACAGGTTCGAAGCCGGAACGCCTGCCATCGTCAATATCATCGCTTTTGCCAAAGCGCTCTCCCTGATCCGCAGTCAAAAAAACATATCATTCATTGATCACAGCGCCATAAAGCCATCCGCCAAAGAGATATTGTACCATGACGAACTGGAGGCTTACTCAGGCCATGAACTGTTAGATAAATTAAGGCAGACCCTGATCGGCATAAACACGATTGTACCTACAACAGGAGGCGGCAAAGTCTTCATCAACTTCGATAATGCTGCCAGCACTCCAACCTTTAAACCGGTTTGGGAATCAGTTTGCAAAACATGGAGGCAGCCAATGCAGGTGCAGCAGGAGGTCATCCAGGAAGTCAGATCAATTTGCTCCAGGGTCCTGGGCGCCCCACAGGAAGAGTATGACCTGGTCTTCACATCCAATGCCACCGAGGCCATCAACCTGGCCGCTGAAAAACTCAGCCATGAAACCTTTGCGGATACCGAAACCGTGGTACTCAACACCTTGCTTGAACACTCTTCCAACGAACTGCCCTGGAGGATACATCCTTCTTTTTCGCTTGTCAGGCTTGGGGTTGACGATGAAGGCATGGTGGACCCGGTCGAGCTTGAGGCGGTCATGAAAGACTATAACCAGGAGGGCAAATTCGGTAAAAAGCGCATCCGGCTGATGGCCGTGAGCGGAGCCTCAAACGTGCTCGGCAACTTCAATAAGCTGGAGGAGATCAGCGGCATTGTGCACCGTTACGGAGCGAGGATGCTTGTGGATGCCTCGCAGATGGTGGCCCACCGTAAAGTGGACATGCAGGCAGCTGGGTTCGAATATCTCGCCTTCGCGGCCCATAAGGTGTATGCGCCATTCGGAACTGCTGCGCTTGTGTTTAAAAAGGGGCTGCCCGGCTTCAGCCCTGCCGAAACACAGCCGATACGCTCATCAGGTGAAGAGAACGCAGCAGGAATTGCCGCATTGGGCAAGTCCCTTTTACTCTTGGAGAGGATAGGATTTGACCTGGTCAGGGAGGAAGAACAGGAGCTGACGGCATATGCCTTACGCGGCTTGTCGCAGGTCCAAGGGCTCAAGGTTTTCGGGATAAAAGACCCCGGCTCGCCGCGTTTTGCACAAAAAGGGGGAGTCATCCTCTTTAGCCTTAAGGGTGTTATGGCAACCCGGCTTGCCAAAGAACTGGCCATGCAGGGAGGGATCGGCGTACGCAGCGGTTGCCACTGCGCTCACCTGATCATCAAGCACCTTCTGCATTTTACTCCGACCCTGGAACGTATACAGCGCACTATCGTGACCGTGTTTCCGTGGGTCACCCTTCCCGGACTGTTACGCGTCAGCCTGGGCATACAAAACACGAAAGAAGAGATTGACCGGCTGGTCATAACCCTGGGGAAGATCTCTGGGAAACCGGGGCTGACATCCGCAGTCAATGATACTTCTATGAAAGGAACATCCCTGGTTCCCAAAGCAAAAGTGAGACAGCAGATGAAGGATTTCGTTGAATCTGCAGCCCTGAGGGTTTATTCTTGATTGTGATCTTCAAATAATTCATTAAGTTTGATCAGTTATAATCCCAATCCTGCAGTATGGAAAAACTGATCTGTGTAAAAGAGACTTCCCTGAAAGGGAGGGGCATCTTTGCGGTGCGCGACATCCGGAAGGGTGAAATAATTACCACCTTCACGGGCCCCCGTGTTAAGATTGAGCACCTGGATGAGTACCCCCCCGAAGTCGTTGACCACCTCTTCAATGTAGGCACCGATGAGTACATCCTGGCGAGGGAACCCGAAGTACGTACAAACCATTCCTGCGATCCCAATGCCGGGATCGTAAGGGATGTCGAACTTATTGCCATGCGCGACATTAAGAAGGACGAAGAGGTCACATTCGATTATTCGATCATCATTAACGACGACTGGGTGCTGGATTGCCTTTGCGGTTCGCCGCTTTGCAGGAAAACCATAGGGAAATACCGCGACCTGCCACAGGAAATAAAAGATAAATACAGGGATTACACCCCTGAGTGGATTAAAACTACGTAAGGGAACCTGAACCGTGGACATAATCCCGACGCCCAGCCGGCATTCCCGTTTCTACCGGTTTGGCAGGATCAGAGCTTCATTCAAGCCATCCCCCGTCGCAGACCGAAAGCCTGGCATATATTGCGATTCCATAATCATTCGATGCCGATCGGTTGAAATGCCTCTTTCACAAGACAGGTACAAAGATGAACAGTTTCACGTATATTTGGAACTATAAACATGAAACGATGCGTAAAAATACCAGTCTGCTGATTTTGATTCTGCTGATCGCCGGGCTCCAGGGATGCAAGGAAAAGAAAATATCCCGTTTAGTTCCCGGTTATGATAAAACTGAGCTTGCCCTGCTGTTGCCGGTCATGGAACGAACCTACGATTCGGCAGATATAGGAGGATTCAGAACTCCCTCCCCGGAAGGATTCAGGCGGATTTTCCGTTCCAGGACCTCACCCCTGCTGAACCGTTTCGATATTTGGCAGGGCGATGATCAGAGGGCTGTGATCGCCATACGAGGGACCATTTACGATACCGCCGCCCTGAATTTCAGCCTGGCATTTTATGCCCTGATGGTGCCTGCGGAAGGCAGGATAAAGATGAGTGACACTTCCTGGTTTCAATACAAACTGGCCGAGCTGCCCGGAGCGGGCGTTCACCTGGGGGTGATCATCGCATTATACTATTTGTCGCCTGAAATGCTGCAGCAGATCAGGCTGCTATACAGCCAGGGGACCCGGGACTTCTATATCCTCGGGCACAGCCAGGGCAGCGGGATAGGGTATGTGGTGACCTCCTGGCTCAGGTATTTGCAGAAAGACAATAAACTACCTTCGGATATACAATTTAAAACCTACAACATTGCAGCTCCTAAAGCCGGGAACCTTCGCTATGCCCAGGATTACGAGAACCTTAACTCACCCGGGTATGCATTTTCGGTGAACAATATCCTCGACTGGGTTCCTTCCATTCCACTGAGTTTCCAGTTACCCGGGGATTTTCCGAAAATCAGCCCGTTCAATGACCTGAAAGGTTTTCTCACCCTGCTTAGTTTCAAACCCGGAGCTGATTTCAATACAAAATCAGCAGCCTTTTTCAAAACAGGGGCCAGTGTTGTTGAAGAGATGGAGAAAGTCATCCATGAGCAGATATATCCACGGATTGCAAAGCAAATGCCGGGCTATGCAGAACCCGCAAGCATGCATTCTTTTGATTATGAACGCATAGGGGTCAACGTCCCATTAATCCCCAACCAGGAATATTATAAGCTTTTTCCCAATGACCCGGCCAAATCGCAGGTATGGGAGAATCATTCGGTGTATCCGTATTATTTGCTGGTGACAAAGCCCGATTAGCTAAGCGAGGCATCTATCCTTCCAGCATTTCCACTTTTTCCCTGAGGATCTCAAGAGTGAGCCGGATCGTTTTCAGGTGGGTCCTGAATGAAAGAATGGCGAGGCGCAGGGTAAACTTTCCATCGAGAATGGTAGAGGAAATGAAAACCCTTCCGTCTTTCACCACTTCTTCGGCCAGCCTTTTGTTGAAGTCATCGGCATTGCCTGTTTTCGGGATCCAGCGGTAGGTTACCACCGACAGTTCAGGTTCGCATGCGGTTTCGAAGCCCAGCTTTTTAATTTCGCCGTAGAAATATTTTGCAAGCAGGAGTTTTTCCTCAAGGGCCGCAACGAAAGGCTTTGTCCCGAGAAGCTTCAGCGGCAGCCAGAACCTCAGTCCCCTGAAATGCTTGGTAAGTTCAGGCGAAAGGTCCGAAGGAGAGATTTCTTCGCTCTCCCCCTGGGCGTCCTGAAGATAGGAAGCCAGGTAATAATGTGAATTTCTCAGGCTGCTCATGTCTTTCACAATGACCGCGCCCAGTCCGTAAGGCAGGAACATCCCTTTGTGCGGATCTATACAAACAGAATCGGCTTTTTCGATGCCACCCAGTTTTATTTTCCCTTCGGCGGTCAGGATGAAAAAGCCCCCGTAAGCGGCATCCACATGAAACCACAAGCCGTTCTCCCCGGCAATATCCCCAATCCTTTGCAGTGGATCCACAGCTCCCACGTCGGTAGTCCCTGCCGAAGCCACGACAAGAAAAGGATTTAGCCCATTTTCTTTATCCTGGCGGATGGCATTCTCCAGTTCATCTGCCTTCATCCTGTATCCTGCATCCATTCCGACATACCGCAGTATACACTCGTTCAATCCCGCAATGCGGACAGCCTTCTGAACCGAGTGATGCGTTTGTTGCGAAAGATAGATCACCGATTTTGGAATCTTTTGCGAGCCAATCCCTTTCGCATCCCTGGCCGTCACCACAGCGATGAGGTTAGCGATGCTGCCGCCGGAGGTAAGGTTACCTGCTGCAGTTTCGGGGAAACCCAGGATTCCCGCGAGCCAGGCAATCATCATGTTTTCCATGCGCACGGCTCCGGGTGAGCCGAAAAACAAAGCCGCCAGCCTGTTCGTCACATCGGCCAGGTAATCGCCCAGGGCCGAATAATATATCCCTCCCCCCGGGATGAAACCCAGGTAACCTCCCGATGCGGGGTTCAGTCCGTGAGTATCTACGTTGGACTTCAGCAGATCCAGCACCTGGTCTATGGTGAGAGTCTCCTCCGAAACCGGGGAATCAAGAAGCCCTATCCCTTTATCCTCAGTGTAGTCGTATGCCTTTAAGTTTTCTATACGGTTTAAAAAGTCCTCGCCGTAGGCAACGACTTTATCCCGGGTTTTCTTTCGTTTGCCTGCCGCGGGTTCCAGTTCGCGTGCGGCTTTTTCGAGTTGCTGCAGTCTACGTATCATTTTATGAGAATTGATATGGACAAAGGTAGTGAAACGCGACGGGTGTGACCTGGCGAATGAATCATCGGCAAGCATTGTTTTAATGAATACATTATATTTGTATTCCTACACCTGAAGAAATTAACCGGAATTCCTATGAAAAAAATCACTCTCCTCATGGCAATCCTGATTACTGCCCTTATCTCAATTTCTTCTGAAGCCCAGAACCCATTAGTCTTTAAATGCCCATTCAAAATCAATGGGATCCAGCAAGCCGATTCAATGCTGGTTACCCAGGAGAACGGAAACTATTCGGCTGAGGTTAAACACCTGGTGAGAGCAGCGGGCGGAAAATTTTACCCGTTTAAAGACGTCTTTGATATTCACGGTTTTGCCACCCAGTATGGCAAGATCATCGCCTTTGCGAGGGACAGCTATGATACGGGATTTTATAAATCAATCGTAGTAAAGATGTTACCACCCGCTCAAAAGATTGAATATTCAGGATCTCTCGTACAATTTGCACCGCTTAATTTCCTGTCGAAAGCCCTGGGCGATACGGTGTACTTCGATAACGCTTCAGGCTTCCTCCAGCTTCAGACCCATCCTCCCGATACCATCGGAAGCGTTTACCCGCCCACTGCTGCCGTTGCAAAAAGCCTGGCCCAAAACGGCTATCTCGTAAACCAGGGCAGCATCAACCTCACCAGCGCGATCAATATCTGCAATGCAGGTTACTCGATTAACTGCCAGGGAAACAATGCAGGTTTCCCCTATCTTGTGATGAATACGCCTCCCTCGCCTGCCTTCGACACCCTGAATAATATGACCATCGTATTTAACCTGCAGAGCGATGAGGCCATCCTCCTGATAGGAAAAACTCCTCCAAAATGTAAATATTTCAGCTACAGGAGCTACCTGGCCGGCAGGGTGTACACTCTTCCCGATTACACGCTGAAGAAAATTTATGCAAGTCTGGGCGATACCAAAAATCTCTACTCCATGAATAAGAATGTCCCCTTTTCGGGGATGTTTGAGCGTAATTTCGCCCTGGTTTGCGCTGCCGACAGCAACATTGCCGCCAAAACCAAACAGCTGATTCTTCAAAATACATCGATTCCCGAAAGTGATATTTATTTTGACATCATTCCGGGTGATATATTCAAATTCGGTAATGCGCCTAAGGATGACTGGGGGAGTTTTTTACATCGTGCCTCCGTCTTTGAAAACGACAGCGCCGGGAAAGCTTACGTGGACAATCCGACCCTGGAAGTTTTGCGTATCACCCCGGCTACGCCCGCAGCACCATCGTTCTTTCACACGCCCAAGCTCACCTCCAGAAACTCGGGGATTGATGAGTTTTTCCTGAACGAGGACTTCGAATACCTGGAAAAAACGCTGTTCAACGGATACGACAGCACTTATTCTGTTTCTCTGCTTCATCCCAGTATGTGGCTGGTTGAAGGGTATGAGGCGATCCAGGAGGAAAAAGATGTGCTTGGTGAAGTCAGGGATGCTCTGTACATGCGCACCGAATCGTTTAACTTCAACAAGGACGACATTGTTGTTGCCTATGGAGTGAACCATACCAAAACCGGGAAAGCCGTATACACCGACGTGAGCTGTTACAGGGATTCCCTGTTTGCCGGATTCGGAGGGATAGAGGATTACCAGTACGCAAAAACCGCAAGGAAATACTTCAGCGATACAACGACTGCGGATTACTTTTTCACTTACAAATTTGCCCGCTCCCCTCTGCCGGGCGATACCAATGTATTTGTTGTTCCCCAGGATACAGCTCACAATATGATGGGGATAAATTACGGCGACAAATCCTTCCTGGGTTTCCGTGCTTACATCGATACCCTGACCCGTGTAGGGCCTTCGCCCGATGAGCTCATTTATGACCGTGCCATGCTGCTCCGTCCGAAAGGAAGCGGGTTTGCCGATCTCGGGACATCCGCCGAAATAGATTGGTCAGTAAATCCTAATCCTGCTCATGATGTTGCCTCATTTGATATCCGAGTTAAAAATCCAACGAATATCACCATCATTGTCAGCAATTTATCAGGACAGGCGGTGGATCGCCCGGTAAACAACCGCCTGGTCAACGGCAACGATCACATTACGTGGAATATTCCCGAAGGCCTACCTGAAGGAGTGTATACCGTTCGTTTGTACGCTCTTGAGCAAGGCCGGCAACAGCTTTTCTGCACGACAAAGAAGGTCATTGTAGAGTAAACCAGGCAAGCCGCTATTTTTTCACGAACCTGCCAACCATTATTTTGTTGTTTTGAGAGAACCTTGCAAGGTACTGTCCTGTTGAAAGTCCTTTAAGGCTGATCTCTGTTTTTGATTGTATGATCGGTTCATACAATACTAACTGTCCACCGATGCTGTATACCGAGACACTGGCATTGCGGAAATCAGAAATACCGGGCAGCTCAATCGTAACGGAGGTACCTGACGGGTTTGGATAAAGCAAAACCTGGCCATTGCTATTAGGTAACTCCAGAAACCCGGTTCCACCATTAATGGTTTTCATGATGGTTCCGCCATCTCCCACCGCATATCCCGTATTCCCATCAGTGAACCATATAGATTGTAACATGGACTCAGTATCCGAAAACAAGGTTTTCCATGTTTGCCCGCCATCTCTTGTGCAAAGGATAGTGCCCATATCACCTGCAACAAACCCTGTATTTAAATCAGTGAAATACAAACCGTACAGATTGGCTGCCGTCCCTGAGTTCTGCACTGTCCAGTTCACCCCGCCATCAATGGTTTTAATAATGGCTCCTGTATTGCCGACGGCGTAAGCAGTACCTGTCCCGGTGAAAGTGATGGCATTCAGGTTCTGGCCGGTTCCTGTGTTCAGGGAAACCCAGTTTACACCCCCGTCAATCGTTTTCAGCATAATACCTGCATTCCCGCAAGCAAATCCAGTAGCCGCATCTGTAAAGTAAACCGCATTTAAATTCTGAGTTGTTCCTGTAACCAGGCTTGACCAGGTTGTTCCGCCATCAGTCGTTTTAAGCATGGTGCCATCCGATCCAGCTGCATAGCCGGTATTGGTATTCGGGAAGCACACAGATTTCAGCCAGCTGACTGTTCCTGAATTCCTGTTCGTCCATGTTGATCCTCCATCAGTGGATTTCAGGATCGTTCCACCCGATCCAACCGTATAGCCAGTATTCAGGTCTGTAAAGCAGATGCTTTCCAGCATGGTGGTAGAATCGGGACATATGGAAGACACCTTGGTTCCACCATTCGCAATTTTTACGATAATCCCGAAAACGCCGCAGGCAAAACCAGTGTTTTTAGCTGTTCCCGGAAGGAAACACACAGATTTCAGCCAATTTGTGGGTCCTGAAAGCAGGTAATTCCATTTTGAACTGCCATTGGTTAATTTCAGAATTGTTCCGAAATTGCCGACAGCATACCCTGTATAATTACCGTCCTTCAACACGAACTGCACAGAAGTCAAATTATATGACACATAGTTTTGCGGCAACCAGGTCACCCCGCCATCGGTTGTTTTAAAGGCTCCGCCTTTGTTTGCGACTGCATAGCCGGTGCTGCTGTTTAAGAAATATGCCGATATCAAGACATATTCACCAACCAGTGTTGATACGGGTTCCCATGTATTTCCACCGTCGGTGGTCTTCAGGATATCCGTAGTATCCACCCCCGCTCTATGGGAGCCGGTTTTACTTGTCCATAAAGTATGTCCAACGATATACCCTGTATCTGCGTTCGGGAAACAGATTGAGGTCATTTCCCTCTGGTGCCCGGTAGGCTGAATGGTCCAGCTTGATCCACCGTTTGTAGTTCTGATGATGGTACCATACAACCCACAGGCAAAACCAGTTTCAGCAGAGGTAAAATAGACAGCATTCAAACTGCTTGATGTCCCTGAATTTTGCCGGGTCCACGCTATTCCCCCGTTAGTGGTTTTCAGGACAGTACCGGAATCACCGGCAGCGAAACCCGTTTGGGAATCAATAAAGAAAACAGAGTTCAGTGCATATGATACCGAATCCTGCCTGGTCCAGTTTGTTCCTCCATCGGAGGTTTTAATAATAATTCCATCATGCCCAACGGCATATCCTGTATTGACATCAGTAAAAAAAACAGATTTCAACCAGTTAAGGGTACCGGTATGGCAGATTGTCCATGTGGTGCCCCCGTCAGTTGTTTTCATTGCGGTACCGTAAAAGCCAACCGCATAGCCAGTATCAGGAGCCGGAAAAGCAATCGAGGATAGATCATTAGCCTGGGGCAGCGGATTCATCCATTTCCAGTCCTGGGCACCGGCAGCCGAAACCAACAGGAATGAAAGAAATAAAGCGAACAGCTTTTTCATAATGCGTTTTTTAAAGAACTACCTTGTAAGGTTGAGGTGTTACTCATCCACAAGCAAAGCTTTAATAAAGGACACTCAAATATATGATAAATATGTGAATAAAAGAGCAGCTATTCCGGTGAAGACTGGTCTAAGCAAGCATTTTTCCGGAAGAGCGTTGGATATGTTCTTCTTTTAACTATTTTCCCTCGCAGTAACAGGAGTAATCAATCCCTTTCATAAACATTTCCCGGCTGTTAATCTGGTTTATTAAAACACTCTTCATGAGGTTTCTCAGAGTAGTACTGTCGGTAGGGCTTTTCATCATCGAGTTTGAGCAAAAAGGAGAAGACAGGGCTGCGTACGGTTTAAAATTGCTTCAGACACTTGCTGGTTCATTGAATCACGAATCAATGTCATACAGGAATCTGAAAATCTTCCGACAGTTTTATTTGGAATATCCCCAAATTGGACAGACCGTGGTTACCGAATTGAAACAAATGGGATTAAACCTATCATCGGATATTTCCACCCTATCTAATAAACAATTATTACCTGATTTTCATAATATTACAAATGGGCAGACAGCGTCTGCCCAATTTGGTGACGAAGCCAATACTGATGATTCTGGAAGGTTAATTTCAAGGCTTTCATTTTCGCATTTCACTTTGCTAATTCAATTAAACGACAACTTCAAGCGAAGATTTTATGAAATTGAATGCATTAAAGGAAACTGGAGTGTCAGGGAATTGAAACGCCAGATCAATAGTTTGTATTTTGAGCGGGGTAGCATGAGCCGGAATAATGCCATGTCATTGTTGAACTTAAGACCGATGAAGTCAAACATGAACATATCGGTCAGTTAAAGACCTATATTAACTATTATAAGAGTGAAATAATGGCAACGGATGACAATCCTCCTGTTGGAATACTTTTAGTGACAGCAAGAAATAAGGCATTGGTCGAATATGCTATGGCCGACAGTGATATATCACTTTTTGTAAGCAAGTACATGCTTGAGCTTCCAAGAAAAGAGGAGCTCCAGCGGTTCATAAATGAAGAACTTTGTAAAATATAGTACTACCCAGGGTAGGATCAGTACCTAACCTACCACCCTCCTGTAATCCCTCCAAAACTCCTCAACGATCAGATCCCTGATTATGGGGTTCTCGAATTTCTGGTAGAAATCGACGCGGTCATTGACATAGGACAGGAAGATCGAGCCGATGACTTCTTCGAATTTGCGGCGTTTGTTGGTTTCACTGTTATCCCCGGTCATTACCGATCTCAAATCTTCATCGCTCCGAACCCGGGTGCGAACGTTGCTGAGATCGAGGCGATGCTCTTCGGTGAGTTCTGCCCCGTAAATCTCATTTAGCTTGCGTACGATCTCGGATAGGAAGTCGAGTGGCTCTTCGGTCTTGCCTCCACCTCCCTCGGCTGCCATGGGGCTTAAAACGCCTGAAACGTCTTCCGGGCCGAGGCGGTACTCCCCTATCTTCTGAATTCGCAGCGATGAGAGTTCAACTGAACCGGAAATATCCACAAAGGCAGAATTCCCTTTGGGCAGCTTCTTATTCACATACTTAAGGAAGATGAACAGTTGTTCCAGTTCGATGTCTTCGAAGGTGATGATCTGGGATATATACCCGTACAATCGTACATATGACTGGATCAGGGATTTAAACTCGTTCTTCTGCGCAGGGTCACTGATCTCGTTCCATTTCTCGACCACGCGGTTCAGGACGGGCTGAAGCATTTCATCTGATTCGCGTTCGTTGTAGAACAGCCGACAGAACTCATCGACCATATACTTGGTAAACAGGTTGAATGCCCGGATCTTGGTCTCCAGGTCATAGAGCTTGTTTGGATCAGTCTCACCCGAAAGTTCAGTTGAAGTATAAAACGGCTGGAATGCCTCCACCACTTCCGTGGTATCATTGGCAAAATCCAGGACAAAAGTCTCGGTCTTACCTGAGCAGGTGCGGTTGAGCCGCGAAAGCGTTTGCACGCACTGCACCCCCGAAAGTTTCTTATCGATGAACATCGCCTACAGCATCGGTTCATCAAAGCCCGTTTGAAATTTATTGCTTACGACGAGAATGCGGTAACGAGGATCCTTCAGCCCATCCGCAATCGAAACCATATTCTGTAATCCATTCTCCCGGTTTAAAATACCTTCAGTAACCTCCCTCCCAATCCTTAATTCATCATTCGACATTCGATATTCGATATTCGATATTCCCTTTATCGTCCCACTAAACGCCACCAGCACAGAATACGGCAACCCCATCTCCCTCATCTGCCTCACCATCTCCTGTTGAAACAGCACACAATGGTACCTCGACCGCACCACCACCATCGCCCTTCCCTTGCCATTGATCGTGCGGCTAGTTTTACCCACAAACTGCTGAAGGATGATCTTTACCTTTTGTTCTATCGTCTGCGGATGAGAATCCACGAAGTTCACCACCTGCCTCATCGCTTTGCCCTCGGGAAGCTGCTTGTCGTCGCCCGTCTGCACGAGCTTGAACCACCGCGAATACGTCGTATAGTTTTTCAGCACATCCAGCGTAAATCCCTCGGCGATCGACTGTTTCATCGTATACGAGTGGAAGGGCACGAAGCGGCCATCCGCAGTCCTTCTTCCAAATAATTCAAGCGTTTTATTCTTGGGAGTCCCCGTGAACCCGAAGAAACTCACATGTTCCTGCCGCCCGCGGTTGCGGATCTCCTCCCTGATGATGTTTTTTGATTAAATTATAGCTTACTCCAGCTATGAAACGTTGAATTCGGGCAGTTAGATTGATAGGGTTGGGATTTAGCTTTAATTTTTCCTTTGCAGTGTTGACAAAAGAAAGTGATATCTCCAACTTCTGCCAATTTACTCCATTGATGAAAGGTCGAATTTGGGCAATTAGAAGCTGACGGTTGAGATTTAGTTTCAATAATTGTTTTGCAATTCTTGCATTGATACACTAAATTCCCGACATTCCCTAATCTATTCCAATTATGAAATGTGGAACTTGAGCAGTGTGCAGAAGAAGGTTTGGATTCGGATTGTGTACATATTCCACAATTTTTGCATTGATACCAAAAGGTTGGTTTTTCCGTGATTTTTGGTGTTACATGTACCTTATTTATAAGCCCACGATCATTTGCAGTTTCCGTCGTTTTTTTCGAAACTTTACCAAATATAACTGTCGGGGACTTGGCTTTAAAGTATCTGCAATAAAAGTTTGCCATATGAGAATGATTTTAGGAAAAAGTAAGGATATCTCTTTTCATAATTCCTTTAGTCGTTAAAAGAGGAGATTGAATAATTCATTCGTTCAAGATGATATCTGCAATCAATATTTTCAAATGGCCCTCGACTTCCGAAATACTATCATATTTTCGTGATAGAAGTGTTGCTAGCATTTCATCGGGAATTTCCTTGGAGTACTGCCGGGCCTTCAATCTAAGAATTTCAAGTATTGTCTGAGAGTCAGGCATTTCTAATTTTACAAGCATTCCTTTTAATAGTTGCGATAACAAACCATCATTATAACTTCTTAAATATTCGGGTAAAATCGACGAGGAAATGACAACCTGACTGCCTTTGGCTAGAAGGTTATCAATAATCTGAAGAAATATGTCTTGTGTTTTTTCGCGGCGCTCAAAATATTGTATATCATCAAGTAACAATATGTCCTGATTGGTTGTGTGATCAATGAACTCATCCATTAGGTTATGTTTTATAGCATGAACCAAATTTTCTGTAAAGTCAGGAGCTCGAAGATAAAGAGCTTTTTTCTTTGCATGTTTATCCTTATGGTTTTTAAAGATTGCTTGTAATAGATGGGTTTTCCCTAATCCTGAACTACCGTATAAAATCAATGGATTGAACAAGGGTACTGCCGACTTTTCTGAAACCAGGAGAGCACATTTCCGAGCCAGTTTGTTACAATCACCTTCAATTAAGGTATCAAAAACAAAATCTGAATTCATATATCTGTTTCCAAGCCAAAATGGAGGGTTTATAAATTTTGAATCCAAGCTGTTCTCGTTCATAAAAAAATCATTTAAGTTTAATGGTTTGATCAGTAATACTGACATAAGTGTTCTTGCCATATGTAAATACATCAAAAACAAAAGATTGACCTGTTTTCAGCCATCTTTTATAAATGAGCCGCCCGTTCATAAATAAGAATAGCTCATCTTCTATCAGAATTTTAATAAATGCAGCCTCGTTATTTGACATATAAGTGCATGACATTGTTAGAGAATTTATGATCTACTGCAAAATCCTACGAAAATAATTAACCCAATGATTACAGCAATTACTGCAATGACAATGCAACCAACATTGAGGGTTTGAAGGAAGCAGCCTTCTTTTGATTTGACTATCACTGTTGGTTTTGGCAGAACCAGTGGTTGTTCTGGTTGGTTGAGTCGCAAAGGATAAGCGCATTTCGGACAGTTTCTTGCTTTTTCGGACATCTGGTTACCGCATTCCGGGCATTGGATCAGTGCCATAATTTTAAATTTTAATAAAAACCACTCGAATAATCTGTTAGTGGCATAAAAATAAGAGCTGGTTACGCCAATCTATGTCATGGTCTTTGGGAAATATCAATTATAATCATCGTTGCGGAATCTCCTGAAAATTTTGAACTGTAAGAACGACTTCGATCCAGATGTCTTCGATATCGGCAATATCCTGGTACGAAAGTATGGTGTGATATATCAAATCGTGAAACAAATAGCTATGCTGAAAGCTGTATAACGGGTGCCCTTCCTGGATTCCTTCGGTATGATCTGCATTAAAGAGCCAATTTTTATGTTCTTTGCATTCAGTTTCATTCCTGTCAGCTTTATAAAACCATATGGGTTCACATTCAAAAAATGGATTGCCTTGTAAGTCTGTGATATACGAATATTTTTTTTCGGCAAAGAAACAGACCTTAAACTCTATTTCATAGTCGGAAATGAATGTATCAGGATCTTTCATTACTGGTAAAATATAGCCCTCCAGCTTTTCGGCCATTTCATATGCAGCTTTGGATTTGTCGGCCAACAGAGTATTTATATGAGAGAGGCGTTTGACATTCTCTTCCGAAAACACAAACTCATCATTGAGAGCATGTTTACGATCACGTAAATCCTCTTCCTGGCTTTTACGATGGTAATGATTTAAGAATTGCGAATACCCTAAGCGGGCCTGTTTTAAAAACAACTTTTCGTACTTATTCATAAAATAATCATAATATGGTTAGAATGAATGTATTCATGATCTGAATCCTATTTTCCGGTAATGCGCTTTTTCAATCAATTCTTCATTGCAGCAGGCAAGAACCTGTGAGAAAGTCGGAATGCTTCCATCAAGGATTGATTCAATCTCTAGTTTGCGAACAATGTTGTCGATCTGGGCGCCGGTGAAATCATATTCTTTGGCCAACTCTAAATATTCTTTCTTTGAAAACCCGGGAAGTTTATGTTTCCAGATCTGGGCTCTTAATGTACAATCCGGTTTTGTGAATTTGATTTTATACAAAAACCGGCGTTCAAAGGCATAGTCAAAGTTGCCTGCCATGTTTGTTGTAGCGATTAAAATGCCTGAAAATGTCTCGAGTTCCTGCAGAAAAATATTTTGTATCGTATTCTCGGTTTGGTCAACCGATGTGGTCCCGGCTTCCTTTCGCCTTGAAAAGAGTCCGTCGGCTTCATTAACCAATAGAATTGGCTGCATCCTACAATCTTTAGAATACGAAAAGTAATCAGTGAAAATCTTTCCGGCCATCCGTTCACTTTCTCCAAACCATTTGGTTTTTGATTCGCTGAGGTCAACCTGCATGATTTCACGCTTGGTTTGCCGCGCCAACTGGTAAACAGATTCGGTTTTTCCTGTGCCAGGGTCACCATAGAATAATACCGTGAAACCGATAGGGAGACCTTTTTGTACCAACCTATTTTGAATAGCATGAAGGTTTTCATCCTGGAATGCATGATTCAATTTTTGCAAATGATCAGTTTCAAGTGGATTAAAAACCAGTTTCTTTTGATGGATATCAGAAGGAAGAATTACGTTATCCTTCTTCTTTATAATAATAAAAGGTTCAAGATCCCGTGTTTTCAATAATTGCAAGGTTTTGTTTTCCAACCTAAGTGTTGTATCACTTAAAGGATTTTTCAATTCCAGCATCACAAGACCTTTGTCAATCAATGGATGCGAGTTTTGAAGAATTTCCTTACGGTATGCAAATCGCTTGTGCACCGTGTCAAAGATTCCATTAACAGCGGTTTCAAGATCAACACTATATATTCCATTAAGATATTTCCAGAACAAGTAGCAAAGCATGTAGTTATCCTCATTTTTAAGGCCAATCTCAAGTACTTTTTCAACAAAAGGGAAATGATTATAAACCGAAATAGTCTCCTTGAATCTATCAAGGAGTTCAACCGTGGTAATAGCTTTTTCCTTCCGTTCTATACCAAGGTTATAAGTGTACTCCAGAAGTTCAAAAATATCCTGTACCTGTTTTGTTTCATCAACCTTGTTTTTCATATCAATCTCATTTAGTCCAAAAATACAAGGCCAGCACGCCAAAACATGTCGTGGTCGAAAAAGAAATAATGCGATGGTCAGTGATTTGAAAACAAGTCCAGGTAATCCCGAACGGTCAAGCGGGATTTACAGCAAGCGGCAAGTACCACTTTCCCGGCAGCTATAGCATCTTCAAGGGCATCATGATGCTGAAACTGAATGTCGAGCCTATAGGCCAGATGAGCAAGATTGTATCCTCCTTCAGCAAATTCTTCCCAGGTATGCCTGGCTACTTTAACAGAATCAAGCCATTGAACTTCGAAAGGATGTAAGTCATGGCGAATAAAAGCCTTTTGAAACGCAATCCGGTCAAACGGGGAATGATGCACAACGATGTTATCCTCAAACATATTCTTTAAAAGGGGATAAACCTTGGGAAAGGATGGTTTCATTTTGACCATCTTTGGGGTAATCCCATGTATCTCGATAAATCTCCAATGAAAATAGTCCTGAGGATCAATATACGATTTCCAGGTTTCAATCAGGGTCTCATTTTCAAAAACACCTACTCCTATCTGACAGATCGAGGATTGATCGGGGTTGGCGGTTTCGACATCCAGACTATAAAACTTCATGCTTTTTCATGTTGGAGATTGCATTCTGATGAATTGTTACCACTTCTTCAATAAGACTTTTTGGGGAAAGAACAGCAACGGTATCTCCATACGACAATATTTCCATGATTAAATCATGGGTGATGTCCATACGTAACGAAATCCGCAATTCATCTTCATTATCGATCAGAACAGTCTGAGATTCATGAATCGGATAGCTTTTAATGTATTTTCCCTGCTCGAAGTTAAAAGAAAGTATGATCTCTTCGGGGTTTGAATTGTCAGGATTGATGACTCCAAAGCAATTTTTAAAGATCTCTCCAGCGTCGAAGCTGGCAGGATAATCAAATTTCTTTGACGTAATCTCAAATTCCAGCACACGGTCAAGTCCGAACGATTTAATCTTACTGCCGTGCTGTTCCTTGGCCAGAAGATACCACCTCCCTTTCGATTCCTTCAGGGCCAGAGGTTCAACGAAACGTTCGGTAGGTTCTTCTTCCCAGAACTTCTGGTGGATTAATTTGATGGCGAATCGGTTCTTGATAGCGTGCAAAAGTCCATAAAAATGTTGGGTACCCTGTGATTTACGCTTTTCAAAAAACATATACCTGGTAATATCACTCACCATTTTCAGGGAATTAATGGTATCAATGGATTCAAGCATCCTGTTATTGAGATCCGATTGCTGGTCATCGGCTATGTAATAGACACGCCGGGAGAAATCATACTGAATATCCACCTGGAATATTGAACGGATCTCATTCAGATCGCGCTGGAAGGTTCGGGTTGAAATCGTAAACGGGCGATCGAAAAATTCCGATTCCTTTTTAAGGTATTCTTCCATCTCCTTATATGTTGCAACATTGCCTCTTCTCAGCTTCTTGATGATCGTGAGATACCTGATGATATAGTCTTGTTTTGCCATGAATCTATTGTTTTTGTGTATTACCTAAATATAGTGATATTCGACACACATCATTATTAATCATCTTCTTCCTCTGCCTCGTCTTTCAGTTTCTCCCAGAGTAAATCATTCTCATTGTAGATCCATTCACTGGCATCATCTTCATGAATTTCAAGCCAATCAATCCATCTTGAATTTACATCATCGTAAATGGTATAAAATCTACCACTTTTATCGCCATAATCAATGGCTTCCTTCAACGTTGGAAATTCCGGATATTTTTTTTTCAATCGTAAACCTACAGATTTCGTATACAGCCATATTATAAACATTGGTCACAAGGGCAAAGAATATATTAACGAAGGATCTGAAGATTGCATTAAAATATTTTTTCTGAATAATTGATAACAATACTCGTCTGCTTTTTGAAATGCGACATACAATGTCACATTTTCATATTTTTGACGAATTATTTCCAGGTCAAAAGAATGTACGTTGGAAATGCCATTCATCGCTTGCTTAGCTTTCAATGTAAATGCTTTATGACTTGGCCCTTCAAAGTTAAATGGCATAGTATAAATAGCCATGAATTCTTTATTCTTCTGGCGCAACATTGCAGCCAATTGTCTTGTCAGATTAGTTCCAGTATTACCGCCAAAACCAGCGAAAAGAACAAATTTTAGATTACTTGTAAACAGATTTTGAATTTCCTTGGAAATTTCATAATCTTTCATCTCCATTTTATATGTGTGGTAATCAATCTCGGCAGGACCAAATGGAATGAATTCAATATCGGCAGGAAGATATGACCGTTCAGGACTTGTGATACATGTATACCTGGCCTTTATTCCTTTTTTATGAATATGCTCGATAATATTACAGCCAGCACCACCCAAACCGATAAAATGAATCTTTAATGGTCCCTGCTTACTAAGGAGTTCAAACTTCGGAAAACAAACCATAGCCACTAAAGCTGAAAGGGTTCTTATGGCATGACGTCTGTTCATTTAATGGATGTTTAAAACAAAGATAAAACAAGACTACGACAAATTGTGTCGCAGTTGTGAATTTATAATATGTCGCTGGAAGTCATAGGTGGCTTCCTGCTTTTTCCTAATATTTACTTCATTTGAATGTCTTTTAATCAAAATATTATATATTTGATCTATCTCTGTGCTTTTGTTTGTTCTGAACGATTGTTTACATATTATTGACCTGCGACATAGTTTGACGTTGTAGTGGCTTAGTTTTGAAATCAATTAATACTGTTTTAAATTAAGGTATATGGATACAAGTGAAGTCAACATCGAATCTGCCGAGAAAGGGAAAGATAAATTTCCATGGCAAGGGTTATTACTTATAATTGCAGTTATTTCCATTGTTGGAGGATTGATTTATTATCAGTCATGTTCGACAAAGAATAGTATTGAGAAATATGCACGGGAACAACTTCTTTCACGCAATTATTCCATTGTGGAATTAACTTTAGTGGAATCACATTCTTCATCAAAATTAGAAGACGAAGGGGGAAAAGTAACTTTCGTTGTTAAAGATCAGCATGGCCTAACATTGGAAGGGAAAGCTGATATTGTGACTGAACGGCATTGGGTATTTGTTATGAAAAAGGCTTTTAAGCTTACTTCAATCAAACCAAAAAAATAGGGAAGCCGAAAACTATATATAGAGTAGGCAAGATTAAACATTATTAAAATGGGACTATATAAGATAACTGCTAAACAAACTGGAAGTTGGGGCGGAATTAAAATGGAAAAGGGAATGAGCGTTGAAGTAGTATACAGTAATTCCCCTCTACTTTATCCGGATGGGCAAAAACTTGCGCGGAAAGCCTTTTTAAGTAAATATGGAATAGATTATAAAAATTTACTTTCACAGACTTACTTTGATGTTGAAAAAATTTAGCTAAGACATCAATTTCTAATTGATTTATGTTAGCCAAAGCGGAGCGGCCACAAGACAGCTACTTAAAAATTGAAGAATTAAATAACCAAAACTCGTAATCATGAAAGACAGAATTTTTGAAATGTACAAATCAATTTCTGTCGGCAATAACCAGATTTGTTCAGAATGCAACAATGAAGGAGCACTTGGAAAGCCTGTATCAATTTATTTTATTGGTGAAAATTTTCATAGATCTGATGACACGATTTTATTTGTAGGTAAAACTGCTGTTGGAGGACTTGGAATTGGCCCTTTCATTGACAATCTGTTTACTGATGCAACAGCATTTGGTGAATTGAGTCTTGACCTTAAGGAGGTAAATGCAAAAAGACGAGCATTTTATTCATATACAAATGAAATTGTCACACAGTACTATGGTTCGTTTGAGATTGG
>CAILVF010000046.1 GCA_903837605.1 uncultured Bacteroidales bacterium | reverse complement strand
GTTATCCAGTTATCCAGTTATCCAGTTATCCAGTTATCCAGCTATCCAGTTATCCAGCTATCCAGCTATCCAGTTATCCAGTTATCCAGTTATCCAGCTATCCAGTTATCCAGCTATCCAGTTATCCCGTCATCCCGGTTTTCATGCTCATCGTCCTCATAAATCTCAAGTAAAGGCTTCTCAAATGCCTTTGTCGTGCTCCAGCGGTCGAGGGTGAGAAGCATCGAAGGTAAAACAAACATGTTAAGCATCCCTGCGACCAGCAGTGTGATTGATACAAGCAGGCCCAGGGCCTGTGTTCCGCCGAAAGTGGAAAGAACGAATACCCCGAAACCGAAGAAAAGTACGGTTGAGGAATAGATCATGCTGTAACCTGTTTCTTTCAGGGCTGAGATCACCGAGTATGGGATGTTGTGGTTCGAGTGTTTCAGCTGAAGCCGGTATCGCGAAAGGAACTGTATTGAATTGTCGACTGAAATGCCAAGGGCAATACTGAAGATGAGTATGGTAGAAGGTTTAATGGGTATTCCGATAAATCCCATCAGGGCGGCTGTCATAAGCTGGGGAATGATGTTCGGGATAAGGGAAATAATGATCATCCGCCAGGATGTGAAAAGAAAAGCCAGGATAGCCGCTATGATCACAATAGCCAGGGCGATGCTTTCCCAAAGGTTCCTGATAAGAAAATTTGTTCCTTTCAGGAATACAACCGAGGTCCCGGTAATATTAACCGTATACTTTGAAGGATTGAAGATACTGTCGATCTTCGGTTTAAGGTTTTTCTGTATACTGTCGATTTTTTTTGTTCCTACATTGGCCATCTGTACGCTGACCCTGGTGATCTGGTATGTGCTGTCGATAAAGTTTTTAAGGATGGTCCGTTTTTTAGGCTTCATATCGGGAATATAATCGGCCATAAAAGCAATCTCATTTGAATTCGGCAAAGTATAGAACTGCGGATCCCCGCCGTAAAAAGCCTGTTTGGCGGTTTTTATGACTTCCACCACCGAAAGGGCTTTTGAAAGTTCAGGATACTTTGCAAGGGTATCCTGCAGCCTGTCGATTTTCTTCAGGACTGATAGCTGGAGGACCCCTTTTTTCTTCCTTGTATCTATCGAGATCTCAAGGGGCATGATGCCCTTAAAATGTTTCTCGAAAAACAGAAGGTCCTTGTATATAGGGTCTTTTTTGGAGATATCGTCAACGATCGTTCCCGAAGTATGGAGAAGGCTGGCCCCGACAATCCCAACAACTACGCATACGCCCATCCCGATATAAATCTGGCTGCGGTAATGGGTTACCCAGAAAACGGCTTTATCGATGATCTTTTTTGCAAGGCTGGCCTCCAGGTGTTGTACGTGCTTGCCTGCCGGAGGGGGAAGGAAGCTGAAGATAATGGGCACCAGTGTAAGTGAAAGGGCGTACACAACCATAATGTTGATAGCTGCAATCGTCCCGAACTCAACAAGAAGTTTATTCCTTGTGATCGTAAATGCCGCGAAGCCGGCTGCAGTGGCTGCGTTGGTAAGCAGGTTGGCCATCCCTATTCTCTGGATCACCCTCGAAAGGGCTTTTGCCTGGTTATTGTGATGTGCGAATTCGTAATGATATTTGTTCAGGATAAAGATGCAGTTCTCAACCCCGATCACTATGAGCAGGGGCGGGATAATGGCGGTAAGCATAGTGATCTTGTAATCGAAAAGCGCCATGAAGCCAAGTGCCCAGGCCACCGAGATTATGATAACCAGCATGGGGAAGATCACTGCCTTGAATGAGCGGAAGAAAATAAACAGGAAAAAAGCGGCGATAAGCAGTGTGAGGAGAACAAAGAACTTCATTTCATCCTGCAGTTTCTTGGCGATGAGGGTCTGGATATACGGCAGTCCCGAATAATGCACTTCAATATTGCTGCGTTTCCCAAAGCGGTCGACAATACCCTTGATATTGTTGACGAGTTTCAGCCTTGCTTTGGAATGGATCAGGTTCTTGTCGAGAGTCAGGGCAAAAAGGTATGCCGAGGTGGCCCGGTTATACAGCAGGTGTTCGTAAAAAGGAAGCGAAAGTATGAGTTTATGAATTGAATCCAGTTCGGCCTGGGATGCAGGTTTCTTTGGGCTGATGGGTACAAAGACAAACTTTCTGAGGGAATCGTTTTTTACAAGGTTGAAAATCCTGGTAACTGAGACAATACCTTCAACGCCTTTGATCCGGCTCAGTGAGTCGGAGAGGTCAAATACCGAATTATAGTTTTTAAGCCTGAAAAGATCAGGTTCCACCATGCCGATGAACATCACCGAGCCGTCTTCACCGAATTGTTTGATGAATTTCTGGTAGACCCTGAAAGTGGTATCGGTGTCGGGAAGTATGCTTTGACTTTTATACTGTATCTGAACATCAAGGGCTTTATAGGCCATGAAGGCCGTGATCAGGGCAATCGCGAGAAGGATGACGATACGGTTTCTGAGGATGATCCTTACGAGAAAATTCCACATAATTATTTGAAACTGCGAAAGTACGAAAATAGTGCTTTATTTTATCAATTCCATCAGAAACCTTGGTACTTTTGGAGGAAAAATCAGACGCGGGGTTCGGGATGCGAGAATCAGGATGCAAGATGCAGGATGTAGGATGTAGGATACAGGAGACAGAATATCCCGTAATCCAGTAATCCAGTAATCCAGTTCTCCAGTAATCCAGTTCTCCAGTAATCCAGTAATCCAGTTATACAGTAATCCCGTAATCCAGTTATCCCGTAATCCAGTAATCCAGTAATCCAGTAATCCAGTTCTCCAGTAATCCAGTAATCCAGTAATCCAGTAATCCCGCATCCCGTTTATCCTGCATCGTCATGAGAAAGGTCCTTTTTATCGATATCGTCCATCCCCTGATCAGGGAAGAACTTACAGGTATGGGTTTCCACTGCGATGAATTTCCCGGCTACGGGAGGAGGGAATACGAAGCCGTCGCATCGGAATATTACGGCATAGTCATACGCAGTAAAATTAAATTAGACAAAGAGTTCCTCGACAAGGCAACGCAGCTCAAATTTATCGGAAGGGTCGGTTCCGGCCTTGAAAATATTGATGTGGATTATGCAGAGGGGTTGGGGATTTGCTGCCTGAATTCCCCCGAAGGGAACCGTGACGCTGTTGGCGAACATGCTTTGGGCATGCTGCTTGCGCTTATGAATAATATTTGCCGGGCCGGCAATGAAGTGAGGCAGGGAAAATGGATAAGGGAAGGTAACAGGGGTATTGAGATCAAGGCAAAAACCGTCGGCATAATCGGGTACGGGAATATGGGCAGCGCATTTGCGCAGAGGCTGAGAGGCTTTGAAGCGAATGTCATTGCATATGATAAGTATAAATCTGGCTACGGGGATGAATTCGTGAGGGAAAGCACCATGGAGGAATTGTGGGCGAAATCTGATATTGTGAGCCTGCATCTGCCTCTTACCGGGGAGACAAGATACCTGGCCGGTGAGGCTTTTTTTAGAAAATTCTCCAGGGAAATTTTCTTTCTGAACACTTCAAGGGGACAGGTTGTTGACACTTCTGCCCTGGTAAGAGCGTTGAAAGAGGGCAAGGTAAAGGGGGCTGCGCTTGACGTTCTTGAGTTTGAGGACAGCTCCTTTGAAGCGCTGTCGAAGGATTTAACCGCTGATTTCAGATATCTCCTCGAATCTGATCATGTGCTTCTAACCCCTCATATTGCAGGCTGGACGATGGAATCGAATGTTAAACTGGCGAGTGTGCTGGTGGAGAAGATCAGGAGATTCGGGATAGCGGGATAACTTGATATCTGGATTACTAGACAACTAGACAACTAGATGACTAGATAACCAGATATATCCTGCATCCAATAACCCAGTAACCCAGTCATCCAGTCATCCAGCAATCCAGTAACCCAGTAACCCAGTAACCCAGTATCCCGCATCCCGCTTCCTGCTTCCCGCTGATATCCTCCATTTTTCTATCTTTGCAAAAAATTTAATTCCTTTTTCATG
>CAILVF010000045.1 GCA_903837605.1 uncultured Bacteroidales bacterium | reverse complement strand
ATCGTTCCGGCTGGAAAACAGGAAAACGATCTTTGAAAATAACGTTCTTTAAAATTTTGTATCTTTAAATCGGAAATTAACGATGCAAAAAACCTTGCATTCTTATTTGCCGATTTCCTGCATTTGTAGTTGCCGCTTACACCGAAGAAGTAACCATTAAAGGTGTCCACAACAAGCGACCTGATATCGTCATCTATATCAATGGTATCGCCATTGGTGTATTAGAACTAAAACGAAGTACTGTCTCTGTTTCCGAAGGCATCCGCCAAAACAATGATAACCAAAAACACATCTTCATCAAGCCATTTTACACCACGGTGCAATTGGTCATGGCAGGTCAAAATGTTGAAGGGTTAAGATTTGCTGCCATTGATACGTCAGAGAAATATTACTTGAAGTGGAAAGAGGTTAGTGATGAATTCAATCCAAACGATCACTTTTTATTAGAGTTAACCAAGTCTTTAAGAGAGCAAGCCGCCAAGACGGACAATCTTCTGGATAAAAACCTTATTGAATTTCTGAATAAAGAACGGTTGATTGAAGTTTTACACGATTTTGTGGTGTTCGACCGAGGGCAAAAGAAACTGTGCCGACACAATCAGTACTTCGGATTGAAAGCGGCTCAGGAAAGAATACGACAAAAGCAAGGTGGAATTATCTGGCACACCCAGGGATCAGGTAAGAGTTTGACCATGGTTTGGCTGGCAAAATGGGTAAGGGAATACAACCCCAACGCTCGAGTGCTCATTATAACCGACCGTGATGAGTTGGATAAGCAAATAGAAAAGGTATTCAAAGGCATAGAGGAAAAGATTGTCAGGACTAAAAATGGCGCAGAGTTGATCAGCATGTTGAATGATTCCAAGCCATTGTTGATGTGCTCCCTCATTCATAAATTCGGCAACAAAGAGGAAGCCGATTATGATAGTTACCTTGAAGAACTGAAAAACAGTTTGCCAAAGGACTTCAAGCCAAAGGGTGATTTTTTTGTGTTTGTTGACGAGTGCCACCGAACCCAGAGCGGAGATTTAAACAAGGCGATGCGACAACTTTTAGGTGAAAAGGCTTTGTTCATTGGCTTTACTGGAACCCCCCTGTTGCATTCCGACAAAAAGAAAAGCATTGAAATATTTGGCACTTACATACACACCTACAAGTTTGATGAAGCCGTTAAAGATGGTGTGGTGTTGGATTTACGTTATGAAGCCAGGGATATTGAACAGAAAATCACCTCACTGGATAAAATTGACAGTTGGTTCGATAGCAAAACAAAAGGACTGACCGATTTTGCCAGGACTGAACTCAAACAAAAATGGGGTACCATGAAGAAGGTGTTCAGTTCCGTTACCCGACTTCAAAAAATCGTTGCTGATATTCTGTTGGATATGGCAACCAAAGAACGTCTACAAAACGGAAGAGGAAATGCCATCCTGGTTTCTGGCAGTATTTACAATGCCTGTCGCTATTATCAACTCTTTCAGGCTGCTGGGTTCAATAAATGTGCTATTGTCACCTCATTTGCACCCACCCATAAGGACATCAAAGGTGAGGAAACGGGTGAAGGATACACCGAAAAGTTAATGCAGTATGAGATTTATCAGGATATGCTTAATGGCAAATCATCTGAAGATTTTGAAGATGAAGCCAAAAAGCGATTTGTCGATGAACCAGCACAAATGAAGTTGTTGATTGTCGTTGATAAACTGCTCACAGGGTTTGATGCACCTGCAGCCACCTATCTCTACATCGATAAAAGCATGAAGGATCATGGCTTGTTCCAGGCAATTTGTCGGGTCAACCGCCTCGATGGTGAAGATAAAGATTACGGCTACATCATTGACTACAAGGATTTGTTTGGTAGTATAGAAACTGCCGTAGATGATTATACAACGGAAGCCTTTGATGGTTACGACCAGGAAGATGTAGAAGGGTTACTGTCAGATCGGTTAAAGAAGGGCAAGGAGCGTTTGGATGATGCATTCGAAGCGATAAGGGCACTTTGCGAGGATGTAGTTCCACCCAAGGAAACAAAAGAATACATTCAGTATTTCTGTGGTAACACACAGAATCCTGATGATTTAAAGGACACGGAACCCAAGCGCGTTGCCTTATACAAGGCAGTTATTTCGCTTATTCGTGCTTATGCCAACATAGCCGATGAAATGGAAGATGCTGGCTATAAGTCAAATCAGATAGCCGCTATTAAGATAGAGGTTGATCATTTTGAAAATGTTCGCAAAGTGGTTCAGTTAGCCAGTGGTGATTGGGTTGATTTAAAGCAGTTTGAACCTGCCATGAGACACCTGATTGATAGTTACATCGGAGCAGAAGAGAGCAAAAAGATATCAGCCTTTGATGATCTCAGTCTGGTAGAACTTATTGTTGAAAGAGGGAAAGATGCCCTGGATAAACTCCCACCAAGCATCAGACACAACAAGGAAGCCATGGCGGAAACAATTGAAAACAATCTCCGTAAGGTAATCATTGAAGAAAGTCCGACCAACCCGATTTACTATGAAAAAATGAGTGTTCTTCTTGATGAACTGATCAAACTCAGGAATGAAGAAGCAGAACGGTATGAAGAATATTTGAAAAAAGTAGTCGAACTGGCTGTTAAGATTAAAAAACCAGAAACAAGCAACGAATACCCGTCATCTATCAATACGCAGGGGAAACGAGCCCTATATGACATCCTGGACAAGGAAGAAGAAGTCTCACTGGTGATGGACCATGCAATCCTTTACGAGAAGCATGACAACTGGGAAGGGCACCCGCAAAAAGAGAAGCATTTGAAGAATCAGGTTGTTAAACCTGTTCTGGAGCGATATCACAAATCCGAAAAACTGGAACCAGTATTTGACATCATCAAAAAACAACGGGAATACAAATAATGATCGAAACGAAGGTGTTGCAAATCAGTCCTGAATTGTCGATTGATGTTGTTCGCAAGGACATCAAGAACATGCATTTGGCGGTATATCCTCCAAATGGGAGGGTTCGTGTTGCTGCACCTCTGAGAATTGATGATGAAGTGGTTCGTCTTTTCGCCATTTCAAGGTTGGGCTGGATAAAAAGGCAGCAGCGAAAATTTGTCGCACAAGACAGACAGTCACCCAGGCTGTATAAAGAACGTGAAAGCCACTATTTTCAGGGAAAACGGTTTTTATTACGGGTCATTGAAGTTGATGCGCCACCCAAGGTAGTTATTAAAACCAAAACCTACATCGACCTTTATGTCAGACCTGGAACTGATACAAAGCAGAGAGAAACAATCGTAAATGAATGGTATCGGGCAGAGTTAAAGAAACTTATTCCTTTGCTCATTGAAAAATGGTCGAACCAGTTTGGTGTAACGGTGAACGACTGGCAAGTGAAACATATGAAGACCAAATGGGGAACCTGCAATATTGAAAAGAAACGGATCTGGGTGAATCTTGAATTAGCCAAGAAACCAATTCCTTGTCTGGAATACCTGATTGTTCATGAACTGGTTCACTTGATAGAACGACACCACAACGACCGCTTTTTGACATTGATGGAAAAACATATGCCGCAGTGGAAATTTTATAAGGAAGAATTGAATCGTTTGCCAGTAAGCCATGGCGAATGGACCTACTGACAATTTATTAGTCAAAGGTGTTTCGACTGCCATGAAATTTAGATTAGGATTAGAGGGACCAATATGAACCGACAAACGAATTACGATGTTAAATTCATTTTTTTTGAGATAGTTAAGTTTAATGTCTATTTTTAATCCCAACCAAAAGATTAGTTTTTAATCAAAATTGCTATAAATATGTCGACAATTCTTGATTTAGGGGTAGAGCATGATCATATTGACGCTCAAACACGGGCAAATGGGATTACTGCTATCTCCGAATTGATTTGGAATGCTCTTGACGCAGACGCTTCAATAATTAACATTGAATATGATAAGGATCCATTAGGAAACTATAAATACATCAAAATCTCGGATAATGGTCACTCCTTACCTCTTGAGAAAGCAAAACTTGTTTTCGGAAAGTTGGGCGGGTCCGATAAAAAAATTAATCGTGAAAGCCCCAAAGGACGTGTATATCATGGGAAAGAAGGGAAAGGACGTTTCAAATGTATGTCACTTGGCGATTTAGTAACCTTCAATAGCACATATCCTGTTAATGGACAATTTGCCACATACTCCATTGTTCTCGATAGGAATAATCTCTCACATGCTGAAGTTAGCGACCTTAGAATGTTACCAAAGGGTAAAGGAGACAAGGGATTCGAAGTTAATATCAATAATGTCAATCAGAAAAATGCTGATTACGGGATTAAACTTGAGAATCGGAATAGTTTTGAGGAAATCTTTGCACCCTATTGGATGAACTATCAAGATTTTCAAATTTTTTTCAACGGAAATGAGTTAAAATTTGAATCCCTTATTAAAAACACATTTGAAAAAGAAGTTATTTATGAGATTTCGGGAAGCAAAACATCCTTCCTAATTCGAATAATTGAATGGACATTTAATAATGATAAAAAGACATTTTTATGTAACACCAAAGGCATTCCCTTCAACTCTTTAAACCTTGGTATCAGGTCATCTTTACCAATATCAATATTTATTCAATCGAGTTATATCGAGCAACTTCATTCCGAAAATCGTTTGGACATCGGGGAACTCGATTCTATCATCAATTTTGCGTATGAGGATGCTAAAAAAATAGGAAGAGAATACCTTAGAGATAGATTGCACCAATACTCGCTTGAATTTATTGAGAGTTTAAAACGAGAAAACCTTTATCCGTACAAGGTTGCGCCACAAAACATTGTAGAAGAGTCTACCAGAAAGGTTTTTGATATTGTCGCATTACAAGTTCATGAATATTTACCCTCATTCGAGGATCAAGACCATCGAGGAAAAAAGTTGACTTTATCACTGATTAAAGAAGCATTAGAAAAGGATTCAAATTCACTCAGAAGAATATTAAGTGAGATTATAGATCTTCCGAAGGAAAAGCGGGATGATTTGGCAGACCTTTTAGAATGTACGTCATTATCGAACATTATCGATGCTATGACTGAGATTTCTGATCGTATTACTTTTCTAAATGGTTTGGAAAACCTCATTTATGACCCAGAAATCAGTAAAAATGTAAAAGAGAGGAAACACTTACATAAGATTATTATTGATAATACTTGGATATTTGGTGATGAATATACATATGGTGCAGACGATATTTCTTTAAAAAATGTTTTAAAAGAGTATTTGAAGCATATTGGGCGAGAAGATTTTAAGGAATTCGTTAATGAGGGTGATAATTCCGACTTGTCATTCATTCCAGATGTATGTCTTTGGAAACAATACAATAATGGGACTCCTGGTCACTTTAATAATTTGGTCATTGAATTGAAAAAGCCTACTGTGAATGCAGGAATAAGTGAATACAGCCAGATTCAACTTTATGCAAACCTTGTAAGTAAAGACCAAAGATTTCCAAAGGATAAGACAAATTGGAGGTTTCTATTAGTGACGAGAGATATAAAGCCTGAACTTGAACCCCAACTTAATCAAGAAAATCGTGAATATGGTCATGTTAATGCAACCAAAAATGTAGATGTTTTCGTTTTGCCATGGGGAAGGATCATTAACAATGCTCGTACAAAATACCAGTATTTGAAAGATAAACTGAATTTAAAGGTTCAAAATAATGAAGATGGATTGAATTTCTTGAAAACTAAATATAAAGAGTATTTGCCTGATAATCTATAACATTCAAATTCTTAAATTCTGCTTATGTCCTGGAACGAAATCAAGAGATCCATAATTAGTGATCTAAAGTCCCCTGAAAGAGACTTAGCAAAACCCAGTATCAGAATCAATGCTTTGGAAGGACTTGAAGGAATAATGAAGTCGCACTTCAAGGAGATACTGAATAACCCTTCGTTGTTAAACAAAATTGACAAAAATGCTTTCAAAGTAAGTCTTGCCAAGTTTAAAGTGAATGGCAAATTGAATGGTGCTGAAAGCAGCGTAGTAAATGAAATCTATTACAGGATATGAGAAAATCAGGCTTTCCTCCTGTTATTGATAAAAACACCGAGATATTGATATTAGGTTCTCTGCCGAGCGATATGTCCATTGTGAAAGGTGAATACTATGCTAATCCTCAAAACCAGTTCTGGCGAATAATATTCACTATTTACAACAACGGGGTGCCAGTCGGTGATTACAAAATTAAAATCGACCTATTGCTTAAAAACAAGATTGGATTGTGGGATGTCCTGACTGAAGCCAACCGACCTGGAAGTCTTGACTCAAATATCAAGGAGGAAGTCTTGAATGATTTTAGCGGATTGTTTATCGATTATCCGAAAATCAGGCTAATGGCATTCAATGGCGATAAGGCTTTTAACTTGTATCCTAAGAAGAGAGCAGGATTGCCCCAGAAAGAATTGGTTAAGCTTCCTTCATCAAGTTCTGCAAATACCAGTAAAAATGTATTGATGAAGGTTAAGGAGTGGCAAGTTGCATTGAAATAATCACATAAATGTAATTTTTCTCATATGACGGACTGAAGACCAACTTGAATTGAAGGTAAAAGTAGAAAATAAACGGACCCGTCTTATTAGTTCTTTGGCTGATTCATTAGGACCTCATTTAACTTACAAAGATGAAAAATGACAGAAGATAAGATGAGTTTGATTTTAAGTGAACTAAAATCACATTTAGTAGGTAATCTTGATGATTACATTCCTTTCCCAAAACCATATCAGGGGAGTGATAGAATAAAAGCAATCTTACTTGGTGCTGATCCTTCCACAGAAAATGGTATTCATATTGACACAGTTTTTAATTTAAGTGGGGAGGATAAAAGATATTTTGCCGGGATAAAGAGAAATCTTGATGCAATAAATTTGTCGCTGGAAAATCTCTATGTTCAAAATTTTTGTCAAAACTACTTTACAAAGACGACCTATTCTCAAAAAGAAAACTGGTGGAGGGCTTCCGCAGTTTGGGTGCTATACTTGAGGGAAGAATTAGATGAAAGATTCTCAACAGATGTACCATTGTTGGTGACAAGCGAGTTGATTTTTCATAGACTGCTTTATTCAGTCAATGAAAAAAATTCTGTTTATTATCAATATCCTGAAACTGTACCTGTTGAATCCTGCTATGTAAAATCAGGTCGTATGCTAATTCCATTTTTTCGGCATTGGCGATATGATTTAACTAAACCGGAATGGCGATGTTATAAAGAAAGGCTTCAAATCCTTTTTAATTGAGCTGCTTTTTTTTTCAACATACAACTGCCCTCAGTTCTGAACTGTATTTGGGCCTTATTTAAATTGAATTTCAGACAGTTCCTTTCCAATCTGGTGGATTCCATCCAGGATCTTTACGGTCTGGTTTTCGTAAGGTTTTTTTCGACCCTGACCATACTGGGAAAACGGGGTGGTGGGCTTCATCCCGATCTTCTCGGCAAGGAATTTGGTATTGATCACACGATAGTATTGGAGGAACTGCTTAAAATCCATCTCGAATTTTATATCGTCCTTCTATAGGAATTCACATTCCTCTTCACAATAAAAGTTAGCAGCATCCAGTGCATTGGACATAAATTCATGAAAGGAGCCTCCACTCGTGAAAACAAGTATTTTGTTCATGAAGGCTAAAAATCTTAAAAGCGATACCTCGTTCCCAATTCTTTTTCAACATCACACCTACCCTTTGCTTTCGCACCTTACCTTTACCTGTAAATAGCGGGAAAATGCCATCCGCAGTCAATAAATAAAATCATGAAAATCTCGAAATCCAGCTTCATCCGGGGGATGCAGTGCGAGAAGTCGCTGTTCTTTCATTTGTTCAGGCCTGAGTTCAGGGATGTGATCTCCGAATCTCAGCAGGCGGTGTTCGATACGGGGCATATTGTGGGGGAGCTTGCGCAGCAAAGGTTCCCGGGGGGTGTGGATGCGAGCCGGGGTGATCACGCTAAGTTCGCCGATGCGCTGGCTTATACGAGGGAGTTGGTAAGGGGCGGACAAAAGGTCATTTACGAGGCGGCGTTCAGCAACGGCGAAACGCTGTGTTATATGGATATCCTGGTGAAGGAGGAGGGGGGATGGCATGCGTACGAGGTCAAGACGTCCACTTCGGTCAAGGAGTACCAGGTGCTGGATGTGGCCTTCCAGTACTGGGTGATCCGGGGCTCGGGACTTCCGCTCACGGGAGTTTCGCTGGTCCATCTCAACAACCAGTACATCCGCCGTGGGGAATTGGATATCAAGGGTTTGTTTTCTGTTGAGTTGCTTACGGATGACATTCTTCCAATGCAGGAGGAGATCCCTTTAAAGCTTAAAGCCCTCAAATCCATGCTGTCGAAAGGGGTGGAGCCTCGGGTGGAAATCGGTCCGCATTGCGGGGACCCTTTCGGCTGCGATTTCATGGGGCATTGCTGGAAGGATGTGCCTGAATATTCGGTTTTCAATGTCTCGCGGATTGGCGGGCGTGCCTTTGACCTCTGGCGGGACGGGATCCTGCATATCGCCGACATCCCCGATGATTTCGATCTGAGCGCCAGCCAGCAGCTGCAGGTTCAGGCCGAAAAGACGGGGGAGGTGTTCAGGGACCAGGAGGCCCTGGATGAGTTCAAATCCCAGCTGGTATGGCCTTTGTATTTCATGGATTTCGAGACGTTCATGCCTGCGGTGCCTATGTATGAGGGCACTCATCCCTACCAGATGCTGCCTTTCCAGTATTCCCTGCATGTGGTTGGGGCTGCGGGTAAGGAGCCTGCACATTTCGCCTTTTTGGGGACCCCGCCTGAAGATCCCCGGGAAGACTTCATCCGCAGTCTCTTAAAAAACATTGGAAAAAGCGGAAGTGTTTTAACCTGGAACCAGGCGTTTGAAATTTCCAGGCTCAACGAGATCGCCCGCGACTTTCCGCAGTATTCGGGGGAGATAGCCGCTTTAGTCGAAAGGGTGGTGGACCTCATGCTGCCTTTTCAGCGCAAGCATTTCTACACCCCCCAGATGAAAGGATCATACTCCATCAAGAACGTTCTGCCCGCCCTCGTTCCCGAACTTTCATACAAGGACCTCGAGATACAGGAAGGCGGCACCGCAAGCCTGGTTTATCTAAGCCTTTACTCTGACCCATATCCAGCCTCAGTAGCCGCCAAGCGCGAAAACCTGCTCCGCTACTGTGCTTTGGATACTCTGAGTATGGTGAGGATTTTGGAGAAGTTGTGAAAGACACTGGAGCTCCCTTTCGAGGGCCGACGATCAGCATTAACCAATTGCCTGCCGTTGATACAGAATGATGCTTTCGTACTGAAAATCTGTCAGGTTTGTTGTTTATCTTTAAGTCTGACAAATAAAGTGAGCCTTATTTAAACTGGATCTCCGACAGTTCCTTTCCAATCTGGTGGATTCCGTCCAGGATCTTTGCGGTTTGGTTTTCTGAAGGTTTTTTTCGTCCCTGAACATATTGGGACAGAAGGGTGGGATTCATCCCGATCTTCTCGGCAAGGAATTTGGCGTTGATCACCCGGTAATATTGGAAGAACTGCTTAAAATCAATCTCGAATTTCATGTCGTCCATCGACAGGATTTCACCTTCCTCTTCATAATAAAAGTTAACAGCCTCCAGTGCATTGGACATCAGTTCATGAAAGGAGCCTCCGCTCGTGAACACAGGTATATTTTTCCCAAATGCCGAAAACCCTGTGTGAGTCTTTTCGACGACAACGGTTATTTTTTTCTTCCGGGGTTTCATTTACTCAATTATCAATGTTAATTCCTGCCTCTTTTAGTATTCTTCGGGCCAGTCCTGGGTTTAATTCTCGGCTGCCATGATTTGGAAAAATAATGAACCCTTTCTTTTGCCGATGTTTCATTTTTAAATGCGAACCCTTCTGGGAAACCGCATACCATCCTTCCCTTAACAAGATCCGGTATAATTCATAGCATTTCATATACCGGGGACTGTAAAAAATCCATGCAAAGGTAAATAATAATTTACCTGAATGCAAATATTCTGGTTTCTTTTCATTTCTAAAACAGAAACCCATGGAGGCTTCATCCCTTAATCCGCCAATAATTGAAAAGTGATATGATTTACCGGAATTTATTCAATCAGATTCAGGATTGTACCTTGAGCACCAGGAGTACTACTTGCAAACCTTTTATCTTTGCTGGTATGCAAACAAATTGTCATATTCTAAAGTCTGAATCTACTAAGCATCTGCCAGTTATTGCTCATGTCCCTCATTCGTCAGTAATTGTCCCTGCGAATGTAAGACCTGAAATCGTTTTAAATGATGCAGAGCTCAATGAAGAGTTGCTGGCATTAACTGACCGGTATACCGATGAATTGTTTGATGGTATTGTTAAGCTTGGAGGATATGCTTTTGTCAATAAATTAAGCAGGCTGGTAATTGATCCCGAGCGGTTTCCTTTGGATGAGGAGGAGGAAATGTCTAAAAAAGGCATGGGAGCAGTTTACCGCCTCACTTCGCAAGGCCGGATATTAAGGGAAGAAAGTATTTTCAATAAATGCCGGGGATTCCTGATGTCGCGGTATTTTTTTCCTTATTCATCGGCATTTGAAGATTTAACCAGTAAGGTGTTGATTGAGTTTGGCCATTGCCTGATCATTGACTGTCATTCGTACCCGTTGATTCCCTTGCCATATGAAAAGGATCCTGAAGCCGCCCGGCCTGATATCTGCATTGGAACTTCGAAATTTCATACGCCGGCGATAATCATGGATATTATCAAAGATTATTGCAAAGTGAATGACCTTTCATTAGGCATTAATGCACCCTTTAAAGATACCTATGTTCCCCTGAAGTTTTATAGAAAGGATCAGCGAGTGAGCTCCGTTATGTTTGAGATCAGAAGGGACCTTTATATGGATGAATCAAGTTGTCTTAAGAATGAAGGATTCGACAGGATTAAAGCTCATATCGAGGTATTAACAAAGATCCTTATTGATGCTTTCATGAAATTTTAATGAGCCTGAGAGTATTGAGAATTCCTCTGAAAGTCTTAAAGTTATCTTCGAATTGTCTCTGACCATATTTCCTCCAACTGGTTTGCTTTATAAAGATAGGCATGTTTATGATGCGCCGGAAAATCTGTCAGTTTTCAGCTGATTTGGATAGAGTATACCTTGACTGGACTTTAACTGGACCTTAAGTATACCTTAAGCATTCATTAGAAAAACCTGCCAAATCTGCAGAATTGGTTGCATATTGGGGGTGGTGATAGACGTGGAAGCGGTATACGACGAAACAGTCAATCGCCGAGATCTTTCAGGTTCGGTTGTATCACTTTTCAGGTTTCTGCGGATTAAGGTGAAACTGAATTAAATGGATAACCTTGTTCTACTTGCCGAAGGGGTAATAATCAATAAAATTTATATTATCAGGAGCAAAAGAGTTATGATCGACAGGGATCTGGCTGAACTATATTGTGTTGAAACAAGAACTCTCAATCAGGCTGTAAGAAGAAATATCCAGAGATTCCCTGATGACTTTATGTTTCAACTAAATGATGAAGAATTTCAAAATTGGATGTCACAAATTGTGATATCCAAAAAAGAGTTGATGGGATTAAGGAAAAATCCTCTCGTTTTCACAGAACAAGGTGTAGCGATGTTATCAGGGATTCTTAAGTCATCGCATGCCATCAACGTTAACATCGCAATAATGCGGGCATTTGTCATGATTCGCGAATACCTGGAATCCAGTAAAGAATTGAGTTTGAAGATCCAGGAACTGGAAAAATCAATCATCGGGCAGGATGAAAAAATTAAACTGATTCTGCAAGCCATTAAAGATTTGATTACAAAAAATGAAGTTAAAAAAGTGTCACGAAAGCCAATCGGTTATTGAAAATTTCATGAAACTGATTTTAATTAAAGCGATTCTGACGATATGCGCAACTTTTACCCGGCCTTTCCAATTTGTGACGCATTGCGTCGTGAATTGAGCTGGACTAATTACCGTATACAAGGCAGAATTGATGATGATGAACGGCGATTGCGAAATTATCACTTGCCTGACGTCAGGAAGGTGATCGAGGCAGGGAAAGGTTCACAACAGGAAATGGATGAGATTCTACTGACACGCTATGCTTATTACCTCATAGCCCAGAATGGTGATAGTAGAAAACCTGAAATTGCGTTTGCCCAGGACTATTTTGCTGTGCAGACCCGCAGGGCCGAGTTGGTTGAACGACGCCTTTTAAAATTTGAAAGAGTAAAAGCCCGGGAAAAACTAAGCCTTACCGAAAGCCATTTATCGGGAGTTTTATACGAACGAGGAGCAGATAGTCAAGGTTTTGCAATAATCCGGTCAAAAGGTGACCATGTACTTTTTGGGTTAAACACCATGAACTGCCTGCAATACCGCCGCTCCCTCATCCGCACTCAATAATGATGTAATTTATTGGATGCTTAAGATGCGTTTTATTAACTTTCTGCGTTAATTCTATACTTGTCAAACTCTTCATTAAGAAGTCGATGTTAAACAGGATCTCATTAAAATGTTTCTTGCCGGCCCTCCTGCTTCTGTTCGCAACCTCCGCCTGCCGCACGATAAAGGTCGAGAAGCCGGCCGAGCGCTATGATGCGCCGGAATATCATCCGCAGTATTCGAATATTACTGTTCCCCTGGAGGTGAATAAGGTGCAGCTGAAAAAGCTGGTGAATAAACGGCTTACGGGTCAGCTGTATGCCGATACGAGCTTCGACGATAACGACAGGGATAACCTCATGCTGTTTGCTTCGAGGATGGACAGCATTGATGTGGGTTTCGAAAATAATTTCGTGACGTACCGCGTGCCTCTGAAGATCTACCTGCGAAAGCGGATCGGTATGCAGGTGCTTGGCATGAACCTCGGCGATATTAAAGATGCGGATGCGGCGGTGGCCCTGAAGTTCAAAACGAAGCTGAATATCAACAGGGACTGGAGCCTTGCCACCGTGACCCTGCCTGATGGCTATGACTGGATCAAAACGCCTACGGTTTCTTTCGCGGGCTTCGACCTGCCGCTGCCGCTGATTTCCGACATCCTGCTTAAGGGCAGCCTGGGTGATATTGCGAAAGGGATCGATAAGTCGGTGAAGTCGGCTGTGGACCTTCGGAAGATAGTGGGCGACGCCTGGACTTCCATGCAGAAACCTGTCCTGGTCTCGCCGGGTGATTCCCTCTGGCTTAAACTGAGCCCCGCCCAGCTGAGTTTGCTGCCTATCCAGGGGAAGGGCGGGAACATGCTCTCTTCGCTGGGGCTTAAGGCGCTGGTCGAGCTGTTTTACGGGCGGGAACCTGCCTGTACCGTAAACCCTGAGCTTCCCCCTCTCAAACTCACATCAGCCCTTCCCGAACAGTTCAACATCAACCTCAGCCTCGATATTCCGCTTTCGTATATCAATTCGCTCGCGCGGACGTCTATGCGTGGTTACACCATGAGTTACGGGCGTTACAAGGTGATCGTCAAAGATATCACCATCTACGGACAGGGGGATAAGCTCATCGTGGAGCTCCCGGTGGAAGGCACGGTGAAAGGCACGATCTACCTGGCGGGGATGCCTGTGTTTAACAAGGATTCACTGTCGATCGAGCTCTCGGGCCTCGATTTCTCGGTGGCTACGAAGAATGTGGCAGTGAAGACGGCCTCCTGGCTGTTTCACTCCCCCCTGGTGCAAAAACTGAGCTCCAAACTGGTATTCCCGGTGGGCGAACAGCTGCGCTCGGCACGTACTGCTGTAACTGCTTCTTTACACGAGAACCGTGCCGTTGAAAATTTCAGGATCAACGGCTCAATCGATCGACTCGACCCGGAGAGGATACAGATCACCCCGAAATCGGTGAAGGCGTACTTTGTGCTGGTGGGGAAGGTAGGGGTGAGCTTGAAAGTGGAGTAGGATACAGAATGCAGGATACGGGATGCAGGATGCAGGATGCAGGATACGGGATGTGATTAATTAAGTATATTTGTAAATCAATCCGGTGATTTTGAGCGGTAAGGCAATTCAAAATTTGATTTTTCCACATCCTGGTGATAGGCGGATATGCTGTAAATTATTATGGTTATGTGAGGCCAACCGGTGATATTGATATCTGGCTTAAGCCCGATGAAGAAACAAAATTTGCATTCCTTGCCATGTTGGAAAAAGCGGGGATTTCAAATGAATCCAGATCCCTCATCGCCGGGTTGGATTTTACCTCGGCAGCAGCCTTTCATATCGGCCAGGAACCATTCAGGTTTGATTTCCTTACGAAGATAAACGGTGTTACTTTTAATGAAGCGTGGAATTCAAGGATAATTGCGCAACTGGGGGACTTTGGGCTGCCTGTTATCTCACGGAATCACCTTATCCTTTCGAAAATTTCCACAAACCGCACCCAGGACAAACTGGATGTGGAGGAGTTACAGAAACTCTCAGGCAATTCGCCTTTGTGATCCATCCGGCGGTCCCGCCGCACCCTCATCCGCAGTCTCACGGATTCTCCACCGCCATATAATAAAAGATCAGCATGAAATCATCGAGGCTGATATGAAATATACCGTGGTCGCGGGCATAGCCGTTCTCAGGCGAATCGGGGCCCTTGGGCTTCCAGCTGGTGCCCCAGGGGTTCCAAACGGTGAGCATTTCGGTCTTCGGATCAAAATCCATGATGGCATACACATGATGGGAGGGAAGCTTGCCTTTGGGATCCTTGGGGACCGAAGCCTGGGCCATCAGCCTGTGCTCCCTCATACGGATCAGGGCATCCCTTACCTCGCGGCGGCCGGCATTCACCCCGAACTTGTAGTCGATAACCTCGTGGCCGGTCCACAGTTTCACATCGGTGACCCCGCTTCCGCCGAGGTCGATACGGGCTGTGGGATCGGGGATCTCCCCGCGTTTTTGATTGGTCATTCCCTCGACAACGCCCAGCGCTTTTTCAAGCACGGGCATCCATATCCCGTCGGAGAGGGTTGAGGGGGAATCGTTATAAGCCATCTCGGCGTCGGTGGGGGCTGTCACAATAACCGGGAGGGAGCCGGGAAATTTCACTGCAAACTTCTCCTTTCCCATGGTTTTGATGCCACGGCTTATCTCCTCGATACGGTAGGTCACGATCCACCCTGTGCCCGAGAAGAAATAACAGTCGCCGGCCGGCCCCTGCTGCATCAGGCTGAAGGTTGGACCGCCGTTTGCAAACAGCTCCCGTTTGATGCCATTGATCTTTTTAATATTTTTCATGTAGGCGGATGTCATTTTCCCCTTGCTCCGGCTTATTGCCTCGTCAAGGCTGATATCGCCGATTTTGCCGGCTTTCATTGACTTGAGAAGGGCCACAAGTGCTGCTGAAGGCTCGGCACCGTAATCGGGATTCTTGAGGCAGGCGATAAACTCTTCCTGGCTGATGCGTTGATGTCCCTTGCCCCACGAATCCCAATTATTCCTGAACACTTCCTGGAGAGGGGCAGCTTTTATACCGGTAGCTTCGGTTTCATTGGATTCGTCGAAGGGATCGTCGATCTGCGCGAAGACCGGCATCCACAGAAACATAAAAATAAGGAGGTAAAGGGTTTTCATGGCCTGCTGAGTTTGGTCTCCCGAAGTTAGGAATTATTATTAAACAGCCAGGAATGGCCTGCTTTAATTATTGAAATACGCCCGGAGTAATGACATGCAAAATCCCGTAATTTAGCAGCCTGGGACAAGCCTGCCGCAGTGGATGGGCTTTTTTCATAAAACCTGAAAAATGAGCATCTCCGAAAATACCCCTGGCGGGCATAAGTATACAAACAGCCTGATCAATGAAAGCAGTCCGTACCTCCTGCAGCACGCTCACAACCCTGTGAACTGGCATCCCTGGGGAGAAAGGGCCCTGGTGGAAGCAAAAACAGGGGGTAAGCTGCTGATCGTGAGCATAGGCTATGCGGCCTGCCATTGGTGCCATGTGATGGAACATGAGTCTTTCGAGGATGAAGCTGTGGCCGGATTCATGAACGATAACTTCGTTTGTGTGAAAGTCGACAGGGAAGAAAGACCCGACCTGGACCAGGTATATATGGATGCAGTGCAACTGATTGCTGGGAATGGCGGATGGCCATTGAATGTGATCTGTCTGCCCGATGGAAGGCCTGTGTACGGTGGAACTTATTTTCCGAAAGAGAGGTGGCTTGCAATGCTGGAACAGGTCCTGGATTTTGTAAGAAAAAATCCTGCTGAGGCGGAGCAACAGGCTAAGTCACTCACCGAAGGGATCAGGGGAAGCGGGATGATCCATGAAAATAAGGAAGCAGCGGAATTCACCATGGATGACCTGGATAAGATCTTTTCAAACTGGAAAAAGGGAATTGATTTTATAAACGGCGGACTCCAGCATGCCCCGAAGTTTCCCCTGCCGGTAGGTTATGAGTTTTTGTTGCATTACCATTTTCTTTCCGGTGATGCCGATGCTTTATCGGCTGTGACCACTACACTGGATAAAATGTCGGAAGGCGGGATCTTTGACCAGCTTGGAGGTGGATTCGCACGTTATTCTACGGATGCCCTTTGGCAAGTCCCGCATTTTGAGAAAATGCTTTATGACAATGCACAGCTTGTAAGCCTTTATTCAAAAGCATTCCAGGCGACACAAAATCCGTATTATAAAGCGGTGGTTTATGAAACATGCGGGTTTATTAAACGGGAGATGACATCCGCCGAAGGCGCATTTTATTCTTCCCTCGATGCCGACAGCGAGGGTGAAGAGGGGAGGTTTTATGTGTGGAAATATGATGAACTGAAAAACATTTTGAATGAGGATGCCGGCTTGCTCATCGATTATTACAGCCTTACCGAAGAAGGCAACTGGGAGAACGGTCACAACATCTTTTACAGGCCTGCATCAGACAATAAAATGGCAGAATTGTTTGCTATGCCGGAAGCGGAGCTGATGAACAGGATTGCGAAAGCAAAGAAGCTGCTGCTGGATGAACGCAGCAAACGGATACGCCCTGCCCTGGATGACAAGGTCCTTACATCCTGGAATGCCATGATGCTGAAGGGATATGTTGATGCTTACAGGGCTTTTAACGATGAAGGTTTCCTGGTTTCTGCAATTACAAATGCTGAATTCATACTGCAAAACCTCAAACATGAAGACCATCGCCTTGACAGGAACTATAAAAACGGCAGATCCTCCATCAATGGCTTCCTGGATGATTATGCTTTTACCATTGATGCTTTTATTGATCTCTACCAGGCTGCCTTCGATGAGAAATGGCTGATTGAAGCTCAGAAGCTGATGACCTGTGTTATCGAACATTTCTATGATGAGCGCAGCGGGATGTTTTATTATACATCCGATCTTGATCCTGCCCTGGTAGCCAGGAAAATGGAAATTACCGATAATGTAATCCCTTCGGCAAATTCAGTAATGGCGAAGAACCTCTTCATCCTCGGGCGTATGTTTTATAATGAAGATTACCTGTCCAGGTCGAAAAGGATGCTGAACAATGTAATACAGGATACATTCCGGGGAGGAGCATATTACGCCAACTGGGATATTTTAATGGCCTGGTTTGCAAGCGACCCTTTTGAAGTTGTCATTGCCGGTGACGATTGCCTGTCGAAACGCTGGGAATTTGACCGGTACTATTTATCCAATGTGTTCCTTTGCGGGGGCAGGGAAGAAGGGTCCCTCCCCATTCTCAAAGGCAGATTTGCAGGGGGGCCTTCAATGATTTACGTTTGCAGGGATAAAGTGTGTAAAATGCCCGTGAGCGAGGTGGCGGAAGCAGTTAAACAAATTTTATAAGCCGTGTTAAATGAAACGTAAATTCTTTAGGATTCTCGGGGTTTCCCTGATCATATTAACATGGATCATCTGGGGGGTGATCTTTATCCTGCCATTTCTAAAACTTACCCTGAAACAGTATGCTATTATTTACCCTGTTCTTTTAGCTTCAACTAGTATCTTCTGGGTTGGAGCCGCCCTGGTTGGAAAAGAACTGGTTCAAAAATATAATCTCCTCCCGAAGATCAAAAAGTGGTTCAAAAGAGCCGTCAGCTCCATGAAAAAGGATTAAATCAAATCCCGGGTCGACTGTGTTTGGCTTGCGTAAAAATTGTTCGATAATTGTTGTTTTATGTGCCGGCTTTAACTGAACTTTGCATTATAATTTTAAGGTATAATCATGGCAATACTAATGAAAATAAGGAAGCTTGGAAAAAACGGTCCGGAAGTTTCAGCCCTGGGCCTCGGCTGCATGGGTATGAGCTATTCTTACGGCCAGCCGGGCGATAAGAAGGAGATGATCTCTTTGATTCGGACTGCCGTTGAACGTGGTGTCACTTTTTTTGATACTGCGGAAGTCTACGGACCGTTCATCAACGAGGAACTGCTGGGCGAAGCACTGGCACCCCTCCGTAAACAAGTCGTGATCGCCACGAAGTTCGGCTTCAGGCTGGATCCGGCCGGCGGACCGAAATGGATAGGGCTTGACAGTCACCCGAAACATATTAAAGCGGTGGCCGAGGCTTCGCTTAAACGCCTGAGGACCGATGTGATCGACCTGTTTTACCAGCACAGGGTCGATATCAATATCCCAATGGAGGATGTGGCCGGGGCGGTGAAAGACCTTATCAGCGAAGGCAAGGTGAAATATTTCGGGCTTTCCGAGGCGAGCGTGAAATCGATCCGCCAGGCCCATGGCGTACTTGAGGTTACCGCCCTTCAAAGTGAATACTCCATGTGGTGGAGGGAACCGGAAACTGAAATCCTGCCCGTGGTTGAAGAACTCGGGATCGGCTTCGTGCCTTTCAGCCCGCTGGGCCGGGGTTTCCTCACAGGAAAGATTGACGAAAATACTACCTTCGATGCCAGGGACTTCCGGGCGAACCTCCCGCGTTTCACCCCCGAAGCACTTAAAGCAAACCAGGCGCTGGTGGAACTTCTTAAAAGGATCGCGGTACGTAAAAATGCCACTCCCGCCCAGATCGCGCTCGCCTGGCTGCTCGCCCAAAAACCCTGGATAGTTCCCATCCCGGGCACGAAGAAGCTGGAGCGCCTGGATGAAAACCTGGGTGCGGTTTCTGTTGAATTGACTGCGGATGACCTTCTCGAAATTGAAGAAGCTTCCTCCAGAATCAAGATCCAGGGCGGAAGGTACCCCGAGAACCTTCAGAAAATGACAGGGAAGTAAATAAATATAAACCCCGGGGCAGAGCCCTGGAACCGGGTTCCGCCCCAGGGGCGGGGAATTTACCGGGAGAGATTAAATAAAAGGAGATAACATTATGCTGAATTTTGAATTGTACAACCCTACCCGAATCATTTTCGGGAAGGACAGGCTCGAGAGTATCGACAAATATGTACCTGCGGGTGCGCATGTGCTCATCACCTACGGGGGCGGAAGCGCTCTGAAAAGCGGGCTCATCGCAAGGATCAGAAAAGTTCTTGGAAACAGGAAGGTGGATGAATTCGGGGGCATAGAACCCAATCCGCGCTATGTGACCCTTATGAAAGCCGCTGCGGTGGTAAGAAAGGAAAAGGTTGATTTCATCCTTGCAGTGGGAGGGGGCTCGGTAATCGACGGAACCAAGTTCATCTGCCTGGCATCTTACTTCAAAGGAGATGCACTGGAAATCCTGAAAGCGGGATTCAGGCAGATCACCCCTGCTGAAGTTGAAAAAAACGTTCCCTTTGCCGCTGTCCTCACATTACCGGCCACCGGTTCGGAGATGAACAGCGGGGGAGTGATCAGTTACGCCCACGGAAAATTTCCATTCAAGAGCGATATGACCTTCCCTGTATTTTCAATCCTGGATCCTTCACTTTCCTTTACACTTCCACAGGTACAGCTTGCCAACGGGGTGGTTGACGCATTCGTGCACACTACCGAGCAATACCTTACCTACCCTGTTGATGCAAGGTTGCAGGACCGGATGGCTGAAGGCATTCTTCAAACCCTGGTTGAGATCGGGGCAACAAACATTGCTGAACCTGAAAACTATGATGCCCGGGCTAACCTATACTGGAGCGCGACTATGGCATTGAATGGTTTCATCGGGGCCGGTGTGCCCCAGGACTGGGCCACGCATATGATAGGGCATGAGATTACCCACCTGTTCGGGATAGACCATGCACAAACATTAGCCATCATCCTGCCGGCCCTGCTTGAAGTAAGGCGCAAGAAGAAACATGCCAAGCTCCTTCAGTACGCCGAAAGGGTATGGAATATCACCGAAGGCAGCGAGGACGAAAAGATCACCCTGGCAATCAAAAAGACCCGTGATTTCTTTGAAAGCCTGGGTTTAAAAACTCGTCTTTCGGAACGTGGGATCAAGCCCGAACAGGTCGATATTTTAGTCGAACACCTCAGGGCACACGGGTTTACGGCCCTGGGCGAAGCCGGCGACCATGACCTGGAAACAAGCCGCGAAATCCTTACGAAAGCCCTGTAAGCAATTGACCCATTGAAAACCTGCTACTTTTTCAACAGGCAGTCATCGATTTGCCTGAGCAGGTTACGAAACAGCTCGGTGCTGTAATTACGCTGGAAATACGCAATACGGCCGTGCCTGTCGACAAGGAAGAAGTTGGGGTAACTGAGTATCCCGTATTTCTTCTCTATAACAGAGGCGTTATACAGGCAGATCCCTTCAAGACCATGATCATTGGCGTATTTCTGAACTTTCTCCCGGGTGTCGGCAGCACTGGAAAAGACATTGATGAAGAGCAGATCCTTCCTGTCATTGTATTTCCGGCGCAGTTCTTTCATGACTTCAGCCCCGTCCAGGCCATGAATGCACCAGGTTGAAGTGAAATCGAGGACGATTATTTTGCCCGCCAGGCTGTCGGAAGAAACAAAACGGCCTGTTTTCATTTCGGGCAACAGCCAGCCCGGTGCCTGCCCGCCGATCTTAAATGGTTCAGAGACGGGAAGGTTATCGTTGATTTCAACTTCTTTGGGAAGGCTTTTATCGCCCATCAGGTAATCGAAGCGGGGTGCAGATGATTTGATCTTTGAATATTTCACACTGGTATACTGCCCAACCGCTATGTTTTCCCTGTTCAATGAAACACTCCCTCCCCTGAAATCCTTTATTACCGCGACCGGCAGGTAAGTATGCCTGTCAACCAGGATCAGCTTTGAATATGAGAAGTTCTTTTTTGGCCTGTCAAACCTGATCCCGCAGCATTTCACCCCGTCGACCAGGGTATCGCTGATCACCTTCAGGCGTACCCCGCTTCCGGGTTTATCGGCCGATGTTTCATCAAGTATCGAGTTTATCTCCGTGACGGACTTGAACAGGGAGAATATATAATAACTTATGGAAGTCACCTCGGGTGCAGATGAGCCGTTCGGCAACCTGGTTGACCTGAATCTTTCAGGATTGTCTTTTACCGACAGCCTGATTATGAAGTTATAATACTCGGGACTGTAAGAATAAAATGCGTTGCCGTTATACTTGTAAAATCCCTGGTTCCCTGTCGAAAAAAAATAATACATCCCGGCGATCGTATCGGACGGTATTCTTTTTAAACTGCAATCGGCAGCAAAACGGTTTGTGTCGCCGCTCAGGATGTTGGTTTGGCATATATCAACATGGTAGCTTGTTTTTTCAAGCCCGTCGATGGCCCGTACTGACTTCTCAAGTATCTCCTTTGCATCCTGTGCCCTCAGCAGCAGGGTAAATAGGAGGGAAGCGGTGATCAGGAATGTTCTCATTGGAGTGTGGAATTTCAAAGGTCCAAATTACAACTATTTCGCCGACCAGCCACCAGCCATAAGCCATGAGTCACCAGTCACCTGTCACCAGTCACTATTCACTGTTCACTATTCACTGTTCACTGTTCAATCTTAAATCGTAATTATTCGCATTATTGTTAATTTTATTGGTGCTCATTTCGGCTTCGCCGAACGTACATCATAAATCCCTAATTGTTATCTTTGCAGCCCGTCATCCGCAAACAATAAACACTTTATAAAAACACAATCGTATGGCATTCAATCTCAGAAACAGGAATTTTTTAAAGGAACTGGATTTCACTCCCAGGGAAATGCGCTTTTTGCTGGACCTGGCTATTGACCTCAAAAAGGCCAAGTACGCAGGAACCGAGCAGCAGAAGCTAAAGGGAAAGAACATCGCACTGATCTTCGAAAAGGCATCTACACGCACCCGCTGCGCTTTCGAAACAGCCGCTTACGACCAGGGAGCTAACGTAACTTACCTCGGTCCCGAAGGTTCGCATATTGGCAAAAAAGAAACGATGAAGGATACGGCCCGCGTTCTGGGGCGTATGTATGACGGCATAGAATACCGCGGCTTCGGTCAAAAGATCGTTGAGGAACTTGCCGAATACGCAGGGGTCCCGGTATGGAACGGGCTTACCAACGAGTTCCACCCGACCCAGATCCTGGCCGATTTCATGACGATGATGGAGCACAGCGACAAGCCCCTGCACCAGGTGGCTTTCGTGTATTGCGGTGATGCCCGTAACAACATGGGGAACTCTCTCATGGTGGGCGCTGCTAAAATGGGGATGGATTTCAGGGCTTTCGCGCCTAAGAAATTCTGGCCCGAGGAAAGCCTGGTGAAGATCGCCAAAGAAATCGCAAAGTCAACCGGGGCTAAGATAACGCTCACCGAAAAACTGAACGAAGCCGTGAAGGGTGTCGATTTTGTTTACACCGATGTATGGGTTTCCATGGGCGAATCGAAGGAGGCCTGGGACGAGCGTATCAAGCTGATGCTTCCTTTCCAGGTGAATTCAAAACTGATGAAGGCTACGGGAAATCCTAAAGTGAAATTCATGCACTGCCTGCCGGCTTTCCACAACAAGGATACTGAAGTAGGTCTCGATATCTACAAAAAATATAAGCTCGACGGGCTGGAAGTGACCGAAGATGTATTTGAATCGGAAGCATCCATAGTATTCGATGAGGCCGAAAACCGCCTGCATACCATCAAGGCGGTGATGGTGGCTACGCTGGGAAACTGATCCCGCTTACTGTTTCAGGCACATCCCTATCATCAGCTCGATTTCATTCTGCAGCTTCTCTGCACTTTCAAAACCTACGCTTTTGAACCGGATCATTCCGTTTTTATCGATGATGAATTTGGTAGGGATCCCCTCGACTTTGTATTTGCCTATCACCTGGTCGTCATAATCCATGAGCACGGTGAAACTGTATTTACTGCCGGTAATGAAATCTGAAGCTTTTTTCAGTTTTTCGGCCGCCTCGCCCTTTTCCCATGAATCGATGAACAGGAACTGAACATCGGGATTGCTGCTGAATTTTTTCACCTCTTTCTGCATGCTGGGAAGTGATGCTTTGCAGGGTCCGCACCAGGTGGCCCAGAAATCGATCACGACCACTTTCCCCCTGAGTTTTTCCAAATCAACTTCTTCTCCCTGCATGGTCTTTAATTTAAATACAGGCGCGTTCTCACTGAGCATGCTCTTTTTGAGCCCGGCTTCGATCTTAAGCTGTGCTTCTTTCTCAAGAGCCTGGATGTATTTGTCAAAGCCTGCGTCGGATTTTTTCTCTGTGATATAAAGCCTCTTCAGCACTTCCTTTGCCGCTGATCCTGCCTTCCCATCCCTGACAAACTGCTCAAGCTGTGGTTTGCATTTGGAGGCGGGCAATGTTTTTTCGGCCAGCAGGGCCCAGGTATCGTTTAAACTTGCATCACTCCCTTTGGTAATTGTGATTGCGGCTTCCTGGGTGTAAGGGAAGCCCTTTTTGTAATTTCCCAGTTTAAACAGGACCATGGCATAGGTGTCGGCTTAGCTGGCAAAGGTCCTTTCCCTCTGTTTTGCCCATGCACTGGTGGTGATGTAAACAGGCTTGGTGCCGGAGGGTGCAGTCACTTCTTTCTTTGCTGTTGCGGTCGCCCAGGCCGACATTTCTTCGGCCTTTTGCAGGTTCTCGCCGTTTTCCTGCATTTTCCAGGCAAGATCGTTGTAAATGGATGCAAGGGTCATTTTGTCGCTGAAACCGGTCTCCTGCTGCTTCAGAAGGTCCCATTGCTTATTTTCGGCATAGCCCTGGATGATGATGATTTCACAATTCGATTTCAGGTCTTTGTACTCTTTCCACTTTGGATCGGTTTCAATGTTGGAAATTATGGTTTTTGCAAGCTCCGTTCTTTTGTCCTTGTCCTCAGTCGAGTAAAACTGTTTTAAGGCCTCCATGATCTTCCACGTCCCGTCGGGGAATTTTACCTTTTCAAGACTGTCGATGAAGGCCGACTGGGCAGGAAGTTTGGCCGTGCTGTAAAGGCTTTTAACCCTCGTGAAATCCTTTTCCTTTGTAAGCCCGGCTTTCATGGCCGATTCGATCTCCTTTTCTATAATGCCCTGGAGCTGGTCTTTCTTCAGTTTCCCTATGAGATAATAATAGATCGCTTCATTTGCCCTGGCGTTTTCGGGGTAAAGCGAGCGTTCTTTTTCGATCGCAGCCAGTGCTTTTTCAGGGTTGGCTGTAACACCTGAATTCGTGCACAGGTTCATGAAATAATTGGCAAGGCTTGCATAGCTTCCCTTGCAGATCTTGCCGCCCTTCCATAACTGGATGGTATACCCGTCATTGAAATTATTGTCGAATGTCTCACCGGTGAAAAAAGCAAGCTGGATGAAGTTCACCGAAGTATCGGTGGTGATGGTTGCAGTATAATCCTTAACCGAAAGGGTGAGGGGTAAGTCGTCGGCTGTCGTCCCTGAACTCCTGTACAGGTAGAATGCAGCCTCAACTTTTCTGGAGGTATTTGCCAGGTCGCCTGCCGGGCGGTAGGTGATGGTGATGACATCACCGGGTTTGGGGTTTGCCGGCTGGATCGTGATATTCTGCTGGCCTTTGGATACAACGCCTGCAAATAAAGCAAGCATAAGGATCATTAGTTTTTTCATGTATTCTTATTTTATTTGCTGATGGGGTTACATGTTATAAAAGACTTATCTTCTGCGATAATATTCCAAAAACCCGAACTCATTACTTTCTCTTTCGTGCGTTCCCGTGGCTGATGGCCGTCCTCGAGATACAAGGTGCCACCTGGTTTGACCAGGCGGTTGAGTTCTTTAAGGAAGGCAACAGGCTCACTCACCATGTGGAACATATCCAGGCAGTAAATGACATCGGCCGAGCCTGAGGGGATATTCACGGTTTTACCGTCGGTAAGCACCGGCCTTACATTCTTCAATTTGTATTTCTCTATCCTTTGGTTTGCCGATTCAATGGCAAGTTCATGAATGTCCACGGCATAAACCAGTCCGTTTTCACCGACCAGCTCTGCTGCTGGTTTAAGGAACCTTCCTGTGCCCGAGCCGTAATCAATGACTGTTTGTCCTTTTTGAAGACTGAATGGTCTGAGGCGCTGATCGGGTGATTTGAAAAGGTCGGAGATGTTAAACATAAATGCCATCATCTTAAATGCCCAGCGGGGCATCCTGTCCATTTCACCGCCTGTTAGTACTTTTTTCATGGTCTTTACTGTTAAGCGAATAAATAACTGATACTGAATTTTATCCGGGCAAACTGGCCGCAGGGATCACCTTCCCGTTCTCGCACATGAGCATGCGTGCCGGGTATTTGTCGATGAGGCCGTAATTATGGGTTGCTACCACAACAGCCCTCCCTGTCCTGCTGATATCCATGAGCAGGGAGATAATGCCTTCGGAGCTTTCCGGGTCGAGGTTCCCCGTTGGTTCATCCGCCAGGATGATCTCGGGATCATTGACCAGGGCACGTGCAATAGCCACTCTTTGCTGCTCGCCCCCGCTCAGCTGGTGGGGCATTTTGCTGCCTTTATTCCCCAGGCTTGATTTGGCCAGGACTTCCATCAGCCGTTTCTGCATCTGGCGTTTGTCTTTCCATCCTGTTGCCCTCATCACAAACAGCAGGTTCTCATTCACGGTGCGGTCGGTGAGCAACTGGAAATCCTGGAACACTATCCCAAGCTTCCGCCTTAAAAAAGGCACTTCATCATACTGGATCCGGCGGAGGTCGTAACCTACAACCTGGGCCGTGCCGTTTCTCATGGGCAGCTCGGCATAAATGGTTTTCAGCAGGCTGCTCTTGCCGCTGCCTGTCCTTCCGATCAGGTAAACAAATTCACCCTTGCTTACACTCAGGCTCACATTGGCAAGAATAAGGTTTTCGTTCTGGTAAACCGAGACCTTGTCAAGTACTATGGTACGTTCCGAAAATGGCTGATTCATGTAGTTCTTCGTTAATGTGCCGGTAAAACCACTCCTTCAATTTTCCTGTAATCCGCCTCGTCTTTCAATGAGATATAATCCACTTTCATGTCATCGATAAAGATCGGAAGATATCTGGCCGGGTTGTAAAAATACACCTTCGAAACGGCCTCCCTGGGAAGCCCTGCAGGGACATAGAACGCTACCTGTACCTTCACCCATTCGTCGGGCCTGATGAAGTTAAGCAGGTAAAACGGGTTATAGCTGATGCCCTTGCCGTTCACGCTGAAATCGGCAACCACGGTGGCATCGGTGCGTTCACGGGGCGAGAGCACCATAGCGGTAACACGAATGATGCGGTTGGCGGTTGTGAAAAGACTGTCGGCCTTCAGCTCCATCCCCGAACTGTAAGGAAGCACGGTATCGGCTTTCGACGACCAGCTTCCGCTGTAAGAAACCAGGTTGGTGCGGCTTTTATTGTTCATCCAGGGAAGCTCCTTTTCCATATCGTTGCTGAAGGAAACCACAGTAACCACAGCATCTTTTGGAATATATGCCCTGGCTGTTTTATCGGTGCTGAAAAACGAGTCCCAGAATATTTCGGAAGTGATGACATACGGGGGGAATATCCAGCGGGTATGCTGGTAATACTGGAATATGTTCAGGGCCGACAGGGCGATGAGCAGGATGGTCAGGCTGCGGCGGACATTCAGCGATTTGAAATTCCCGTAAAGGAAGACCAGCAACAGCCCGACAACTGCATAAATGTCGATAAAGACCCTTTGCCCGCATTTGGAAGCATAATACCATACCCACCAGCTGGAAGCGACATAGGTAAAGAGGACAAGGAAAATGAGCAGGACCAGTGCATGGAACCAGCTTCTGCGGTATAAACCGACGAACCCGAACATGGAAACAAAGGCCACCGGCGTATAAATAAACCATCCCCTGTTGTAACTCCCCAGGATCCCCAGGAAATGAGGGCTTAGAAATTTAAATCCTTCGTCGCCATAAGAATATACTATCCATTGATTGCACTGCAGCTTCCACAGCAGGAAGGGAATGAACATCATCAGTAAAAAAACAAGTATTCCTATGATGGCGGATGACTTCGCGGCTTTGAGCCTGGCCATGGTATCGGTAAGCCTCTGCCTGCTCCCGGTCACAAAAGGAACCAGCAGCAGCACCATCACATTGGTGGGACGTATGAGTATGATCAACGCCAGCAGGAACATAGAGATCCCGAACCACTTTGTTTTAGCGGTATGGGTAAGGTTGTACGTTGTAAGCAGGAAACTCGTGATCAGCGCAAATGAATACACATGGGTCATCGAGCCTTCAGTGATAGTATAATACAACAGGTTGGTCCCAAGGGTGACCACGGCTGCAATGAAGGCGGCATTTTGTTCCGAAGACCCGAATTTGATCAGGAGCTTCATCAGCGTTCTTGCGCCGAGCCATAAAAAGAAGAGCGATGCGAGGGCGATCATGTACTGGTAGGGGAGTGAATACCCGTCGGTATGGAACAACTCCAGCCAGGCGATGAAATGGGCGGTCAAAAAGAAAGGGGTCCAAACCAGGGCCATGCCGGGATAGGTCTTGTTCACCACCCCCTTACCTGCTTTCATCCTGAATTCCTTGAAGGCCGCCTTGTCATGGGGATAATAAACCCATTCATAATCCTCCACGAATTTGTACTGAAGGTCATGGTGTATGAAAATTGCCGGGAGATAGGCGTAATAAGCTTTACCGTCGCTGTTGATGACCCTGTCCCAGGGCTTTTCGGGGCTCTTGAAGCCGAAGAAAAGACAAACGTACAGCAGGACGATGATCTCAGGCGTATACCGGTAAATATACTTCATTCGGCCAGGTTGTTGCGTTGACGTACCGCTTCGTACAGCAGGACCCCTGCTGCCACTGAAACATTGAGAGAAGAAATATCGCCCATGATGGGGATGCTCACCTGCTCATCGGCAAATTTAAGATACTCCGCCGAAATGCCCCTGTCTTCCGATCCCATGATGATGGCCAGGGGGCCTGTGAACTTTGCCTCCGTATAGTTCTTCTCTGCCTTCTCGGTTGCGGCGACGATGGACAAGCCGCTTTCCTTCAGGAATTTCAGGCTGTCCTTAAGGTTGGCCGACCTCACCACGGGCAGGGTGTATAAAGCACCTGCGGAGGTTTTCACCGCGTCGGAATTGAGCTGGGCCGAACCAAAGGCCGAGATCACCATTGCGTCGGCTCCAGAACAGGCTGCCGTACGGGCAATCGCCCCGGCATTGCGCACATCGGTCACCTGGTCGAGGATAAGGATCAGGGGTGTACGCCCGTGTTCAAAAATAAAGGGAATGAGGTCCTCGAGCTTCTGGTAAACGATCTCGGTAAGATATGCTATCACCCCCTGGTGGTTCTGTTTCGACTGCCTGTTAAGCTTCTCAACCGGCACGAACTGGTATGGGATCTCGACCTCTTTGACCAGTGCGAACAGCTCGTGGAAGCCCGGACCCTTGAGCCCGTTCTGGATGAGAAGTTTGTCGACCTGCTTGCCGGCCCTGATCGCTTCGATCGCCGGCCGTATCCCGTATATGTATTGTTCTTTTGGCATTATTTTTTGTTTGTTAATGAGCCCCCACCGGCATAAATATTATCCGGGTGATTTTATAATAAATTCTCTCATTGATTTTGTTATCAGCTCCAATTGTTCGGGAGAATAAAATTGGGTATAACATCTCCTGAAAACTTCGAGCTTCAGGTCGGTTTCAGAAATTCCCGGTTTTTCATTCCGTAATGAACTCTCGAGAACCCTTCTTCCGAACGCCGACAATTCATCCCCTATCATAAACCGCTCTTCCTCCGATTTAGAAAGAATGATTTCGATCTGTTTCTTTAAAATTTCTTCTGATGTATCGTTCACCGGTATTCAAGTGATATTAAAAGTATTCAAATTTAGTTTATGAAACCAGGCCAGGATATAATCCTTATCGAGATCCGGTAACAACATGAGGTTTTTGATGTCCTGCATTTGCTTATCGCTTTGAAGCTGCTGGATCCATTCTGTTTTCGAAATGATCAGATCTTCCGCCGAAACCATCCACACAGGAACGTGTTCGATCATTTTGCGTCGTTTCCTTGAAAACTCCAGTCTCCTGTATTCTGTTTCTTTCCTGATAATGAAATCAACCTTTAATCCCGATTTGTGGTCGATCACGTTGAACATCCCTTTTTTTGTTATTTCCAATTGCACTGTTTCTTCATTGATATAGTATCCCGATTTGAATATCGCGAGGAAATCGCTGAGGTTGTTTTCATTAAGTTCAATAACTATATCAATATCCATTGTCATCCGTGGCAGGCTGTAAACATTTACAGCAAGACTGCCGGAGACCATATATGCTATTTTCTTTTGTTCAAGGAATTCAGTGATTGTTTTTAACAGTTCAAGAAACATAGAATCAGGTATAGATCATTTACTCATCGGCATTATCCAGCAGGTTTTTAGGCAAATCCTTTGTTGGCTTTGCCCCCAGTTCTTTTATCTTTTCTGCACGGCGGATAAGGTTTCCCTTGCCCGTGCTTAATTTGTTCATTGAAGCATCGAAACTCTGCCTGGTCGAGTCCAGTTTCCGGCCTACATCTTCCAGGTCCTCAAGGAAACCAACAAATTTATCAAGCAGGTCGGCGCTCTGCCTGGCGATCTCCACTGCATTCTTATTATAGTTTTCGACCCTCCACAGGTTGGAAATCATCCTCAGGGCCGCGATGAGGTTTGTGGGGCTTATCAGCAGCACCCTGCGCTCGTATGCAAACTGCCAGATATCTGGCTCTGCCTGGAGTGCAATGAGGTACGCAGGTTCTATGGGCATGAACAGCATCACAAAATCAAGGCTTTTCAGCTGGTACAGGTCCTGGTAGTTCTTTCCGCTGAGGTCGTTGATGTGGCTGCGAACACTGAGCATATGTTCCTTAAGCGCCTTATCCTGTTCTTCCTTGGTCTCGGCGGTGGCATAGCGTTCATAAGCCAGGAGGGAGACCTTGGAGTCGACTACCAGGCTGCGGTCACCGGGATATGCTATGATGACATCGGGCTGGAGGCGTTTACCTTCAGAATTGGTATAGCTGGCCTGCACAGAATATTCCCTGTCGCGCACCAGCCCTGATTTCTCAAGTATGCTCTCAAGAATTATTTCACCCCAGTTCCCCTGCGTCTTGGCCTGCCCCTTGAGCGCATGGGTGAGGTTGTTTGCCTCCTTGCTGATCTGCTGGTTGAGTTCGGCCAGGTTCTTTATCTCTTTTTCGAGCGAAAACCTTTGTTTGGATTCTTTGTCGTAAGTATCCTCAACTTTCTTCTCAAACTCCCTGATCTTCTCGCTCAGGGGCTTGAGTATCTCATCGAGTTTGGTCCTGTTCTGCTCGGTGAATTTCTTGGTTTTTTCCTCCAGGATGTCATTAGCCAGGTTCTTGAATTCATTCCTGAAATTCTCCTGCAGGCTTTCCAGGTCTTTTTTCAGGTTCAGCAGCTTTTCATTCAGGCCTTCATTCTCGGTGGTTTTGCGCGACAGTTGGGAATTTAGGCCGTTAATGAGGGTTTCTTTTTCTTTTAATTGCTGCTGGATGGCCGTGTTCTGCTGTTCCAGGATCCTGCTGCGCTCCTCGGCTGTTATTTTGGCAGAATTCAATGCTTCAGCCTGTTTGCGAAGGGCTTCGGCAGCTACTGTGGAATCATCCTGAACCCCGGGTTTCAACCTGAGAAAAAGTATCACGAATCCTGCTATAAGGATCAGGCCCAGAACGATCATTAGTATTTCCTGCAACCTTGAATGGATTTAAGATTAAAGAAACCCGATTTACGATTTAATTTTTCAATTTACGAAGATATTTAAGATTTCCCGAATTCAGGATGGATTGTTGATATTAATCGTAAATCGTAATTCCTAAATCGTAAATTTGCTCATGATCCGCATCGGCATTATATCAGATACCCACGGCAGGTTCCTTCCAAAAGTAAAAGATTTTTTATCGGCTTGCGATGAGATCTGGCATGCAGGGGATATAGGTTCTCCGGAAGTGCTGGATGAATTGAAGAAGTTCAGGCCGCTGAGGGCGGTTTACGGCAACATCGACGGAACCGCGGTGCGTTCTGAATGCCCTGAGATGTTGTTGTTCCATGCCGAAAAGCTGAAGGTCCTCATAACCCATATAGGAGGGTACCCGGGAAAATATCATCCGCAGTCAAAAAAAATAATTGAACTGGAAAAACCGGGCTTGTTCGTATGCGGGCATTCCCATATCCTGAAGGTGATCTATGATCAAAAATATTCCCTTCTTCATATCAACCCGGGAGCGGCAGGAAACTATGGCCTGCACGTTTCCATAACGGCCGTGAGGCTGAAAATCGAGGGGAAAGATATGAAAGACCTTGAGGTCCTGGATATTACGAGGTAAGCTTACCTGAGCCTGTCGGCCGACCTCACCAGGTTTTCATCCTTGCGGATGAAACGGTTGGCGAGTACGAGAAAGACCAGGCTGATCAGCGGGCAGAAAGCCCCGAACTGGTAGGACGGCTGTATCCCTGTGAGTTTCTGTACAGAGCTGATGTAATATATAAGTACCACGATGATCAGGACGATGGCGATCAGGATGTTGAATGCCAGTATTTTGATCTGAAGCTGGCGGTTCCTGTACAGGAACAGGACAAGGATCGGGAGTATGATGTTCACCGAGATGAGGGCTGTAAGTGGAAAGCCGAACCAGGAGGAGGTCAGGAACCTGGGGTTGGGATCCATGCATTTGAGACCGGTGGCAAGGAGTTTGTAATTGCCGAGTTCGGTTCCGCTTAAAAAATCGGCCACAGGGAAGAAAAGCATCAGTACTGCAGCTGCTGCAGCGATGGCAAGAAACAGGCTTTGAATACGTTGGATCATAAAAGTGCATATTTGATGTACCCTGCAAAGGTCGGCAATTTTTGTAAAATCAGGTATTTTTTTTGACTTTAGTGATTTAATATGTATCTTTGTACGCGATATCGTTCCCATCTGACATATACGTTATTATTCACGGAACAATTCTTTAAACACAATTCCATCCATTTGATTTAATGGTAATTCTAAAACCAAATTCATTTTTACATGTATGATATTATATCACTCGACAGCAAAGAGCTGAACGAGTTAAGGGAAATTGGACGCCAGTTGAATATTCCCAAAGTAGACAAACTTGAGAAGCAGAACCTGGTCTATAAGATCCTCGATCACCAGGCTCTCAATCCATCCCAGGACATCCTCGAACAGGAGCAAAACCAGGTACGCCGTTTCCGCGGAAGGCCAAAGAAAAACACCGATCTGCCCCAGCCTGAAAAGCCGGTTGTGCCCCAGGCTGAAAAACCTGCTGTGCCGCAGGGTGAGAAGCCGGCTTTCGTCGCCAAGGAAAAACCAAATTTTGTACCCAGGGAGAAATCGAACTTTGTACGCAAGGATAAACCGGGTTTCGTTCCAAGGGAAAAAAGAAATTTCACGCCCAAGGACCGTCCCGTGAACCAGGGTGTGCCGGGAGCGGAATCCCAGCCCAGGGACTCAAAAACTGAAACTGCAAAACCGGTTACGGAAAGTTTTGAATATGTACCTGTTCCTGAGCCATTAAGCCTGTTTGAATCATATAATGAGACAAACAATGAGGCGCCCAAGGCTGAGGCCCCTGCATCGGGTCCTGAGAACCAGTCGGAGGTTACTGAAACCCCCGGTTCAGCCCAGGAAAATCAAACCCAGGCTTCGCAGGAAGAACGCCGCGGAAGGGATTTCCAGCGCAAGTTCCAAAGGGAGCAAAGGGAACCGAGAGAACAGCAGAGGGACCAGCGGGAACCCAGGGAAGCCAGGGAACCAAGGGAACCGAAGGAAGAGTATTCCTGGGAATTCGAAGGTATCATTACCAGCGAAGGCGTTCTTGAGATCATGGCCGACGGCTACGGTTTTCTCCGCTCTTCCGATTACAATTACCTGAACTCACCCGACGATATATATGTATCCCAGTCGCAGATCAAACTTTTTGGTCTGAAAACAGGTGACTCGGTAAGGGGAACCATCCGTCCGCCGAAAGAAGGTGAAAAGTATTTCCCACTCATCAAGGTTGAGCTGATCAACGGGCGCAGCCCCGAGGAAGTGCGCGACAGGATACCTTTTGATTTCCTCACGCCTCTCTTCCCGATGAAGAAATTCAAACTCACGGGCCATGCCGAGAATTCGATGTCGACCCGTATTATAGATATGTTCGCACCCATTGGTTTCGGCCAGCGCGGTTTGATCGTGGCACAGCCAAAAACCGGGAAGACCGTTCTGCTCAAGGAAATTGCAAATGCCATTGCGGCCAACCATCCCGATGTATATATGATCGTTCTTCTCATCGACGAGCGTCCCGAGGAAGTTACCGATATGCAGAGAAGCGTTAAAGCCGAGGTCATCTCGTCAACCTTTGACGAGCCGGCCGACAGGCATGCACGTATCTCCAATATTGTTCTTGAAAAAGCCAAACGGCTTGTTGAATGCGGCCATGATGTGGTTATCCTGCTCGACTCGATAACACGTCTTGCAAGGGCATACAATACCGTTGCCCCTGCTTCGGGAAAGGTCCTTTCGGGCGGTGTGGAAGCCAATGCCCTTCAGAAACCCAAGCGTTTCTTCGGAGCTGCCCGCCAGATCGAGAACGGGGGATCGCTTACCATCATCGCCACGGCCCTTATCGACACCGGTTCCAAGATGGACGAAGTGATCTTTGAAGAATTCAAGGGAACTGGCAATATGGAACTCCAGCTCGACAGGAAACTCTCCAACAAGAGGATCTGGCCTGCTGTGGATATCGTTGCTTCCAGCACACGCCGTGAAGACCTCCTGCTCGACAAGGATGTTCTCGGCCGCATCTGGGTCCTGAGAAACCACCTGGCCGATATGAACCCCCTCGAAGCGATGGAGTTCCTGAAAAACCAGATGAAGTTCACGAATACCAATGAGGAATTCCTGATCTCAATGAACGGGTAGACTCTGAATTAAATACTAAAAAAGAGACCGACCGGAAATGGGCGGTCTCTTTTTATATATGTCCGGGCCTGAATAAGGGCTTTTCCCCCCCTTACCGCTTATTCCTTTATCCTGCAGAATTTTCCGCTGTATTCTTTGTTCCCGGTTTTGATCCTGACAAAATATATTCCCGGCGGATAATCACGGATATCGAGGTTAATATTGCTTTCCCCGGTCGATGATGAGAAGATCTTTGCCCCCGTGCTCAAGTATATTTCTAGGTATTCGGGGATCCCGTATTCCCTGGGAAGGGATATGCAGATTGAATTTGAAGCCGGGTTGGGATATATGACCAGGTGTGAAGGTTCCTGGTTCCATATCCCGACGTACAGGGAATCCAGCATCTTGACAGTAAGCCGGTCGGAATATGCCCCATCCTCGAATGCCACATACAGTTTCCCTGCCGGGCTGCAGGCAAGGCTTGTGTAATCGGCCCAGCCTGTCGAAACTCCAGCTGTATCGGCAGGTTCCCAGCCGTATGCCTTATCTTTTAAAACCTTCGGGATATGATATGCAGCGATATCGATGTATGAAAGAAAGGCCGTGCCGTTTGGCGTAAAAGCCAGGCTCAGGTAATGAACTTCACCGGTGGATATGGTCCCCTGTCCGGCATTCACCCAATCACTCCCGTCGAATTTTTTTACAGTCCCTTGTGCAATTTCATCCCAGTACGCCAGATAAGGCAGACCGTCAGGGCTGAATTCAAGGTCGATATATTGAGCAGGTCCTTCCGAAAGTCCTTCCTGCCCGACAACCTCCCAGCTTGTTCCGTTAAATTTCATGACCGTGGCTTTCAACGAGTTCCCATAATCCTGGTAAGCAATATAAGGATCCCCTGACGGGCTGAATGCAAGCCTGATGAAATCTGCCTCAGCAGACGAGAAACCGGGAGAGCCAAGATATACCCATGAGGTCCCGTTGAATTTCATGACTGAAGCTTTATTGGAATGATAACCATCCATAAAGGCCAGGCAGGGGTGGGTCGGTTCCGAGGGAGGCAGGGCGATAGAGGTATAATTTGCAATCCCCTGGGTAAAACCGGGGGTGCCGACAGGAACCCATGAACTGTCGTTTAAGGCCATTACAGTTGCTTTATAGGCGTTCCCGGCATCTTCATAGGCAACGAACGCCTGCCCTGAAGAACTGACATCAAGGCTTGTAAACCATACTTCCCCGGCCGAAAACCCGGCAAGGCCGGCCGGGCTCCATTGCTGGCCGTTGAATGTCATTACAGTCGCCTTCGCAAGGTTCCCGTAGTCTTTGTAAGCGACATACGGTTTTCCTGCCGCATTGGTCTTTATTGATATATAAGCCGCATGCCCTGATGAAAACCCTTCGAGCCCGACTACCTTCCATAAAAATGACATGGGTGCTGATCTCTCCCTGCCAGCCTGGGAAAAAGCCAGGATGGGAAAAAGTATTGCAAGTATGAAAACCTTTTGTTTCAGCATGAATTTTTAATGAGCGATAATTATCTTCCCCTTCCCAACAGCCCCCTGCGGATTTTTAAGCAGGTAAAAATATATGCCATCCCCAAGGGAGGAAGCATCAAAGCCGTAAGCATCCCTCTTGTTGAGATCCTGAGCAAAAACAACGGACCCCAATGTGTTGTAAATTTCTACCTGCACAACATCTCCAGGCAGCGATCCTCCTTTTAAATGAAATGAACCCCTGCCGGGATTGGGAAAAATAAACAGATCTTCTTTCCCGGTGGTAAGCTGTTCAATTCCCACGGTAGTGCAACCGGGTTTGGGGGATGAATAAATATTCTCCCCGGCAAGGAGCTTATTGAACATATTCATTGTGATCGTTTTGATTTTTAAACTGTCTTTCCCCCCGAATCCCCCGGCTCCGCCCTGCCCTCCGTTCCTTGCACACCAGTTTGTGAAACCAACATTGATGACATTCCCCGAGGTGGGATATTTTTTAAATGCAATAAATGTTCCATAACTTTTTTGCGGACCGTAGAAGTAAATGCTTTTTCCCCAGTCATAGCCTATCAGCTCAATTTTACAAAACCCCAGGCTGGTGGTGTCAAGGATAGGGTCGCCATTAGGCTCTATCCCATAAAATAAGGTAGCGTCATACTCCATCGACTGGCATGATAAAATATCATGGAAGGAAAGCCCGGTTCCCTCAAGCAGGGGAGAGCCCGGCTGGAGTATATTGTAACCATACCACCCATGGTAAGGTTTCATCCCGTATGCCCCGTGAATAAAATCGGCTCCTGTACTCGTCAGCGAGGGATAATTCAGTGAAGGTTCAGGCCAGTTTATCGTTTTCATTAGGCTGTCGGGTTCGGGATCCAGCCATTTATCCTTATAACATATCAGCCTGGTCCTGTCATTGCTGTATCTTACCTGCCACCACATGGTGTTTCCGGAAAGTATCATCGCGTCCTTCCCCGAATTGACAAACGAATCGAGATTTTGTCTTGCATTCCTTGACCAGTATTCACTGTGCCCGGGTACAACGATAATTTTTGAATTGCTGATCTCGCTGTAATCATCCATGTCATTGTCGGCAATATATTGAAAACTGTAACCGCCAAGGCTGTGGATCCATTGAAGAAAACGCCTGCAGTAAGTCCTGACATCATTAATTATAAATGTTGAAAGAGGCCTTTGAAAGGTTACCGTATGGGCCCGCCCCTCCGGGGAATCGAAATCATAAAGCCCCTTGCCGCCCGCTTCGTTGTATGCGGCTTCAGTGTTGCTGGGATATATAATAGTGATATCGGCATTTTTCTGAGGATTCTTTACTATGAAAAACACTTTATTCTCCCACTGGTAGATGCCGCTTTGAAGATGGGCCGGTATTACATAGGCGAATGTGACGTGATAGCCGAACCCGTTCACCCAGGGTTCGGGATTCGAGATCCCCTGGGGGATCAGGTCGGTTATAACGGAATCCTTCCTGTTCCCTTCAACATCAAGAAGGTAAAGTTTCCAGTTCGGGATGACGATGGATGAATTCAGGTAGACCAGGGCGGTGTCGCCGGGATGATACGAAAGCTTGTCCATATACCCGTCAACAATCGTAAAAGCCCGGGCGGAGGACGCGATCAAAAAGAAAGCCAGGCAAAATAAAACCGCCTGGCGGCATGCCTGCTTTGGTCTGATGATAATCCGCTTCATTATTATATGATCAAGACAAAACTTTTACAAATATAACAAGGGTGTTATTAAAAGCAAATCATTATGAAATTGTCCCTGCCTGGCCTGTGATCCTGCCGGCAAGGATTTTAAGATCGATGCCGTCATAATCCCCGCTGCTCATTAGCAGAAGTATGGAATTTTTCCATTCCGTTTGAAGAAGCCTGGAACTGAGTTCTTTTGAATCGGTATACACTTCCAGCCCGGGATTCCCGAAACCTTCCTTAACCTGTTCCGCTGTTATCGGCGGAAGTCGTTTTAATTTGATGGCATGGGGGCTGAAATATACCATAGGGACGTCGGCTGCATCGAGGCTGCCGTTATACTGGGCCAGAAACTCCTTGCTGAGGCTGCTGTATGTATGAAGCTCAAGGCAGGCAGTTATGTTCTTGTCCGGAAATTGTTCCCTCACTGCTTTAAGGCTGGCCCTGACTTTCGAGGGGGCATGGGCAAAATCCTTATACACCCTGGTATCTGAATTTTCAGATACCAGTTCGAGACGTTTTGATGCGCCTTTGAAGGATCCGATAGCACTTAAAAACACTGCGTCGGCCACGCCGAGTTCCCTGCAGATCCATCTTGCCCCGTTAAGGTTCATCAGGTTATGCCGGCCGAAAACCTTCAAGGGGTATATCTTCCCGTTTTCTATCAGGGAACTTATGCCGTCCGAAATAAAATATTCAGGGACTGAATAGGGGATGAGCCTGGTATCAGCACGCGCCCCGGGGCTTATATGGCATAAGGTATCGTCATCGGCACAATAGATCAGTGTCCCGCCATGCGAGATCTGCCTGATGAACTCCCTGAATTGTTCCACGTAATTGTCGAAAGTCGGGAATACGTTGATATGGTCCCAGGCAACCCCGCTTAAAAGTGCAACATCAGGTTTATATAAGTGGAATTTCGGCCTGCTGTCGATAGGGGAGGTCAGGTATTCATCTCCCTCAAATATCATGACCCCTGCCTTCCCGCTGAGCCTGACCATGACATCGAACCCTTCAAGCTGCGCTCCTACCATATAATCACAATCGATACCGGCGATCCTCAGGACATGCAGTACCATTGCCGTGATCGTCGTCTTGCCATGGCTGCCGCCAATGACGACCCTTTTCTTGTCTTTTGACTGTTCGTAAAGGTATTCAGGGTAAGAGAAGATCTTTAACCCGAGCTCCTTTGCTTTTAAGAGCTCAGGATTGTCGGCTTTGGCATGCATCCCAAGGATGACTGCATCGAGTTCTGTGGTGATGCGTGAAACATCCCATCCCTCCGATGAGGGAAGAAGACCGAGACCCCTGAGCCTGCTTTTCGAGGGCTCAAAGATCTCATCATCCGAACCGCTTACAATATACCCCTTGTTGTGCAAAGCCATTGCGAGGTTGTGCATTGCGCTTCCTCCTATGGCGATAAAATGTACCCGCATAATCTTAATTTCTTCAAAATTACATTTTTATTATTATGTGGAAACCCTTGTATTCAGCCCCGGATTTTTATAATTTCACGTTCTCAAATCATTGGTTTTTGGCAAACTCATGAAAGGTGTTATAAGTCAATATGTTAAAGATCTGTCGGCTGCCGGCCCGGCCCGGGCTATAGAATATTTTAATAAACTTTTCCCTTCACAATGTGTTTTCTCGACAAGCCTGGGACCTGAAGACCAGGTTTTGACAGAGATCATTGCAACCCAATTCCCTTCAATAAGGATTTTCACCCTCGATACGGGGCGTTTATTCGAGGAAACTTACGAACTCCTTCACATAACCCGGCAGAAATACAACACGAAGATCGATGTGTTTTTTCCCGATCATTCCATGGTTGAAAATATGGTCAATTCCAAAGGCATCAACCTCTTTTATGACAGTGTGGAGAACCGCAGGGAATGTTGTCATGTTCGCAAGATCATTCCTCTTTCCCGTGCGCTTGAAGGGATGAAGGTATGGATCACTGGGCTGCGCAGGGAGCAGTCTGAGGCCCGTTCGGGAATTCAGATCGTGGATTTTGATGAAACTTATTCCATCATCAAGCTGAACCCCCTTATAGAATGGAAGGAGACCGATGTATGGTCAGCCATACGGGCGAAAAAAATCCCTTACAACGGGCTTCACGACAAGGGATTCCCGAGCATAGGCTGCCTTCCGTGCACAAGGGCGGTCATGCCCGGCGAGGATTTCCGCTCCGGCCGCTGGTGGTGGGAGAACGGGTCAAAGAAAGAATGCGGGCTTCATAACAACGAAAAATAAACACTATGAGCAATACGATTGATCTTATCGGTTTAAGCAGGACGTTTGACGAGAGGATGGAGCTGCCCACCCCTCTGTACCAGAATGAATACCATTCGGTTTATTGGCTAGGGACACCCGAAGATTCTGCATTCCGATGCAATACCTACCTCATTACCGATGGGGATGAGGCCATTATTGTCGACCCGGGCGGAGTTGAGGCATTCGACTTTATCCGGCGAAGGGTTGAACAGATCATTGTACCTGCACATGTGTCGGCACAGATACTTTGCCACCAGGACCCCGATGTGGCGGGTTCTATGGTCAGATGGCTTGATGTCAATCCCGAAATGAAAGTTATAACCAGCACCCGTACCAATATCCTGATCTCCCATTACGGGAGGGACGACTATAATTTCTTCAACATCACCGAATCCTCAACATATACATTCTCTTCAGGGCGAAGCATCCGGTTTATCGAAGCCCCTTTCCTGCACTTCCCGGGCGCTTTCACTACATACGACGAAACCTCGTCCTTCCTGTTTTCAGGGGATATCTGGGCGGCTATCGATATGGACTGGAAACTGGTGATAAGCGATTTTCATAAGCATGAATTTAAAATGAACCTGTTTCACCTTGATTATATGGCCGGGAATATTGCGGCCCGGGGGTTTATTGACCGATTAAAAGGCATTGAGGTCAAGGCGATCCTCCCCCAGCACGGCTCGGTCATCCCTGAGCCTTTTGTGCAGGATGCATTCCGCTATTTAGCAAACCTGCGTTGCGGACTCGATATCCTTTATCCCGATAAAAAAAGAAGATAACAAAGCCAAATAAAGCAATTGACAAATGTCAGAAGATCTAAAGAAACGAATTCAGGCTCTTGAATCCGAGCTCAAAGTGGTCAGGCTCGCTTCCATGCAATGGGAAGAGATACAAAGGACCTATCAGAAATCGAATGACCGGCTTCAGCAGGTTTTCGGAGAGCTCAACCAGGTCAACGAAAGGCTCACCATGGCCTTCGAAGCCAGCCAGCTGGCCTGGTGGGACTGGGATTTTAAAAGCGGGAAACTTGACTGTAGCGAAAATATGGCTTTGCTGCTTGGGTTGAAGAAGGAATTTTTGCCGCCCACATTTTCGGCTTTGCTCGACCTTATTCATCCTGAGGATGCGCACGAAGTCAAAGCAAACCTTGAAAAACACCTGAACGGGGCAATACCATATTTTGAATCTGAATACAGGCTGAAAACCTCATCGGGAGAATGGAAGTGGGTGTTTGACAAAGGCCGGATAATTGAAAAGGACATTCTGGGAAAACCTGTAAGGCTTCTTGGTGTGACCATGGACGTTGAACGGAAAAAAGTACATGAAAAGAAACTTCTCACCGAATTCGAAAAAGCCGATGAGGCAAACAGGGCTAAAAGCTCATTCCTTTCCACTATGGCTCACGAGATCTTCACTCCCCTTTCGGGCGTTGTAGGCATGGCAGAGATATTGAAACAGTCGGAGCTTTCTCCTGAACAGATGGAATATCTGGAGATTATCACGGATTCGGCCACCAACCTGCTTTCGGTATTCAACACCATCATGGACTTTTTAAAGATTGAAGCCGACCAGATAGAACTGACAAGTTCCTTCTTCAGCATCTATGACCTTATGGATGATCTCATTTCGGTAATTATCCCGGAAGCTGCAGAAAAAGAACTGGAGGTGATCACTTTCATCGACCCGAACATCCCGATGAGGGTTAAAGGAGACCCTGCAAGGTTAACGCAGGTGCTGAGGGTTTTTGCCGATAACGCGGTGAAATTTACAGAAAACGGGGAGATCACAATTGAAGCTCATTTTCTTTCCTGGGATGAAGATACCGTTAATGTTCAGTTCAGGGTCAGCGATACCGGCATTGGCATTTCCGAAGAAGCCCTGAAGCGGATCTTCACTTCATTTACCAGGATAAGCCCTTCGACCGGGAAATACGGCGGAAGCGGGCTTGGCCTTGCCATTGCCAGGCACCTTATCACGAAAATGAAAGGAGAAGTAAATGTTGAAAGCACACCCTCAAGTGGCTCCTCTTTCACCTTTAATGTACTGCTTGAAAAATCCCCCGGCTCTGAACCTCCTTTTACAGATCCGAAAATAAAAGGCCTCAAAGTAGTGCTGATTGATCCTTCAGCCGTCAATGCCCGGGTATTGATCGATTACCTGGTCAGGCTGGACTGCGATGTCGAACATTTTATCACTTTTACCGACGGCTTGCAGGAAATTTCCCACAGGAATAAAATCAATAAGCCTGCTGACCTTGTTATTGTTGACCTTGAGGCAGCAAAGCTGGCCCAGGGATCATTCATACCGAACCCGGCCTGGGAAAAGACTGGTAAATTACTGCTTCATTACAAGGGTTCATCCATCCCAAAGAAGATCTCAGAAATGGGATTCGGCTCCGTTTTACAACGTCCGTTCCTTCCTGCAGAATTCTGGACATCTGTTTATAATGCGTTTACAAAGAAGGTTGTGACGCCTGTTACAGAGGCTGCATTGAAACCCCTTCCAAGGACTGAAACCAGGAACCTCAGGATATTGCTTGCCGAGGACAATCTTATAAACCAGAAAGTTGCCAAGGTCACCCTCAGCAAACTGGGTCACTATATAGAAGTGGCCGAGAATGGAAAAATTGCTGTTGAAATGTTCAAAAAGAACCATTATGACCTGGTCATTATGGATATCTTCATGCCTGAAATGGACGGGCTCCAGGCAAGCCGGGAGATCAGGCAGATCGAACAGTCGGCTCCTTCAAAAAAAGCAATTCATATATGTGCTATCACGGCCAATGCCGATAAGGATGATGAGGAGAAATGTTATAAGGCCGGTGTAAACAGTTATATCACCAAACCTTTTAAACTGGAAGAGCTGATAGAGATACTCGACAGTATAAAGTAAGGCTTCAGCTGAAGGGCAACCTTTTCATACCCGGGCACTCTTTATAAAATATTAATGATATGGCCCCTGTTTCACAAAATTTTTTCGTAACTTTGCATTCCATTTTATAAACCTACAAATCAATACAATATGCAGAAAATTTTGCTTTCAGTCCTGTTCGTAATGTTCGCTGCTTTTGCAGTAAATGCTCAGGATGCAGTCCAGCAGCCACCGGTAAACCCGAATGCTCCCGAAATTTCTTTTGACAAACTGGTGCACGACTACGGCACAATCTTCCAGGGTGCTGACGGAGCCTGCGAATTTAAATTCTCAAACACCGGGAAAGAACCTTTGATTCTTTCAAAACCGATCACATCCTGCGGATGTACCACCTCTTCATGGCCCCAGGAACCTGTACTTCCCGGTAAAAGTGACGTGATCAAGGTGACTTACAATACGAATAATATTGGCCCTATCAACAAGACCATCACAGTTAATTCGAATGCCAAGTCATCATCAATAAGGTTAACAATAAAAGGGACGGTAGTAGCCAAGCCGGTTTCTACCACACCCGAAAAACAAGCTGAACAGGGCGCGACCCCCGTCAGTAAGTAAGTATCAGATAATCACACACAGTTCAGCCAGCCAAAAGCTGGCTTTGCTGCTTTATCAAAAACTTCAGCCATGCCAACTATCTCAGACCGCGGACAAATTTGTCCTCCCTCCCCAATCCGGAAACTAGTTCCCTTCTCTGATGAAGCTAAGAAGAAAGGCATCAGGGTTTACCATCTTAATATCGGTCAACCTGATATCCCCACACCTGAAAATGTGATGAACAAGATCAGGAATACCGACCTGAAAGTAATCGAATACAGCCATTCGGCAGGGATCCCTTCATACCGCAAGAAACTGGCCGAATATTACCATAAATGCGGGATAGAGGTCAGCCCTGAAGAAATGATCGTTACTACCGGCGGAAGCGAAGCAATCATGTTTGCCATGTTCACCTGCATGAACCCGGGCGATGAGATCATCATTCCCGAGCCTTTTTATGCCAACTATAACGGTTTCTCTGTTGCGGCAGGAGTGGTTGTCAAACCTATCGATTCTGTCATCGAAAACGGTTTCGCCCTTCCCCCGATGTCGGCATTTGAAAAAGCCATTACGCCAAAGACAAAAGCCATCATGGTTTGCAATCCGAACAACCCTACAGGTTATCTTTATTCAAGGGAAGAACTGGAACTTCTGAAAGAGATCGTTCTGAAGCATGACCTGTTTTTGTTCGCTGATGAGGTGTACCGTGAATTCGTGTATGACGGCCGGCAGCATTATTCGGTAATGAATCTTAAGGGGATAGAACAGAATGTGGTTCTTCTCGATTCCATCTCGAAACGTTACAGTGCATGCGGAGCCAGGATCGGTGTGATGATATCCCATAACAGGGAAGTCATGTCCACTGCCATGAAGTTCGCCCAGGCAAGGCTGAGCCCGCCGACTTTCGGACAGATCGCAGGGGAAGAAGCCATCAGCACACCTGATACCTATATAAAAGAAGTACTTGCCGAATACCTCCAGCGCCGCAATGTGGTGGTAGAGTCCATAAATAAAATGAAAGGTTGCTTCTGCCCTAATCCTGGCGGAGCTTTTTATGCAATGGCCAGGCTTCCTATCGATGATTCGGATAAATTCTGCCAATGGCTGCTGCAGGATTTCAATTGCGACGGAAAAACAGTAATGCTGGCTCCGGGTACGGGATTTTATTCCACCAAAGGAAGAGGGATAGATGAAGTGCGGATTAGTTACGTGCTTAATGTGAACGACCTGCGGGAGTCTATGAAATGCCTGGAAGCGGCTCTAAAAGTTTACCCGGGACGGTTGGAGAAGTGAACAGTAAATAGTGAACAGTGACTAAACAATAATCCCTGGTCCTTAGTCCCCAGTCCCCAGTCCCCAGTCCCCAGTCCCCGGTTACTCCCCTCAGGGATACAGCAAATACCTCGCCCTTATCTTTTTAAATGCCTCAATGCCGGCTTTCCAGCTGTTGCGGATATCTTCTTCTTTCATGCCTTTGATCAGCTGCTCCTGGAGTGCTGAGGTTCCTGCAAGCTGGTCAAAATACGGATTGAAAAAATCGGGCTTGCCCCCAAGGGAATGAAACGCCCTGATGAGCCACGAAAGGTTGATCCGTCCTTTGTCGGCCATATGCTGCTCGTAATAGTGCTGAAGGTTTTCACCGAAACAGGTCTTGTCTTTATACATTGGTTTTGAATCCATCCCTTTAATTGCTTCCGGTGTGAAGCTGTATGAGTAACCCTGCAAACCCGGATGGCCGTATACCTCGAATGGGGTTGGCGTTCCCCGTCCCACACTGATCACCGTTCCCTCGAACAGGCATAGCGAAGGATAAAGCAGTATGGAATTTGCATCGGGCAGGTTGGGTGAGGGTTTCGCCCCGGGGAACCATGCAGTCTGGTGTGTATAGCCCTCCAGCGGCAAAACACTCAGGTCGCAGCTGATCCCTCCTTTGAGCCATCCTTCCCCGTTTACCATCTTTGCATACTCGCCAATGGTCATGCCGTAAACAACCGGCACAGGGTGCATTCCTACGAAAGATTTATATTTCATGTCAAGTACAGGACCGTCAATATAAAACGCATTCGGGTTCGGCCTGTCAAGAACAAGCACCGCGACGTGGTTTTCGGCACAGGCTTCCATCACCAGGCTCAAAGTGCTTATATAAGTATAAAAGCGAGCCCCCACATCCTGTATGTCAAACACTACTATGTCGAGCCCTGCCAGGTCCATTGCAACGGGCTTTTTCTTCAGGCCGTAAAGGCTTATGGTCCTCAGGCCTGAACCGGGATCAGTATAATCGGCTGATAATTGCCCGGCCTCATCCTTCATCTTGAACCCGTGCTCGGGTGAGAAAACCACTTTCACGTCTACACCCGAATTAATTAGCGTGTCAACGATATTCGTAGTCCCGACAACGGAAGAGGCGTTGGCAACCACACCAGTTTTCTTGCCATGAAGAAGTTTCATGTACCTGCCGGTTTGATATGCAGCTGGTTTTACCTGGGCAAAAGCCGTCAGGTTGAACCCAAGAATAAGCAATACTGTAAGGATAAGTTGGGGTTTGATTCGGTTCAGCATGGAATAAGTTTCTATTTTTGTAAAGATAAATCAATTTGCTTGAACACCGATCTCTTCATAGCCCGCAGGATGATTAAAGGCAGCAGGGGACATTACTCCCGCCCCGTGATCAGGATATCCATCCTCGCTATTTCACTGAGCCTGACGATCATGTTCGTCTCCATTGCCATTCTGACAGGGTTCCAGAAGGAAATCCGCGATAAAGTTATCGGATTTACCGGACATATCCAGATCACAAGGTTCTCTGAGAATACAAACCTGGTGCCATTCCCGGTTGAAAGCCGGCAACCATTCCTCCAGGGCATGCGGCTGCATCCGAAGATCAAATATATACAGGCATATGCAAGCAAGGCAGGTATAATAAGGACTTCCGACCAGATCCAGGGTGTCGTTCTTAAGGGGGTGGGAGAGGATTATAACTGGGGGTTCTTCCGTAAACGGATGGCTGAAGGGAATATCCCTGATTATTCTGATACCGCTCAGAAAAATGACGTGATCATATCAAAAAGCCTGTCCAATTTGCTGGACCTCAAGGTCAATGACCCGGTAAGGATGTATTTCATCTATGGGGAACATACTGTCGGACGCAAGTTCAGGGTCAGCGGGATCTTTGAAACAGGACTGGAGGAATTCGACAAGTTATACGTGATCGGTAACCTGGTCCACATACAGAAGATCAACGGATGGAACAGCAATCAGATAGGTGGATTTGAAGTTGTGCTCAAAGATTTCAGGGATATTGAGGAAATGGGGAAGTATGTATACCACCAGATCGGTTTTCAGCTGGATGCTTCCACTATTTACCAGCTGTATCCCCAGATCTTTGACTGGCTTGCCCTGCAGGATATGAATGTGGTTATTATCCTTGCCCTGATGATTTCCGTATCGGCTATCACCATGATCTCCACTTTGCTGATACTCATACTAGAAAGGACTTCCATGATAGGTGTTCTGAAAGCCCTGGGGCTCTCCAGCCGTCGCATAAGGAAGATATTCGTCTACCATGCGCTGTATATACTGGGCTGGGGGATAGGTATAGGTAATCTTATCGGGTTCACACTTTGTTTGGCGCAGCAGCAATGGGGCCTTATAGGCCTGCCCCAGGAATCCTATTACGTCCCGGTGGTCCCTGTACACCTTGACCTTTTTAATATACTGCTGCTCAATTTGATATCCATCGCAGCCTGTTACCTGATGCTGATCGTCCCTTCGCTTATAATTACAAGGATCAACCCGGTTAAAGCAATACGGTTTTCATAAAAAATGTTAAAAACAATGGGATGGGATGATGAAAGCGGAATGTCGGAAATACCTTCCCTGATTTTGATTACCTTTGCACCTTATTTAAAAATTCCCGCTATTGACTGAAATAACTCAGAAAATAAAGGAATTGGACGGCAAGCAGCTCTACCACTCTTTCCTTGCCGGTGCCCAAAGAATTTTTGAACAGCAGAAGCTGTTAAATAAAATCAATGTTTTTCCTGTTGCCGATGCTGATACCGGGACCAACCTGGCCTCCACCATGCGTTCCATTATGGATGCCATAATCCCTACCGATAATCTCAAGCAGACTGCCGTTGCTATGGCCGATGCCGCCCTCAGCGGTGCAAGGGGAAATTCAGGCATCATCTTCGCACAGTTTCTTTACGGCTTCAGTAACGAACTCAGTTCTGCCCAGACCCTCGATATTAAATCCTTTGCCGAAAGTATGAAAAAGGCCGTTGCCTATGCTTACGATGCAATTGCCAACCCGGTGGAAGGAACTATACTCACAGTAATAAAGGAATGGGCCGAACATCTCGACAAGATCAAGGACAGGATAGATGATTTTATCAAATTGCTGATCGAAGCATATAATAAGGCTCTTGAAGCCCTGGCCGGAACGACAAAAAGACTCGAAGTACTCGCTAAGTCTCATGTTGTGGATGCAGGGGCTAAGGGTTTCGTCTATTTCCTGGAAGGGATCAAGGACTTCTTTACCATGGGCCAGCCCGAAACCGCCATAACTGCCCATGCCGATCAGTCGGAAGGCGAGGAGGTTGACGTTCAGCATGATGTTATTACGTTCCGCTTCTGTACCGAAGCCCTTATAAACGGGCAGAATCTTGACCTTAAAAAGATCCGCGGTTTCCTTGAACATTCTGGTGATTCCCTGGTAGTTGCAGGTTCCAGGAGCAAAATGCGGATCCATATCCATACCGATCATCCCATTGAAGTCATGTCTCAGCTTCACAGGTTTGGCGAGATCACCTACCAGAAGGTCGATGACATGATCTTTCAGAACAATATCCTGCTGGAGCGAAAATCTGATATAGCCTTGATGACCGATTCGACCAGCGATCTGCCCAGGGAACTGACCGATCGTTACCAGATCCATGTAGTTCCATTGAATCTTCATTTCGGGGAGACGTATTTTCTCGACCGCCTTACCATCAATCCTGAGAAGTTCTACCAGAGGCTTGAACAATCTGAAATCAGTCCTTCCACCTCCCAGCCATCGGCCAAGGACTTTCAGAATAAATTTGAGTACCTGAGTACGCATTATAAAAACATTATAGGAATTCATCTTTCAAGCGGGCTCAGCGGGACTTTCGGTAATGCTGAGATAGCGGGAAAGGAAGTTGCAGGCCGTACAGGTAAATCTATTGAAGTAATAGATTCCAGGGTGCTTACAGGAGCGCTTGGCCTGATTTTAATTCGTGCCGCCAGGGCTCTTGAAGAGGGAATGTCCCATTTTGAACTTTCGGCCAGGATCAGGGAATGGATCCCTAAGAGCGGTATCAGGGTGAGCGTGCAAACCCTGAAATATATTATCCGTACCGGTAGGGTAAGCCCGATGAAGAGTTTCATCGCCCGGATGCTGGACCTCAAGCCGGTTATTTCACTGGATGAAAATGGCAAAGCAGTGTTGTTCAGCAAATCCCTCACCGAAAAAGGCTGCATCAGTAAGGTGGTCCGCGATTTTGAGCGGATGCTCAGGAAAAACAGGATCTGGGAATATGCGATCACACATGCATCAAACCCTGAAAAAGCCAATTACCTGGCCCTGGAGATGGAAAGGCTTACCGGGAAGAAACCTCTATACCTTGATCATGCTTCACCTGTACTGGTTGCACATACCGGCCCGGGGATAGTGTGCATCTCCTACTTGCTGGAATAATTTTTCTATCTTTGGTTCTGCTTAATTCCACTTAAAACAGGATGGTATGTTTACAGAAATCGCTCTGCTGATATTGATATACATGTCCTTTGTTTTTGTGCTCGCACTGATCGCAAAAGACAATTCCATCGTTGACATTTTCTGGGGCCTGGGTTTTATACTGATAGCAATCTATTCCTTTATCCAGGATACGGAACCTGATTTTCGCAAGTGGATAGTTACTTTCCTTGTTGCTTTATGGGGGATCAGGCTTTCGGTGCATGTTTTTTTAAGGAACCGGGGCAAAGGAGAGGACTTCAGGTACCGGCAATGGAGGGAAACCTGGAAATTTTTCATCCTGAGAAGCTATGTCCAGATTTTTTTATTACAGGGCTTTTTTATGTTCATCATAGCCTCGCCTGTATATTATATAAATTTTTATTCTAAAGAACCGCTTGGTTTCTGGGATACCCTGGGTTTGGTTTTATTCGGCATCGGTTTTTTGTTTGAAGCTGTTGCCGATTACCAGCTGATGAGCTTTAAAAAGAAGCCCGGGAACCAGGGAAAGATAATTACTTCGGGCCTTTGGGAAATGAGCCGCCATCCTAATTATTTCGGGGAAGCCCTTGTATGGTGGGGTTTTGGCTGTTATGCCATGAACCTGCCGAACGGCTGGATGACCCTTATCAGCCCGCTCATGATCACAATCCTGCTGCGCTTTGTTTCAGGTGTTCCCATGCTGGAGAAAAAATACGAGGGCCGGCCCGATTGGGAAGAATATAAGAAGAGCACCGCGGCATTTATCCCCTTTGTCAAATTCCTATAACACTCCATATGCTTAACAAATCACTGCTGCATCCCGAAAGTATCGTTGTTGTCGGAGGATCCAATGACACGCATAAACCTGGCGGTGCCATACTGAGAAACCTTATTGAAAGCAGGTTCAAGGGCCGGCTTTATGTTACAAACCTCAAAGAATCGGAAGTTCAGGGGATCAGGTGTTACCAGGATCCTTCACAGCTGCCCGATGTGGACCTGGCTATAATTGCCATTGCAGCCAAATTCATTCCTGAAACTGTGGGGCTGCTGGCCTTTCAGAAAAATACAAGGGCGTTTATTATACTCTCAGCCGGTTTCAGCGAGGAAAGCCATGAAGGAAAGGAGCTGGAAGATAAGCTGGTTTCTATTGTCAATCATGTAAACGGCACTTTAATCGGACCGAATTGTATCGGGGTCCTTACTCCTGATTATGCCGGGATTTTCACAAAACCTATCCCGAAACTCGATCCCAGGGGTTGTGACTTTATCTCGGGTTCAGGGGCCACGGCCTGCTTCATCATGGAAGCAGGGATACCGAACGGACTTACTTTTGCAAACGTCTTCTCGGTTGGCAACAGCGCCCAGGTTGGAGCCGAGGAAATTCTTGCCTTTCTCGACGAAAGTTTTGACCCGGAGAAGAGTTCAAGGGTAAAACTTCTGTACCTGGAAAATATCTCGAAACCCCAAATGCTATTGAAGCACGCTTCTTCGCTGATACGGAAAGGTTGCCGCATTGCCGCTGTCAAAGCCGGATCTTCGGAAGCCGGGAGCAGGGCTGCTTCATCGCATACCGGCGCCCTTGCCAGCCCCGACGTGGCGGTGGATACCTTATTCCGCAAAGCCGGGATAGTACGTTGCTATGGGCGCGAGGACCTGATCAGTGTCGCTTCGGTTTTCATGTATCCCCCGCTGAAAGGGAAAAATATAGCTGTTATCACCCATGCCGGCGGTCCTGCCGTGATGCTTACCGATGCCTTATCGAACCACGGACTGTCGGTTCCGCGCATCGAAGATAATTCGGCAAAAGAACTGCTTGCAAAGCTTTTCCCGGGTTCATCGGTTGCCAATCCCATTGATTTCCTGGCTACGGGAACAGCCGAACAGCTGGGGACCATCATTGACTATTGTGATAAAAAATTCAATGAGATTGACGGTATGGCAGTGATCTTCGGCACCCCGGGCCTTACTGAAGTATTTGATGTATACAAGGTCATCGATGAAAAAATGATGACATCCCGCAAACCGATCTTTCCCATCCTCCCTTCCGTAATGACAGCCAGTGCTGAAATCTCAGATTTTATTCAAAGAGGGAAGACGTTTTTCCCCGATGAAGTGACCTTCGGAAAAGCACTCTCAAGGGTCTATTATACTCCCGGGCCTGCTCCCGCCGAGCCGGAACTTCCACCTGTGAGAACCGATGTGATCCGTAATATAATAGATGCTGCGACCGACGGTTACCTTCCGCCTGCAGCTATACAGACCCTGATGGATGCCTGCGGCATTCCCCGGGCAGGCGAAGCTGTTGTAACAACCAGGGAAGACGCTGCAAAAGCGGCAGCGAGGCTTGGGTTCCCGGTTGTGATGAAAGTCGTTGGCCCGGTTCATAAATCTGATGTGGGTGGTGTGATGCTGAATATAAAAGACCAGGCAGCCGTGATGGCTGAATTTGACCGGATGATTACGGTCAAAGACACTACCGCAGTGCTTGTCCAGCCGATGCTTTCGGGCACCGAACTGTTTGCAGGGGCAAAATATGAGCCTAAATTCGGGCATATGATACTCTGCGGTATGGGCGGCATCTTTATAGAAGTGCTCAAAGATGTATCGGCCGGCCTTTCCCCCCTCTCAAAGGACGAAGCCTTAACGATGATCCGCAACCTGAAAAGCTATAAAATAATCCAGGGTGTGAGGGGGCAAAAAGGTATAAGCGAAGAAGCTTTTGCCGGTATTCTTGTACGTCTTTCATCCCTGCTGGAAGCTGCCCCCGAAATTGTTGAACTCGACTTCAACCCGCTGCTCGGGAAAGGAGAAATAATCCTTGCAGTAGATGCAAGGATCAGGATTGACAAGAAAAAATCCTGATTTGTAACCTGAACTTTTTTTCCTATTTGCCCTGCTGCACCGGGGCCTGCTTGGTATAATCTATCTCCGAACCAAGTGCGCTGTGAGGGATCAGGAAGACGACCAGGAACACAATACCCGCTATCACCGGCCATGACCTGTTGCCTGGTTTAAAGTACTGCACTACCAGTGCGATGATCCAGAAGACCAGTCCCACAAACGTTTTGTTGTCGGTAAGGTCATGCCCGAACGGCCATCCGGTCCAGTAGGCGTCAAAAGCGTATTTCTGAACAATGGGGCCCAGAATGAGTCCGCCTGCGAAGAAAAAGATCACCGTCAGCCAGATATAGCGTAGTACGAATTTACCTTTGAATATTGCCTGAAGGCAGGTCACTGTCGAAAGCAGCATGGCCCCGAATATCGCGATGATATGTAAAATCAAAACAAGCAGGGGAACACTGCCTTTGAACCTCAGCACCACCTCGTGATCATCGTTCAGGGGATAAGTCCGGCTGTTTTTCACAAGGGCTACCTTGTATGAAACCTTGCCTGCCGCCGGCTGCATCGGGATCATCGACACAAGTTCGCCTTCCTGGCGGATCATGGGGACAGATGTCCACTCGTCATTGCTTTTATACCTTTTATAAGTGAATATGCCATGCACCGAAGTGTCGGCAACCGTGATCTTTACCGGCATGTCCTGCCCGCACTCACCCGAACGCGGAAGTTTATATTTGATCAGTCCCGACTCAAGCTGCAGCCTGCTCCGGATAGGGTAGGTGGGCCCTGTCATTTTCTGATAAACGGCAAGGCCTGCCGTAAAAAGGAAGGCAAACAGCCAGATCAAAGCGGTTTGGTATTTTTTCATCTTCGGTTTTGGTTTTTTGGTTTGCGTGCAAAGTTAATTATTTGACTCCAAACTTTTCAAAGAGATCATATGCAGCTTGCTGAATATTTGTGCGGATGTTCATATCCCTGAGTTTCTGGTTTGCTGTCGAGGGGCAGACACGGTTGGAGAGAAAAACATATACCAGCCCGTTCGCAGGGTCGGCCCAGGTATAAGTCCCTGTAAACCCGCTATGCCCATAGCTTTCCTGTGAAGCCCCCTCGCATGTGGGACTGTCGGGTTTATAGTTCCGCAGGGGCTTGTCGAATCCCAGGGCCCTTCGGTTCCCGCTGCCCGGGAACTGGCAGCTTGTGAAAGTCCTTACCGTTGACGGGGAAAAGAACTGCTTCCCCCCGTAAGTGCCCTGGTTCATGAGCATCTGCATGATAACTCCCAGTTCAAGGGCATTGGTGAACAGGCCGGCATGCCCCGAAATGCCCCCGAGCATTGCAGCACCAGGGTCGTGAACATAACCCCTGATAAGCTGGTGGCGGAATTCTGTATCGTTCTCGGTAGGCATGATCATGCCCCTTGCAAACCGTTTGTACGGATTGAAACATGTATGATGCAGCCCCAGCGGGCCGTAAAAGGTTTCATCCAGGTACATATCAAAAGGTTTCCCGCTTATCCTTTCCACGACCTGCCTTAGAAGGTAAAACCCAAGATCGCTGTAAAGGTATTTCCCTTTTTCCCCCAGGGGCGACCTGGCGATCTGCCGGTAGACTGTATCCTGCCAGGCCTTGCTGATAAACAGGCTGTCGGCCACTTTTGAAGGAAAGACCGAGCCTGAATCCCTGCTGAAAACTTTTTCATTTAGCCCCCCGGGGCTGATATGCGATTTGTAAAAAGGGATCCATGACTGCAGGCCCGCCTGGTGGGTCATGACATCGCGTATGATCAAAGCCGATTTATTTGACCCGGCCAGGTAAGGCAGGAATTTTCCAAGGCTGTCATCAACGCTTAGTTTATCCTGGTCAAACAGTTTCATGACGGCCAGGGTGGTGGCGGCTATTTTGGTTACCGATGCAATGTCGTATAAATCGTTTGTGTTCACACTGATCGTATCGTTATACTGCGGATGGCCAAATGCCTTGTTATAAAATACTTTGCCGTTTTTTGCAAGCAACACCTCGCATCCGGGGTATGCTCCCTTTGCTATCCCGTCCAGGGCAAGAGAATCGATAATCCCCAGCGATGCTTCAGTTAACCCTGTCTCTTCGGGCATCGCAAAGGAGATCCTTGTTTTATCCGTTTCCTCTCCGGTACCATACCTGAAGCCCGCCGGGCTGACAGGAAGGTGGCCCTGGGAACTGATCCCGCCGAAAAGCACCTCGGCGGCAAGCAGCCGGGTCACGGGAAAATCCTGGTATGCGACCAGAATAGATTCAGTTTTAACGGGTTTTGGAAGAAGGCTTAAAGAATAGGGATTTCCAAAAACCACTAATACAGTCCTGCTGATCTTCGACAGGGTATCGGCCAGGTTCAGGGTTTGTTTCGAGAGGTTGAAACTGTCGGCAGGGTAACCGGTCATATTGTGAAGGCCTATGATTATAACATCGAAATTCTTCAGCATGCCAATCACACTGTCCTTTTCGGTCCTGCTGAACTTCCTGGGAAGGAAGAACGGGTTCACCTTTGCGTATGAGTTTAAAGCTTCTGAGAACTCCATGCCGGGCCTGTCGCCTATCCCAAGGTACGCAATATGCCTTTTGTCAAGGGAGATCAATGGAATGAGCCCGAGCTCGTTTTTTACCACCGTCAGGGCCGAGGCGAAGCCTTCTTTCTGCAATGCCAGCGATGCTCTTGTGTTCAGGTCACTATACAGGTTCTGGGTGCTCACAGGTTTGTTGCTTGCTCCCAGGCCGCTTTTTAGCATCAATATCCTGAAACATCTCCTGTCAATCTCCGCCCAGGGGAAAAGATTGCTGTCGGCAGCCGCTTTGATGACCCTGATAGCTTCCTCCACCTGCTTGGGAAGAAGAAGTATGTCATTGCCGGCCTGCAGGGCTTTCAACTCAATCTCGCCCGGCTTGAAGTATTTTATAACACCCTGCATGTCCAGGGCATCGGTGATCACAAATCCCCTGAACCCGAGGTCCTCTTTCAGGAGCCGGGTTACAACAGGCTTCGAAAGGGTGGAAGCGGCATTCAGCGAGGAATCATAGCATGGAAGGTAAAGATGGGCAATCATAATACCTTTTATGCCATTGTTTATCAATGTTTTAAATGGGAAAAGTTCAACACTGTCCATTCTCTCCCTGGTATGTCTTATTACCGGCAGGGTCAGGTGTGAGTCGGAATCAGTATCTCCATGGCCTGGGAAATGTTTGGCAACGGCCATAACGCCGTTGTCCTGCAATCCACGCATATATTGCAGGCTTTTGGCCGAGACCCGGTATTTGTTTTCGCCAAACGACCTGAAATTGATTACAGGGTTATCAGGGTTGCAGTTAATGTCGGCCACGGGTGCGAAGTTGATCTGGATGCCGAGCCGCCTGCAATCCGCAGCTATCCTTGCTGCAACCTGGTAGATCAGTGTGTCGTTTGAAATGGCCCCGAGGGTTATCGGCCTGGGGAAAGCGGTCGCACTGTCGAGCCTCATACCGAGGCCCCATTCAGCATCGATCGAGATAAGCAGGGGAACCTTGCTTATCTTCTGCAGCCTGTTGGTAAAAACGGCCTGGGCAAAAGGCATCCCCTTGAAGAAACAAATGCCCCCGGGCTGGTTTTTTAAAACGACCCCAGAAAGGCTGTCCCTGTATGTCGAATCCTTATAAGAATAGGCCCTGATGATGAACAACTGGGCGATCTTCTCCTCGGGAGTGAGTTTCCTGAAGACCGAATCGGCCCAAAGGCTGTCGGACCTCGGTATCCCCTGTGCCTGTATAAGCGGGCCCGTCAGGAAAAATAATGCCAGGAAAAAGATCAGGTGTTTCATGATAATCTCAAAATTAATGCCCTGCAGAACGGGCGAAACAAAAGAAGTTAAAAATGCCGTGGGATACTTTAAATCTTATCCAATTTTATTAACATCAACCCGGCTTGCAGATTGGATTCCCATATCTTTGACCGGAATAAGCCAAATTAACTTATCGAGATGCCTACAACAGAAGAACTGCAGCGAATTGCCACACAAGTCAGAAGGGATATTATACGAATGATCAACGGGGCCGCCTCGGGTCATCCCGGAGGATCACTTGGGGTAGCCGACTTTCTTACGGTTTTGTACTTTGAAATAATGCGCCCCGATCCCGGGAAATTTGACATGGACGGGAAAGATGAGGATCTTTTCTTCCTTTCAAACGGGCATGTCTGCCCTGCATGGTACAGCGTACTGGCAAGGTATGGGTTCTTCCCGGTCCCTGAATTAGGCACTCTCCGTAAACTCGGCAGCCGTCTCCAGGGGCACCCTTCAACTTTCGAAAAACTTCCGGGGGTGAGGATGGCTTCAGGTTCGCTGGGTCAGGGTCTTTCGGTTTCAATAGGAGCCGCCATTGCAAAAAAAATGAACGGCGACAAACGCCTGGTTTATACTCTGTGCGGAGACGGGGAACTTGAGGAAGGCTCGAACTGGGAAGCCCTTATGTTTGCACCTGCGAAAAAGATCGACAACCTCATTGCAGTAATAGATTACAACGGACAACAGATCGACGGCCCTGTTGATAAAGTGATGCCCCTCGGAAACCTGAGAGCCAAATTTGAAGCCTTTGGATGGGAGGTCACCGAAATGGACGGCAATAATATTGAAGAAGTATTGAACGTTCTCAATAGGGTGAAGTCCTTAACAGGGAAGGGAAAACCCAATGTGATCATTATGCATACGCATATGGGTTCCGGGGTGGATTTTATGACGGATAACCATGAATGGCATGGGGTCCCTCCTACAAATGAACAGGCAGCGAGGGCATTAAGCCAGCTGCAGGAAACCCTGGGTGATTATTAATTGCAATGCAACCGAAAGCAAAAGAAAACCATATCCTGAGGCAGGTTCTGAAAAGGACGGTAGAGATCTTCATGCTGTTCTGCATGCTTGTTTCATTTCATGTTGCATTCGGGCAGGCCAGGAAGGAACCTGAAAAACCCAAGCCTGTCACACGTATTTTATTTGTTTTTGATGCATCCCAGAGCATGTACGGGAGATGGCAAAGCGATACCAAGTTCAACATCGCCACCCGCCTTCTCTCGGGGCTGCTTGACAGCCTGCGCTATATCCCCGACCTTGAGCTGGCGCTCAGGGTTTACGGTCATCAAAAACCTTTTCCGCCCCAGGATTGCAACGATTCAAAACTCGAAGTCCCTTTTGCAAAGGATAATATTGCCAGGATCAAACATGTGTTGAAGGTCATAAGCCCTAACGGCACTACGCCTATTGCATATTCCCTCTCACTCTCGGCGAAGGATTTTACACCATGTGACCACTGCCGCAATGTAATTATCCTAATCACCGACGGACTGGAGGAATGCGGGGGGGACCCCTGTGCCGCTTCGGCCGAACTGCAGCAGAAAGGGATCGCACTCAAACCGTTTATTGTTGGGCTGGGGAAAAATTTCAAAGACCAGTTTGAGTGTGTCGGCACATATTTTGACGCCAGCAGCGAAAAGGAATTTACGAATGCCCTGAAAGTAATCATAAGCCGTACCCTTAATCCCACCACAATGCAGGTCAATCTGCTCGACCAGAATGACGAACCTACCGAAACCAATGTTGCAATGACTTTTTATGATACCAGGAGCGGCCTGATCAAATATAATTTCATCCATTCCCTCAATGCAAAGGGGCTTCCCGATACCCTCGACGTGGATCCCCTTGCCACATACAATATAATTGTCCACACTATCCCGGAGGTAAGGAAAGATTCGGTGAAACTTACCCCCGGAAAGCATACAATCATTGGGATTGACGCCCCCCAGGGCTACCTCACTTTTAAAGCAGGCGGGAATGCCACCCTGAAATATTTGCCCTGTATCATCAGGAAAGCAGGCCAGCCCCAGACTCTCAACGTTCAGCAGTTCGACCAGGTTGAGAAGTACATCGTCGGAAAATATGATATCGAAATACTTTGTTTGCCCAGGATCCTTGTGAAAGATGTGGATGTTACCCAGAGCCATACCACATTTGTGGAAATACCCACTCCGGGGATTGCCGTCATTCAAAGGGCAACCAACGGGTACGGCAGCCTTTATACAGAAGATAAAAAAGGGCTTAGCTGGGTATACAACCTCAAAGACAACCAGCAGCAGCAGGAAACACTTTACCTGCAACCGGGAAATTACAGGGTGGTATTCAGGCCGAAATATTCAAATTCATCATCCTATACCGAAGAAAAGTCATTTAAAGTGGAATCAGGACAAACGACCAACGTGAAGATGTATTCGAATTAAAGTGAATAGTGAACAGTGAATAGTGACTGGTGAGCAGAATTAAGGAGAAAAAACAAAACGAATTATGACTCAATATACCAATTCCGGTTCCAAAGATACCCGCTCGGGTTTTGGGGAAGCGATGCTTGAACTTGGCAGGACAAACCCAGAGGTGGTGGTTCTTTGTGCCGATCTTACTCCTTCAATGAAACTTGAAGCCTTTGCAAAAGAGTTTCCCGAACGGTTTATCCAGACCGGGATAGCCGAAGCAAACATGATCTGCATAGCCTCAGGATTGACCATAGGAGGGAAGATACCGTTTACCGGCACCTTTGCTAATTTTTCGACCGGCAGGGTGTATGACCAGATAAGGCAATCGGTCGCCTACTCTGAGAAGAACGTGAAGATATGTGCCTCACATGCAGGCATCACCCTGGGCGAGGACGGGGCCACCCACCAGAACCTGGAAGATCTTGGCATGATGAAGATGCTGCCCAATATGACCGTGATCAACCCCTGCGATTTCAACCAGACCAGGGCAGCCACCCTGGCAGTTTGCTATCATAAGGGACCGGTTTACCTCCGGTTTGGCCGTCCAAAGGTTCCCAATTTTACTCCGGCCGGCCAGAAGTTTGAAATCGGCAAAGCCCTGCTGTTCAATGAAGGCAGTGATGTGAGCATCTTTGCGACAGGCCACCTGGTATGGAAGGCGCTTGAAGCCTGCCGAATGCTGGAGGAACAGGGGATCTCATCCGAAGTCATCAATATTCATACTATAAAACCCCTGGATGAGGAAGCGGTTCTGGCTTCTGTAAATAAGACCGGGTGTGCTGTTACCTGCGAAGAACATCAGATGAACGGCGGGCTCGGCGACAGCATAGCCCAGCTGCTTGCGAGAAAATACCCGGTGCCCGTCGAAATGGTGGCCGTTCAGGATACTTTTGGCGAAAGCGGAACACCCGAAGAACTTATGAAGAAGTTCGGTCTCGACACCCCTGATGTGGTCAGTGCGGTAAAAGCAGTGCTTGCAAGAAAATGATCTGTTATCAGGCTTTCTTCCTGAAGATTTTTTGAAGAAAAGCCACGATCATGGGAAGCAGCGAAATGAAAATGATTGCTAAAATAGCAACTGTGAAGTTGTCTTTAATGAACGGGATGTTGCCGAAAAAATAACCTGCCAGGCTGAACAGTACAACCCACAGCACATTCCCGAAAATACTGAAACTTATAAACCTGATGTAAGTCATTCTGCCCACGCCCGCCACAAACGGGGCAAAGGTCCTGATGATGGGCATGAACCGGGCTATTATAAGGGTTTTCCCGCCGTGTTTTTCATAAAAGGCATGCGTTTTATCAAGATATTCCCTGCGGATAAGGCGGTAATTCTTCTCATACACTTTTTGGCCGAGGAACCTTCCTATGAAATAGTTGGTGTTGTCGCCCCCGAATGCAGCGCAAATGAGCAGGATTATCAGCGGCAGCATCTGCAGGGGCTCACCCGGCATGGCAGCAATGGTGCCTGCGGCAAAAAGCAGGGAGTCGCCCGGCAGGAAAGGAGTGACAACCAGTCCTGTCTCCATGAAAATGATAAGGAAAAGGATCAGGTAAGCCCAGGTTTGGTAATTGCTTACAATCTCAAGCAAATGCTTGTCGATATGCAGCACGAAATCAATTAATTGCCTGATCAGTTCCATAGGCTTAGAATTATTAATTAAGAAAGGGCAAAGGTAGTCGTTTTTTTATTTTCGGTTTAAGGGACGGCGGTTTTCTCTATGCGAAGAAAAGCATCCTTCAACAGGAATGGTGTGATCAGGGTTGTAAGCAGGGCCATCACCACCAGTATTGAAAAGATAGGAACATCGATGAAGCCTTTCTGTAGGGCTATGTTGGCGATGACCAGTTCCATGATGCCACGGGCATTCAGCCCCAGGCCGATGGTTATTGACTTAAGATTGTCAAACCCGGCAAGTTTGGATCCGAAATAACCCCCGAGGATCTTGCTCAGGAAAGATGCTATCAAAACGACTGTGAGCAGCAAACCGTTGGTCAGGGCGCTTGCATCAAACTGGACTCCCATAATGGCAAAAAAGATTGGGGCAAGAAAACCCATGGTAAAGCTGGCTGTCGAATGCTTTACCTGTTCAAACTCCGATTTCTGGAATAAATCCCTGGGGAAAAGCATAGCCCCGAAAAACGCCCCGACAATAAAATGAAGCCCAAGCAGATCGGCAATGCTTGCGAAGATCAGGACGAACAGTATGACCAGGGCAAACATCGACTCCTTCCCTTTGAGGTAACGGAGGAAGCTCTCCATCTTGGGATTGAGGGTACTTACCCTTTTCTTTGAAAAGCCAATAAGCCTGTATGCGGCAACGAGGAAGAACATGAAAAATACCACCTTGCCGCTTGTGAAAAGTATCGAGAAGGTTACGTCCCTGAGGTTACCCGAAGTGCCGTTGTAATCGAGGATGACACCGAGTACCATCAGGGAGACGATATCGTTAAAAATTGCTGCCGAGATTATTCTCCGGCCGACATCGGTCTGCAGCTTGCCGAGGTCGATCAGGATGCGGATACTTACGGGAAGCGCGGTTATGGCTATACAGAGACCGAGGAATATTGTAAAAATATTACTGAAATGAAAGAGATGCCCGATGAGCAGCCCGCTTCCCAGCGGGATCAGGAACCCCAGCAGGGCGATCCAGAAGTTTCTTCCCCGGATGGAATTCCTGATCTCTTCAGCCTCAATTTCCATCCCGGCCATGAAGATCAGAAGGAAGACACCCAGGTCGGCAATTGGTTTGATGTCGCCTACAACGGGAATGATATTGAAAAGGGAAGGTCCCAGGATGACACCGGCAAGTACTTCGCCTATCATTGCAGGCTGGCCAAGGCGTTCGGCAACTTCACCCAGAATCTTAGCCGCTAGTAAAAGAATCAGCAGGTTGACTATAAACGGCAGCTGGGTGTGGAAAACATGGAACATACTCTAACATCATCCTTACTGACTGCAAAATTAGTCTTTTCTGATTTGCAAACCGCTGTATTAATTTACCTTTGCGCGGTGAATCATGATTTTTTAATCAATTTCGGACTTTTCCAGACTTCCCTTATCGAATTAACAGCAGTGCTGTTCGGGCTCGTCAGTGTGTGGCTGGTCAAAAAGGAAAACGTTTGGGCTTTTCCAATTGGAGCGGTTAATGTGCTGTTGTCGGCCTGGATTTATTTTAACGGCAGGCTCTTTGCAAATGCAGGCATTAATGTATTCTACTTTATAATGCAGATCTACGGCTGGTACAACTGGATCAGGAAGCCCGGCGACGGCGGCCCGCTCGTGATCACATCCTGCAGCCTCAAAGAAATGTTCTTTTACTCGGCCCTGATCATCATAATGTTCCTGGGCTTGTGGTACCTGCTCGGAAAGATGCCCGATAATAAATACGTGATCTCCGATGCATTCACATCGGCAATGTATGCAGTGGCCATGTGGCTCATGGCCAGGAAAAAGATACAGCACTGGATCCTCTGGATCATCGGCGATGTGATCATGATAGTGCTTTGCATTATACTCAAATGGTATTTTATCGGCTTCCAGTACTTCGTGTTCACCATTATTGCATCTCTCGGCTGGATGGAATGGAAATATAAAGTCAAGGGCACACAAACTTACTGATTTGACCCGCAAACTCAGGAAAATAGCAATCACAGGCCCTGAATCAACAGGCAAATCAATACTTGCCGGGCAGCTTGCCGTTCAGTACGGAACGGTATGGGTACCCGAATATGCCCGGGAATATCTTGAGCTGAATGGCCCGGCATACAATGAAGAGGATATACTTGCCATTGCCAGGGGGCAGCTTGAACGGGAATCAAAGGCCCTTTCGAAAGCAACAGGATTTATTTTCTGTGATACTGAATTCATTGTAACCAGGATATGGAGCAACGTTAAATACGGAAGGTGCCACCCGTGGATCTCAGAGCAGGTTGAAACGCATGTTTACGATCTTTACCTCTTATGTGACATCGACCTGCCCTGGGAATTTGACCCTCTGAGGGAACATCCCGGCAGGAGGAAAGAACTTTTTGAGTTATATTGCAATGAATTAACATCAAGGGGCTTCCCGTTTTTTATAGTCAGGGGCTATGGCCGGGACCGCCTTAGTAACGCGATCGGTATTATCAATGAACATTTTAAAACCAGCTAGCATTCTCCGGGTTCAAATTCAGGGCAAGTGAACAAACCATTGAAAATATTATTCATACCCCGTTGGTATCCAGGCCGCCTTGACCCTATGCCCGGCCTGTTCATCAAAAGGCAGGCAGAGGCCCTGGCAAAAAGGCATTCGGTCATGGTTATTTCGGTATGCCCGGATCCTGCCTGCAGCAATAATTTTGAAGTCGTACATACCGAAGAAAATTCAGTGCGGGTCTGCAGGGTGTATTATAAAACATCCCGGGGCATTCCCATAGTGTCAAAACTGATCAATGTCTTCCGATATGTGAGGTCCCATCACCTGGGTTATATGAGTTTCATGCCGTTAGTGGTGGATATAGTTCACGGGCATATTTTCACCCGTGAAATCCTCTTTACATGGTATATGGCAGGGAAACAACGCAAACCCTATGTGGTCTCCGAACACTGGTCAAGATATTTTCCTGAGAACGGAACATACAAGGGGATGTTCAGAAAATGGTTGACCCGGGTACTTCTCAAAAAGTCCGGCGGGCTTATCGCAGTGAGCGATTCCCTTGCGGAAGCAATGAAAGCTTCCGGACTGGAGCACCCTAAAACCTTCGTGGTTCCCAATGTCGTGGATACTTCCTTGTATATCCCTCCGGCAGCTAAACCTCAGGCTGCGAAAGCGGTCATTCTCCATGTGTCCTGTTTTGAAGATAAATCCAAGAATATAACAGCATTCCTTGATGCAATGGCTGAGCTTTACTCACGCAGGAAGGATTTCAATGTGCTGCTCGTTGGTGACGGGCCCGACAGGCTTGCCATGACCGGCCATGCGCATAAACTGGGATTAAGACATCCGCAAACAGAATTTACCGGCCTTAAAGAGGATGCTGAACTGATCAGGATCTACCAGTCATCTTCCTTCCTGGTCCAGACCAGCCGCTATGAAACATTCGGCACTGTAGTGATCGAGGCCCTGGCTTGCGGACTTCCGGTTGTTTCAACAAGGACGGGGATTGCACCATCGGTCATCAATAAAAATAACGGGATACTTATTCAACAATCCGATGTTGATCAAATTGTTGAAGCGGTGGAACAAATGCTGGATTATTATCCTACCTTTGAAATTGGCAAACTGCATGAATCAGTTTCCGAGGCGTTCTCTGACGAAAGAATTTCAGAAAGTCTTTCATCTGTTTACTACGAAATAATCTGTGCATGTCAGAAGGATTAAAATTCGGTGTTATGTGCTCCGGCACATCGTTTCAGAAATGGCAGGCTGAGGCTGTCAGGCTGCTTGTTGAAAATGGCCATAAGCCAGCTCTGCTTATTATAGATGCCCGGGTGGCTAATCCAAATCCCGGATCTACGCCCATTTCAAAAACGCAGAAGTACTCACTGCTCTGGAGGGCCAGTCACAGGCTGTTATTCAAGGCTGAACAAAAAGTCCCGGTCGACATGGAGTCTGAACTCCTCAATGTTTCGCGGATCATCTGCACTGTTAACGAAGACAATTCCTCTGAATTTTTCAGCGATACCGATCTTTCGGCAATAAAGTCGGCCGATCTTGACTTTATCCTCCGTTTCGGATTTAATATTATCCGCGGCGAAATACTGCATGCGGCTAAATACGGGGTATGGTCCTTTCATCATGACGATGAAATGAAATACCGCGGGGGCCCCCCGGGTTTCTGGCCTGTATATAAGAATGACCCTGTTAGCGGGGCAATCATGCAGCAGCTGACCGGGAAACTCGATGCCGGCGTGGTTTTAAAGAAGGCGTGGATGAAAACCCTGTTTCATTCCTACCGGACCAACCTGGATGTATTGTTGCTGACTTCTTCTGCCTGGCCGGCCGATATGGCGAACCAGATCATGACTTCCGGGTTTAATCCCGGTCCTCCTTCGGATACGACTGCCCCAGTTTATAAAGTCCCGGGCAATGCGAAAATGATGGTTTTCCTTCTCAAGCTCCTTAAAAACAGGATGAATTTCTACTGGAATGACCTGTTCAGGGCTGAACGCTGGAACATCGGTATCGTTAACCGCTCGGTTCAGGAGATCGCATTCTCCCCAAATCCTCTGGTTTGTGAAGATGTATTGTGGATGAGGGAGAGGAGTTCAGGTAATTATTTCGCTGATCCCGGCGGGTTTATCGAAGAGAATAAGGTTCACATCCTGATGGAAGATTACTCTTATTCCGAAAACAAAGCCAATATCTCAGAAGCCGTGTTTGACCCGTTGTCTAAGACCTTTTCAGTGCCGCTGAAATCCATCGAGACCAAAGAACACCTTTCTTACCCCTTTATTTTTGTTTACGGCGAAAGTATTTATTGCCTCCCTGAATCCTACCGTTACGGTTATATAGGATTGTACAAACGGAATTACTCCGAGGGTATTTTTGTTGAAGACCATGTTCTTCTTGATCATATCGATGCGGTTGATCCTACATTGATAAATCATAACGACAAATGGTGGCTTTTCTTTACCCTGAGGAAGTATTCAAATACTCATCTTTATATCTATTTTGCGGATGAGCTTAACGGGGTATATAAGCCTCATCCCTTGAACCCCGTCAAAATGGATGTAAGGTCCGCAAGGCCGGCAGGACTGCCTTTTATCAATGAAGGAGAGCTTTACAGGCCGTCGCAGGATTGCTCTGAAACATATGGGAGAAGGGTGGCCATCAACAGGGTTATCAAGCTCTCCGAAACAGAATTCGAGGAAGAGGTGATTAAATTTATCGGGCCCATAAAGGATTGCAGGTATTCTCAGGGATTCCATACAGTTTCAGGGCTTGGCCGTTATACCCTGATCGATGCCAAACGCACCAAATTCAATTTTTCTCACTTTGGCCGCCAGACCCGGCATAAATTCAGGAAACACTAGCATCCCGGATGTTCAGAAAGATCATTGGTACTATTGGGACCCGTGTAATCAGTGCATTCCTGACGCTTCTGATCAGTGTCCTTAATGCACGCTTCCTGGGAGCTGCAAATGTCGGCACCATTTTCCTGATCACTCTCTCGGTTACCTATATCCAGCTGTTTAACAATTTTATCGGAGGAGGTGCCCTGATTTATATGACTCCCAGGGCAGGCTTTTTTAAGCTGTTCGTTTCCAGCTACGCCTGGACCTTCGGAATTACAATAATCAGTACCTTATTATTCTATTATACAGGTACCCTTTCGAGGCACCTTGAAGTGATCCCCCATGGATATTTCTTCGAAGTGCTGGCCCTTGCATTCGTGATGTCATTTACTTCGGCTAACTATATGCTGCTGCTGGGTAAAGAAAAGGTTGAAGCTTATAATATCTTAACCATACTCCAGATCATCGTCCTGATCATCTGCCTGGTTGCCGCCGTATTCCTGTTCCATGTGAGGACGGTAATGGCCTATTACTGGGCTATCCTGATCTCATACCTGATCTCATTTTTATTCAGTTTTTTCCCTCTTTTGAAATTCCTGAAAATCGAACCTTTAAACGGGCTGAAGCCGATATTCCGGGCCATGTTCCGGTTTGGCACATATTCCCAGTTTGCCAACATTTTCCAGCTGATGAATTACCGTATCGGGTATTATATGGTTGATTTCTGGTTCGGCAGGGCAGCTCTCGGGGTCATGGGACTTGGGTTCAGTATTTCGGAAGGCCTCTGGATAATCAGCCGCAGCCTTGCAATGGTCCAGTTCACGCGGATATCCAACGCCATGGATTTTGACTACAGCGTTAAACTTACGCTTACCCTTTCGAAAATAACCATCGTGGTAACCTCGGCTGCAGTACTTTGCCTTGTTGCCCTGCCCGAGATTGTTTTCAGGATGATATTCGGGCCTGAATTCGGGATGATAAGAACGGTAATTGCCTGCCTGGGAATTGGTATTATAGCCCTTAGTTTCGGCATGATACTGAGCCACTTCTTCTCAGGTATCAATAAACCTTACCATAATACGATCAGTTCTGCAATCGGTTTGGTCTTTACCCTGGGACTGGGCTTGCTTCTTGTGCCCAAATACGGTATAATCGGTGCCTCCGTTACTGCATCCATCTCGTACATCGTATCAACAATATATCAGTTTATTGTTTTTTCAAGGATGAGCCATCTGAAACCCAGGGACTTTCTTTTAACGCCGGCCGAGATAAAATTGCTTCTCAGTGAGATCAGGAACATTACCTGGAAAGCTGAGGCTGCCGACCTTAGTTGATTGTGAGAGATTTCCTTGCCAGCACACGGTTAGCGGAAGTCAGGACAAGCAGATAATTTCCCGACGAAAGATTCCCCCTGAGAAACCTGATCCGGTATTCGTCAGGGGAAAATGGTTCCGGGGACATTTGTCTTACAGTATGCCCGTTAATATCGAATAATTCAGTGCTTAAGGCATTTTCGTCCAGGTTATGCATTACAATGTCGGCTGCATCCCTCACCGGGTTAGGCATGATGAGGATTTCAGGCAATGGCCCCTGGTTCGTTGCAGGGCCTGCACTGGTCCATAAGGTGCTCAGGGATGAAAGCAGGCTGGCTTTAGGCCCTCCGTAAGCCCCCATGTCATTACGCAGACTCCCTTTGGAAGGGAACTTTGCCGATGTCGGGTCGAGGGGATCAGGGTTGTCGTTGAAAACGGCAGAAGAATCTCCTTTGTCGATACATGGGGAGATGCCCGAAAGAAAATAATTGATGACATCGAATTCGGGATTCTCTTTGATGTTACCGGCCCCGGTAAACCCGTCCTGAACGTCATTATATGTTACTGCAAGTGTGCTTGCCCCTGAGTATATCTGCTTGCCGCTCATAGCCGTATTGCCCCAGAGGATATTGTTGATGATGCTGGCACTGGTGTTCAGCGCCCAGATGCCGCCTCCCGGGCCTGTCGCATAGTTGAAGATGATAGTGTTGTTTAAAACGTTGCGGGGTGAACCCTGGGAACTCTCTCCGAGAAGCCAAACACCGCTTCCGCCGAAATCCTGCCCGCCCGAATTATGGGCTATCAGGTTGTTCCTCACCGTGCATCCGCAATAATTGAATACAATACCGGCTCCGTAACGGCCCTGGTTGTTGTCGATGACATTGTTCTGTATCAATGGATTGCTGTCACCGCATCGTATGGCACCCCCTCCGGCACTGGCCATGCCTCCGCTCATATTCACAGCCTGATTATGTGTTATATGATTATGGAGTATCCTGGGTGAAAGATATTGAACCAAAATTCCGCCTCCTTCCCTGTAGATGTTCCCGGGGCTGTGCTCATCATTCCATTTTGTGCCCGTACCTCCCGTTATTTTAAACCCGATTATGCATGCACTCGTATCAGCTATGGTTGACGGAACTTTGCTTGCAATGATAACACAACTTGCAGAATCAGGTATTGCGGGCTGGCTCCCGTTGATCACTGTAGCGTCAATAGTTGCAGTATCCTGCGTCAGAATGAATGTGCTGGCCAGTACTATGCCTTTTGCCCTGAAATTGAGGTTTTCAAAATAGGTCCCCGGCGAAACCAGAACCGTGTCATGAACTGATGCCGCGTCAATCGCTGCCTGTATGCTTGTATATTGTGAAGGAACAAGCAGTTTTGTTGCATTCACAAAAGAACTTGCTGCAAATATGCAGACCAATAACAGTAAGGGTTTTTTCATGTTTTACAGATTTCGGGTAAAATTATGTCATAATACAACCGAACAAAACCCTTATCGGTAAAATCCTTAAAATGATCTGTCACTGACCTATAAACACCGGTTTCCTCTTTTCATAAAAAGACCTTATACCTTCGATATAATCGGCACTGGTCCCGGCTTTCCCTCTCAGCATGTCGATATGTTCAAACACTGAAGGTGATATGGGTAAGGAATTTCCCAAAATATTCAGCTGCTCTTTAATGACCTGGATGCTAAGAGGGGAATTGGCAATGATACGGTTGGCAATCTTGATGGTGAAATTTTCAAGTTCTTCCGGTTCGACGATATGATTGATGATCCCCAGGCTGTGCGCCTTTTCCGCCGATATCGGGTCTGCCGTGAAGAACATCTCTTTCGCGATATGGGATCCCATGATATCAAGGAACTGCAGGATCCCGGAAGTGTTGTATGGCACCCCGATCTTCGCAGGAGTTATCGCAAGGCAGGTGTCTTTGGTCCCGATAACGATGTCGCATATAATCGCAACATTGCATGCTCCTCCCCATATGCTTCCTTCGGCCATTGCTATCACGGGTATGGGGATCCTCATGATGGACCGAATCACCTTTTGCAGGGGGTTGTCATAGGCAAGGGGATCGCTGCCGTCACGCGGCAATTCGTCGATGTTAAAGCCCGCAGACCATACCTTGGCTCCTTTGTTGGCCCTGAGGATTATGACCCTTACCTTTTTCTGTTCCATTTCATGCAAGGCCTCAAGCAACTCATTCAAAAGAGCGCGGCTTAAGGCATTCCTTTTGGCATCGTGATTGAGAGTGATCCATCCGATCATCTCTTTAACTTCCTGCTTGACTAGTTCCATGACTTTTTCCGGATAATATTGTTACTGTATGCAAAATAAAGGAAATCCCTGCTCCTGTGAATAACTTTCGCATAATATTTGGTAAATCAGTCAAGGCTGCCCCTGAGTTTACTTTATATTTGTCGCGGCCATAAAAAAAATCAGGCCAGGACATCCCGGGCTTGAACCGGCCGATGTTTTTTTGATTTTTCAAACCCTGAACATGTTTAAGGAAGAAGCCTATAATGAAGACAGTATAAGGTCCCTGGAGTGGAAAGAACACATCCGCCTTCGCCCGGGTATGTATATTGGCAAACTGGGTGACGGTTCCTCTCCCGACGACGGCATTTATGTCCTTATCAAGGAAATCGTTGATAATGCCATTGACGAGTATGTCATGGGATATGGCAAAACTATTGAAATAACCATTAAAGACCAGCAGGTTTGTGTTCGTGATTACGGCAGAGGCATCCCTCTTGGTAAACTGGTGGAATGCGTTTCAAAGATCAATACAGGAGCAAAATACGATTCCAAGGTCTTTAAAAAAGCGGTAGGGCTAAATGGTGTGGGAGCCAAGGCAGTCAACGGACTCTCATCCTTTTTCAGGGTGCAGGCTATACGCGAAGGCCATACCAGGATCATTGAATTTTCAAGGGGTGAACTCACCCATGATGAAAAAGAAAAACCCTGCGACCTTAGGGCCGGGACCATAGTCACATTCACACCCGACGAGGATTTATTCGGGAAATATCATTTTATTCCCGACTACATACAGAAAATGCTTTGGAACTATGCGTTCCTGAATAATGGACTTACGCTGATCTTTAACGGTGAACGTTATTATTCCCAGAATGGCCTGCTGGATCTCCTCAATTCATACATAGACACACCGAAATTATATCCTGTTGTCCATCTCACCGAAGGGGATTTTGAATTCGCCTTTACTCATTGCGAAATGTATGGCGAAGAGTATTACTCTTTTGTGAACGGGCAGCATACCACCCAGGGAGGTACGCACCAGGCCGCGTTCCGTGAAGCCCTGGTTAAAACAATACGGGAGTTCTATAAGAAGGACTTTGACACGAACGATATAAAAGCTTCATTGATTGTCGCATTAAGTATCAAAGTGCAGGATCCTGTTTTTGAGTCCCAAACCAAAACGAAACTGGGATCCCTGTATATAGAACCTGACGGACAGACCATCAGGAACTACATCATGGATATTGTCAAGAAGCATCTTGACAATTACCTTTATATGAACACCGATACGGCGGAGGCCCTGCTCAGGAAAATTCTTCAATCGGAGAAAGAGCGCAAGGAATGGGCCAATATCAAAAAGATCGCCAAGGAAAGTGTAAAGAAAGTCAGTCTTCATAATAAAAAGCTGAGAGATTGCCGCATCCACTATAACAACCATGATGACCGCAGGTATGAATCTACCATTTTTATCACTGAAGGGGACTCGGCCAGCGGTTCAATTACAAAAGCAAGGGATGTCAATACCCAGGCTGTATTCAGCCTGAAAGGCAAACCCCTGAACTGCTTCGGGCTCAGCAAAAGGGTTGTATACGAAAATGAAGAGTTTAACCTGCTGCAGTCTGCATTAAATATTGAGGAAGGACTTGAAAACCTTCGTTATAACTATGTAGTGGTGGCAACTGATGCCGATGTGGACGGGATGCACATCAGGCTTCTGATGCTTACGTTTTTCCTGCAATTTTATCCTGACCTCGTCAGGAATAACCATCTTTTTATTTTGCAAACACCGCTTTTCAGGGTGAGGAACAAACAAAAGACGATCTATTGCTACTCTGAAGAAGAGAAAAAATCAGCCATGGAAAAGTTGGGAGGAAACCCCGAGATCACCCGATTCAAAGGCCTTGGCGAAATCTCACCCGATGAGTTTAAATATTTTATTGGAGCGAATATGCGCCTTGACCCTGTAATTCTCACAAAAGATTCATCCTTCCAGGAGGTCCTGAATTTTTATATGGGGAAAAATACACCCGAACGCCAGAATTTTATTATCGATAACCTGAAAGTCGAAGAGGATGTATTGGGGGAGGCAATCCTGGCCTGATCATTTTTTGTGGAATGGCCAGCCTAAAGCTGTAAATCTCAGCAGCGCTTCCCTCCGGTGAAGAAGATCTTCCAGTTCATATAACATATTCCGGTTTACCTGCTCAGCCATCGGGATCACCCATTTCTTCGTTTCATCAAGATATCTGCGGATAAATTCCTTATCGAAAATATCGGGATGCAGGTCGGTCAGGTTGCTTATACGGTCGGCACATTTAAGCGTTTTTGCGTTTTCACTGCCTTTCAGCAGTAACCTTTCAAGGTATTGGTCTTTTGTTTCTTCCTTCATCCGGGTTACCTCCAGTACAAGTACCAGTACAGCCGGTCCGTCCACATCCAGGTTTATTATCTCGTCACGCGAAACACATTTTACATCTTCAAAAAGATCATGGATAACAGATGCTTTGAGCAGTATATGGTCCACATAATGATAATCGATCAGAATAGCATATGTGCTGAGGGCATGCCTGAACTGGTTCCCCCCGACATGCCTTTTAATTCCCCGGAGTGCAGTTGCTTTTTGAACATATGGTGCGACAACCATGTTCACTAATGATTCTCTCTCAAAGTTTTCCATATAATGTTTGAAATGCTTTACCAATATACTTGATTATATCTCCTGCTGTCAGGGCTTCCTCACCGGTTTCCACGCAGGCAAGATCCCCTGCCCGGCCATGGAGAAATACCCCAAGGAGGCAGGCATCAAGGGATGAATATCCCTGGGCCTTCAATCCCGTGATCAATCCTGTAAGAACATCCCCGCTGCCGCCGGTGGCCATCCCGGGGTTTCCTGTGGAGTTGAAATAACATTCCCCTTCGGGAGTGGTGATTGCAGTGTTGGCACCTTTCAGCACGACATAGGCCTGGTGGCGGAATGAAAACTCACGTTGCATCTGCATGCGGTCAAAATCATCCTTGTGCCTGCCTGTAAGCCTTTGAAATTCCTTTGGATGGGGAGTGAATATGCTCTGCTTCGGGATAAAACCCAGCCAGGTTTTGTTTTCTGCAATAATATTTATTGCGTCGGCATCGAAGACTATCGGCTGGCCGGCTTCCTGGATCAACAACTTGACGGTTTTTTGTGTCTGTTCGTCCATCCCCAGGCCGCATCCAATGCCGATTGCGGTATAGGCCGAAAGATCGGGCAGCATGCTTACAACCCTTTCATTCCTGTCGATGCTCATCAAGGCTTCCGGGGCAGATGACTGCAGTATTGGCACTCCCGATGAAGGCGCATGAACCGTGACAAGCCCTGCTCCCGATCGCAAGGCTGCATTTGAGGAAAGCACCGCAGCTCCCATTTTACCATATCCGCCACAGATAAGCAAGGCATGCCCGAAGGTTCCCTTGTGATCAAATTTGTGCCTCCTGATCAGCTTTGACCCAAGCATCTGGCTGTCAATCAAATAATTCTTGACAACGGTCTGCTCAATAAACTCCCCTGATATGCCGATATCGAGCAAATGCCATTCCCCCAGGTAGATGTCATTCTCCGGAAAGAAAAATGCCAGTTTGGGAGGTGAGAATGAAAGAGTGTAATCAGCCTGTATAACTACCGGCTTTTCAATAGATTTATAAGAAGAGTCGCAAAACAAGCCTGACGGGACATCTATGGAAATAACCAGGGCCCGGCTTTCATTGATATGCCTTATAACAGCAGCGGTGAATCCCCCGGCCGAACGGGTCAACCCACTGCCGAAGAGACTGTCAATCACAAGGTCGCCATCGCCGACCTCGGGCATTGGATCCCCCTCGTTCAGAAACTTTATGTTTTTAGAAGCGATTGTATGAAACCGGTCGAAATTTTTGCGGCAGGATGGGGAAAGGTTCTGTTCAGGACCGACCAGGTAAACAAAAACCTGAAAATGTTTCAGATGCAGCATCCTCGCTATTGCCAGGCCATCGCCTCCGTTATTGCCGGTCCCGGCAAAGACAAAAATCGCCTTCTTTGAACTCAGCTTCCCGGTAATCCAGGAAAAACAGGCCGTTGCAGCCCTTTCCATCAGGTCGATGTCGGCAATAGGCTCATTGGCAATGGTATATGCGTCTGCCTCACGTATTTTTTCAACCGGAAGTATTTTCATGTTTATCTGATCATTCCCCAAAAAGGCAGTGTCGCCAGGAAACCAATGAGAAACAGGGAAACCAGCACGAAAATCACAACAGAAATAATGAGCCCTATAATGGCGCATGTTCTTCCTGTTTTAACATTGTTCAGGGAACTGATAGTATAATTCTGGGGAGCTGAATTAAATACTGCAATTTCCCTTTTTGCCAGTACGATAGTGATGATACCCAGGACAATGCCTACAAATGAAACCAGCTTCCACCAGCAAAAGACAATAGAAAGGATGCCCATTACAAGTATTGTGTTTGAATTCGGCAGATTCTGCTGGTACAACGGATCGTTCACCGGTCTTCCCTGGGGGGCTGAATTGGAATCGTTCACTTCCATAAAAGATGTGTTTAAACAATGAGTAAAGTTACGAAGAAAAATTAATAATACAGTGGATAGAACCTGAATTTTCCAAGGGTATTATATTCGATTGCAGGTGCAGGTATCTTTATGAAACTGAGGACTGTGAAAACAGCTTTGAGCAGTTTTGAGCGTGTCGGTATACGCGTGAGGTCTACATCCACCGAGATCATGAAACGACGGTATCGCCCGGGTGACTCTGGAGTGGTAGCTGAAGTATTTGCCGCAGCACCTGTCATCCCCCCGGCCCCGTACCCAAAAGCCATGTTAAGCCATTTCGGAAAACGGCTGTGTTTTGGAAGAAAGGAGCTGATATTGCCCGACAACCAGAAACTATGCCCGTTATAATCCTTTAAGCTCTGAGTGATTATATTTGTCCCAAGGAGGTCAGGTCTGTATGCAGGATAAGACGTCTGATGAAACGAGGCCTTCAAACTGAATCGCTGCTGGTGCCAAATGAGTTGCTGGCTTACAAACATCGCTGCCCCTACGGTGTTTGCTGTTAAATCTCCGATCGAAAACCCCCATGCAGATGAGAAACCGTCGAGTATCTCAATGTTCAGCTGGTAAGCGAAGGCAAGCAGGCCCCCGTAGCAGGCCGATGCAGTGTTCCCAAGCCCGGCCCATCGGTAGGAATAATAAAATATCATGCTTTCGTAATAAGTCGAAAAAGCATGACCACATTTATCCATTTGCAACCATTCATTATTGTCGTTGAACAAGTGGAAAGATGACTGGGGATATCCCTTGTACCAGGCGAAATAAAGTCCCGAAAGGCTTCCGAAATACAGGGCTCCCTGTACCGATAAAACCCCGATGAGGCGGCCTTTATTGATCCCGGCTGAATCCGTTCTCAAGGAATGGTATTTAAGGCTGTCCTGCCCGAAAGATGCAAGGGTTAAAAACAATCCGAACAGGAGCAGGCGGCATCGCATCAGGCAAATCGTTTAAGCAGATTATTTGATTTTCATCTGGTCCAGGGCTTTCTGGTACTTTCTTGCATTTCTGCCGTGTTCGGCAAGGCTTACAGCAAAATTGTGAGATCCCGAAAGGTCCTCCTTTGCACAGAAATACATATAAGGGTGGTTCCTGAAATTCAGCACGGCGTCAATGGTGCTGATTGAAGGGATGCAGATCGGGCCGGGCGGAAGCCCCGTATGCAAATAGGTATTGTATCCCGATTGTATTTTAAGGTGTTTCTCAGTGAGCCTTTTAATGCTGTAATCCTGCCAGGCATAGATTACAGTGGGATCAGCCTGCAAAGGCCATCCTTTCCGTAACCTGTTTATGTATACCCCCGCAATATCAGGTTTCTCAAAATCTTTGTTTGTTTCTTTCTCAACAATGGATGCAATAGTCACCACTTCCTGGATGGACATCCCGTTTGCTTCAAGTTGTTTCCTGCGTTTTGCATTCCAGAAGGCTTTCTGCTCAGCGCTCATTTTTTCTATAAGCTGAGTTGCCGAAGTGTTCCAGAAAATAAGGTAAGTGTTCGGGATGAAAAGCACAAACACATTGTAAGTGTTGATACCGTATCTATCAAGGAAACTGTTGTCGAGGAACAATTTCATAAGACTGGCGGAATCAGCTTCAACCTGGTGCCCTAATCGACCGGCAAGCTCGGCTATATTCCTCGCGCTCTGAAAACTCAGATGGACAGGCTCTTGCCGGCCCAGCCTCAGCTGACCGACAAGCTCATTGTTGCTGATCCCGTCATGTATCCTGTATTTCCCTGCTTTAACACGCTTAATGTAATGCTTCCTTTCGGCTGTAAAAATGAAACTTTTCTCATTCTTCAATATGGACTTTTCTTTCAGTATCTTCAGGATGCCCGTAAAATCTGTTCCGGTCGGAATGTAAATAATTACAGAGGCCCTGCCTTTCAGGTCAACATTCGGGTATTTTACATAATAATAAAACCTTGCGGATAAAATAAGAAGCATTGCCAGCGTGACGGTAACAACAATCACGGGAGCAACATAGCTAAGCCTCCTTCGGCAAAGCGGATCAGGTTGTGAAGACTTCATTAATGAACTGATTGAGATAATTAATCAAAACGCCTTATCAACTGGAACATCCATTCTTCCAGCCAGCCGTTTCCAACCCTGACCCAGTCTTTTTTAATTCCACAGCGTTCAAATCCGTATTTCTCAAATAAAGAGACACTTGCTGTGTTCTCAGGTGTGATATTGCTGTACAACTGTCTTAAATTCAATACTTCAAATGCATAACGTATAAGTAATTCGAGGGCTTCAGACGAATACCTGTTCCCCCTGAACTCCTCCCTGATTAAAATGCCGATGCCGGCCCTCATATGGAAGGGGTCGAAATCAAACAGGTCTATCGCCCCAACCGCCCTTTCTTTAATGTCCCCCTCGTTTCCAATTATCATCAGCCTTAATTGCCGTGCCGAATAGATATCGTTCTGAACATTCATTACATATTCCTCGATCTGAAAACGGGAATAGGGTGTTAATGTGTTGCTGACCCTCCAGATCGAAGGATCATTCTCCCATTGATATAGCACATCAATATCAGCCGGTTCCACTGCCCTCAAATGCAGCCTTTTGCTCTTCAGAATCTCGTAATTCATTGTTCCCTATATGATTATTTCTCCTTTGTATACAAAGACCGCAGGTCCTTCAAGATATACCTCCGTAAACTGCCGGCCCGATTGCAGGAAACGAACCGTAAACTGCCCCCCCCTTGCATTGATCCGGTAAAAGCCCTCATTATTTTTATCCAGGGATGCCGTGATCAGGGCAGATGCCGTCACTCCTGTACCGCACGAAAGTGTTTCGTTCTCAACCCCGCGTTCATATGTCCTGACAGTCAGGCCTGCGGATGAAGATTCCACGAAGTTCACATTGCAGCCGCCAGGAGCGAATCTGCTGTCATTTCTTAAAGCCCTGCCCTCAGCCGGAACGTCAACAGCGTCAACCGAAGGCACAAACTTTACAAAATGAGGGGAGCCCGTATCAATGAAATATCCATCAGGAAATTGTCCGCCCACAGAAGTGTCTTTCATCTTCAAACGGACCATGGAACCCCGAGAATCAACAGACAGGATCTCTGCCTCATGCGGGCCGTCAATGGCGATGAACCTGGTTTTTTTACCTGCTGTTCCCAGGGAGTATGCAAAGGCTGCCATGCACCGGCCCCCGTTACCGCACATGGTACTTTCAAATCCGTCGGAATTATAATACCTCAGCGAGAAGTCATACCCGTCTTTCTTCTCAAGCAGCATCAGACCGTCGGCTCCGATGCCGAAATGCCTGTCACACAGGGAAGCTATCCGCGAGTTGCCTGGTATAACCTGGTTGTCGCGGTTGTCGAGGATGATGAAATCATTCCCGTTGCCATGGTATTTGAAAAATTCAATTCCCACCTGAGCTCATTATATCGCAAAGCTATGAACAAATCTTCATATTAAAAGTATCCTGCCCTAATTTCGTCGGGCCATTTCGGCTGTTTATCGATTTACTATTTAACACGGGTTGTAATGATAATATTTTTGCTATCAGAAAATTACTAATTTTAAACTCGAATACTATGGAACCAAATCCCGAACATAAAACTCATTACGACAAGGACCGGAAAAAAGGGATGCTTGGTATTGTCGTGATCTTAGCAGGACTTGCTCTGCTGCTTCTTAACGCCGGATTCCTCCCTTACTATCTCCGGCACATAATTATTTCCTGGCCGATGCTTTTAGTTGCTATTGGCGTTGTAAGCCTCATGGGTGCCGAAAACAGGGTGCCGGGAATTATCCTGATAGTGGTTGGTGGATTTTTCCTCTTCCCAAGGATATTCGATTTCGATATCAATTTTGCACATCTTTTCTGGCCATTGATCCTCATATCAATAGGGGTGCTTATACTGTTCCGTAAATTCCCCCATCCAAGGGATTGGAAACACCGCGTTGGGCCTTCGCCTCAGAATACTGAAGCTGCAAGCGACCTGGGTTATATTTTTGAAGACCATATGTTCAGCGGAACCGAAAAGAGGATCACCAACAGGGACTTTAAAGGTGGCAGGGTCAATGTTATCTTCGGAAGCGTGAAGATCGACCTCACCCAGGCAAGCCTTGCCGAAGGCACTAATGAGCTTGAAGTGAATGTGGTTTTCGGAGGGGCTACTATTATTGTCCCTTGCGAATGGAAGATACAGCTGAAGAATACAAGCGTTTTTGGAGGTTTCTCTGATAAACGTTTCTGCGTAAAAGAAGCAGCTGACCCCTCAAGAGTACTGGTTATCAAAGCTTCTGCAGTGTTTGGCGGTGGTGAAATCAAAACGTATTAAAATAAAACCTGGGGATAGAGAATGATACATCCGGTCTTTCAAAATCTCAGGTCCATATCCGTGTATTTTGGAACGTGGATCCTCCTTGCGGGGATCCACTTTTCCATTTTGTTTTTCCAGTTCCGCATCCCGTTAAACATAGCCCTGGCCGACAGCCTCATCTACAACTTTCTTCTCTGCATGATAGGGGTGGCCTTATGGTATGTGATACGCTATTCAATGCCCGGTAACCATCCGGGATTCAGCTTTATCTTCAATCACTTCACTTCCCTTATACTCCTTCTCGTGTTCTGGCTGGGAACAGGGTATGCCCTCCTCAGCGTCTTATTCAAGGACCAGGCCGTATTTATGAACTTCCTCGGCTTGTCAATACCTTACCGTTTTATTGTCGGGATAATGCTTTATGCCTTTACAGGCCTGGCCTACTACCTTATCCTGATGTACCGGGACCTCCAGGACAAAGCGAAGGCCGAAACCCGGCTTAATGAACTTCTCAAGGAATCGGAACTTAACATGCTTAAGTCCCAGATCAATCCCCATTTCCTGTTTAACAGCCTGAACTCCATCAGCTCGTTAACGATTACCGATCCCGGCAAAGCACAGGAAATGGTTGTAAAACTTTCCGAATTCCTCCGCTACAGTGTTACCTCGAACATCAATACCTTCACAACACTGGACAAGGAAATGCAGAATATCCAGAGATACCTTGAGATAGAAAAGATCCGTTTCGGAGATAAGCTCGTTTTCGAATTTGATATGGCCCCCGGGTGCTCCTCCAGGCACATACCTGTGATGATACTGCAACCCTTATTCGAGAATGCCATAAAACACGGGGTTTATGAGAGTACCGAACCGGTAAAAGTGCTGACCAGGTGCAGCACGTTTGCCGATTATTTTGAGATCAGCATCACCAACGACTTCGACCCTTCCGCGCCGGCAAGAAAAGGCTCGGGGATAGGTTTGAGAAATATTCGTGAGAGATTGAGGCTTATGTTCCGCAATGATTCACTCTTAAAAACCTCAGCCAGCCAGAATGTGTTCCAGGTCATATTGACAATTCCGAACCAGGTTGTTGAAAACACCCTTAAGCAATGACATACAAAGCAATTATCATCGACGATGAAAAGCCTGCGAGAGATATCATCAGGACTTTTCTTAAAGACTTCAGCGACATTGAAGTCCTTGCAGAATGTTCAGACGGGTTTGCGGGACTTAAAGCAATCCAGGATTTAAAGCCCGACCTGGCTTTCCTTGACATCCAGATGCCAAAACTTACCGGTTTTGAAGTCCTTGAACTGATTGATAACCCGCCGCTGATCATTTTCAGCACTGCATATGACCAGTATGCAATCAGGGCCTTTGAAATGAACGCCACCGATTATATCCTCAAACCCTATTCGAGGGAAAGGTTTGCCCAGGCCGTAGGTAAAGTTATAGCCAAACTTCAAAGCGGTATAGCAATCCAGCCGGAAGTTCAAAAAATTATTATGTCGGCGGATGAAAAGGAGGAATTATTAAACAGGATAGCAGTTAAAACAAGGCATAAAGTTCATGTTATCGGGGTTGGCGAGATCATTTATCTTGAAGCCGAAGGCGATTACGTTATGATCCATACTAAGGATGGTAATTACCTGAAAGAGAAGACGATGAAATACTTTGAATCCCATCTTGATCCTGAAAAATACATCCGTATCCACCGTTCCTATATTGTCAACGCCGAGGCCATAGAAAGGATAGAGCTTTATGATAAGGAAAGTTATTCGGTACTCCTGAAAAACGGAGCCAGCCTCAGGGCAAGCTCCAGCGGCTACAAGCTGTTGAAACAGATCCTGCATATGTAGCTCTTTTTTTTCTGCCTGCATACCTTCTCGCGGTAAATTGTCTTATATTTACATTCAGACAAATACCATGTCATTTTGAAAGCCCTTAGTGATAATCCGGTCATTTATGAGATTAATACCCTTGTGTGGCTGGGAGAAATGAGCAATGAATGCCAGGCTGAGATTACCCTTGCCAATGTTCCTGATTATAAATGGGATGAGCTTTCCCGGCTCAGAATTCAGGCTGTATGGTTTATGGGGGTATGGGAGCGAAGCCCCGAATGTATCAGGATCTCCAATGCTGATCGGGGAAACCTCTCCGATTTTTATAAAGCCCTGAGTGATTTTTCACCTGAAGATAATACAGGTTCACCGTATTGTGTAAAAAATTATTCGGTTGACATCAAACTTGGGGGTAACCATGGGCTGGCTATTGCGCGTGAGAAGCTTGCCGAGAGAAACATTGCTCTCATTCTTGATTTTGTCCCAAACCACCTTGCCTTCGATCATCCATGGATAACTTCTTACCCTGATTTTTTCATCCATGGAAATGCTGATGATGCGGTACGTGACCCGGTGACTTTTAAAACCCTGGAATCAGGGATCTTTGCCTGCGGCAAGGATCCTTATTATCCTGCATGGGAAGATGTAGTCCAGGTAAACGCATTTAATCCACGCTTAAGGCTGGAGGTGATACGAACGCTGAAGGAAATCGCGTCGATGAGCGATGGTGTTCGCTGCGATATGGCCATGCTGATGTTGAACGACGTGTTTCTCCAGACATGGGGCCCCCTGGCCGGAGAAGCCCTTGAAGAGGAATACTGGAAATACGTTATTCGGGAAATAAAATCTGAGTTTCCTGATTTCGTTTTCATTGCTGAGGTATACTGGAATATGGAATATATCCTTCAGCAAAACGGTTTTGATTTCTGTTATGATAAACGGCTTTATGACAGGCTGAAAGGAGAAAATGCTGATGCGATACGCCATCATCTCCAGGCCGACACCGGGTATCAGTCCAAACTGATGAGGTTCATAGAAAATCATGATGAAGAAAGAGCCATATCCATTTTCAATCCTGATAAAGAAAAAGCGGCAGCGCTGATCAGCCTGGCCCTTCCGGGAGCAAAACTCATCCACGAAGGCCAGTTGGAAGGGAGAGTTATCCGCTTACCTGTGTTTTTAAGAAGAAGACCCCGGGAGAATACGAATACTTTCATTAAAAATTTCTATGAAAATCTCCTGGAAATCATTTCCATGCCGGAACTTCACCTTGGAGAGTGGTCGCTAAGCCCTGTCAGCGGTTGGGACGATAACCAGAGTTGCAGGAATATCCTCGCCTGGTACTGGAGATTCGAAAACAAGGTCTGCCTCATTGCAGTGAATTATTCACCACAGCCCTCGCAAGGGTTCGTTTACCTGCCCGACTGCGAAATGGCCGGCCACGTATGGAGACTTGTCGACATGTTTACCCAGGCGCATTTTATTCGGAACGGGGATGAACTGGCAGTTGGCGGACTTTATGTCGGGCTTGAATCCTGGGGATTCCATTTTTTCCAGATGTACAGGATGGTTTAATCAGGCAGGCATGGATAGACGACCTGTAAATTGTTCATCATAGGCCTATGAAAAGAAAGATAAAAATGCTGACACTGTCGGCGGCGATAGCTTTTTTGATTTCCTGCGCAACATATCCGTCTCTCGATTCAAGGCTTGAGGAAGACCTGGTTGATATCACTAAATATGACGTTGGTACTGATTTCACACAATTCAAAACCTTTTCGGTTGTTGATTCGGTATCGGTCATCAGCGACAAAGACAGCATCAGGATACTCGACGCCCAGGCAGCGGCCCTGCTCAACCAGATCACAGTAAACATGCAGGCAAGGGGTTATAACAGGGTGGACCGAAAAACCGGGAATCCTGACCTTGGAATAAATGTTGGTGTAGTGAAAATTACAAATGTGTCGTATTATTACCCCGGATGGTACTGGGATTATGGATATTATGGTCCGTCATACTGGGGCTATTACGGTTACAATTATTATTACCCGTATTATCCTCCCGCAGTCAGTTCCTTGAGCACAGGAACTATTATCATTGAAATGCCTGACCTGAAAAATGCAGCCGCCCGCAACAATAAGCTGTATGTTGTTTGGGTCGCCGTCATCAGGGGCGTTATGACCGGTAATCACACTACACAGGAGATTCTCGGCAATGTTGACCAGTGTTTTATGCAAACTCCGCAAATCAGGGCTGATTAATGCAACTGTCGCGTCTTCAGACAATAATAAGCTTACACACGTATTATGCTTCGGCAATGAAAAAGATATCCCTTATAATTTCAGCGGTTCTCCTTCTCTCTTTCACAGCCAGGGCACAGGAACAGGCTGCTGTCGGGTACAGCCCGGCTTCGCTCTATTCTCTTTCATGGGCCCTGAGTGTTCCCCTTGGCAGTTTAAATGATTTTATTAATAATGTCAGCCCTGCCGGGGGGAATTTCACAGGCCGGTATTTCCTGAAAAAGGGCTTTGCCATAGGTTTTGAATTCGGCTGGAACAACTATTATAAGAAATATCCCAGGATGACCTATTATAGTAATGATGGCCTTGCCATCACAGGCATTAATTACGCTTATGCTTTTGTTGTGCCATGGAAGGCGGGGGCGTATTATTATTTTTTGCCTTCAGCAGTTGCCGACCCTTATATTGGTCTGTCTTTTGGGGGTGATTACATGGAGGAGCATATCATTGTACAGGAGTTTGATATCTATGAAACCCAATGGGGATTCACCCTTTCGCCCGAAGCAGGCGTCCTCATCAGGTTCAGCAGATCTTCCCACTGGGGGGCCAGCCTTAGCGCCCAGTACTGGTTTAATACCAATTCATTCAACTTTAATGATTTTAAGGCATACAATATCATGCAGGGTCTCAATTTCAATATAGGCCTTACCTACATCCTGAAATAAACCAGTGCCTGGCAAAAAGACCGAAGCTGCCGTTCGGAAGAAGGCAGCCTCGGTCTTTTATATTGTGTGGATCTTTAAACAATTTGTGCCACCTGGGATGTTCGGGGGGATCCCGGCAATGACGATGATCCTGTCTCCCGGTTTTGTGACCTGGTGCTCTTTGACACTGGCTTCAGCCAGGCTGATCATTTCGTCAAAGGAATGGCATTTGTCCCTGATAAGGATAGGGTGGATGCCCCAGAGCAGGTTCAGCCCATGATAGATCACGGGATCGTCGGTCAGCGCGTAGATCGGCGCCTTGGGCCTTCCCGCAGCGATGAATTTTGCACTTCTGCCGCTGGCAGTCAGCACCGAGATCGCGCATACCTCAACCACCTTTTCAATACGGTTTACTGCTTCGCAGATTGCACCGATCTCCGAATGTTCAATAGCAGGGTAGGTCCTGAATTCAATTTTTGATTCCACCTCCATCGCAATCCTGGCCATCATCTCAACTGCCTTGACCGGATACTCGCCCACGGCCGATTCACCTGAAAGCATTGTGCAATCGGTCCCGTCTATAATGGCATTGGCCACATCGTTTGCTTCAGCCCTGGTCGGTCTCGGCTCGTGGATCATCGACTCCAGCATCTGGGTTGCTGTGATGACCGGTTTGCTCATGCGGTTGCATTGCTCAATGATGTGTTTCTGTAAAAGGGGAACTTTTTCGGGGCTCATTTCAACTCCAAGGTCGCCCCTTGCAACCATCACACCATCGGTGACATTGATAATCTCATCCAGGTGTTCTATTGCCTGTGGCTTTTCAATCTTGGCAATCAGGGGTTTCCTGTACCCGGCTTTATTTATAAACTGCCTGAGTTCCACTATATCGGCAGCAGAACGGACAAAACTAAGCGAAACCCAGTCAACACCATGTTCAAGTCCAAACAACAGGTCCTGTTTGTCTTTTTCAGTAAGTGAGGGGAGTTTTAACTTAAGGTCGGGGAAATTAACTCCTTTCCTGCTTTTTAAAATACCCCCGTCCTCAACTGCACATACCAGGGCATTCCCCTGGATCCCGGTAATTTTAAGAGAAAGCAGTCCGTCGTCAAGAAGAATAAGCATCCCGCTTTCGGCTTCTTCAGCTGCATGCGGATAGTCGATGGGAATGACACCCGCCTGTCCTGAATATTCTTCCATCGGTATGATACGGAGAACCTCGCCCTTTGTCAGCCTGATCTCGTCGCCCAGCAGTTTCCCCACGCGTATCTTAGGCCCCTGGAGGTCCTGAAGAAGAGTTACCGGGGTATCCATCTCATCTGAAATATCCCTCAGGTATTTAATAACCTTTGCATGGTCATCATAACTGCCGTGGGAAAAATTCAGGCGTGCCACATTCATTCCTGCCTTTATGAGGTTCCGTATCATGTCGGGAGTATTACTTGCAGGTCCAATTGTAGCCACAATTTTAGTCCTGCGGATGGGATCATTCATGGTAGGTTGGTATTTGGGTTTACTAATTGTCAGTCAAAACTAAGATTTTTATATGTAAATCAGAACGTCTCTTGGGAAAATCACTGAATAATGATATTTTTGGCCAGCTAATTTATACTCATGGGGAACCACACGATCAACTGGAGAGGAAAATCGATTCTTGTTGTAGAAGACGACCAGCTCAATTTCAATTATCTCGACATATTGCTGAAACCGACGCAGGCAAAGATATTGCATGCCGAAAATGGGCTGAAAGCGGTCGAGCTTTGCAGGAAGCATTCTGAGATCAACGTGGTTCTTATGGATATACGGCTGCCTGGTTTAAATGGACTTGATGCTACCCGGCAAATAATTGCCCTTAGATCAGGCATGCCAGTTATTGCACAAACGGCTTATGCTGCAGAAGATGATCAGAAAGCAGCTTTTAGTGCCGGATGCTGCGAGTTCCTCGCAAAACCCATACGTGCAAATGAAATGCTTGACCTGATAAAAAAATACCTGCTGCCGGTATAATCACCGGGTCTCTTTAGCAGGATCGTGTCCCAGGAAACATATGCCCCCTGTTTTTCAGAGGGAGACCTCCTCATTCATTGAAGGGTAAATGGCTTCGGTGCCGAAGCGTTCCATGATCATGGATCCCAGGGTTTTTCTCGGGATGTCTTCACCATGGATCAGTACCAGCTTTGGTTTGGCAGGGGCAAGGTGAGAGAACCAGTCGAGCAGGTCTTTCTGGCCCGCATGTGCACTAAAGCCCCCCAACGTGTGTATTGTTGCCTTGACAGCAATTTCTTCACCGAAGATCCTGACCTTTTCTGCACCGTCGACCAGTCTCCTGCCCAGGGTTCCTGAACCCTGGTACCCGACGATGATCACATGGGTTTCGGGTTTCCACAGGTTATATTTAAGATGGTGGAGTATGCGGCCCGCGTTGCACATTCCCGCACCTGCAAGAACCATCATGGGGCCCGGTACCTTATTGATAGCGATTGAATCTTCGGCGGAAGGGCACATTTTCAGGCTTGCCAGGTCTTCCATCAGAGGCTTTTGCTTTATGAATTCCAGCAGTTCTTCATCATAGAGTTCCTTGTGGTTAAAATAGATCTTCGAGGCATCTATGGCCATAGGGCTGTCGAGGAAAATCGGGAAGGGCGGCACATGCCGGGCCCTGAACATAGATGCCAGGATGGATATCATCAGCTGGGCCCTTCCGACAGCAAACGTAGGGATAAGGATTTTACCCCTGGCTGCCACGGCTGTTTTTACAATTGAAATAAATTCATTTACGGTTTCATCAAGCGGTTTATGATCGCGGTCCCCATAAGTCGTTTCCATAAAAACCGCATCAGCGGTATGAAGTTCCTCGAAATCTTTCAGGATCGGGGCGCCTTTTGGACCCAGGTCACCCGAAAAAATCACTTTCTTCATCCTTCCCTGGTCTTCGATACTGAGCTGTATGCATGAAGAGCCGAGCATGTGCCCGGCTTCGGCGAAGCTGGCTTTAATGCCTGGTGCAACAGGGAGCTGACTATCGTATGGCTGGGCAATAAGCCGGCCAATGATATCTTCAGTGTCTTCGTGCGAAACCAGGGGCTGTATTGCCCTCATGCCGGCCCTCTGCCTTTTCCGGTTAACCCGGTTCGTATCCATCTCCTGTACGTGGGCCGAATCCCTGAGAATAAGGGAGGTCAGTTCCAATGTCGCCTGTGTACAGAACACAGGTGCCGGTACTCCGAGTTTGCTCAGAAGGGGCAGGCGGCCCGTATGGTCCAGGTGGGCGTGGGTTACAAGGACTGCGTCGAGATTGGAAACATCTTTAAGGTCAAAGCGGTTCATTGCCACGGCCTGTTTGCCCCCCTGGAAAATACCGCAATCGACCAGTATCCTGGCATGATCGGTCTCCACTAAATATGCGGAGCCGGTGACTTCCCCGCCACCGGCTCCGAGCACTTTGATTTTCATGAATTACGGCCTCATAATTACCTCAACAACATTATCCTGGCCCAGGACTTTTTTAGCAAAATCCTGGACGGCTTTTGTGTTAAGGGCTTTCACTTTTGTTTCAAAACCGGTGAGGTAATCAAGTTTGTTAACATAATATTCCTGTACTGTTGAATTCCACCAGTTGTTCTCCTTCATGTCTTCAGGCCTTTGTTTTAAAGCATATTCCTTGAATTTCTGAAGGTCGGCATCGGAAGGACCGCTTTTCAGGAATTTTTCAACCTCGCTGTGAACTATCCCTATTAGCTTATCGGCTTTAGCCGGGTCTGTTTCAAATGTCACGATGAAATTGAACCCCTGCACGGGCAGCTTCTGGGTTGCAAAGGAAACACGAACACTGTATGCCCCGCCTTCATCCTCGCGGATACGTTCTATATAACGGAGCTCGAGGATATGCCTCATGGCTGCCCCGACCAGGCGGTTGTCAATGTTGTAATCGCATTTCCCGTTGAAATTCACATAGATGGCAGTCCTCGGCGTAGTGCTGGCCCTTTTGAAATCGGATTTTGCATGGCCCTTCGGCGGCCTGATCCCGCGGTCAACGTAAACATCCTTCTGGGGTGTTGTGGGCAATGATGCAAGGTATTTCTCTATCATGGGCTTTGCAGACTCAGGGTTTATCTTGCCCGTAAAAAGGAGGGTGAAATTCCCCGGGTCTGAGAACCTTTCTTTGAACACCTTCTGCAGGAGGTCGAAGGAAAGTTTATCCAGGGATTTATAGGTAACAGGCTGAACGCGTTTATTATGGTTTGCCATCATCACATCTAAGGTGTCGCTGAACGCTTTCCTGGGTTCGGCATCGGCATTGATAAGAGATGCTTTGACCTTGTCAAGCCAGGTTTTGTAATCGGTTTCATTCCATCTCGGGCTCGTGAAACTCATATAGATGAGCTGGAGCGCTGTCTCCAGGTCTTTGGGGGAAGTGCGCGACGAGATCATGTCCTGTTCGTCGCTGATCATGAATGAAACCCCTGCACGCTTTCCGGCCAGCAGCTTGGTAAGGTCGTTCCTTGTATAATTGCCGAGGCCCATGGCCGAAAGGGCGTCGCCCAGGAAATCAGCTGCAACCAGTTCTTCGTCTTTCAATGCTGAAGTACCGCCTTCGGCCCATCCGGTGATGGAAAGCTCGTCTTCCTTAATATCCGTAGGCTTGAAGATGACCTTCATGCCGTTTGACAGGGTCCACTCGGTAGTCCCGAAAACCGTGTTAACACCGGTAGCGGAGGCTTTTCCAGGAACAGGTTCCTTTTCTATCAGTTTTTTCCCTGCTGTGGCATCCACGTACGGACCGATCTTAGCCTGCGCATAAGTGTTCAGCACATTCTGGATTTCGGCAACCGTTGGCAGTTTCACGCCTTCCTTTTCCGGTCCGGTGATGGTGACGATCATGTTGTTGTCAGTCACATATCCTTTTGCAGCCGTATTGATCTCATCCAGGCTGATGCCGGGAAGGAGGGCCTTGTCGAAGGCATATTCATACTCTATGCCGGGGTTGGGTGTGTTGGTCAGGAAGTTACCGGTGATAGGGCGGACCAGCTCGCGGTTTTTGCGCTTGTCACGGTCCATGTAGCGTGAATCGAGGCTGCGAAGGAATTCCGCCTTTGCGCGCTCATATTCTCCCGGAGTGAACCCGTACTGTTTCATCCTTTGTATCTCGACGAGTATAGCATTCAGGGCTTTCAGTGAATTGTTATCCGCGCTCTGCGCCATCCCTGTGAAAGCATCTTTAGTTGAAGTGTACCTGCGGTAGCCGGCCCCTGCAAAAATGAAGGGAGGGTTCTCGCTTCGGGCAAGTTCCATCAGCCTCATAGAGAGCATCATGTTCGCAAACGACCTCACGAGCTGGGTTCTCATGTACTCCAGGTTCTTGTCTGCATCGGGGGTCCCGTCATGCTTGAAAGCCACGGTCACCATGGTGTTAGTGGCTTCCTTGTCGGTAGCTGTCCCTATGAGGGCTTCCTTGTTGTCGGGAAGCGGGTAGAGTTCCTTGGCTTTCGCGTTGGTGACTTTCGGGATATCGCTGAAGATGGCTTTGATCTTCGCTTCAACGGCATCCACGTTAAAATCGCCCACGATGATGATCGCCTGCAGGTCGGTGCGGTACCAGGTATGATAAAAATCCTTGATGGTCTGATACTTAAAATGCTTGATGACAGCCGTATCCCCGATTACATCGCGGATGGCATACTTGGAACCCTTATAGATCACGGGAGCCAGCTTATTGCTCATACGTTCCGATGCGCTTCCGTACATCCTCCATTCCTCCATGATCACACCCCTTTCGAGGTCGATCTCCGTATCCTCGAAAGCCACATAATGGGCCCAGTCGCGGAGGATCATCAGGCAGGAATCCGTGATCGTCTCACGGGAAAGAGGTACGTTTGAAAGGTTGAAGACAGTTTGCTCAAGCCCGGTGGAAGCGTTCACATTTGTCCCGAATTTCACGCCAATGGTTGCCAGGTAATCCAGGATCCCTTTCTTCGGAAAATGAACCGTCCCGTTGAACGACATATGTTCGGTGAAATGGGCGAGCCCGTTCTGGTCGTCGTTTTCCTGTATTGCCCCGATGTTGTTGGCAATGTAAAATTCACCCCGTTTCTCGGGAAGGGAATTTGCACGGATATAGTAATGCATCCCGTTTGAAAGGACTCCGGTCCTGATCTTCGGATCAAGGGGAGGCATTTCTTTCAGATTGTAGTTCTGGGCAAGGACAAAGGATGTCCAGGCCAGCATCAGTGCCATGATCAGCACTAGCTTTGGAAAATGTTTTTTCATATCGCTGGAATTGTTTAAATGTTGAATGTATCGGGAAGGCAAGCTGAACATCCTGTCCCGGGACCGGATGTAAATATATTGAGAAAAAACCTGAAAAAGGAAACCTGAATGAAGAAAATAGACGAGGAGGAGGGGTTTACCGACAAAAAAGGCTGTCAGGGGGTTGAAGCCGGCAGCCTTTTCAAACTTTGTGGGATGTGAGGGATTCGAACCGCTTTCCAGACTACCTGATTTTACTGGTGTTTCCAGAGGGCAATTAAAAATACAGGCATTTATTTAGGCGATTTTTGGCACTGCAACCCATTCAGTGTAAATATTATACTCTTCCTGTTCTTATCTGTATCTCCTTGTCAAATTTAGTTAATTTCATTTACAAATTTAGAATTGATTTAGTACTTAATCCCTCCTTTCTATCCGGATTTCACATAGACCCCTCAATTTTATTGGTGTCTCCTTGTTTTACCCCCATTTTTGACAATTTCTTGCTTGGAATCTGTTCATAATTAATTTTGCCCCGGCTAATTTTTTTATGATTTTTTTTCAAGAAAATTCAGCTTCCCTAATTTGCTATCCTATAATCTGTTTCGGGCTAAAAGGTTAATAACTGATTAGTCTGAGGTTACTATTGCTTTACTAATTCGTTAGTAATCAGACTGTTGTTGATAACTTTATCATCCTTGTAATTTCCGGTTTAATACATTTGCCGCTTGTAAAAATTTATAAAAACTTTATACAGCCTATGAGCGAAAAGTCAGTAATCGAGAAACCTGTTACAGCATACTATATCTGTAAAATGATCGGGGTCAGCCGACCTGCACTCCATAGATGGAGCAAAGCAGGCATTGTCCGCTACCATAAACTTGGGGGCAAGCTTTTTTACTTTGAAAGCGAAGTAATGGAGGACTTAAAAAAGTGCTGATTAATCAATTGATTAATCTCCAGTAATGGGGGCCTATGAATTACCAATAAACCCAAATTAACCAAACCAACTAAACCAAACTACTATTTATGAGAATCAGTAAAGAGTCAGCTGCAGAACTCAGAGATAAACTGCCCCGAGGAAGCGCTCAAAAGATAAGATCGCGCTTAATTAAGAAAAATATCAAGTTTACACAGCAATACATTTATCGTTGTCTTGACCCTGACCAGGACGATTACAATCCTACCATCATCGACGAAGCCATTAAACTTGGGGAAGAGATTACGAAAATCATAGAAGAAAAAGAAGAAAGAGTTTCACATCTAAGGAAAGCATTGTGATGAAAACATTCTCAGCTATGTCCATTCCGGATAAACGATTAACAATACAAGCTTACGAACAATTATGTGTAATGTTTAAAGCAACTGCTGAAGCGCCAGGTAACCTGCCTTTTGAGATCAGGGATAAACTATTGCAGCAAACACATCGCCTACAACAGTTAATGGATGCTTTGGAGGTAGACATATTATCCGAGTAATTCAATCAGCACAAGTTCCTCAAATCCATAATAACCATTTCAGCAGTGAGTAAAGATTCTCAAAGGATCACCCATAGTTGCTATGAATCAGCAGGGGAAATGCTGCTTGATAAAATTGCCGAGGTCAATGGCATTCTTTCCAAGCAGAAGGCCAAAACCGGTGAGACCGAATCTTACCGGTTCTGGGTCAAGGTGGCTGAAGTGATGAAGTTTGCCTGGGATTATATACAGGACGTTCAATGGATCTTAAGGAAAAACCAAATCCTTGAAGCAGAAAACAAGTGGCTTCGGGATTGGAATATTGAGTTGTCCAAGCGGCTCGAAGCCTTTGAGCTTGTTCGTGAGATGAAACTCAATGGCCGATTTGAGGAAATCGTGAAAAATGTTGATGATATGCTGGCAAAGAGAGAAGAGCAATCGAACCCTATAAAACAAATCCAACCGAATGAATGAATTACCCCATAACCAGGGAATCGAACTGCCAAATATTGAGATCCTCAATGAAGAAGAAGTACTTCTGTATGCAGATACAGCCCTGGTAGAAGCCGGTAAAAACCTGACCCGTCGGGGTGAGGTGATCAATCAAATATGCGATCTGATCTTTAAAATGGATGATCCTATAAGGCAAAGCATATTTGTTGAGGAGATCTCAAAGCGCCATAAAATATCCAAAAAAGCAATCACCGACAGGATTAAGACCTTGAAGGATTCAGTCACTGTAATTAAGCAGGATAGCAAGGATGAATTTGAGGGTTTCGGCGACATTGACAGAATGTCGGCCCGAAAGCTGGGATTCTTCGAACATCGCAATTGCTTTTACTTTTTAACCAAGGATGGTCCTGTTAGAGTGTCGAATTTCATCATCCGCCCCCTGTTCCATATATATTCAAAAACCGATAATAAACGCCTGGTGGAGATCATCAATGAAGACGATTACCATAGAACTATTGACATACCATCCAAAAGCTTTGTCAGCATTGAACAATTCCAGGCCGCCGTGATCAATGAAGGCAATTTCCTGTTCTTCGTAACGAAATTTCATTTTCTTAAGATCCTGGACCACATTGCCAATAAGTTCCCGGTCTGCAATGAACTAAGAACGCTGGGATGGCAGAGGGAAGGTTTCTATGCCTTTGCCAATGGAATTTTTAATGGTACCTGGCAGCCGGTGGATGAGTTTGGGATCACAGAGCATGCAAAACAAAAGTATTTCTCCCCGGCATTCTCCCGTGTATATAATGAGGTTCGCGAAGACGATGACGATTATGAAAGCGACCGCTATTTCATCTGGCAGCAGTCCCCGATCACCTTCGGAGAGTGGACCAAACTCATGATGGATGTCTATGGATCCAATGCCAGAATAGCTATTGCCTTTGCCATAGCGACGGTCTTCAGGGATCTGATCTATGAGAAATATAAAATATTCCCTCACCTCTTTCTATTCGGTGAGAAACAATCCGGCAAATCACAGCTTGCCTGGTCCTTGTCAAACCTATTTTTTAACAATATGCCCGCATTTAATTTAAGCTCAGGAACACAAGTTGGTTTCCATAGGAAGTTATCCAGGATAAAGAACGCCATTTGCTGGTGGGATGAATACTCCAATGATATTGATCCCAAACGAATTCAAACGCTGAAAAGCGCTTTTGACGGCATGGGTCATGAAAAAGGAAAGATGACCAGGGATAACCGCACGGAAGTAACCAAAGTCAACGGTTCTTCCTTGATCAGCGGTCAATATTTGCCGACAACCGATGACAATGCCTTGTTTACCAGGTCCATCCTGCTTTCGTTCATCAGGAAGATCTATTCTGCTGAGCAACTTGCCCGTTATGATGAACTGAAAGGCTATGAGCAACAAGGCTTAAGCAGCCTGATCGGTGAAATCCTTAAATACCGTAAGGAAATTGATCAGGGGTTCAGCATGGCCTTTTCTTTCCTGATGGATAAGATCAAAGATGAACTTACCCGGCAAGGAAAACAGTTCGAAGAACGTCTGGTGAGAAATTTCTGCATCATACTGGCTCCTGTTCAGATCGTACTTAAGTCCATGCTGCCCCTAGACCTCAATTTCACATTTGATGAGATCTATTCCCAGGCAAAGATCATGATCACCGAGCTATCCGTGCAGATTTCATCGAGCGAATCCCTATCCAATTTCTGGATGATGACCGAGTACCTGCTGGATAATAAACTCATCGAAGCCGGTAAGGATTTTGAAGTGAAATCCATTGCCACCATCAAGGTGACAAATAAGAACTCTCAAGCGGAGATACTGAATTATCCTGAGCCGAAAGTGGTTCTGTTCATCCGATTCTCAAGGATCCATCCTCTATATATGGAAGGTCACCGCAAACAGTTTGGAAAAAACGGAGTGGACCTGATCAGCCTGATGCATTATATCAAGCATCATCCCAGTTATATCGGATCGGTGAGCAGCTACCGGTTCGAGGATTCAATCAGCAGTTGCTATACATTTGATTATGAGGCATTAAAGGTTAACCTGCAGCGGTCACAACGTATTACAGGAGAGGAAGACCTGCCTTTTTAAATTTTTTTAGAAATGAGATTCCGGATTTTTCAATGTTTTCGATCCTACGTCCTACAAAATAGATTATAATATTAAAAATCAATAATATAGAGTGTAGGAAGCTGTAGGAAGTTGTAGGTAGCTGTAGGACTGTAGGACTGTAGGAAGCGGTTTTTCGTGTTGGGCAAACGGTTTTTTAATTTTTTTTTCAAATGGGTGAATTCAAGAAAATAGATCAGTATGGATGGGAATATTTTGATTCGGTTCCTGGCGATTTCATCCTGGCCACCCTGGAAGATTTTCATATAAAAGGGGTAAAACGGATAGGTCTGGAATTCCTGATCCGGTATGCTGACAAGGAAAAGTACCAGGTCTGTATCGTGTCCGAGCGGCTGACTTCAGCATTCCTGCAACCATTTATCGAAGCAAACAGAGTATTCATCAAAAAATCATAGCAATGTCTTCAATCACGATCAACCAGCTCATTAAGAATACCATTGAACAGAACCGGTATTCTAAACAAAAAGTGGCAACAGCTGCAGGCATCTCTGAAAAGACCCTTCGGAAAATTCTTAACTCCGATGATATCGATATTTCAGCGCTGTTCCTTCTCAGCCGTGCCATTGGCTTCAAAGTCACTATTGAATTCTCCAATGACCAGACCAGTATCAAGTTCCCGTTAATCCAGATGGACCATGAAGATCCTGCTCAAGATTGAAAAGATTCAGGATATCATACTGAACCTCCTGGTATTTATGCTGCTGCTGGGACTTATCCTTTATCCATTCCTGTTTCCTCATCAACTTGGTGAAATTATCGGCCTTATTGTCAAAGGCTATAAATCGATCAATCCTTGACCTTTATATTAAGTAGTCACCCAGTTATATTTGCTCTATGCCTTCACCGATGATTGTAAGTTGTGAGTGTGAGCCTTATCTGATCAGGTTCCTTGAATCGTATTTCGAAACAACATCTCCGATTGAGTTTCCAAGAAATCACGATTTCAATTTTCAATTGACGTTCCTGGTTACCCAGCCTCCTAAAAATTGGGAAGAGGAAGATTATGGAGAAAATAACCTTAAAATCCAGCTTCCCTACATGGAGAATAAAAATGCTTATTCCTATTGGTATCTGTCCAGGAGGGCACAGACTTCCTTTGTCGAGCGCATCCGATCATTTTATAAATGTGTCTTCCATGAACAGGTAAATCAAAGCATAATCCTTGGTTTCTCGCGCAAAGAATCCATTGAATTGTTTATTGATCGGTACTCAATGCCCGGTGAATCCTGGGATATGATGAAGAAAGATTATGATCGGTATCGTAAAAATCGACGCAGGCTTAAGCTTAGAAAAAAGCATAAATTTCTTGTCAGTTGAATGGTCCTATTGTCCCTCGATGGTCGCGTGAGGTCGCATAGGGTCTTGTGGGGCCGTTTGTTTAAAAAAGTGAAAATTAAATTGAAGTCATGGAAAATATTTCAGTGCATGAAGGAATAAATTTTGGGGGAGTAAATCCGATCTACTGGATTTTCAAGGAAGATCTTCTGTCATTGGTATATTCGAAGAATACCTGGACTGCAACCGTCGCCCTTGGCTTGGGTAGATCCTGGAATACGTTATATGCCACAGCGGAAACCATACAGATTGAAGGAGAGGAACAGGAAACTACTTCCGGAACCAAGTACGTTTACAAGATCTCGATGCAGGTTCCTAAAGACCGACCCTCGGTTGAACTTCTGCTTCGAAAGATGAATCAACGAGGCATCATTGTACTAACCAAGGATAAAAACGGCACCATGCGGATTTTCGGAACTCCGGATTGTCCCATGAAAAAAACATCCAAGCTTTTGATACCAAAGGAACCTGAAGGTTATAACGGTTACCAGATTACCTTTCAGGGTGAATTTCCCCAACCGGCCTTGTTTTATGGCGGTACAGCCAATTCCATCATTGTTACCCCGCCCCCTGATCCTGGAGGCGACGGTACTTCGTAAGTCCTTTATTAAGCCTTACTGCGGAAGTATCATTGTATCCTGATTCGGTTACAATGAACCGCCTTTTAAATGAAATTCTTTCTTCTGTTTGGCTGATCGATAATGAACGCTCAGCTTATTATGCATCCCTGATCCACACTTTGTTTAATGGTGGCTGTATCAATCAGGGGGATCTTTCCATCGAAAGGGCAAAATCAAGATCATTTGCACTCTCAGGAAGTTCCCCTGATCAGTCTTTCGGATTAAAGGACGAATCCATTCCTGCAGGCAGTATTGCCGTTATCCCGATCCGCAGCGAGATCATGAAGTATGATCAGGAGTGCGGTCCCCGTGGCACAATGTCCATCATGGATGAGATCGACGCGGTGAATAGCAACCCGAATATATCAGGAATGCTTCTGCTGATTGATTCACCAGGAGGCCAGGTGTCGGCCACAGACCTTCTGGCCGATAAAGTCAAATCATCCCCAAAGCCGGTAGTTTCTTTTGTCGAAGGTCTGTGTGCAAGTGCAGCGCTATGGATTGCCGCCGGATCGGACAGGATATTTGCTTCATCCGACCTGGACCGTATCGGCTCCATCGGAGTGATGCTCGCCTTTGCTGATCTTAAACCCTACTATGAAAAGCTTGGGGTTAAGTTCCATGAGTTCACGGCTACCTTATCAACCGACAAGAACAAGGATTTCAATGATGTTCTTTCCGGCAATTATGACGGGTACAGGACAGAAGTATTGGATAAGATCAATGAAAAATTTATAGCACACATCAGGGAGTGCCGGCCTGCGGTCAGCGAAGACGCTTTAAGCGGCAAGATGTTTTTTGCCCAAGATGCCATTGCGGCCGGACTACTTGATGAAATAGGCTCATTTCAATCAGCCCTTGCTTATACAGCCAACCTGGCAATGCAATACAGTAATGTTCAATCTAAACATAATGATACCATGAAATTTTCAGCAAAATGGAATACCCTTAGGACTTTCTTTGGTTTCACCGGCGATCAGGCCGAGGCTGAAGAAATGACAGCAGAGAGAATTGGTCAGCTCGATCAGGAAATGGCTGCCCTTAAATCCAGGAACGAGGATCTGGATGCCAGCCTTCAGAAAGAATCTTCGGCAAAGAAGCAGGCACTTGATCACTTGGCTGCCGAACAGCAGGCACACAACTCAACCCGTAAAGAACTTGCAGATCTCAAGGCAGAAGATGCCAAGGCTGAGACCATCGCAGATAAAGCCGCCGATAAGATCACCGGCGAAAATCCCGCTAAGGCCGTGTACGGACACGATAAACTCGCAGAACAGTTTTTAGGTAAATAAAATATTCACGCAAATCTTTTTTCACAATGGCAGAAATTTCATTAGCTCAGTTGAGGGAAGCTTTCGGTACCTATATCGGAACGAACCAGAAGGATATCCTTCTGCTTCTCATGCAGGCCACGGTCAGCCAAAAGCATATGACCACCATCGCCTCAGCCGATTTGGAATACCGTGCTTCCAAAGCCGTTATCGATGATATGGTCCAGGGTTTTCAGAAGAAATGGACACCCAAAGGAACGGCAACTTTCACCCCCATCGCTATACCGCAGAGGCGGCATAAGTTCGATTGGGAAATGTACCCCGATGATATCGTGGACTCCTGGTTAGGCTTCATGGCCGCAGAAAATGTGGACCGCAAACAGTGGCCTATCAGTAAGTATATCATTGAAAAGCTCATCCTTCCTAAGATCAATGATAACAGGGAATTGAAGCTGATCGGCAAAGGCTTCTATGAAGCCCCCGTTGAAGGAACTGCCCAGGCTACCGGCAAATCCATGGATGGGTTCATCACGATCCTGGAGAAACTCAAGACTGCAGGCAATTCAAACGTGAACTTCATCCCTCTGACGGCTCTCACCGCAGACAATATCTTTGATGAGATCGAACTGTTTGCCGCTTCGGTGGCCGATCTCTATCAGGATATCCCGATGGAAGTGTTCCTTTCCCGAAAATGGTATGCCGCTTACCATAAAAAGCGCAGGGACCTCCATGGCCAGGATACCAATTATACCGGCATGAAAGACCTAATCGAAGGCAGCAACATGACCCTGATGCCCCTTCCTTCAATGAATGGCAAAGATGTCATCTTCACCACTCCGAAGGAAAACTTCATTCGGCTGATGAACCGCAATGAAGGCGCTTCCAATATCACCATCGAAAGCGTTGACCGTCAGATCAAGGTGTTCGCCGATTGGTATGAATCCGTTGGATTCGGGATCCAGGAAGCCGTGTTTGCTTATGTTCCGGCTTCTTAATTCACAGAGTAATCAGTAACGAATAGGAGAACGTAAAAATGAAAATAGCTCGCACGTTGTTTACTCTGGTGATGATCCTGCTCACGGCCTCGGTCTTTGCCTATGCCCTGGATGCTTCACCGCTTCCCATTGCCGTAGGCCTGACAGCCTTCAGCCTGATTGTCCCCCGCCAGAGGGGTGTATTGAATTTCTCAGTGCTCTTTGACCTGGCAAAGCCTTTAGGGGAAACCGCCGGCAGCGGCGGTGGTATTAAAAGCGAGATTATCCTCATTCATGAAACCGATGTGGATTGGACTCTGTTCCCACCTCGCGGGACAGGTACCGATGTATCTACGATAATAGGTGACATCGCTATGAAAACAGGAAAGTTCATGCACCGTTTTTATATGACCCAGGGTACGATCAAACCTTCAGAAAAGGTACTGAAAGGTTCCAACCAGGACTGCGGTGGGTTTGAAATCTCCCTGGAAGGTTTTTATCCCGGCATTGAAAAAGCTGTTCAGAACTGGAAAGCCCAGTTCGGCATCAGCTTCAAAGGCCTTATCATCATACAGAATTGCGCCAGCGCAAAGCGTTACCTGATCGGTGAACAGTGCAACCTGGCTCATATCGACAATATCGATACGACCTGGGGTGAAGAAGTGGATAAGGAAAAAGGGTCGAAGTTCACCTTCAAATGCAAACAAAGCACACCGATGGCCATATATGAAGGTGCAATTGCATTTGATCCCACAAGCGAAAGTTGGTAGTGTGCATAGTTCATAGGTTAGTAGTTGGTTAGTGGGAAAGCCCCGGCATTTGCTGGGGTTTTCTTTTGTCCTTTATGTGCAATTGCAGAGAGGTTACTTTCGCTTCCATGATCAATGGTTATTCCCTTTACTCTGTTTTCAGGTTCAAATATTTATCCCTATTGCAATGATTGAAGAAATTAAAGCCTGGATTGGTTCCGATCAGGATTACCAGTGCGGTCTTGCACTGTATTTAAAACATGGCCGAAGCAAATCACTGATGCGGGTTCTTTCCATTGGCGGCCCGACCTCAAAAAGCAAGGCTACCCTGATCTATGAACTTGAGCGCCTTCTTGTCAATGCAACCTCTGAGAAGATTGTTAAGACTTCTGAAAACATTGATCGAATTGCACCTTTAAACACCGGTACATTACCTGTTAATACGATTTCATCGCAGACAACCGGGGGAGCATTTTCCGGTGTGATCCGCAGGCAAAATACTCCTGAGATCGATCAGATGATCCAGCAAAAGATTATGCTCCTCAAGGAATGGGATAGCCTTCATGCTACCCTTGAACTGGTTGATCAACCCATCCGACTCCTCAATGCCCTGAGGATCCTTGAAATCGGCGATATCCTGGATGATATGTATAACCGCCTTGATCATTATAATAAGCATGGAGTATTACCACCGGCCAAGGTTTTCCCAATACACAAATGGGATAGTTCTAAACCTTTTGATGTTGCTAAACGCCGTACCACGCTTAGAACCTATGTGACCAGGGAAAAGAAACTGATCCGTGATGCCCGAACCGACGCAACACGGACCATTCATCAAAACCTGCTGGTCAAATATCAGCTGGAATTGAATCAGATTGAAAGGAACATTAACTCATGAGCCTGTTCAACCTCTCTGACCTGAAGAAAGAAAAGCCTGTTGCCGATGTAATCAAGGCAGTCAGAACTAAGGAGAAGATCCGGGTGGTGATAGGCAAAGCAAACCAAAAGCTGGAGGAAGTAATCGGTACGATCAACCAGGGTGAATGCATTAGTTATAGTTCTAATGGTGATTGGTCCACGCATGATTTGTTATTCTACCTGCTGCAGACGACCGGTCCTGCCAAAGTGTATTTCACTACCTGGGCAATCTCAGAATATGCAGTCCGTCAATTGTATAATTTCATTCAGCAGGGTCATATCCTGGAACTACACGGAATCTTTGATTACCGCAACGGAGTGCGTAAGCCTGCCGAATTGCAATTCCTGCAGCAGATAACTACTAATATCAAACCGGCGAAATGCCATGCCAAAGTAACCTGTATTATGAATGATTCCTGGAGCATTGCCATTGTCGGATCAGCTAATTATACCCGTAATCCACGCATTGAAGCCGGGGATATCCATACGGATCCCAAAGTTGCAGAGCATCACCGGTATTGGATCATGAAAGAATTAAACGAGCAAAGTGTTTTTTAATGGAAATAAATGACGACCTCTTATCACAGATAGAACAGTATAGCGGCCTGATGTTCAGTAAGGATGAAATTGCATCTATCCTGGAGCTTGACCCGTTGCAGTTTGAGAAATGCCTTGACGATCCACGGGCCGACAGGGCATTTAAAAAAGGACGACTACTGCGTGATGCAGAACTTCGAAAGGCAATATTCGACCTGGCTGCAAATGGTTCTTCACCGGCTCAGGCCTTTGCAACAAAGCTTATTGAAAACGCTAAAATGGACGACAAATGAATGTTTGGAAACTAGAAGAAGACACGGCAATTGAACGTATCCGCAAACACTACGTCTCAGGATATGAACTTTCTGCCCATGATGAAGAAGTGAAGTGCCGCTGGCAGGCTGCTTTTACATTTTACCTGGGAAAGGTCGGCAGTGATAAGCAGATCTCAGCTATGCTGATGAAAACCTTTAATATCAGTGAAACTCAGGCTTACCGTGACATTGTAAATGCCAGAATGTTATTCGGTGACCTTCGGGAAGCTACCAAGAAAGGCTTACGTTATGTTGTTACACAATGGTCCATTGACTATCTTCAAATGGCTTTTATTAAAAAGGATTTGGATGGTATTGGAAAAGCCCTGGAACGCATCACCAAAGCAAATAACCTGGATAAAGAAGACCAGGACCTGCCAGATCCTTCAAAGATCCAGCCTCCGGTGCAGTTGCTTTCCTTGTCTATCAATTTTGTCAACAGTCCGTATTTCAAAATGATTGATGATAAGGCCCAGAGGGAAATCCTCTCCGTTGTTGAGAAAATTCAACAGGTCATCGATAACTCAACCGTTAAAGATTACATGGATATGTTAATGACGGATGTAGCCAAAACAGAAGCACTGACTGATGGAAGTAATGCAGATTAAGCCGGCCCCTTATTATAATTTCCCGCAGCTGGTCATCAAGATCAACTCCCGGCCTCATAAAATGTTTATCGGTGGACGTGGAGTAGGAAAGACAACCATCATCGCTGATGAAGTCATCAAGTACCTTGCCGCGATGCCCCGGGGCAAGGTTTCTCTTAACGGACTGACGTATTTCCATATCCGCACCAAATCACTGCCTCCAATCATCGACCATTGGGAGCGCCGCGGTTTGTATAGGGGGATCCATTATTTTGTCGGTCATAAAGCGTCTGGTAAATTTCAGTGGGATGAACCCCATCAGCCGCCGCTAGATTATACCAACTGCATCCATTTCTGGAACGGCTTTGTTCTTGAATTCAATTCCTTCGACAGGCCGGAAATGGCCCGAAGCGGTTCCTATGACGGAATGATCTTCGATGAAGCAACAAAACTTAAGAAATCAGCCATCGACAGCGATGTGCTTCCTGCAAACCGTGGAAACCGGGACCGTTACGGACATATCCGTTTTCATCATGGCACCCTTTTCCTGGGTTCCATGCCACTGACATCTGATGGTGACTGGGTTTTTGAGTACGAATCCCTGCAGGACAAGTTTCCAAAGCAGTATCTCTATATTGAAGCTTCGGCTTATGAGAATGTGCATATTCTCGGAACGCAGTATTTCAGAGACCTTAAACGGGTGTTGCCACAGGTGATCTATGATCTTGAAGTCCTGAACAAACGTAGGAAAGCAAACGTCAATAAGTTCTACCCGCTGCTTATCGAAAAGCAGCATGGGTATTATAATTCCTACGATTATTCCTATTATGACCGACTGGATCAGGACTCTTCAAGGAAGACCTTACAGGACTGCCGTGGCGATGCCGATTGCAAAACCTATGAACCCTTGTACCTGTCCTTCGATTTCGGTACTACTCAGAATTGCCTGATCGTAAGCCAGTGGCACCGTGATATCAATGAGTTCCCTATCATCAAAAACTTCTTTGTCGAGAATGAAACTCTTAAAGTCGTTGTTGAGATGTTCATCAAGTACTATGAACATCATGCTACACGTGTGATCTATCTGTATGGGGGGAGCGATGGACAGCGTAAGAACGATGCGGCAAGCCGCAAAAGCTATTTCGATGATGTCGTTGATTGGCTTATCAAAGCCGGTTGGGAAGTTTACTTGCGTGCAGAACTCTTTGAAGCTTCCCATATGGATAAGTTTAACTTCTGGCACCGGTTCCTTAGCGGAGATTTTCCTTCAGTACCAAGATTCAAAGTCAATCTGAACAACGCTATGGAAGTGTTCTTTTCAATGGACAATGCACCTATTCTTGCCGATGAGTTCAAAAAGGATAAACGATCCGAACGCCGGGTGGATCAGCCCAGATGGAAAGCCACGGACCTTAGTGATGCAGTGGACAATCTGTATTACTGGATGTTCTTTCAGTCCGTTGGGGATCAACTTCCTTCAAACGAACTTATATTCCTGAATCGATAGCATAGGGGAGCAGATTGCCTGCCGGCCTGCCTTTTACCCTTTTACTTAATTAAAGCCTTTAGGCGCATTGTGCCTTTATTTGAACTAAGGCATTGCCTTGCCTTATGATCGTTTGTCAGAGGTTGCCGTACATTGATACAAACGTATGAATGTACCTATATACGAGCGTTTCATATATCGTATAACAGGTTTGTGACAGACACGCAAAAAAGGATAGGGCGGGGCGTGGTCTTTAGACGAATTTTGAAAGATAAAGGCGGTGCAGACACCTTTAATATCTTCCAAAAGAGAAGATTACGACTTTTTTTTTGGAGAGAAGGGTTAAAACCGGGAAAAATCAGGTTATTTGATTGATAACCAATTCATCCCGGCTTCTTTTTCTTTGATAACGGTGCAAAGAGAAAGAAGCAAAAAGAAATCACCCTGATTTAGCGGTCTTACTGCAATTGCAGTACTTTTTTCTTTGAGCGCCCTGGTCAAAGCAAGAAGTACCAAAAAAGAAACCCCGATAGGCCAGCCCACGGTTTAGCTCGAAATTTTGCTACAAAGTTACCTTACGAATAATTCGCTTTAAGAGATAGTAGCTTAAAACTGTAAAGGGCGACCTCCTGCAAGAAATAGTCGCTCTTCGAGTGTTTTCAGATTGTTCCAATCGTGACCTACCCCCTTGACATTATTTATTATTCTCGGTTTAAGCCTTTGGCGTTAAAAAATTTCATTACTAACCTTAACTCAAACGTCTATGAAAACTACAGCCGCTACCACCCGTCATCAGTCGATCGAAGAAATGTTTATCCATGAAATGGATCAGATCTACTACCCAGGATACTCTGAAGAACTTATGGCTTCTGAACCTGAAAAGTTCACCTGGGAATTCAACGAATTCCAGGGCCAGTTCTCCTGTTAGAACAAATCAATGCACAGAGCAGGCAGTCAGAAATGACTGCCTGTTTTTATATGCTCGCTGGTGCTCAAAAGGAAGTATCCGGGCAACTGTTTAGGAAAAAGTTGCAAAAAACCTGCCCAAAGAGTAATCCGAAATTCACAAAGGTATGCCCGGTTAAACTGTTTCTCACTAAAGGCGACCTCCTGATGGCGCTTGTCGCCCTTCGGGTTCATTCAGATTCTTATCAACAATCTGACCTGAACCTTTGCTTAAAAGTTTCTCAGGGCATGCTTCCACCGGCAAATTTCATTTACTCACCGCGGCCAACAGCGCTGCTTAAAACTAATCAGCTATGAAGAAACACATGATGAATCCGGTACTTGCCAAAGAAAATGGCGAATCCTATGAAAACAGAATTCCGATGCGCCTTTGGGCAGAAGATGATCTGCCCAGTCAGAAACTCCTGCTGAAAGGAACTGCAAACTGTTCCGATGCAGAACTCCTCAGTATTATTATCGGCTCCGGTATTTCAGGAGAAAACTCCCTGGATATAGCTAAGAAAATGCTGTCAAATTGCGGAAACTCCCTCTGCGAATTCTGGAAGTTCGGGGTAACCGATCTGCAGAAGATCAAAGGTATCGGACAAAAGAGAGCCGTTAAGATATCGGCTATGTTCGCACTGGCTCGTCGCAGGAATGAATCAGAAGTTATCCTCAAGGATAAGATCACCCATAGTTGTGAAGCCTTTGAAATCTTTAAATCCCTGATGGGTGACCTTCCCTATGAAGAGTTCTGGATCCTGCTTCTGAACCGTTCAAACCGGGTTCTCAGAAAGATCCGCATCTCCGAAGGCGGAGTGTCCGGAACTGTAGTGGATCCCAAGAAGGTATTCAAGACTTGCCTGGATAATCAAGCCTGCTCCATTATATTAGGTCACAATCATCCTTCAGGGAACATCAATCCTAGTGAAGCAGATAGTAAACTAACCAAAAAGCTCAGTGATTGCGGACTCATGCTTGATGTGGATGTCCTGGACCACATCTTCATCGGGGATGACCGGTATTATTCCTTTGCGGATGATGCTAAAATGTAGAATTCGGGCCCCGGGAAACCGGGGCTTTCTTTTTCTTTTCAATCCCGCCAAAGAAAGAAGT
>CAILVF010000044.1 GCA_903837605.1 uncultured Bacteroidales bacterium | reverse complement strand
TGCATGACCGGGTTGGTTACCTTCAGCCATTTGAGATAATAATCCTTGAACTGCGATACGCGGTATCCATCAGGATACTTCGTTATATACTGCTGCCATAGCTTCTCCTTGGTGTTCTCGCGATGCTTGAGGGCTTTCTCCATATCAGGAAAAAACTCCACCATTGCCTTATACCGGGGATCGTCTTCCACATGCGGTTTTGAGGTCATGGCCAGGAACATCTGTTCCAATTTGGTATCACTCATCTGTTCAAGACTCTCCAGGGTTTCACCCGAGGCCAGAAACAATCTGATGTACTTTTTTACGCTGTTGCGGGGAAGCCCTGTCCGTTCCCCGATGGACTGTTTACTTACACCTTCGGTGTAAAGCTTGATAATGTTCCTTACCTTGCTCATAACGATTAGTTTATTAGACATGTGATTAATTTAGACTAAGCCAAACTAATCATTCATGCCTGCTTCACAGCAAGGAAAAAGATCTTCGTTCAGGGGTGGTCAATTTGCTCCGGCGTGGGGTGGTCAATTTGCTCCGGCGGACACCGGATAATCCTTCCGGCGAAGGGTGGTCAATTTACATCGGCGGCAACTGGTCAATTAGGCTGGTTTTTCCAATCTGATCCCTCGTAACTTCGCCGAAAGGTTCCATGAATTTCCCGCATGGGCCCATGGAAGCAAGTACAAACCTCCCTGACGGCTTCACTGATAAAGCCAGCTCTGCAGCTGCGGCATTAAGTTCATTCACCCGGCCTTCAAGGCCATAATCCCTGAGTTTAAGCAGGGAACCGCCAAAAGTATTGGTTAGCACAGCATCGGAACCGGCTTCAAAATAGGTCCTGGCAACATTTTTAACCTTATCGGGCTGCTCAATATTCCATAGTTCGGGACAATAACCGGGCTGCAATCCGGAAGCAATCAACCGGGAACCGGTGGCTCCGTCCAGAAGAAGAACCTTACCGGAAGCAATAAATTGAGAGAGGGTTGGTATTGAAATCATTCTTATCGGTATTTTAGTCTTAAATAAACAGTTCGTCCATTATCAAAAGGATACTTGTCTCAAAATAGTTTTTCCCAAAGGAATCAATTCAATTTTTTCCGTTTTTTTTGTGGTTTTGTTTTTCAGATAAATACTGATTTTCCCATCCTGAAAGCGAGCCTGATGATTTATGATAAACTCATACCTGCTCGAATCAGTAGGAGAATAAGTCAAGTCTATGAATCCGGGAGCATAAACTTTTCCTGTATGCTCGATGGCTTTATTGGGTTTAGCATAAATCAAAGCTCCGTAGCTGAAGTATTTTTCGTGATTCAAATCCTCTTTGACCTGAACATCAGCCTTAAATTCCAGTTCGATCTGATCATTTGTTAGGTATTTCCTGTCAAAAACAAGATATCCATCTTCAAGTTGGTAATTTTCTTTGGTTTGTATGGATGTGGCCCATTCCGGTTTTCTGATCTTTAGTCGAAATGAAACGGCTTTCCCGGTTTTTATTCTGAAAATAAAGTGATTCTGGTAGGGATATTCTGTTATTTCTTCAATTCTTACCGGAACATTTTGAATGGTTGTTTCCAGAATATTCGGGCCTAAAACCCCAGTTAACAGAGTGTTCTCGCTTTCTTTAAACCAACAGCTCTGCAAGAAATATGGCGAAATTCGGCCGGCATTAGGAACACAACAAACAGCCACGTCCTGATGGACAGGTGAGTATTTATACCGCGTTTGTTTTCGACCGGGTTCCACTTCACCATTCCGGGTACCGGTCATTTCAAACGAATTATCCGTTTTCAGATAGGCAATACACGAATGATCGGGATTTCTGCTTCCCTGCGCGGCATTGTAAAAAATGGTTTCTATTGCCTCAGAGGCCTTGATATCACCGCTTTTCTGAAATAATGCAGAGTAACTATCCATGAGTTCATTCAGCGAACAATATTCGTATCCGGTGTGCGTGGCATCTGCCTGTCGTCCGCCAATCCACTCATCACCTATAGCGCCGCCTGTTGGGGTGGTGCAAACTTTAATCCGCTCAAGATAAATTCGCAAAGCGATATTCAATTCTGTAGTCCCCTTAGCATACGCAGCCACGATCAACGGTCGCAAATGTTCATAGGTATGTGCTCCATGCGATTGCATCTTAAAGTTTGGGTCTAAAATATTATGGAGTTGGGCATCTTTTTCTGAAGAATAGTTTTCGGAGAAATTCAGGTATAAAAAAGCTGCATAATCCGAATATTTCTGGTCGCCGGTGAGTTGATGCATCCGGTCCAATACATCGGTAAATGTTAATCCATGAGCCACGCCTCCTGAAAAATCTTTTCCTGCAAAAAAAGGCTGCGATTTGTTAACCGGGTAATTTTGCATCACATTGTCAACCGCCCTGACCAGCGCCTTCCAAACGATTTCGTCACCGGTGCATTCGTAATAAGCCAGCAATCCGCGGTACAAGGTTGTTTTTGACCACAATTCGCCATTTTCACTGGTAAATTTATAGCGTAATTCTTTGTCATAAATTCCAATATAACCATCTGCGTCCTGCGTAGCCAGAATCCGATTGATGTAGATTTTTACTTTTTCAATCGCCTGTTGATCATCAAGCAGAAAAGCATTCCGGATATATCCATCCCACCAGTTCGACTGGGTTTCGGAGTTCCACCATTTATATTGATCGTCGCCTCCGGCATCGCCTGATTTAAGATTCCCCAGATCTTTTGCTTTGCTTTGTTTGTGCAACCGCCCTGTACTATAGATGGGGTCGTTCATCAAATCAGGAACCAGCCGGTCCAGGTTGCCAACAAACCCGGCCATGTCTTTTTGCATTTGCACTTTCAGCCATCCCAAAGGTTTTATGCTTCCGAAAGGCAGACTCTGGTATTTTTCTGACACCATTTTATCCTGTGCATTCATAATAAAAGGGGAGATAAAAAGCGAAACAGTTATCATTTTTATCGATAAGATCATTTTTATTTTTTTTATAACTGGCATAAAAGATCACTGTCTTTTCTTTAAATAATTCAATTAATTAATCCTTCACTGTTCATTCAGCAATTTTGCAAATTGTTCAGGTATGCCACTGCACCCTGGGGGTCGCGGCTGTAAAAATCGGCACCGATCTTATTGCTGAATTCAGTATTGAGAGGTGCACCACCGACTAAAACCTTTGTTAATGGATATTTTTCTTTCACCAATTTTACTACCGATTCCATGTTACCCATAGTAGTGGTTAACAAGGCGGAAATTCCAACCGCACAATTGGGGTACTTTTCAAGCGTATCCAGAAAAGATTCGGTTTTAACATCTACTCCTAAATCAATTACTTCCCATCCGGCTCCTTCTACGGTCATGGCGACCAGGTTTTTACCAATGTCATGTAAATCGCCGAAAACAGTGCCTATTATGAACGTGCCTTTTCGTTTTACTTCACCCGACATGAAATAGGGTTTCAAATGAACCAGTGCCATACTCATAGCTTTGGCTGCCATCAGCATTTCCGGAACAAACACTTTACCCTGGCTGAACTTCAGTCCAACAGCATTCATCCCTGGAATTAATCCTTGTTCAAGGATTTCGACAGGTTTTATGCCTGCCTCCAACGCTTGTCTTGTTAATTCATCTGCGCCAACCTCACCCCGCATTGAAGGTGGGAAAGGCGATTTTTGATTGATTTTGCCAAACTCGATACAAGTTGTCAGTTTCTCTATTATTTCATTCATGACGGTAAATCGTTTATGGGATTTGATATTAATGAATCAGCCTTTATTATACTCAGCAATGGCTTCAAAAAAGGCATCAATATTTTCAATTTTTGTTCCTGGAGGAATATCGCAACCGGAGGAAATTACAAAATTGTTGTATTGTGATGTTCTTGTTAAAAGTTCTTTCGTTTTTACCTTAATGATTTCCGGACTGCCATTTTTTATAACTCCCGCAGGATCCAAATTACCGAACACAAGTCTGTTTGAAGGAACCTGAGGCAGAATCTCACACATATCAACAGCATTGCCAAAATGAAAGCCGGCAGCCCCTGTTCCCAGCATTGATTCAACCAGGCTGACTGTATTTCCGCAATTATGCAAAACCACCATAAAGTTGTCATCCTGCACAAAATCAACAATCTGTTTTACATACCTGGATGAAAATTCCTCACATTGATAATCGGCAAGCAATCCGGCAGCCGGTTCTGCTATCACAATTCCATTACAGCCTGCTTTTTTAAAAGCGAGCGCATACTCTTTTAAAAATGAAGTGCAAATGTTCAAAAGATCATGAGCGCCTTCGGGTTCAATGAGTATTGCTGTCATCATTTCGGTAATATCGTAAAGACGGCCGGCTAAGGAATAGGGGCCGATGATACCGCCAAATACCTGGAGGGCTGTATTATTATCTGCAGCTAACCGGGCTGCGGTTAAATGGCTTTTTGTTCTTCCGTCACCTATCGCCGGAATTTTAAGGTTAACTACTTGCTCAAATGAGTCTATCAGTCTTTTTGAAACAGTGGGTATCTCGTTTTCACTGAAGTTAATAAGACTGCCAAATGCTTCTGCTTCGACTGACAAATCCATGATTAAAGTTGTTGCCCCAATTGCAGGATATTTTGCAGATAAGGCTTTCACACAGTGATATTGAACTTCTCCTATTGTGACCATGTCCATAACCGACTTGCCGATAAGCTGAAGCCCGGGATATGTCATAACAGGCACAGCTATTTTTTCGGGATGTGCAAGAATGGAATTTTTCCATTCTGTCATATTCATTTTCATAAAAGGAGGTTTCAGGGATTAATTTGTTTTAGTTTTTGTTGAAATTTCAGCCAATTTCATAAGATTTGCTATAGGAGTATTGACGCCGATTTCGCATCCGCCTGAGAGAATAAATTTCCGGCCCTGCATTTGTTGAACAAGTTCATTGGCCAGGATTTCAAGGTGCTGAGAGTCTGCTTCCTGAATCAAAACAGGGTTAATATTTCCTTTGATTACAACAGTATCACCCAATATTTTTCGTGCTTCCTGTAAATCAACCTGCCAGTCAAAATCAATAATATCCAAATTCAGACAGCTAATGGAAGGTAATAAATGGTTGATATTCCCGCAGATATGCAGTTTGGCTTTGGCCCCCAGCGAATGAATATGATCAACAAGTTCTTTGTGCCTTTCTTTAACATAAAGATCATAGGTGGCTGCATCAATCTGCGAACAAATTGCGTCACCAATTCCAATATAGTCGCAGCCTTCATTTATTTGTGCTTTGGCAAACTCCCTGGCCACTATCATACATTTATCCATGATTATATTTGAATAATCAGGATCGCACATAAGATTCATCAGCATCTCGCTTAAACCCGCCAAATCGCATGCTTCAGCAAGCGGACCTTCAATCCATCCTCCCACCGGGACCGTCCCTTTCAGCAGTTTCTGATAGTAGGCCGCTCCTGAAATCCTGTCGCGTGTTCGTTCACATTGATAAATGTCAGGAATTGCTAAATTTCTGGCGTCATCCTCATTTTGAATCACTTTGTTCAAGCATTTTGGAACTCCTTCAGGTATAAATTCAATTCGGGCCCCAAAAGCAGATGTTTCGCGGTAAGGATCACTGATCAGGCTTACCGTATCAAGGTCGAAGTATTCCATACAACGTATGTTCGACTCAACCAGTACTTTGTAATCCGAAGCAAACTTCCCATAGGTTGTTTTATTAAAACGGGCTGCAAAGTGCATCAATATCGGCTTGAATAGCACACTCGAATGAAGTTCACCAGAAAGTAATTTATCGAATTGCTGTTTTTTGTTCATGTGCTTCAATTATTAATATAAGAGTTTGAACATGATTAGATATTGTGTTTTAAGTTGCGGTAAAGGCATTGGGATGAATCGCACACTTCGCAGTTATATCCTTTGGGGCGAATCTCAGGTCCGATACCTATAAAACCGCTGATTGATTTTATGGGTTGCATGAGGCATGAATCGGAAAGCGAAATTCCACAGAACCCGGGAGGGAGAAGGCTGAACAGCTTTTTTTGTTCAGCAACCATCCATCCGCAATATCCGGGGCTGTAACGGTTTGAAATCCCTGAACCTGTTTTAGCCATTTCAAGCTTTAAATTGGCCTGAACCTGTTCCATGGCATTCTCGACGGCAAGGCTTCCATATATATCATAAATATAGCCATGCAACATTTCATTATTTTTCATCAGTGTACGTGATTTTTCAAACACCGCATCCCCAATTGTACAAACGAAGACGGCAATCTTTTCACTTGCCTTAAGCTGTTGAAAAATATTCTTTTTAATATTGAATGGAATTCCGTTAACAAGGATCTGTTTCAACTTCGAATCCGTTTTTACATCTTCGGCAATCAGGTATCCGCCGGTAACCTGGAGAAGTTCAGGACCATTCATAAAAACTTCTTCAATATATTCATCAACCAATGCCTGTACTTCGGCAGATACGCCAAGCACTGCATAAATTTCAGCCCGGTTTATTCCGATTGATCGGCTTTGAATATTGAATTTCTGTAAATGCATGCGATTTTACAATTCTCTTGGAGTTTTACCTTGCCGCCAGTGATCTTCAATCATTTCAAGTGATTTCCCTTTGGTTTCGGGAATATAAAAGTAACCCCATATCAAACCTGCAATTCCAATGAGGGCATACAACCAGAATGCGCCTGCAGGATTGCCGAGGTTTTCATTGTTAACTGTAATGTCGGTTCCTTGCATAGTAAGCCCTTTCACAATTTTAAAAAAAGTAAAAGCCACCACTCCATTGAACAGCCAGTTAGAGAGCGAACCAATGCTTGCGCCGATACCGCGTACTTTTAAAGGGAAAATTTCTGAAACTATAACCCAACCTAAAGGTCCGAGGCTTACTGCGAAAAATGCAATATAAATCCAAACTAAGGCAACGGTTATTTGCTTTACCGAATCGCCCAGTGATGATTGCAATGCAAAACACATGCCCAGAGCGAAAAGTGAAACCACCATGCCACTTAACCCGATCATATATAACTTACGCCGGCCTAATTTGTCAACAACAGATAATGCTATAATTGAAGACAACACACATACAGCACCAACACTTACCGAGGCCAAAATAGCTGCCCGTGCCCCCTCAAATCCTGCCATCAGGAATATTTTCGGACTGTAGTAAATAATCGTATTGATCCCGGTGAATTGTTGTACAAACATAATTCCGATTGCGATTATCAAAGGAGTACGGAGCCATGGCTTAACTAGTTCGTTCCAGCCGGTTTTGTTATGCTTGTCAATTTCAATTTCTTCCTTCATACGTGAAATTGTCTCCTCAACCAGTTCAGGGTCTTCCACTTTCATTAATACTTCGCGGCTTTTATCTTCGAAGCCCTTGCTAATCAGCCAGCGCGGTGTTTCCGGCAAAAATATCATACCCGCCAGCATAATGGCTGCAGGAATAATACCTGCATAAAGCATTGGACGCCAGCAATCCGTATAGCCTGGAGCGCCCTCCGGAAGGGCGAATGCAAGGTCAGAGAAATATGAAACAAAAATGCCAATCGTAATAAGAAGCTGAAAAAGGGACACAAAGGTACCCCTGCTCTTAGCCGGTGAAATTTCAGCTATATATAAAGGCACGGCAAATGAAGATATCCCAATAGCTATACCCAGAAAGAAACGGGCAACCATTAAATTCCCTGCACCAGGAGCAGAACCCGACCAAAATGCTCCTATGGCAAAAATGAGAGCTGATGCCAAAATCACTTTTTTCCGACCAACAATATCAGTAATCCGGCCCGATGAAATTGCGCCAAACACTGCACCTGCAAGCCCTGCTGTAGTTATAAGTTCTATCCAGGCATTGTCAAGGGCAAAGTTTTTCTGAAAATAAGGAATAGCACCCGAAATTACTCCGGTATCAAAACCGAAAAGCAGTCCGCCGGTTGCGGCAATAGTCGCAATTACGGCAACCAGGGTTTTGTTCTGAGCTGGTTTTTTCTCCATTATAATTTCCGTTTTAAATGTCAATAATTTGCTGCCAACACCAGAGGAACTGTTTCTCAGGAAATTTAATGATGGCTGGTGTTATTGTTTTCATAGTAAATTAGTTTTTAGTCATTATAAATTTCAGACTTCCTCCATCCATTATCTCTTTATAAGTAATGAATGGTTTTTTGATTTGAATTCCGTTTAAAATCCTGGTGTCGTTATAAAATGATGTTTCTGAGAAATTCTTGCCTTCAATTACAAATTGTTTTCCTTTTGACAAGTTAAGAGTAGCTTTTTTAAATTGTGGAGACCCAAAAACAAACTCATTTCCGGCCGGATTCACAGGGTAAAATCCGAGGCATGACAGAATATACCAGGCTGACATTTGTCCGCAGTCGTCGTTACCAATCATCCCGTTGGGCGTATTGTTGTGAAATTCATTGATAATACGGTGAATATATTTCTGACCGGACTTAGGCGTGCTGGAATAAGCGTATAAATAAACTATATGATGGCTGGGTTCATTTCCATGTGCATATTGCCCGATCATGGCTTCCTGGCCAAGAAATTTGTTGGCATTCCTCGCTTCGATGGTGAAGAAATCGTTCAACTGCTTTGTAAATGCGTCATCCCCGCCTAAAAGTTTTTTCATGCCATCGATGTCGAACTGGGCAGGAGTC
>CAILVF010000043.1 GCA_903837605.1 uncultured Bacteroidales bacterium | reverse complement strand
GCCGGGAACCGGGAGCCTGGAGCCGGGAACCGGGAGCCTGGAGCCGGGAACCGGGAGCCTGGAGCCGGGAACCGGGAGCCTGGAGCCGGGAACCGGGAGCCTGGAGCCGGGATCCGGGATCAGATACCAAAAATCCTGCATCCTGCATCCTGTATCCCGCATTCCGGCTCCAGGCTCCCGCATCCCTAATCCTCTCTTTTTCATGCTTTCACCAGCTCCCTGAAGCGTTTTCCCCTCTCTTCGAAATTCCTGAACTCATCATAACTTGCAGCAGCCGGCGATAACAGGCAGGAATATCCGGGCCGGGTTTCGCGGAACACGATTTCCTTCAATAAATCGAAGCGGTTGATATAAAATAAGGTCTGCGGATGAGGTTTACAGGCTTCCATGCATTCCCCTATACGCCTTCCTGCAGCGCCCACCAGAACCAGGGTGCGCACCTCCGACCCGGTAAGGAATTCAGCGAGCCCGTTATAATCTATCCCGCGGTCGAAGCCGCCGAGTATCAATGTATCTACCTTAGGGATCGATTTCACAGCTTCAATGGTCGCTTCAGGTATGGTTGCTATGCTGTCGTTGTAGAAATGGATGAGTTTGTTTTCACCAAGATATTCCAGGCGGTGTTCAAGTCCTTTAAAAGTTAATATGCCTTCCCTGATCGCCTCATCATCAATCCCGGCCACACAGCATGCACCAATGGCCGCCATTATATTCTTAAGATTATGCTCTCCCCTGAGATAGCGCTTCTGCTCAAGCTCCCAAACAGCACGGTCGTGAATTCCGTCGGAGAAAAAAATGGTATTGGGATTTCGCCATATGCCCGGCCGGTTCACAGCCGACAACGAAAACGGGAAACAGTGGGCTTTGCTTCCGTGGCCGGTTAAATGGCCGGAAAGCAAGTCATCTGAAGAATTGTAAATAAGAAAGTCGCCGCTGCCCTGGAAACGGCTGATGTTAAGTTTAGCCTGCTGATAAGCCTCATAGGAAACATAGGCGTCGAGGTGCTCCTGGAAAAGATTCAGCAAAACGGCAATATGAGGGGATGCATTTATGTATTCAAGCTGGTGAGAGGAAAGCTCGAAAACAATGATAGTGTCCTCATGCACCCTGGCGCTGAAATGAAATGCAGGTGAGCCTATATTTCCCACAAGGCAGGAATCTTTCCCCGCCTGCTGAAGGATGTGATGTATCAGGCTCGAAGTCGTGCTCTTGCCTTTTGTCCCGGTAACCCCTATCACCTGCCTGCCGTATCTTTCCAGAAAAAGCGAAGTCTGGGATATGACTTTTCCTGGCGGGACCGGCGGCTCCAGGTGGTTGATCCTGACTCCCGGGCTTTTCATTACCAGGTCGCAACGGGGTATCACACCGAGGTATGTTTCGCCTGTGTAAAATTCAATATTGCTGTCATTAACAAGCAAGGGATGGCTGCGGATGTCTTCATCCAGGTCGGCTATCAGCAGGAGCTCGTTGGGAAACACCTGCCTTATAAGGGAATACGACGACTGCCCTTCCCTGCCGAAACCGAGAATGGCAGTGAGCCTGCCGTCCAGCTTCTGTTTCAGGAACTCAAGCATACAAAGCCTTTTTTAAAATGTCCTCAAACGGTTCCTGAAGGTTATTCGGCATCCAGGATTCCAGGGCTGAATGAAATTTCTCCTTGCCGTAAATCTCAAATTCGGCTGAGTCCCTGTATAACTGTAAAAGGGCCGGAAGCGGTTTTTCCCCTTGCATCCTCACCGCCTCGCATAAGGCAAGATTGACCTCCGATATGGTTCCTATGCAATCGAATGGTTTTTCATCGGCGGCACCTGTGAACTGCCTGAGTATTTCAGCCATGGAAGGCTGGTCGAGAAGGTTTTTCCCGAATATCGCACTGAGCCTGTCCAAACCCAAAAAAGGCGACAGGATAATGAATGTAAACAAACACTTGGGGCAGCTGCAGCACCAGGTGTCGGTCTTGCTTCCTGCATTGCAGGAACGGAAAACCCCGTGGTAAGCCGGTAAGTGCGAGAACAGCCAGGCTATTTGCAGCTCGTTCAAAGGCCTCAGGAAGCTGAAATATTCAATATCACGAGTAATATATTTACTCACGTAAGACCTGAAATCGTCCTCGAATTCCAGTGATTTCGAATACTGATGGTTGATTCTTGTTCCCGGGATGGTGGCTTCGTTGGCGCTGGATTCGTTGGAAAGCACGATAAATTTCCTGCCTGTGAGCAGGGCCGCGGTAAGGGAAATAAACGCAAGCAAGGCCGAGAAAGGCGTATGCCCGTTGAGCAAACCTTTTGCGTTCAGTTCGAGCAGCAGTGGGTCTATATTGCGGTTCATAAGAAGGGCCCTGCCTGATGGTATTCCAGAAGCGTTTATGACTGAGGATGTGGCGCCGCGCGCATTCAGAACAAGAGGCAGTGTATCGAAAGCTGTTTTCAGCAGGTCCAGTGTGACGGCCGAATCCTTGCCTCCCCCAACCGGGATGATCACCCCCGCTCCCACATCCGGCGTAGCCAGAGAAGGAAAAAACTCACCTTCGGCGGTAATCTCCATAAATGAATTTGCGTTGGTGCTGATAGAATTCAGGTAAAAGAACTCTCCCAACCCCATGAAATACAGTTTTTTCCACCATTCAACCTGCTCCGGGGCAAGCCGGGCAGGTTTGATAATCAGTTTGGGCGGACAGGCGGTTTTCCAGTAGCTGATGAGTTCGATCATGCCGATGTGGAAAACAAGCGACGGAAGAAGGGGTTGGAGAACTTCGTCGTCAAATGCCCAGTTTTCTCTTGGGATAAACAGTGAAGGATGAAAATGGTAACGGTCGCCGAGGTTAAAATGAAAGTTTATATTCAGCCCCCCCCGTTCAAGTGAGAAACTGAATTCCTCATAGATAAAAAAGGGGAATTCAGCTGATAATTTATCAAGTTTATCCTGGTTGCTGGACTTTGGCATTAAATGATATTATCTTTACCCTGAAAATTATTTTGCAGGAGTTACGTTATTAGGCTGACTAAATTTTTTGCCACTTGCAAAAGTAATCAAATTCGTGTACGTTTGCGATGAAAACAGCCCGGGGAAAGGATGAATAAACAGATCATAGAACCTAAGCAGGGGATCATATTGATTTCCGAGCCTTCCTTGCAGGATTATTACTTCAGGCAAAGCGTTGTTTTGCTTGCCGAACACAGCAGGGAAGGCACATTCGGTGTCATAATAAACAAGCCTCTTGAAATGAGGCTGCCCGAGGTTTTTGAAGATCTCAGGGAGTTTGATTTCCAGGTTTACCTGGGGGGGCCGGTGAAGACCGAATCTGTATTTTTCATTCACACCCTTGACCATCTTGAAGGCAGCCTGAAGATCATGAAAGGATTGTATTGGGGTGGCGATATTGAGAAGATAAAATCATCCATACGCAAAGGGCAGATCGGCGAGAACAATATACGTTTCTTCGTAGGCTATTCAGGATGGCATCCCGACCAGCTGGAACGGGAGATCAAAGAGAATTCATGGGTATTGTCCCATACAACGGCTGATGAAGTGATTTCACAGACTCCCGGGTCGCTTTGGAGCAATTACCTTAAGCATATGGGGCAGGACTATGCTATCTGGTCAAATTATCCCGCAGACCCCAATTTGAATTAAAATAAGGTGACCAGTGACCAGTGGCTGGTGACTAGTGAATTCTGATACAATTTTACTTACTTTTGCATATCTAATTATAAGCATATGAGCAATACGGGTGAAAATCCGGCGGATTTTTTAGACTGCCCGGCTGAATCGATAAATTATTACGGGAATAAGCCTTCACCTCAGGTTGAAGACCGTGAGAAAGGCCGCAAACCGACCCCAAGGGCAAACCAGGCCCGTGAACTGTATTTCAGCGCCAAGTCGTCGACCTCTATGGAATTCCCATACTGGTACACCCGCCGCTGGGAAGAACTTGACGGGGAGATACCTGTAATCAGGAGGGCCGAAAGCCTGAAGGCGGGCTTCGAGCATTTAACCCCTGTAATATACCCGGGTGAACTTCTTACTATGGGAAAGGCCTCATACCTGCGCAGTTCATACCCTATGCCCTGGCTTTCTGAAGCGTTTTTCATGGCTTCGGAGGACAAATTATACAAGGAAGCCCTTGAATCGGGCAAACTTACCGCCGATACCTTTACAACGGTGGGCAAGGGAGGCGGCAACGTAACCAAATCGGTTGGCAAGGTAATTTCCATTGCCGGAAAATTCGGTTTAAGGCTTGAGGAGATGCCGGTGATGCTGGAAGTTGCCAAGAAATGGAAGGACCGTTCGGTGGATGACATCGGCCATAAATATGAGCAAATGGTGCCGGGCTACAAGGAGAAGGAAGCTATCATGCGTTCGGTCATCTGTATGTTCGATTCAGGCTACACCCTCCCCCAGGGACGCGAGGTCATGAATTATTACTATCCCCTTCAATACGGTATTGACGGGATCATCAGGATATGCGAAGAAGGAATTAACGAAGTGGCAGGTTATCCTGAAATGGACCGCCTGTATTTTTATAAAGCCGTGATCATCATGCTCCGGGGCATCAAATCGTGGATCAGGAATTACGCTGAAGAAGCGAGGTTCCTGGCTTCTGTTGAAAAGGAAGAAAAACAGAAGGCTGAATACCTCGAAATGGCAGGCATGCTTGAGCATATTTCTTCGGATCCCCCCCGCAATTTCCATGAAGCTCTGCAGATGCTCTGGACTTTCCATGTTGGAGTTCTTAATGAGGATGCCATCTCGGGGCTTTCCCCCGGCCGCGTAGGCCAGGTTTTGTTTCCTTTCTGGAAAAGGGATATGGACCGGGGTATCATCGACCGTGCGAAAAGCATAGAGTTATTGGAATGTATGCGTATTAAATTCACCGAGATAGACTGTTTTGCCTCCATGGGTGTCGTAGGAGGTGTGTTATCAGGAAATACCTTTAACAATCTCGCTCTCGGCGGGCTTACAAAAGACGGTATCTCGGCGGCAAATGAACTTGAAATGCTGATCCTCGAGACCGGCATCAGCTGCGAAACACCCCAGCCTACCTTATCGGTGCTATACGACGAAAAACTGCCCGAAGAATTCCTTTTGAAAGGCATAGAATGCACCAAGGCCGGTGCCGGTTACCCTGCCTGGGTAAGCAACCAGGTAGCCATGGAGTTTCTCCTGAACAATTACGGCCATGAGGGGATGCAGCTTGAAGAAGCGCGTGCCTGGGCAATAGGAGGCTGTCTTGAATCAAGCCCTGGGAGCTGGATGCCCCTGAACCTCGATGGCGAGATCCACTGGATACCAGGCGGATCGGCCCCGGCAACCAGCGTCGGAGTTCATTTCATCTCGCTTCCCAAAGTGCTGGAAACGGTGATCTTCGATGGGGTGGATATGCGTACGGGGGAAAGGATATTCCCCAGCCATGGTTACAAACTGGAAACCTATGATGAACTCTGGCAGGGCTTTATGGATTATTTCAGCAGGGCGGTGCATGTACTTACCCTTACAAACAACATCCAGCATGACGCCTGGCGGAAGATCAGCCCTTCGCTGGTTAACTCCATGCTCAAGCCCGACTGCCTTGAGAAGGGCAGGGACCTCGGACAAATGGGTGCAAGGTTCAATACTACCTTTAACATTGAATCCTGCGGAAACACCACGCTTGTGAACTCCCTGGCTTCACTGAAAAAAAATATTTACGACGATAAGAATTTCAGCCTGGAAGATTACCGCAAAGCCATTCTCGACAACTTCGGATATCATACGGCCCAGGAAACAGGTTCCTACTCACTGGTAGACCAGAAGCCCGCCGAACATTTCAGCGAATACCGTAAGATACACCGCCAGAGCCTGGATGCTCCCAAATTCGGCAATGACGATCCGTATGTAGATGCCATTTTCAAACAATGGGAGGACTGGTTCTGCGAGATGACCCATAATTACCGTTCACTGTATGACCAGCCCATGTATGCCTGCCAGATCAGTGTTTCGACCCACGGCCCTATGGGAGCAGTAACCCTGGCTTCCCCTGACGGGCGCTTGTCGGGAACAACGTTCTCTGACGGGTCGGTTTCGGCATATCCCGGAACCGATAAACATGGCCCATATGCTTTGTTCAACTCGGCAGCCTGCTGGAACCATTCGCAATCCCAGAATTCCCAGCTGAATATGAAGATCCATCCCTCGGTCGTGAGAGGACGGGAAGGCTCCCGTAAATTCCTCGAGCTGATCCGCTCATATATGCGGAAAGGCGGGTTCCATGTGCAATTCAACATCGTTGATTCAAGGATGCTGAAACAGGCCCAGGCCGATCCCGATAAGTTCCGGAGCCTGCTGGTGCGTGTTGCCGGCTTTACCCAGTACTGGGTCGAACTCGGCAAACAGATACAGGATGAAGTCATTGCAAGAACGGAGTACGAAGAACTCTAGTAAACGGTAAATAGTGAACAGTGAACGATCACCAGTCACCAGTCACCAGTCACCAGTCACCGGTCACTAGTCACTATTAAAAAAAGGATACGATTTAACCGAAACAGACATGAACAATTGCACCGACTGCAAATTTTACCTTCCGGTTGATGTTTTCAAGGGGATGTGCAAACTCTCAAAGCAGGACATCCTCCCCGACGATCCATTCTGCGGCAAGGCTGAAAAGATTGCAAAATGCAAGTTTTGCAGTAAATACACTGCCGAGAAAGATTTTCTGGGCAAATGTATGTCAGCCACCCTGGCCTACCCCGATATGATCGCGGCAAAATGTGTCGATTTCGAATGGATCAGTCAAAATTAAACGGGGGATATATTTTCGACATCCAGGGGTTCTCGGTACACGACGGCCCCGGCTGCCGCACACTGATATTTCTGAAAGGCTGTCCGCTCAGGTGCCTCTGGTGCTCAAACCCGGAAGGGATAAGACCATTTCCCGAGCCCCTGTATAAAGAAACAAAATGCCTTTTCGACCTGTATTGCCTGCAGGCCTGCCCACACAAGGCTATAACGTTGATCGGCGATAAGGACACCCCCCGGCTTCAGTTTGACAGGGAGAAATGCAGCAGATGCGTTACTTATGACTGCGTAAGCGCCTGCCTGACGGGAGCCCTGGCAAAAGGAGGTTACTATATCACGACAGAAGATCTTTATGACAGGATAAAACGCGACAGGCAATATTGGGGTGAAAAAGGCGGGATCACCCTCACCGGAGGAGAACCTTTTGCACAACCTGAGTTCGCCTCAGCTTTGCTTAAACGGTGCTATGAGGCCTTTATCCATACTGCGGTTGAAACCTGCGGTGACATCCCCTGGAAAAATATAGAACCATCCCTTCCCTGGCTTGAATGGATCTTTTTTGACCTGAAACATATCGACGCGGCTTCCCATAAGGAGCTTACATCCTCAACAAACTCCCTGATCCTTGAGAATGCCCGGCAGCTTGCAGGGAAGTTCGAAGGCAGGCTGGTGTTCAGGCTGCCACTTGTGCCGGGACTGAATGACTCGGATGAAAATATCAGGGCAACAGCAGGTTTTATTCTTTCGACAGGCCGGAATGAGCTGAATATACTTCCCGTTCACCACCTTGGGCGTGAAAAATACCAGCTCGCAGGAATCGTTTATAAGCTCCCCGGCTTTGAAATGACACCCCGGGAGAAGCTGGTTGAAATCCAAAACCGGTTTACATCACTGGGTATAACATGTTACCTGGGAAGTGAAACTCCTTTTTAAAACTGTTGATAATTTCTTATAATTGTTATATCCGCATGATCTATATCATTGCCGGATTGGAAATTATTTATGACTTTTGCTGTTGTTCAGCAATTAACAAATCTTGACAAGAGGGAAACCATGAAAGAGACTCCGATAAATGCAGAGGTTGTAAGACGGCAGATAAGCGAAAGCAAGATCCTTAATATTGGTACCGCAACGATTCGTGAGATAAAAAGGCTTATCAACAATATCGAAAAGGAAACCGGTGAGAAGTTCATCCGCATGGAAATGGGAGTTCCCGGACTGCCTCCTTCCGAAATAGGCGTTCAGGCAGAGATCGAAGCTCTGAAGAGGGGTGTGGCAGCAATTTACCCCGATATTGAAGGGACCCCTCTTCTCAAGAAAGAAGCTTCGCGTTTCGCCAAATTATTCCTCGATATTGATGTTGATGAAGCCAACTGCGTTCCTACTGTTGGATCCATGCAAGGCGGCTTCGCCGCTTTCCTGACCCTTTCAAAACTTTCCAAGGAACGGGATACAACGCTTTTTATTGATCCGGGTTTTCCTGTTCACCACCAGCAGCAGATCGTATTGGGCATGAAATATGCAAGTTTCGATGTCTATGAGTACAGGGGGGAAAAACTCAGGGAAAAAATTGAATCCTATTTCGCAACTGGTAAAATTCATTCGGTACTCTATTCAAACCCGAATAATCCGTCATGGATCTGCTTTACAGAACATGAACTCAGGATAATAGGTGAACTGGCGACTAAATATAATGTTGTTATCATCGAAGACCTTGCCTATTTCGGAATGGACTTCAGGAAGGATTACGGGCATCCCGGGCATCCTCCTTACCAGCCTACCGTTGCCAAGTATACAGAGAACTACATCCTTCTCATTTCCAGCTCCAAAGCTTTCAGTTACGCCGGACAAAGGATAGGTCTGATGCTTGTCTCCAACCAGCTTTTCAACCTTGTTTCTGAAAACCTTCTCTGGTCTTATTCTTCCAATATCTTTGGCAGGGCCCTCATCTATGGCACACTATATGCGCTGAGCGCCGGCACCGCCCACTCCACCCAGTATGCCATGGCCGCTATGCTGAAAGCTGCAAATGACGGGACTTATAACTTCAGGGAAGTTGTTATGGAATACGGGGAAAAAGCAAAAATCATGAAGAAATTGTTCCTCGACAACGGGTTCCGGATCGTGTATGACATGGATGAAGGCAACCCTATTGCCGATGGCTTCTATTTTACAGTCTCTTACCCTGGGTTTTCAAGTGAAAAACTCCTTGAAGAACTTCTTTATTATGGCATAAGCGCTATTTCATTAAGTATCTGCGGAAGTGAGCGCCATGAAGGTCTCCGGGCCTGTGTCTCTTTGGTTAAAAGAGAGCAATTCCCCGTGCTCGAAGAAAGGCTTAAAACATTCCATGAAAATCACCCGGTAAGCTAGTGACTAGGGACTGGTGACTGTTGGCTCATGCCTCATGGCTCATGCCTCATGGCTCGTGCCTCATGGCTCGTGCCTCATGGCTCGTGCCTCATGGCTCATGGCTCATGGCTCGTGGCTCATGGCTCATGGCTGCCGACTGCCGACTATTTTTCACTCCCCCGTGCCAGACTAACTACCTGGAAAGCAAACTTATCAACAAAATTACCAGAGTTATTAACAATGCCGCGTTGATATTTTTCTGATTTCCGCTTCCATACCGGGCAGCTCCATACTTTTCTTTGTGCGTCGAAAACCGCATCAATGGCTTTCCTTTATAGGTATTGTCTTTGGCTACCCCTTATTTTCTGCCTGTTCCATGACGTGGAGGCACAGCCAGGCTATTATGATCAAAGGAGCGGAGTGGAAGTACTTTTTCCTTCCAAACTTAGTATTTTCCCACATCAATGGTCGGGCAAAAAGGTCAATCCCGATATACGTCCGGTCAGTAAAGAAGAGATCGGCAGGCTGGAAGACCTTCTTTCCCATGCGTTCTCAAAATACCCTCTTGACCTGCTTAACAGCAATCTCGACAGGGTGTATGTTTTAAAGTCAATGAAGTTCTACGGGCTTCCTTACGGCGGCACTAATTACCAGCATTCAATTTACCTTTGTGACGACACCGACAATCCCTGGTTCACCGACGATTATATCGAACAGGTGTTTCATCATGAATTCTCCAGTATCCTGATCCGGAATTTCCCTTCCTGTTTCGACAAGACCAAATGGCTGTCGCTCAATCCTTCCTCTTTCAGTTATGGAAATGGCGGGGCGGATGCAATTTCAAAAGGCCTTGCAAGCATGGCCCTGGATCCCGCAATGATAGACCAGGGTTTCCTTTCGGAATACTCCACAGCCTCCCTTGAAGAAGATATCAATGTGTTCGCTCAGAACCTGTTTACGGGCGGACGCGAATTCTGGAGGCTTGTCGACCTGAATGAAACAATAAGGCAGAAGACACGCATCCTTATAAGTTTTTACCATAAGATCAACCCGGTATTCACCGAATCCTATTTCAGGAGCTTCTATTACAACAACACAGCCCAGAGATAAGCCATGAGCCCTGAGCCACGAGGCAGGAGCCATGAGTATTCGCCAATCACTCATGGCTCGTGCCTAATTATACTTGTTCTAAATTTAACAATACCCTCCCCGGGTTCGGAGAAATTTCCTAATTTCGCCCTGGTGTTTAATACCTGACGATTAATTTTTCTAAGTATGGCTAAAATCAAAGGTGATATCCTGGTAAACGTGGAACGCTGCAAGGGATGCGAGGTATGCATAGCCGCATGTCCTTCTGCTACTATTGCGATGTCGAAAGAAGTGAATGGCAAAGGCTATCATTTTGCCATGAAGGTCAATAACGACTGCACCGGTTGCATGAACTGCGCAATTGTATGTCCCGACGGCGTGATTACCGTATACCGCGGAAAAGTTTCTGAATAACAATCTTAAACTACATATCTCATGGGTGAATTACGATTGATGAAGGGTAACGAAGCTGTTGCCGAGGCTGCCATCAGGGCAGGCTGCGACGGGTATTTCGGATATCCTATTACACCTCAGTCTGAAGTGATGGAATATCTTATGGCGGAAAAACCGCATGAACGCACCGGAATGATAGTCCTTCAGGCCGAAAGTGAAACAGCTTCCATAAACATGCTTTACGGTGGTGCAGGTACTGGTAAAATGGTGATGACTTCGTCGTCAAGCCCCGGCATCAGCCTGATGCAGGAAGGCATTTCGTATATGGCCGGAGCTGAACTGCCTGCCGTTATTGTAAATGTGGTTCGTGGAGGCCCCGGCCTCGGGACTATTCAACCCTCCCAGGCCGATTATTTCCAGGCAGTAAAAGGAGGCGGGCACGGAGATTATAAAATGATCGTTCTCGCTCCTGCCTCGGTTCAGGAAATGTGCGACCATGTAAAACTCGGGTTCGATCTTGCTTTCAAATACCGCACACCGGTGATGATCCTTTCAGATGGCGCTATCGGCCAGATGATGGAAAAAGTCGTTCTTTTCGATCCTATCCCCCGACGTACAGAAGCGGAACTGATCAAACAAAACCCATGGGCCGCCACAGGCAAACCCAAAGACCGGAATCATATTATCATCACCTCTCTCGATCTTGACCCCGCCGGGCAGGAAAGAGTGAACCTGAAACTCCAGGCCAAATACAGGGAAATAGAGAAAAATGAGGTGTTATACGAAACCCTGGGATGCGAAGATGCAGAATACCTTTTCGTCGCATTCGGACTGTCGGCCCGCATCTGCCAGAAATCCATGGACCTTGCACGCGCAAAAGGCATTAAAGTAGGGCTTTTCAGGCCCATTACCCTATTCCCCTTCCCGGTAAAAGCAATCAATGACCTTGGTAAAAAAGTCAAAGGCATACTGGTTGTTGAAATGAATGCCGGTCAGATGATAGAAGATGTAAAGCTGAGTGTAGGATGCAGCATTAAAATAGAACATTACGGGCGTTTTGGCGGCATCATCCCGACACCGGACGAAGTCGTGTATGCGCTCGAAACCCAAATTATCGGAGGCTGATTATGGAGGAACCATTTGTAAAAACCGAGATACGCAAGGATGAAAATATCGTTTATAAACGCACCGATCTCCTTGTTGACAGGCCATTGAGTTACTGCCCCGGCTGCGGACACGGCGTTGTACACCGCATGCTGATGGAAACCCTTGAGGAAATGGACATCCAGGATAAAACCATTGGTGTATCCCCTGTTGGATGTTCAGTTCTGGCTTATGATTTCATGAACATCGATATGCTGGGCGCAGCCCACGGACGTGCCCCTGCCCTGGCAACCGCTATCAAACGCCTGTGGCCTGACAAATTTGTATTTACCTACCAGGGAGATGGTGACCTTGCAGCTATCGGCACCGCCGAAACGATCCATGCCTGCAACCGCGGTGAGAATTTTACTATTATCTTCATTAATAACGGCATTTACGGTATGACCGGAGGACAAATGGCCCCCACTACCCTCCCCGGCATGAGGTCTTCAACTTCTCCCTACGGACGTGATGTGCCAACCATGGGCCACCCACTCAGGATTACTGAACTGATATCAAATCTGCCGGGGGTCCATTATGTAACCCGCCAGGCAGTGCATACACCCAGCCACGTACGCAAAACCAAAAAAGCCATCCGCAAAGCATTAGAACAACAAAAAGAAAACAAAGGCATCGCTTTTATCGAAGTTGTTTCAAACTGCAACTCAGGTTGGAAAATGACACCGGTGCAGTCAAATAAATGGATGGAAGAGAATATGTTCCCCTTCTACCCCCTTGGCGATATCAAGGTTGACGGAAAATTAGTTGAAAAGAAAGAAACTGTCGTTAAAGAATAAAAGGACAATTTACGGTTTACGGTTTACGATTTACGATTTAAATTATGACAGAAGAGATTATCATCGCCGGTTTCGGCGGACAAGGAGTCCTCTCGATGGGAAAAATCCTCGCTTATTCAGGGGTTATGCAGAACAAGGAAGTCAGCTGGATGCCATCCTACGGGCCTGAAATGCGCGGGGGTACGGCTAACGTCACCGTTATCATCAGCGATGAACGCATCAGCTCCCCTATCCTTAATTCATTTGACACAGCAATCATCCTCAACCAGCAGTCCCTCGACAAATTCGAGAAAGCTGTAAAACCAGGAGGATTGCTGATTTACGACCCCAACGGCATCACAAGGATCCCGGTGCGCAAGGATATCAACATTTATACTATCGCTGCAGCTGATGAGGCCGGGAAACTTGGCCTTTCCAAAATATTCAACATGATCGTCCTCGGGGGTTTCCTTAAACTGAAACCTTTGGTTCAACCTGAATTCATTCATAAAGGGCTGGAGAAATCACTTCCAGCACGCCATCACAAACTCATCCCCGATAACGAAAAAGCAATCGAGATAGGGAAAGGACTGATCCAGGCAGTACAGCTTATAAGTTAATCAGGGATCGCGGGCTGCGAACATTGATTTCCTTCGTCGTTAGTCAATCCTAAATCGTAATTATTCGCATAATTGCTAATTTTACTTGGTGCTCATTTCGGCTTCGCTGAACGTAAATTGTAAATTTTCCCCTTTTGAATCAATTATCTTTTCCAGAGCTCCGGGAGTTTCTTGAAGCCAAATACCTTCAATACAACACTGCAAGCTTCATTGAAACCGACCCGGTTTTAATTCCGCACAGGTATTCCTTAAAAGAAGATATTGAAATCTCAGGTTTCCTTGCCTCTTCGATTGCATGGGGAAACCGGAAAATGATTACACGGAACGGACTCCGAATGATGGCCCTGATGAGTGATTCACCTTATGATTTTGTCATTAATCATAAGGATCACCATCTGGAAAAGGCAAAGAGTTTTGTCCACCGAACGTTTAATTCAGCAGATTTTATTCATTTCATCAAAGCCTTACAGTATATTTATACAGAGAAGGAAGGTCTGGAAGGCATTTTTACCAGATTTCAAACCAGCGATTCATTGCAACCGGCCATCCACAGACTTCATGAAGTCTTTTTCGAGATTCCCCATTGCAAAAGAACAATAAAACATATTGCAGACCCCGACAAGGGCTCGGCGGCAAAAAAAATCAACCTGTTCCTGCGGTGGATGGTCAGAAATGATAGAGCAGGGGTCGATTTTGGCTTGTGGAAATCCGTTTCACCATCAAAACTTTCCTGCCCATTGGATCTCCATTCAGGGAATGTGGCCCGTAAGTTAGGCCTGCTCCAGCGAAAACAGAACGATTCAAAAGCTTTAAATGAATTGGATACCAGTTTAAGGTTACTCGATAGTGCAGACCCTGTAAAATATGATTTTGCATTATTTGGATTAGGTATCTTTGAAAAATTTTAAACTTTCTGATTAAAGGATGCATCACCCCCCCGGGAATCATAAAGAAAAAGAATATTACGCAAGGATCAGGAAGGTACTTGCATTTATTCAGGAAAACCTGATGGAGGACCTTTCCCTTGAAAAACTTTCTGCCCTGGCATTCTTCTCGCCTTTTCATTTTCAAAGGATATTTTCCATAGTCGTAGGTGAATCCCCGAAACAATATATCATGCGTCTCCGGATGGAGCGTATTGCCCATTATCTGAAACTATACCCCGGTCTGAGAATAAGTGATGCATCATTTCAATGCGGATTTTCATCCCCGTCAACCTTTATTAGAGCCTTTAAGAAGTATTATGGTACGACCCCGGAAGGGTTCCGGGCCCTTTCATTTGACGAAATCAGCAAGATTGGCACATTGAAACCCAACAAAGGCAAATTGCCGGACCTCAATCCTTCCGACTTTTGGAGCCTGAATTTAGCCTGGAAAGAAGATACAGTTTCGGCTCCGGGGATGAATATTGAAATTAAATCACTCCGTTCTTTGAAAGTAGCTTTTATGGATTCTCATCTTGGTGACGAAGATGCAATTGCCAAAACCTTTAAAGCATTAACCCTTTGGTCTGAACCCAGGGGCCTGATCACAGAAGAAACACAATTCTTAGGTGTTTTCCTGGATTTGCCGTTCTTTACCGAATTCGGGAAATGCAGGTTCAGGGCCTGCATCTCGGTGCCCGAAGGGGTTTCTTTGTCAAAAGAAATCGGTTCGGTTATAATTCCTGATGGCAGGTATGCCAGCTATTCTATGAAAGGAACGATTCAGGGTGTTTTCAGAAGCCTGGTCGCCTTCAGGCATGGTTGGCTGGACCAGTCGGGTTACCAGATCGCCGAGATTACCGGGTTTGAATTATATTCAGAGAACCCGGCATTGAAACCATACGAAAGCATACAACGCCAGATATTCATCCCTGTTAAACCTGCCTGATCTCACCCGGGATCTCTTCACCCTTTGAACTTCTCATTGGGAAACATTAATATTTAATATTACAGGAGGATTGCAAAATGAAAAATCGACATTGGTTTTCTATGATGGGTCATGGAAAAATTGTTGCAGTTATTGGCATCATTGCTTCAGTTATGATCCTGGTATTGATGCCGCAAATGAAATGGCTGGCAGGGATAACGCTTGGAGTTGTCCTTATTCACATAGCAATTTTACTCGTGTTATCACTGTCACTTGCAGTAGTATTGCCCGCAAAACTTAAAGACCGGCTTAAGGTGATGTTTCATAAAGAAAATGAGAGTCAGAAGTTTAATGCGGGATGGAGTATCGGCTGGTTAAACGGGTTCTGGGTAGTTTCAGCTGTATTCCTTGCCTCAGCGGTTCATATGTACCTGACTTTCCCCGGTCTTCAGCTCCTGGCTTTTTTCCTGGTCCTTATGTCAATAAACTTCTTCATCGGCAACCTGGTGGTTCGTTCGGCCAAGAATACAAGCTACATTACACTTCCATGGGTCAGCTTATCAGTAAAAGGTGAGAATAGCCGCATCCTCGACGCAGGCTGCGGCGCCGGGCGTTCAACAATTGCTTTAAGCAAAGTCTGTTCCGGGAAGATCACCGCATTCGACCTTTTTAACTCCGATTATATTGCCGGGGGAGGGAATACGCTTCTTGAGAAAAACCTGAAACTGGCAGGCATCAGTGACAGGGTAGAAATAATTCAGGGTGATATCACCGGTACCGGATTTCCGCAAGGAACATATGATGCGGTTATCAGTTCCTATATGATCGATCATCTCGGGGACCAGAAACTCAATGCGCTGATGGAAATCAACCGCATCCTCAAACCGAACGGGAGGATGCTGATGATTGTTCTGACCCAAACCCTCTCATCCTTCGCTATCCTTAATGTGCTGTCGCTTATGCTGACCTCAAAAAAACAATGGAAGAAACTATTCGTGAAGGCAAATCTAAAACTGATAGAAGAAGCTGAAATTAACGGGGGAACCTATTTCCTTCTTGAAAAATGATCCAGACGCATTTTACATCTTTCAACTCATAAAGCATGTACCAGATATTCATTGGAAGTTTTATTTTAAGCACAATCCACGCTTTAATCCCGAATCACTGGCTGCCTCTGATCGCGGTTGGTAAAACAGAGAAATGGACGCCGTATCAGACCTTGCTGGCAACCATCATTACCGGGTTCACCCATACACTCAGTACAGTCATTGTCGGAATTATCGTAGGGGTTATTGGGTATAAGCTCTCGGCCAGCTATTCTGCAATATCAGAAACCATTGCTCCTGCAATACTGATCGCTTTAGGCATAGTCTATATAATCATCGATTTTCTTCACCTTCGCCACCGGCATGAAACGAACCAGGTAACCCCTGAAGCTGGTTTTAGCAGAACAAGATGGGCCGCAATACTCACTTCACTTAGTATTGCGATGTTCATAACGCCCTGTGTGGAGATCGAAGCTTACTACTTTCAGGCCGGGACAATCGGCTGGGCAGGGATACTCATTGTATCGGCTGTCTATATGATTACAACCATAGTTTTCATGGTGTCCCTGGTATACCTGGGCATGAAAGGAAGCAGAACATTCAGGTCAGGTTTCATGGAGCACCATGAAAAAGCTGTTACCGGTATGGTATTGATTGCCCTTGGTATGCTGGGGTTAATAGTAAAATTTTAAAAAAATGTTCTGATCTGTTTCTCAAGGCCTTCCCTTACTGACTTGAAATCCCATTTAGAAAAAGAGGGAAGGCCCCTTACTTTTTCAGGATATTCAGGGCTTCATCAATATGTTTCTCAAAACTGAATTGCGAAGAGAATATCTTTTTAATGATCCCCTGGCTGTCTATCACATATGTTGCCCTGCCCGGGATCAAACCCAGGGTTTTTCCAACGTTATACAATTTTGCAACCTTATGGTCCTTGTCGGAAAGCAAAATAAACGGGAGTTTGTGATTGTCGGCAAAAGATTTGTGAGAAGCCTGGTCATCGGCGCTGATACCGATCACTTCTGCTCCGGCTTCCTTGAAGACCTCGTAATTATCCCTGAAACTGCATGCCTCCTTTGTACATCCGTAAGACTCATCTTTCGGATAAAAGAAAAGAACGATTTTTTTCTTGCCGATAAACTGTGACAGGCTTACCATGCTGCCGTCAGGCGAAGGGAGGGTGAAATCAGGAGCCTTTGATCCTTCTTTGATTACTTTGTTTTCCATTGATGTCATGTTTAAATGCTGATTGATCGTGATGATCGTTATTATTGCCAGGATCGCTACGATTGTAATGGTAGTGACGAGGTAATGTTTTCGTATTTTGAGCAATAGTTTCACCCTGCAAATTTACGAATAATTTAGAATAATTATAAATAGAAATAATTTATTTACCTTTGCAGCCTGAATAAACCGATAAATTTAATCTTATGAAGTTACTTAACCTGATTATAGCATTTCTAGCAATGACAACTATATCTAATGCGCAAACCGGTAAATCATTTTATGATTTCAAGGTTACAACCCTCGAAGGACAACCCTTTGATCTCGCATCTCTCAAAGGGAAGAAAGTGCTGGTTGTTAACACTGCCTCTAAGTGCGGACATACGCCCCAGTATGCCCAGCTTGAAGAGATTTACAAGAAGTATGCCGATAAAAACTTTGTAATCATAGGGTTCCCTGCTAACAACTTTTTGTCGCAGGAACCGGGCAGCAACGACCAGATCAGGGAATTCTGCACTAAAAATTACGGAGTTACTTTTCCGATGATGGCAAAGATCTCAGTTAAAGGGAAGGATATTGATCCTCTTTACCAGTGGCTTACCAGCAAAGAAGAGAATGGGGTAATGGATGCACCTGTGAAATGGAATTTTCAGAAATTCATGATCGATGAAAACGGGAAACTGGCAGGCATGGTTCCTCCCGGAGATCTTCCCGACTGCGAAAAAATCATTAACTGGATAGAAAACAAAAAATGAAAAAGTACAAATGCACGGTTTGCGGCCATGTGTATGACCCCGCAAGCGGGGATCCCGATTCGGGAATAGCCCCCGGAACAGCTTTTGAAGACATTCCCTCCGGCTGGGTTTGCCCGATTTGCAGTGTCGGCAAGGAAGATTACATCCCGATGGATTGAACAAAAAGGATGCAGGAAATCCTGCTTTGCTGTTTGCTGTGTTTTCCCGCCCTGCGTAAATTTAAATTGTGTACTCATGATTGCTGAGTAAGTCGTTACTTAAATTACCTTTGTTATAAACTCAGTTAAAATGGAAACATCGATCAAAGGAACCCGTACCGAAAAGAACCTGCTGAAATCCTTCGCAGGTGAATCACAGGCCAAGAACCGTTATACTTTCTTCTCAAAGCAGGCTAAAAAAGAGGGATACGAGCAGATTTCCGCCCTGTTTATGGAAACAGCCCTGAATGAAGAATCCCATGCAAAAATATTCTTCAGGTTCCTGGAAGGCGGGCCGGTTGAAATAACGGCCACCTATCCCGCCGGAAGCATAGGGACCACGGCTGAAAACCTGAAAGCCGCAGCCGATGGTGAAAAAGAGGAATGGACTGAACTCTATCCTGAATTTGCCCGGATTGCAGCAGAAGAAGGTTTTCCGAAAATTGCAACGGCCTATAAACTAATCACGCAGGTAGAGCAGCATCATGAAAAACGCTACCGGAAACTCCTGAACAACATGGAAAAGAACAGGGTTTTCGAAAAAGAAGAAAAGGTATACTGGGTCTGCAGGAAATGCGGATACATCCATTTTGGGGTTAAAGCCCTTCAAAACTGTCCGGCATGTCAGCATCCCCAGGCATACTTCGAAGTTCTTGGAGAGAATTATTAAATACCGATGGCTGGTTACACGTGAAACTGGAATTCTTAATATCCGGATATCCAGATATCCAGTTATCCAGTTATCCAGTTATCCAGATATCCAGTTATCCAGATATCCAGTCATCTTGTATCAATTTGGCTTTAACAATCAAGAATAATGAAACATAACAGGAAATTCAATAAAGAAGAAGTTCTGGCCGATTACAGGCTGGCTTGTGAATCGAGGCAGATCAGCCTTCTGGGTCGCCGTGAAGCCCTTGGCGGAAGAGCCAATTTCGGGATCTTCGGCGACGGGAAAGAAGTTCCGCAGATTGCCATGGCCAAATTTTTCAAGCCTGGTGACTGGAGGGCAGGGTACTACCGTGAACAAACTTTTATGATGGCCGCGGGTTTGTCGGATAAGGAAAGGTTCTTTGCACATCTATACGGCGATACCGACCTTACCAGGAACCCCGACAATGCAGGCAGGCTTATGAACAATCATTTCGCAACGCGGAGCCTGGATGAAAACGGGGAATGGAAAGACCTTACAAAACAAAAGAATTCTTCGGGTGACATCTCTCCCACTGCAGCCCAGATGCCGCGTTTGCTCGGGCTTGCGCTGGCTTCGAAAACATTCAGGAACAGCAGGGAGATGCAGGAGGCCGGGAAAAAATTCACTGTGAACGGTAATGAAGTTGCCTTCGGGATGATTGGCGATGCCTCAACTTCAGAAGGTCATTTCTGGGAAACGATCAATGCTGCCGGGGTGCAGCAGGTTCCTATGGCACTTGCTGTATGGGACGACGGATACGGGATCAGCGTACCCAAGAAATACCAGACAACGAAGGAAAGTATTTCTGAAGTGCTTAAAGGCTTTGTTAAGGACAAGGACAAGCCGGGCGGCATCTTGCTTTATACCTGCAAAGGATGGGATTACCCGGCCCTGCTCGATATGTTTGAGGAGGGGATAGCGATTTGCCGTAAAGATCATGTACCCGTGGTTTTTCATGTTACCGAGCTTACTCAGCCACAGGGGCATTCCACATCCGGATCGCATGAAAGGTACAAGTCGGCCGAACGCCTTGCCTGGGAGAAAGAATTCGATTGCATTGTTAAAATGCGTGAATGGGCCGTTGGCAGCGGCATGGCCACTGCCGCTGAACTCGACGCCATAGAAGCCGAGTCGGTGAGAGCCGCCCGATCGGCCCGGGATAATGCATGGAAAGCATACCAGGCACCTATCAAAGCCGAAAGGGAGCACCTGGTTTCAGTTGTAAAAACAAGCCATTGTCCCTGCAAAAAGCAGGACCGTATCGATAAGATTGTCGCCGACCTTCAAATTGTTGCTGAGCCCATCCGCAAGGACGTCATATCCTCCGCAAAAAAAATACTTAGGGATGTATGCACGACCTGCAGCATGAAAAAGCCTATGAAAGCCGACCTGGAACAATGGATGGATGAGCAGAAGAGACTGAACTTTGACCGCTACAGTTCCCATCTTTACAGTGAATCGGCCCAGGCTGCCCTGAAAGTGGAAAGCGTTCCCCCGGTATTCAATGAAGATTCACCGGTGGTCACCGGACGTGAAGTCCTTGTCGCCAACAATGATTATCTTTTGAAGAACAATCCTCTTATGATGTACTTCGGGGAGGATGTCGGTAAAATTGGCGGTGTAAATCAAACCCTTGAAGGCCTGCAGGCAAAGTATGGCGAAAACCGGGTCTTCGATACCGGCATCAGGGAATTGACCATCCTCGGCCAGGGCCTTGGGCTCGCTTTACGCGGATTGAGGCCGGTTACAGAAATTCAGTATTTTGATTACCTCTTGTATGGGTTACAGGTCCTGAGCGACGATATTGCCACAACCCAGTACCGTACCAAAGGAGGTCAGAAAGTACCGATGATCATTTCTACCCGTGGCCACAGGCTGGTCGGGATATGGCATTCGGGCTCGCCTCTCAGCATGGTGATCAACTCGATCAGGGGTGTTCATGTGCTCGTCCCAAGGAATATGACACAGGCTGCAGGCTTCTATAATACCATGATCGCCTCGGATGACCCGGCCCTCATCATCGAACCCCTGAACGGTTACCGCCTTAAAGAGAGGTTGCCGGCTAATATAGGAAGGTTCCGCATCCCCCTCGGCGTGCCCGAAATACTTAACGAAGGAAGCGACCTTACCCTTGTTACCTATGGTTCATGTGTGAGAATTGCCCAGGAAGCCGTTAACCAGCTTAAAGATTTCAACATCTCGGTTGAACTCATCGACGTACAGTCACTGGTACCGTTTGATATACCGGGAACGATTGTACAGTCGCTGAAGAAAACAAGCAAGATAGTGTTCTTCGACGAGGACGTCCCCGGTGGCGCCACCGCTTATATGATGCAAAAAGTGCTGGAGGATCAGAAAGGATACAGGTATCTTGATATAGAACCGAGAACACTCACTTCGAAAGACCACCGCCCGGCATACAGCAACGACGGCGACTATTTCTCAAATCCTAATGCCGAAAATGTGTTTGAGACGATATATGCTTTAATGCACGAATATAACCCCAATAAATATGTAAGGTTATGGTAATATCCTGCATCCCGCATCCCGGATCAGGTTTACATAGATAATTTATTAAATTCGTATTAAAAAAAAAGCCCATGTACAGGAAATCCTTATTACTCGCTTCATTTGTAATGGCCCTTTACCAGCCAATTGCCATTGCACAGCAGAAATCTTCAAATCAGCCTGAAATGATTTTCATTAACGGGGGAACATTTAATATGGGCTCAAATACTGGTGGGAGTGACGAAAAGCCCATGCACGAGGTGTTTGTTGATAATTTCTCTATCTGTAAATATGAAGTGACCATAGGTGAATTCCGGAGGTTTGTCAAGGATACAAAATATGTCACCGATGCTGAAAAACTGGCTGAATTGTATAAAACCGATCTCAGCCAGACAAAAGCAAGACCCGGAAAGAACTGGCATTCCATCTCCATCGGGGTGGAAATTCCGGAAAAGGATTCAATGCTCCCGGTCTCTTTTATCAGCTGGAATGATGCAAACGCATATTGTGACTGGTTATCAAAACAAACCAGTAAAACTTACCGCATCCCAACCGCTGCCGAATGGGAGTTTGCTGCTAGAGGCGGAACAAAATCGGGGCATTTTATTTACAGCGGCAGCAATATTGCCGAGGAAGTCGCCTGGTTCAGTAAAAATGCCGGGTTCAAGAGCCACAACATCGGAACGAAACGGGCTAATGAGCTGGGGATCTATGATATGAGCGGGAATATGCAGGAGTGGTGCTATGACTGGTACAATGCCTATTATTACACCGACAGCCCGAAAGAAAATCCCCGGGGACCCGACCAGGGCCGCAGAAAAGTAGTCAGGGGCGGCTCCTGGGGCAGCGCTGAGACATCACTGAGGACAACATACCGCAACAATGATTTTCCCAATTCTTCCCAGGCTGATTTCGGGTTCAGGCTTGCCCGTACCGAAACGCCTGCCCCTAAGGTTACCGCCCCGGTCAAAGACGAATCGGCCATGAAAAAAGAACTTGATTCCAAAGGTTTCATCAATATTTATGGTATATATTTCGACCCGGGATCAGCAAAAGTAAAGGCCGAAAGCACTCCGGTAATCCATGAACTTACCGAATTCCTCAATGAAGAAATAAAGGTGAGTATAGTCATTGAAGGGCATACCGATAATACAGGCACTGCCGACGGGAATTTGAAACTTTCAATGAAAAGGGCGGAAGCCATAAGGGACGCCCTGGTTGAAAGAGGGATTGAAGATAAACGTATCCAGTGCAAAGGTCTGGGCGACACACAGCCGATCGCCGAAAATAAAACAAGCGACGGGCGAAAGCAAAACCGGAGAGTAACAATTAAAAAACTCAGTGATACCAAGTAAATCATCCATCCTTTGAACCTGAGGATTGTATCCACCGGTGACCAGTCTGATACGATATTTGTTCCCGCACTGAACGAAAGTTACCATTCTTCTCATGGAGCTGTGCAGGAGTCAATGCATGTGTTCATCGAAGCCGGGCTCTCCCATCTTGACCCGGCAACAGGCACTATCAACGTTCTCGAGGTCGGTTTCGGCACAGGCCTGAACGCCCTGCTCACCTTGCTTGAGGCAGAACGACAGGGGAAAAAGTTCGAATATACTGCAATCGAAGCTTATCCCCTTGAAAGGGGTCTGTGGCGACAGCTGAATTATCCTGATATGCTTTGTACACCAGGTCACAAAGACATCTATGAAAAGTTGCACCTTGCCCCATGGGGAAAGCCGGAGGAGATCACAAACTTCTTCCGCCTTCATAAAATTCATAATAGACTCGAGGAATACTCTCCTCCCGTTGAAACCTTCGATCTTGTTTACTTTGATGCATTTTCCCCTTCGACCCAGCCGGAATTATGGACAAAAGAGATCTTCCTGAAGTTGTTCCTCTCAATGAAACCCGGGGCCATTCTCACAACCTATTCCGTGAAGGGCGATGTGATAAGGGCATTGAGAGCCTCCGGATTCATCGTGGAAAAGATCCCCGGCCCCCCGGGGAAAAGGCAGATCACAAGAGCTTTGAAACATATCTGAAAGAAAGGAATGCAGATGAACGAAAAACGCTTTAACATCAGGGTCTATGGCTTGTTCACTGCGGATGGCATGATCCTGGTCACCGACGAATTCCGGCTGGGTATGCTCATGACCAAATTCCCGGGGGGTGCACTTGAATTCGGAGAAGGGACCATAGATTGCCTGAAAAGAGAATTCAGGGAAGAACTGGACTCGGAAATCAGGGATATTTTACATTTCTATACGACCGATTTTTACCAGCCCACTACCCTGCTGCCGACAGATATGCAGTTGTTTAACGTGTATTATACCCTGCAAATCGATAAACCTTATAGGTTCAAAACAACTGAAATTAAAAATGACATACCCGCAGTTGACGGGGCTCAAAGTTTCAGGTGGCTGAGAATTAACGAACTAAAAGAGGAAGATTTTACGTTTCCTATCGACAGGTTTCTGGTTTCTAAGATCAAACTTGAATTAAAATGAAAAGGCTGATATTTTCCGTGCTAATCCTGCTGATCATAGTCTCCTGCCAGACGGCAAGGGAAGGCAATACGAAGGTCGCCGGAAACATCAGGGGAGTCCCTGGTGAACTTATGAAGCTGGTGGAAGTGGGGCCTTCAAATTCTGTCGTGATTGACTCTGTGATCATCGGCAAATCCGGAGATTTCTCTTTTCATTTAAATTTAAAAGAACCCGGGCTATACCTGCTAAGCCTTCCGCCGAACAACATTTTGATCTTCGAACTCAGGCCTGGCGATACGGTTGGGATTAAGTCAGGGGGGATATCACATCTTGAGGATGTGATCATCACAGGATCGCCATCCAGCAGCGACATGAAAAAATTTTTTAATGCGACTTTCAGGAACCGCAGAGTATACGACTCCCTTCAAAGCAGCCTGTTATCACATCAGGGCGATCCTGATTTTGCCGGATTCTCGAAAAAACTGGATGAGTCCCTCAAGCCGGTCTGGGAAAATCAGCATACACTTGAAACTGAATATGTCAACAGGCATCTTAACAGCTTAACCTCCCTTCTGATCCTTAACCAGGGCATCGGGACAAGTCCTGTGCTTACGTTTCACAATGATTCTGTTTACTTTCTGAAGATTGACAGCTCCCTGGGAAGGTCATTTCCGGGAAACAAGCATGCAGTTTTCCATCATAACAGGATAATCAGGGAAAGGGAAATGGAAGCCGTGAAAAAACAAACCAGATAAATTTTCCGATATTTGTACTGAATATGAACGGTAAGATATACTTCGCATCGGATTTTCACCTGGGCATCCCCGATCGCCTGCAAAGCCTCGAGAGGGAGAAAAAGCTTGTACGCTGGCTTGATATGGCCCGTAAGGATGCAAGTGAAATATACCTGATGGGCGATCTTTTCGATTTCTGGTTTGAATACAAGACGACTGTTCCCCGGGGTTACACCCGTCTGCTGGGTATGCTTGCAGGGATCACTGATTCGGGGATCCCGGTTCACCTCTTCAGGGGGAACCATGATATGTGGGCGTTTTCTTACCTCCAGGAAGAGGTTGGGATATTGCTTCACAGGGAACCGGAGTTCCGGACCTTTAACGGGAAGAACTTTTACCTGGCTCATGGAGATGGCCTGGGCCCCGGCGACCATGGTTATAAGTTCATCAAAAAAGTCTTTGCCAGCAGGATCAACCAATGGCTTTTCAGCCTGATCCATCCTGACCTGGGTATTAGTATGGCTTTGTTCTGGTCAAGAAAAAGCCGGAATGCAGCAATGCAGAAAGAAAAAACCGAGGAAGAAAGAAACCTGAGGCTGATCAACGAACGAATCCGCTTCCATTCTGAAGGGCTGATCAAACAGCATCCTGAACTCGATTACCTGGTATACGGTCATTACCATTACCCGGTGGAAACCCAAATATCTGAAAAAGCAGTCCAGGTAGTCCTGGGTGACTGGCTAACCCATTTCACATATGCCGTCTTCGACGGGGAAACCCTGGCACTGAAAGTGGAAGGTGCCTGAACATTAATATTATGTATAAACAATACGGGCGGCTCATTGCATGAGCCGCCCGTACTGTTTAATCCTGAGTTTCTTATTCAGGATGAATCGCTTCTACAGGGCATACATCAGCGCATGCTCCGCAATCGGTGCAGGTTTCGGGGTTAATCTTATAGATATCACCTTCGGAAATCGCTTCAACTGGGCACTCATCGATGCAGGTTCCACAAGCAGTGCAATCTTCATTAATCTTGTAAGCCATGACATGTTAAATTTATGCCTGCCGGAGGGCAGGCCTGGTTAGTAATTTCTTTTTCCGCTGCAAAGATAAACATTTTTGATAAACCGGAAAAACGCCGGATGTGAATTTTTTAACAGGGGGATGGGCGAGATATTTTTGTAACTTCGCACACTCTTAAAACACATAACGATGCCTAACACTAAAAGACAAATTGTTGAGAAGGAAAGCGTAGTTGTGAAGTTCGTCGGCGATTCCGGCGATGGCATGCAGCTTTCAGGTTCCGTATTTTCCGATTCGGCCGCCATGGCCGGGAATGACCTCGCCACCTTCCCTGATTTTCCAGCAGAAATACGGGCCCCGCATAATACCGTCGCAGGGGTTTCCGGCTTCCAGGTCCATATGGGCTCCGAAAAGATCTTTACAACCGGCGATATGGTCGACGTCCTTGTCTCCATGAACCCGGCTTCACTAAAGTCGAACCTCAAATGGGCCAAAAAAGGTGCAACCATCCTGGTCGACACCGATGCTTTTGATGAAAAAAGCATAGAAAAGGCAGGGTATAAAATAAACCCACTGGAAGACCACAGCCTCGATGCTTACCGCATGATCAAGGCTCCAATCACCGCCATGACCAAAGAGAGCCTGAAGGACTCGGGTATCGATACCAAAACGGCTGAACGTTCAAAAAACATGTTCGCACTTGGTATCCTGTATTTCATTTTCAACCGCGAAATCACACTGGCTTATAAATATTTCGAGGAAAGGTTTAAAAAGAATCCTAAAATCGTCGAGATCAATAAAATTGTAATCCAGGCCGGGTACAATTATGCCGAAACCATTGAAGCTCTCGAATCGGTAATCCAGGTCGGCCCGGCCAAAATGGCTAAAGGCCGTTACCGCAACATCACCGGGAACATTGCTACGGCATGGGGCCTGCTTGCAGCTTCCGAGAGATCGGGCCGCCCGCTTTTCCTTGGCTCTTACCCCATCACCCCCGCTACCGAGATCCTGATGGAACTTTCAAAACATAAATCACTCGGGGCAAAAGTTTTCCAGGCAGAGGATGAAATAGCCGGTATCTGTTCAGCCATTGGGGCTTCATATACAGGTTCCCTGGCCTGCACCACCACTTCTGGCCCCGGCCTCTCCCTGAAAAGTGAAGCTATCGGCCTCGCCCTTATCACCGAACTTCCCCTGGTCATCGTCGACGTTCAGCGTGGAGGCCCATCAACAGGGCTTCCCACAAAATCTGAACAATCTGACCTTATGCAGGCCCTTTTTGGAAGAAACGGCGAAGGCCCTATTATAATTATTGCGGCATCAACACCCGATGATTGTTTTTATATGGCTTATACTGCAGCCAAACTTTCGATGGAACATATGACCCCGGCAATACTTCTTACCGATGGTTACCTTGGCTTCGGATCTGCGCTTTTCCGCATTCCAAAAGTAAAAGACCTGCCTCCCATCAAACCTCCCATCGCCGAGGCTAATGATAAAAATTACAAGCCCTACAAACGGGATGCAGAAACACTGGTGCGCCAGTGGGCCCTTCCGGGAACCGAAGGTCTGCGCCACCGGATAGGCGGACTTGAAAAAGAAAATATCACCGGCGTGGTCTCAATGGACCCCATGAACCACCAGCTTATGGTCGACCTTCGTGCCGCCAAAGTTGAAAAAATCGCAGATTTTATCCCGGAACAGGAAATCGACGGCAATAAAAAAGGCGACCTCCTCGTAATCAGCTGGGGCGGCACCTTCGGAGCTGTTCATTCTGCAGTCAAGCTTGCACAGGCTGAAGGCAAAAGCATCAGCCATGCCCATTTCAAATATATAAGTCCGCTCCCGAAAAACACCGAAAAAGTCCTGAAAGGCTTTAAAAAGATCGTTGTTTGCGAGCTCAACAGCGGACAATTCGTGAACTACCTGAGGATGAAATTCCCGATACCGAACATTTCACAGTTCAATAAGGTTCAGGGATTACCATTCATGATCAATGAGTTAACTGAAAAATTCAACCAAATCCTGGAGGAAAAATAATATGGATTTCGTAAATACAACCATCGAACGTTCCACCGTTCAGTTGTCCAAAACCGATTTTGAAAGCGACCAGATGGTAAAATGGTGCGCAGGTTGCGGCGCTCATGCCATTCTTGCCGCAGTGGAAAGAGTATTCCCGAAAATTGGTTACCGTAAAGAGAACTTTTGCATGGTGTCAGGTATCGGCTGCTCATCGCGATTCCCATACTATGTCAACACATATGGTATCCATGGTATCCATGGCCGGGCTGCGGCCATCTCTACCGGCGTTAAAATTGCAAACCCCAGGCTCAGCGTCTGGATGGCCACCGGTGACGGGGACTCGCTGGCAATCGGCGGGAACCATTTCATTCACGTCATCCGCCGAAACGTAGATATCAATATCCTTTTATTCAATAACCAGATCTACGGACTGACCAAGGGACAGTATTCCCCCACCACCCCCATGGGCAAGGTCACCAAGACCTCTCCCCAGGGAACCATTGAGCATCCCTTCAACGTTGGCGAACTTGTTATGGGAGCACAGGGCACATTCTACGCCCGCGTTCCTGACAACAACATCAGCATGATGACTGAAGCCATGTTCGAAGCTGCAAAACATGACGGAACGTCCATCATCGAGATCATGCAGAACTGCATCATTTTCGCCGACAAGGCGCATAATGATGTAATCGGCAAGGAAAGCAAGGATGAGAACATGCTGAACGTTAAGAACGGGCAGCCTATGACATGGGGCAAGAATAATGAGAAGGGCCTGATCCTGAAGGATACCATGCTTGAAGTTGCTGAAATAGGTAAAAATGGTGTGACTGCAGATGACATCCTCATTCATGATGCATACAACCAGGATCCAGGCATCCACCTGATGCTGGCAAAACTTGCACCGCCTCACTTCCCGATGGTTTTTGGAGTGATCCGTTCTGCCATGTTCCCGACCTATGACGATATGGTGGAAGAGCAGATCAAATATGCAAAGGAAACCAGCCCCATTAAAAATGTTGACGACCTGCTGAACAGCGGGGATGTTTGGGATATTAAATAAATGGCATCCCCCTGCCATGAAAAACACAGAACAATGAAAAAAGTTTTAATTCTGCTGTCACTGCTCTTTGTTTTGCACCAGGCAGAAGCCCAGGACTGGCAATGGCTTAATCCAAAACCCCAGTCAAACACCCTGAATTCCGTCACGTTCACCAGCCCGGAGACGGGTTTTGCTGTCGGGAACGGAGGGACGATTGTAAAAACCGTCAACGGAGGGGTCACATGGACCAGCCTGCCCGTAGTTACAGCCAATAACCTTCTGTCTGTTTCCTTTCCCGATGCAATGGAAGGATTCGCGGTAGGCCTGTTCGGGACAATTTTAAAAACATCCAATGAAGGAGCAAGTTGGACAGCCCTTTCCACCGGCATCTATAAAAGCCTGTATTCTGTTTGCTTTCTTAATGCGGATACCGGTTTTGCAGCCGGGGATCTTGGCCTGATCATTAAAACGACCGACGGCGGGGCCCACTGGCAGATGCTTCCTTCAGGCACCGATTTGAACCTGAGATCGCTTTTTATAATCGATAAAAATACAGCCTTCGCTGCCGGGGACAAGGGAGTGATCCTGAAAACCCTTGACGGGGGCCAGAGCTGGGTCCCCCAGATCAGCGGGAATGTGGCTAACCTTAAAGCGGTTTATTTTACTGATGCCAATACAGGTTATGCTGCCGGCGGAAGTTATCCTTTAGCTGCCGACGGCATTATACTGAAAACCTTAAACGGGGGAGCTGACTGGAAACTTCAGAGCTGGGATCAGAGTTTTCTCCCGATGTCCATCAGTTTTACTGATGAAAACTCAGGCTATATCACCGGGTACGGCGGCATTCTTAAAACAATAAATGCAGGCAATAATTGGATATTGCTGAATACGGGATCATCAAATCTTTTAACATCCACATGTTTCACAGGTCCCGATACAGGGTTCTCCGTTGGGAATATCGGGACAATCATTCAGACTTCCGACGCAGGCGATACATGGACAAACCTGACTTCAGTGACCGGCCGGGATCTTTTAACAGGAGAATACCTTGTTACCAATACCATCATACTTGCCGGGGCTAACGGCACTTTAATCAAATCGGTTGATGCCGGAACTACCTGGTCAGTGATGAATACGGGCACCGACAGGGATTTGGCATCAATTTTCTTTACCAGCGGGGATGTCGGCTATGCCGTCGGGCTTAAAGGAAAAATCTTAAAAACATACAATGGAGGCAGCTCCTGGGACACCCTCAGCTCGGGAATAACCTATGACCTTAACTATGTATACTTCCTGGATGCCAATAACGGATTTGCACTGGGTAAGGAAGGAACAATCCTGAAAACAACCAACGCAGGTGCAACCTGGGTCGCCACATATACAGGCCTGACCGATTCCTTTTATTCCTGCTGTTTTACAGATGCCAATACTGGATATGCTGCAGGAGATGATGGCACCATTATGCTAAGCACTGACGGGGGTGCGAACTGGAGCCTACTTACTTCGGGAACAACCCTGCCCCTGATGTCGGTCTACTTCATGAATGCAGATACGGGATTCGTCGCAGGATTCTCCGGAATGATCCTTTTCACCGACGATGCCGGGCTTACCTGGACTCAGGCTTTCTCCGCCACGACCAACAACCTGTTTTCGATATGTTTCCCCGGGAAAACCATTGGTTTTGCTGCCGGATCCAACGGTACTATCCTTAAGACAACCGACGGAGGGGAGAACTGGTTCAACATCATGCCGGTGACCAGCTCCGACTTGCATTTTATTTATTTCAGCGATACTCAAACCGGTTATGCTGCAGGCGAAAACGGAACGGTTTTAAAAACTATAAACGGCGGAGTCGGGATCGCAGAACAGAAGCCTGGAATCAGTTTCCGCATTTGCCCGGATCCTGCAAAAGATCATATTGTACTTGAAATCCCATCGGCATCTCCCCTTTCTTCACAAGCCGGATCATGTACCGTGTATAACCTGATGGGACAGCCGGTATTGAAGCAAGCGGTTAATAATAATAAAACCGAAATCAACATCAACTCACTGAGCCCGGGCCTTTACATGGTAAAGATCATGCTGAACGGAACAAGCGGCTCCGGAAAATTCATTAAGGAATAAGTGATTATTACCTTAATTTTGCCTTATCTCTTGTCGATAATTTAATTCAGGATAGGCAATGATCGATCTGTTTAAATCCTTTATCTCAGGGAACAACCTGTTTTTACCAACAGACCGTATCCTTCTTGCTGTTTCAGGCGGGATCGATTCAGTTGTTATGGCAGAACTGTTTCACAGGTCGGGATTTTTATTCGGGATAGCTCACTGCAATTTCAGCCTGAGAGGACAGGAAAGCGATGCTGAAGAGGATTTTACGCGTCAATTAGCCCGGAGATACAAGGTCCCATTTTTCTCAAAGCGGTTTGAGACCTCTGAATATGCTTCAGTGAACAGGATCTCTGTTCAGATGGCTGCAAGAGAGTTAAGGTACACCTGGTTCGAAGAGATCCGCAAATCCGGAAAATTTAAATTTATTGCAACTGCACATCATCTCGACGACCAGGTTGAGACATTTCTGATAAACATGGTCCGCGGAACCGGGATATCGGGCATGCACGGCATTCTTCCGAAACAGGGTTTTGTAATCAGGCCGATGCTGTTTGCCGGAAGGAAGGATATTGCTGATTATTCCTGTAAAAACCATGTTAAATATATGGAGGACAGCTCCAACAGGGAAGAGAAATATGTGCGCAACAAGATCCGCCTGAAAATAATCCCCCTGCTGGAAGAAATCAATCCCGATTTCAGGAGAACACTTACTTCAGAGATAAAGATCCTTCGGGGATGGGAAGAGATAGGAAAAAAAGAGATCGGGAATAATCTTCCCCTGCTGGTTACTGTTCAGCCGGGCAGGATTATAATTGATCTGAAGGCATTGCAAAGTTTACCACAGCCTGATCTGTATGCCTGGGAAATCCTCTCGCCATATGGCTTTAATCCGGATGTGGTATCAGGAATTCTTTCAGGTTCGGGGTGGATCAGCGGCAAAATTTTCCTTTCGCCTACTCACCGGGCCGTCAGGGATAGGGAGACTGTTATCATCCAGCCTCTTGTTCAGAATAGCCTGAAACCCGGCAGGATGATATCGGCGGGCACAAAAAGGATTTCAACCCCATTGAAACTGAAATTCACTATCGCTGATCCCCTCAAAGAAACCGTGATACCGGCCGGGAAGGAGTTTGCCAGCCTTGATTATGACAAACTCAGTTTCCCCCTGGAGATCAGGAGGTGGCAGGCCGGCGACAGCTTTCATCCTTATGGCATGAAAGGAAAGAAAAAGGTCAGCGACCTGCTGATAGATGAAAAGGTTTCCTTGCCCGACAAGGAAAACACTTATGTCTTATGCAGCAGCGGGAAGATCGCCTGGGTGATAGGTCATCGTATTGACCAGAGGTTCAGGATCACGGCGAAAACGACAAGGATATTCAGGTCTGTGTTGTCCGTCTGATCTAAGAAAGGATCAGGATCTTTCACTGTGGCGATTTTGCGTCATTCTTTTTATCATTCATCTTCTGCTTCAATCCGTCAAGCTGGCCTTCGAGTTCTTTCATCGTCGCAGCCCATTCGTCAAGGACTTTGTTTTGCCAGTCGTCCTCTCCGTGAATAAAAGTAAAGCGGGGATCCTTGTCGGAAGGTTCAGCAGTGCTGCTGACAAGCCAGAAGTAGATAACCCGGGGTTTAAACAAGGCGGCGTCAATGACAATGCTTGTATCGGAAAGCATTTTTGAATAAACCTGTGTTACCCCGTTCTCATAGATAAGCAGGTAGCGTTCTTCACCTGGATTTCCCGGGTGCCAGGCAAATGTCACCTGGCCGGAAGTCACTACAGAAGAATCTGCAGGCAGGATCATTGCCGTTTTCTCATATTCGGTTCGGCTGCGGTATACTGCACCTTTAATCACCATGGCTGTCAGTGGCTCCCCATTGTCAATGATAGACTTTGCTACATACTTCAGATATTCGGTTGTAAGGGAAGACTGGTTTTTCATGCAGGTCGACCGGATCTCTGCATAAGTGAAATTTCCAGCTGATGTGAGACGGAGGGCTTTGTCTTTCCCGCTAAGCAGTATCAAACCGGCATCCTTGCCAAGTGAAAGACTTGAACTGACATTGAGTTTCATGTTTTTCTGAGCCGGTTTAACAACGGATCCGTAATGCACTTTCACTTCTCCTTTGGCAAGGTAGATGACGAATTCGTCGCATTGCGCCAGGGACCGGAACGGCAGGATAACAAAGACAAGGAAAAAAATAATTACTGTTTTCATGGCTTCGGTTTAGGAGGTAAAAAATATCGATGCACTTTTATGTGACGGCTTACAAAAATAAAAGTTCGTTCATACCACGTAAGGAAGATCTTGTAAAAAATTACCGGTACCAGGAAATAAGTAGCGTGAATGCTATAGTTGCAGGTTTTGTAAAGGATAAAGAAAGCATAGATCAGCAGGATATTTATTGCAAGCAGGATTCCCGGGAACAGGAGCTCGAATAAATCAGGTGACCTGGAATTAAACCATGTAAAGAAAAGAACATACAGGTAACAGATCATGAAAGAAAGCATAACCTGCAGCCAAACAGGCATCACATTGATATAATCTCCCGACAGTATCATACTGGCTGCATTTGCATGTATCACCAGCCCATACATGTCGGGGCGCGACCGCCCGGCCAGTTCCGGGTTCATCGGTGTAAAATATATATCCTCCAGATCGATGGGGTGCCTGAATGAATAGCCGAGGTATCCCATCAGGACGATCTTGCCCCTGATCATACTGAGATCTGATGCCGAGTCAAGAACTTCCTGTGCGTCATAGCTGATAAAGGCATTGCGGTTGCCGATGTAATTGATTATTTCCCGTTGGTTGTCCCGCTCTTCCAGCCGGCGGAAAGCAGCAGGATCATACTGTCTTACTACTTCCGCAGCCATAGCCCAGAGGGTGTCTCCCCTGAATACCTGCATGGGGCTGAAGCTTCTGATTGTTGATGTCTCCGGATTGGCCCCTCCCAGGTTAATAAAGGCCCTGATGCCGCTTCTAAAGTAAGGATCGGAGGTTTCCAGGCTGTCGAAACTCTTACCGGAAACATCATGGCCTGTAAGGTAACAGGCCATGGCCAGGTTTCGTCCCCGGCTCAGCTGATCAGCAAGTGCTGTATCGGAGGCTGAATCGTGCCGAACTGAAAAAAAGCCGTCGAACCCTATCACTTTCGGATTATAGCTGCGTATACGTTTAATTTGAGCAGCGATCTGCTGCCTGTCGAGATGGCCTATGTTAACAAGTACAATGTTGGTGTCGAGCAGCTCCTGTTTCGAACTGAGTTTCGAGTATAACAGGTCACTGAAATTGAAGTCGGTCAGGGCTTTCTCAATGGGATCAAAAAAAGTAAGGTTCAACGCAATAATTTCCGTAAGGGCCACGGTAACGAATAACAGAAAAGTGACCACAAAAAAATCAGGACGTATCCATCGGAATATCTTCAAATCCCCTGGTTTCATTTACAAAGTTTTTAAAACAAATTGCACGAAACTCATCCCTTACCGCTGCCTCCAACTACTAAATTAATAATATTATTCAAAACAATAAAAAAAAACGCCTGGCCCCTGACGACAGGGATGTTTGCAGCATGAAGAACTCAATCCTCATTATCATAATGCCATCACGATTTTTAATTACCTTTGCACCCTAACAAACCGAATCCGGAAATCATGAAAAGCACACGTTTCTTACTCCTGGTATTTGCCCTGCTGCCGTTATATTTATCTTCACAAATCCTCGAGCCGGTTAAATGGTCGTTTAAAGTTGAACAGAACAAACCCGGCGAGGCCACCCTGCTTCTAATCTCAAATGCAGAGAGAGGATGGCATACTTATTCCCAGGAAGTTATTCCCGACGGGCCGGTGCCAACCGAGTTCACTTTTACTAAAAGTGCTGACTATGAACTGATCGGGAAAGTTGCCGAGCCTAAAGGTGTTAAGGAAAAAGACCCGCAGATGAACAATATGGTTCTTACCTATTTCCCTGATAAAGCAGTATTTAAACAGAAAATAAAAGTCCTTGGGAAAAAAGATTTTACTATCAGAGGCAATGTGTATTTCATGTGCTGCAACGACCGTTCCTGTATAGCTCCCACCGATGTTGAATTCGAATTTGCCATAAAAGGTACTACTGAAGCAGCAGTTCCACCTGCAGGACAGCCGGGGAAAATAACCCCGGCACAGCAGGCTGTTGCGGCTGCGGTAACCCAAACCCAGCCTGCTGAAAAGGCTGGCTCAGTCACCGACACATCCAAAACTGGGAAAGCATGCTGCAGTGCGAAGAAGGACAGCGCAAACATCAGCCAGATCAGTACCGTCCCTGCCGGTTCGGAAGCCAATAAATCATTGTTTGTATTTTTCCTCATCAGTTTTCTTGCCGGCCTGGCTGCCATCATCACTCCCTGCGTATTCCCCATGATCCCTATGACAGTGACCTTTTTTATGAAAGGAAGTGAGAACAAACGCAAAGGACGCATGCAGGCCATTGTTTACGGGCTTTCCATCATTGTTATTTATACCGTCATCGGAACTATTGTTGCAGTTACACTGGGAGCCAACTTCGCCAATTTCCTAAGTACCCACTGGATACCCAATGTCTTTTTCTTCCTTATCTTCATGGTCTTCGCAGCTTCATTCCTGGGGATGTTCGAGATCACTCTCCCAGGCTGGCTCGTTAACAAGGCCGACAAGCAGGCCGATAAAGGCGGGTATACGGGCGCTTTCTTCATGGCCTTCACCCTGGTGCTGGTTTCGTTCTCATGCACAGGGCCTATAGTAGGCGCCATCCTCGTGCAATCGGCAAGCGGTGAGATTATAAAACCTATCATCGGGATGCTTGGATTCTCGCTGGCATTTGCCCTGCCCTTCGGCTTATTCGCCTTCTTCCCTTCATGGCTTGCAGGCCTGCCTAAATCGGGCGGATGGCTGAACTCGGTCAAGGTTGTTTTGGGGTTCATTGAAATTGCCCTGGGCCTCAAATTCCTTAGCATTGCCGACCAAACGTACCATTGGCATATTCTTGACAGGGAAGTATATCTTGCCATGTGGATCATCACTTTCACACTACTGGGATTCTACCTGTTAGGAAAACTTAAATTCAATCATGATTCCGACCTCCCGTTCATCAGTGTGCCCAGGCTGCTGCTGGCGATTATCACCTTCTCGTTCGTGATCTACATGGTCCCCGGGATGTTTGGCGCACCTCTTAAAGCCTTATCGGGATATCTTCCTCCCGAAACCTCTCTTGATTTCGACCTCACGCGGATCATACGGGAAGAAGTCAAAGCATTTTCAGGCAGCGGGAACGGAGGTAACACCACATCCGCCCTTTGTGAAAAACCAAGATACGGTGACTTCCTGAAGCTCCCCCATGGACTCGACGGGTATTTCGATTATAAACAGGGCCTCGCCTGCGCTAAAAAAATGAACAAGCCATTGTTTATTGACTTCACCGGACATGGTTGTGTAAACTGCCGCGAAATGGAAGCCAACGTCTGGTCTGCGCCTCCGGTCCTTCAAAGGCTGCGCGAGAAATTCATCGTGACTGCCCTGTATGTGGATGACAAAACCGAAGTCCCCGAAAATGAATGGGTTACAAGCAAATACGACGGCAAAGTAAAGAAATCGATTGGCAAGATCTATGCCGATCTCCAGATATCCAGATATAATATAAATTCCCAGCCATATTACGTGCTGCTCGACACCGCCGGCAACCTGCTGGCCCAGCCCCGTGCGTATAACCTCAACGTGGATGAATTTGTAAAATGGCTCGACGGGGCCCTGGAGAATTTCGGGAAACAACAAAAAAAATAACATGGACCAATTCTCATATCTCAATACGCTGGATAATTCAGTCATCGAGGAACTCTTCGAAAAATTCCGCAATGATCCCGCATCGGTCGATGAATCATGGCGAAAATTTTTTGAAGGCTTCGAATTCTGCCAGAAGAACTATAAAGCCGAGGAAGGCGAAGCTTTCCTTTATCCCAATGAGTTCAAGGTCATGAACCTGATCGCCGCTTACCGGCAGAGGGGCCATTTGTTTACAAAGACCAACCCTGTGCGGACCAGGCGTAAATATACACCCACGCTTGATATTGAGAATTTCGGATTGGGCAAGGATGACCTGATCAAACATTTCCAGGCAGGTAAAGAACTTGGCCTTGGTAATGCAAAACTCAGCGATATCATTGAACATCTTCAAAAAACCTATTGTGAATCGATAGGCATCGAATATTATTATATCCGCAGGCCGGAGGTCGTTCAATGGTTTATATCTAAAATGGAACCGGCCAGGAACGCAGCCTCCTTTTCAATTGAAGAGAAAAGCATTATTCTGCGAAAGCTTTCCGAAGCGGTTCTGATGGAAAAGTTCATCCACAAGAAATTCCCCGGCCATAAAAGCTTCTCGCTCGAAGGTGTTGAATCCCTCATTCCTGCCCTTGATGCGGTTATCAGGAAAGGCTCAGGTCTCGGGGTGAAAGAATTCATATTGGGCATGGCACACAGGGGGAGGCTGAATGTTCTCGGCAACATCATGCAGAAACCCTTTAAACAGATCTTTTCGGAATTCGAGGGAAAGGAATACAGCGATGACGAGCTCCTGGGCGATGTCAAGTACCATCTTGGCTATTCCACCATCGTTCCGGGCTCAAACGGTCAGGATCTCAGCCTTACCCTTTGTCCGAACCCTTCACACCTTGAAGCCGTCGACCCTGTTGCCGAAGGACTCGCACGCGGGCGGATCGACCATAATTATGGAGGTGATAATTCGAATGTCGTCACCATACTCATCCATGGCGATGCTTCGATCTCGGGCCAGGGTATTGTTTACGAGATTACCCAGATGGCCGACCTTGAAGCTTATAAAACCGGAGGGACCATCCACCTTGTAATCAATAACCAGATCGGGTTCACTACCAATTATCTTGACGGGAGGTCCAGCGTTTACTGTACCGACGTGGCGAAAGCCATACAGTCGCCCGTATTCCATGTGAATTCAGATGACGTTGAAGCGGTAGTCTACACGGTTCAGCTTGCGATGGAATTCCGTCAGCAGTTTCACAAGGACGTGTTTATCGACCTTCTCGGGTACCGCAAATACGGGCATAACGAAAGCGATGAACCCCGGTTTACACAGCCTATACTGTATAAAATCATTGAGAAACATCCCGACCCCCTCGAAATATACATCGAGAAACTTCAAGAAGAAGGGGCTGCCGGCAATTTCGATATAGAGGGAATGCGTACCGGTATCAACGAAGCGCTTGAACTGGCATTCCAGTCCTCAAAAACCATTGAAAAAGCAGATATTACCCCTTTCCTCGGCCCCTTATGGAAGGATATTCGCAGGGCCTTGCCCGGGGATTTCACCAGTTCTCCGGTCACTGCGATCCCGGAATCAACTCTAAGGGAGATTGGCAACAAGCTGACATTCCTTCCCGAAGGCATTAATTTCTTCCGTAAAATTGTGAAACTTCAGGAAGACAGGAAAGCGATGCTTGAAGGCGAAGGCAGGCTTGACTGGGCGATGGGTGAGCTCCTTGCATACGGTAGCCTGCTCAGGGAAGGCCACCCGATACGCATCAGCGGGCAGGATTCCCAGCGGGGCACCTTTTCACACCGGCATGCCGTGCTTACGGTTGAGGACTCGGAGGACAAGTTCATTCCCCTTGATCATATCAGCAGGGGACAGGCCTCTTTCAGGATTTACAATTCCCTGCTGTCGGAATACGGGGTGCTGGGATTCGAATACGGGTTTGCATTCGCCACTCCCGGGGGATTAACCATATGGGAAGCCCAGTTCGGCGATTTTAATAACGGTACCCAGGTCATCATCGACCAGTATCTAAGCAGCGCTGAAGATAAGTGGAAGGTCATGAACGGTCTTGTCCTGTTCCTTCCCCATGGCTATGAAGGCCAGGGGCCTGAGCACTCCAGCGCCAGGCTTGAACGCTTTCTGACCCTCTCGGGCCATTATAACTGGCAGATCGCTAATTGTACTACCCCTGCGAATTTCTTCCATCTGCTCAGGAGGCAGCTTGTAAGGGAATTCCGTAAACCTCTTGTGGTGTTCACTCCGAAAAGCCTGTTGAGGCACCCCCGCTGTGTTTCCACCATCAGCGGGTTTACCAATGGCGGATTCAGTGAAGTTCTTGACGACACGGGAGTGGATAAAAACAAGGTCACAAAGCTGGCATTCTGTTCAGGGAAGGTGTTCTATGATATTATAGAGAAAAGGGAACAGCTCGGGGTCAATAACGTGGCCGTCATCAGGCTCGAACAGCTCTATCCCCTGCCCGAAGAGGAACTGAAAAAAGTAATTTCTTCCTATCCGAATGCCAAACATTTTGAATGGGTTCAGGAAGAACCTGCCAATATGGGTGCATTGAATTATATCGTCCACAATTTCCCGAAACTTAAACTGACCTATGTGGCCAGGCCGCCAAGCGGAAGTCCGGCCACAGGCTCATCACAACTTCACAAGGTGCAGCAAAACCTCATTGTTGAAAAAACCCTTGGGAAATGCACATGCGAGTTTTCTTATGGTTCATGCAGGTTGCATTGTGCAGAAAAATGACACCTCGAATTTTGAAACAGGAACAATATTTAGTACCTTAGCATTTCCAAAACACAAGACCATGAAAAAATTGTACCTGTTTTTATTGATCTGCCTGCTGCCGGCCGGTTTAGCCCTTGCACAGCAGTCTAAAGCCGACATGTCGGTACTTGACAGAATGTATCATCCGACTGCCAGGTCAAAAGCGCTTCATCTCTCCGTTCCATGCATGGGTTTTGTAAACAACCCGTCTGCCGACCTGCAATGGCGTGCAATCGTAAACCCGGCGCCAATAAGACATTCCTCCGAGAAGAACGAAGAGGTTGAAAGGCTGAAAGCTGAACGCCTCCGGATGAAACTTGCCAACCCCGGGCTTAAATCAGCAGCTTCTGAGAACTCTGGCAACGGGGCTACCCCCGAGATTGGTACAAATTTCGGCGGCAACCACTGTAATGGAAGCTCTCCCCTTGACAATACCATTGCCGTGTCCAACGACGGCAGGATTGTAAGCGTATCGAATACCACCATGTTCTATACCAATACCTCAGGATCCAACCTGTATTACAATGACCTGATCTCTTTCATCGGGGATAGCGAGATTACCGGGGTTTGTGACCCTGTGGTGATCTATGACGGCACAGTTGACCGCTTTGTATTTTTCTGCCAGGTTTCACCTCTGAACTCAGCAAAATCAAAATTGCTTGTGTTTTTCTCCAAGTCGAATAATCCAACCGACGGATGGTATTATTACAAACTCTCGGGCAACCCCCTGGGCGACGCAAGTGCTTTCGATTACCCGAAACTGGCTTACTCCAATAATGAGTTGTACATAACCGGGAACCTCTTCCGTGATTCCGACGGCAAGTTCAACCAGGCCGTACTTTACCAGATCACCAAAGGGCCGGCTTTCGGCGGAGGTACCATTAACTTCACAGTATGGCACGGTATCGAAGGCAGCCCGTTCACTTTATGCCCTCTTTCCTTCGGACAGCAGGGGAGCTACGGCCCCGGGTGTTACCTGGTAGCCACTTCATCCTCCGATGACAATAAATTCAGCTTCTATGATCTGACCGATGATCTTTCGACCGGCCTGGCACAATTAAAATACTATTCTATTAGCACGAATGCTTACCAGGTTGCCCCCGATGCCCTCCAGCCAGGCACAGCGGTAAAGCTGAACACAAATGATGCGCGCACACTCAGTGGTTTTTACCTCAACAAGGTTGCTCATTTCGTATTCAATTCCGTTTACACAAACAATTATTGCGGTATCAATTACAACAGGTTTGACCTGACTGCAGGACAGAATACTTCGATTGTTTTCGGGCTCGACGGGGCCGATTACTCCTACCCTTCAGTGGCCTCCAGCGGGGTGAACAACAACGACCAGGCTGTCCTTATAGGATTTCAGAAGTCTACCACGACTTCTTACCCCTCGATAAGGGTTGTGGAATGCGACAACACAATGGCCTGGTCGGGTTCGGTTGAAGTAAGGTCAGGCGACAATTATGTATATTATACCGGCGACCCCGAACGATGGGGTGATTATTCAGGGATCTACCGGAAATACAATGCGGCAAGGCCAACCTGCTGGATGAGCGGGGCCTACGGCGGAAGCGACAACCAATGGGATACCTGGATTGCCGAAGTGTTCGATAATTCAAACGGAATTGAAACCACTGGACACCAGGCAACTACCTTAAGTGTTTACCCTAACCCCGTGGTCGATATCTTCTCGCTGGATTTCACGCTTGAGGAAGCTTCGCCTCTTACGATAGATATCATTGACAACAGTGGTAAACTCGTTAAAAAACTATATGAAGGCAAAGGATATTCGGGTAAGAACATACTTACTTTTAATAAGGCAAACCTGAAACCCGGTGTATATTTCATTATCCTGAAGTCGAATGAAACTGTGTTGAAAAATGAGAAACTCATTATCGGCGGTTAAGATCCTTGTCATGCTTCCCCTGCTGTTTTTCTGCAGCCCGAAAACTTCACAGCAAGTGGCGGGCAAGGCAGAAAAAGCAGGCGAGGTCAGGGTCGACACCTTGAACAAATCCGCTCCCACCGAAATTAATCAGAGGATCATCCACAATTCAGCGGACCAGAAAACCGTTGATTCCTTAAAGAAAGTAAGGGAGAAAAGGAAATAATTATGGCTATTGAGATAAGGGTCCCCAGTCCGGGCGAATCTATAACACAGGTCCAGCTTGCAAAATGGCTTGTAAATGACGGGGAACAGGTTGAAAAAGATCAGGAAGTTGTTGAAATCGATTCCGATAAAGCGTCTTTTCCTGTATCATCCCCCGAAAACGGGGTAATACATTTCAAAGCGGCAGAAGGGGACACCATTGGAGTAGGCTCCGTAATTGCTGTTATTGAGCCTGGTTCCGGGGCCGTGCCGGCAAATAAAAAGTCAGAAGCCTCAACCCCTGCAACCAGCTCTGAAACAGCTCAAAGGCAGGCTTCATCTGTGCCGTCAGCCAAAGAGGAAAGGTCAGGGTCAAGGTCTGGAGAAAGCCTGGAGAAACTGCATGCTTCCCCTCTTGCAAAAAAAATCATTGAAGAAAAGGGGGTCAGGGCAAATGAGCTCGCCATGGCTTACCCCGGGAAGAAAATTAACCGCAATGATGTTGAAACATTCATTAAAGACAGGAAGGCCGACGCTCCATTATCCGCATTCAGCAACATAAGAAAAGAAGAGAGGAAAAAGCTTACAACCCTGAGGCTTAAACTTGCCGAAAGACTGGTAGCTGTTAAGAACCAGACTGCCATGCTGACGACTTTCAACGAGATCAACATGAGCTCGGCGCTTAAGCTCAAAGACAGGTACAGCGAAGTATTCAAACAGAAATATGGTGTTGGGATCGGGTTTATGTCTCTGTTTGCCAAGGCTGTGACTATCGCAATCAGGGACTTCCCCATGGTGAACAGTATGATTGACGGTGATGAACTTGTCAGCCCGACGTTTGTGGATATCGGTATTGCCGTGAGTGCTCCCAAAGGCCTCGTGGTCCCGGTGATCAGGAACGCGGAAACGCTGAGCCTTGCAGAGCTGGAGATCAAAGTCAAGGAATATGCCGTAAAAGCCCGTGACGGCAAGCTCAGTATAGATGACATGAAAGGCGGCACGTTCACCATTACGAATGGAGGTGTATTTGGTTCCCTGATGTCAACCCCTATCCTTAACCCGCCCCAAAGTGCAATACTTGGAATGCATAAGATCATGGACAGGCCTATTGCAGTCGACAGGCAGGTCGTGGTTGCGCCTATGATGTATATTGCGCTTTCTTACGACCACCGCGTGATTGACGGTAAGGATTCGGTAGGATTTCTCATCAAAGTAAAGGAACTGATTGAAGACCCGCTCAAAATGCTCACTATGGGCGAAGACCCGGTAACGCTTCTGCTCGACCTGTAAAGACTCATGGATCATGCAAAGAAAAGTTGATTTCCTGGTAATCGGTTCAGGCATTGCCGGTTTATCTTTCGCCTTAAAAGTTGCCCGGCATGGCAAGGTTTGTATTGTGACCAAATCCAAAATGGATGACACGGCAACCAGCTGGGCCCAGGGTGGAATTGCGGCAGTGATGCATACTCCCGATACTTTTGAGAAGCACATTCAGGATACGATCATTGCAGGCGACGGTCTTTGTGATGAACATATCGTGAGGCTTACTATCACCGAATCAACCGACCGCATCCGGGAACTGATCAGGTGGGGGGCAAAGTTTGACAAGACAAAATCGGGAAAATTCGACCTGGCCAAGGAAGGTGGGCATTCCGAATACCGGGTAATGCATCATAAGGATAAAACAGGAAGGGAAATAGAGGATACCCTGCTTGACCAGGTTAAACGTCATCCTAACATTGAAATCCTGGAAGATCATTTTACCGTTGATCTTATCACACAGCATCATCTCGGCTTTGAAGTCAATAAAAAAACCACCGATATCACCTGCTATGGGGTTTATGTAATCAATCCCCGCACCAGGCTGGTCGATACCATACTGTCAAAAATCACCCTTATCGCAACCGGAGGCGCAGGCAACGTTTATACGAATACCACTAACCCGCTGATCTCCACCGGCGACGGCATTGCCATGGTGTACAGGGCCAAGGGGGCTGTCGACAATATGGAATTCATACAGTTCCACCCGACTTCCCTTTATAATCCCGATGAAAAGCCTGCTTTTCTTATCTCTGAAGCAGTAAGGGGTTTCGGGGCCCACCTCGTAACCAGGGAAGGGAAGGAATTCATGTACAAATACGATTCGAGGCTCGCCCTGGCCCCAAGGGATATCGTAACCCGGGCAATCGACAACGAGATGAAGATCAGCGGGGATGATTATGTATGCCTTGATTGCCGCCATCTGCCCAAAAACGAAGTGATCAATCACTTTCCAACCATCTATGCAAAATGTCTCAGCATAGGGATAGACATTACCAGGGACCTTATCCCTGTTGTTCCTGCGGCTCATTATACATGCGGGGGAATACGCACCGACGAATTTGGCCGCAGCACTATCCAGAACCTGTATGCCTCAGGTGAATGTGCTTCCACAGGCCTCCACGGGGCCAACCGGCTTGCATCAAACTCCCTGCTTGAATCACTTGTATTTTCGCATCGTTCAAGTTCCGATGCAATCAGCAAAATAAAGTCCATCCAGGTACGTAACGATGTCCCCGACTGGAATGCCGAGGGTACCGTGCTTAACGAGGAAATGGTGCTGATCACGCAAACACTTAAAGAAGTGCAAAGCATCATGAGCAATTATGTGGGTATCGTCAGGTCAAATCTCCGCCTGAAACGTGCACAGGACCGTCTGGAAATTTTATACAGGGAAACGGAAGAACTGTATGACAGGTCAATACTTACGATGAAGATTTGTGAAGTGCGCAACCTGATCAATATAGGTTACCTTATTATAAAAGCTGCAAGGGCAAGGCATGAAAGCAGGGGATTACATTATTCTCTTGATTATCCCAGTGTTTCGAAAAAGAAGTAAGGCTGAGGCTTTCAGTATTTTAAACAATAATCCAGGCTGTTTATGGCTCTTATAAAAGCTGTTAAAGGAGTTATCCCTGAATTCGGCTCAAACTGTTTTATGGCCGATAATGCAACTATTACAGGGGATGTAGTTATGGGCAATGACTGCAGTGTTTGGTTCAATGCTGTAATACGAGGTGATGTTCATTATATACATATAGGGAACAATGTCAACATCCAGGACGGTGCTGTAATCCACTGCACATACCAGAAATGGCCTGTTGATATCGGCAATAATGTTTCTATCGCACACAATGCCATTATCCATGGCTGCACCATTCAGGATAATGTCCTGATAGGAATGGGCGCCATTATAATGGACGGGGCTGTTATCAAATCGAACTCAATTGTTGGAGCCGGGGCCCTTATCACCGAAGGGACCGTGGTGGAATCGGGCTCGGTATGGGCCGGTGTCCCGGCAAGAAAAGTGAAGGATATTGACAGGGAACTTCTTGAAGGACAGGTGAACAGGATCTCCGGGAATTACAACCGGTATGCTTCCTGGTACGGGGATGACCCGTCTTCATGGAAATAAAAAAACCGGCCTTTCGAACCGGTTTAAATTTTACTCATGGCTCATGGCTCATTAATTGGTGATTCCAAGTTTCTTCTTAACCAGGGGCATGACATCGTCGCCGGGTTCGCTGTACAGCACCACATCTTCGATGGAATTAAGGACATAGGTGTACTTGTTTTCTTTGGCAACTTCTTTAACAGCAGCTTTTGCCTTGTCAATAAAAGGCTGAACAAGTTCCTGCTGTTTGGTTTGCATATCTGTTTGTGCTTTCTGCTGGAAAGCATCGATACGGGCCTGAAGGTCCTGGAGTTCCTTCTCCTTTGTCTGTTTGATCAGATCCGACATGGTTGCACTCTGTGACTGGTAATCCATGTATTTGTTCTCAAATTCCGATTTCATGGCATCCATCTGGTCTGTAAGGGTCTTCTGGTATACCTGGAGTTTAATCTTTACGGAATCAATGCCAGGCATGGCCTGAAGGAGTGTGTTGAATTCAATATGGCCTATTTTTATAGGATTCTGTGCCTGGGCTATTGCCGACATACAGAAAATAATTGCAACAACAGCTAAAATCTTTACTAAATTTTTCATTTTGTGCTATTAAATGGTTTATACTTTTATTGGGTTTGCAAAATTATTAAAAATTCCTGAATGCCAAACAATCAGGTAGAGCCTTATTTTTTCACTGGCTTTGGTTCCTGTCCGCCCCCGCCACTGTTGTCCCCGGGTTTGGCACCGCCGGTATCGCCGGACTTAGCCCCGCCGGTATCGCCGGGTTTTGCGGCTTTGCCCTTGCGGCCCGATAAACTGGCTCCCAATTTGTCAAGGACCTCATCACTGATATCATATTTGGGGTTCGCGAACAATATCGAAAGACTGCCGCCTTTATCAAAGATTACAGCATAATTGCTGCTTGTGGCTATATCCTGAATGGCATTGTATATTTTCTCCTGTATAGGCTTGACGAATTCCTGCCTCTTTTTGAACAGATCTCCGTCTTTCCCGAATTTTGTTCTCTGAAGGTTCTTTGCTTCTTTCTCGGCATCCACAATTTCCTGCTCCTTTTTCTTTTTCATGTCTTCAGGAAGGAGGACAGCCTGGGCCTGAAATTCCTTGTACATTTTGTCGACCTCGGCAAATTTCGCATCAATTTCTTTCTGGTACTGGTTGCTTAATTCGTCAAGCTGCGCTTGTGCCTCGGCAAATTCGGGGATGTTATCCAGGATGTACTGGCTGTCGACATATGCGAATTTCTGAGCCTGGCCGAGCGATGCCAGAAGGAAAAACGCAACGATAATTAATGCTAACTTTTTCATAACCTTGATGTTTACTTTGTTGCAAAATTTATTAATCTCTTCTAATCCAGCTATCCAGTTATCCAGTTATCCAGTTCTCCAGTTCTCCAGTTATCCAGTTATCCAGTTATCCAGTTCTCCAGTTCTCCAGTTCTCCAGCTATCTTTGACGCTAATCAAGTGACGAATTGATAGAGAAATGGAACTGGCTGCCGTTGGCTCCCGGTGCATTCGGAACCGGATCAAGGCCGTAACCCCAGTCAAGCCCTAACAGCCCGAACATAGGCAGGAAAACCCTTATCCCCACTCCTACCGATCGGTAGACATTGAAGGGGTTGAACTCCTTCCAGGAGCCCCAGTCATTGCCTGCCTCCAGGAATGTAAGCCCGTAAATTGTGGCGGAAGGATTCAAAGAAATGGGATACCTCAGCTCAAGGGTGTATTTGGTATAACAGACCCCGCCAAGAATAGTATTGGGATACCCCGGTGTGAGTGAGTTGTTAACGTAGCCTCTCATCCCGATGAGTTCACGTCCGTCCATATTATTATAACCGGTAAGTCCGTCTCCACCAAGGTAGAAACGCTGGAATGGGGTGATCCCCAGGTCATAATTATATGCTCCCAATATCCCAAACTGCACCCTGGGAGTCAGTACAAGTTTCTGGATAAGATTGATATACCAGGCTCCTTTGAATTTGAATTTCCAGAATTCCACCCATTTGTACTTTTCATTAACCGACATGGTACTGTAGTTGACATTCCCGTTAAAGAGCGAATAGGGCGGGGTGACTTCACCAGTGATTGAAAACTCCGAACCGCTCCTCGCAAAGATCGGGGCATCCACACAATTCCGGGAAAGGACAATGGAATAGCTGAGGGCATTGTAAGTACCGTTACCACCTCCGAAAGAGAAGATAGAGGAATAATTCTGGGTTGTATACTTATTATAATTGAGAGAATGGTAAAGAGTGAAGTAGTTGTCGGGCCATTTCAACTGTGAACCGAGGCCGATGGACACTCCGTCGATCTTGAAAAACCCAAACAGGGGATCGTCATTGGCAAGGCCGTTGGTATAACGTGAATGCACATATGAAAGGCTGAGGGCAAGAGGTTTCTTCCCGCCTACCCAGGGTTCCGTAAAGGAGAACGAATAACTGTAATACCCTTTCCCGTATGTTTGGAACCTCACGCTTAGCTTCTGCCCGTCCCCGGCAGGGATAGGCCTCCAGGCTTTAAAGTTGAGTATGTTCCTTAAAGAAAAATTGTTGAATGACAATCCAAGTGTACCGATGATCCTGCCATATCCCCAGCCGCCAGAAAGCTCCACCTGGTCGGCAGAAGTTTCTTCAACACCGTATTCGATATCGACCTGCCCCAGCTCAGGCTTTGGGTTCACATTAGGCGAAAGCTTCTCGGCATCAAAGTATTTCAGCTGTGCCAGCTGCCGCTGGGAGCGTATCAGGTTGTCACGGCTGAAAAGCTGTCCCGGCCTGGTCTGAACTTCACGGAGGGCAACATGGTCATTGGTTTTTGTATTACCCCTTATCGAGACTTTGTTTATGGTTGCCTGCGGACCTTCATGCATTCGGATCTCAAGGTCTATGGAATCATTCTCCACCTTCACTTCCACAGGCACTACGTCAAAAAACAGGTATCCGTCATCCATATATAAAGAACGGATATCAGCTCCGTTTGGATTATAGGATAAGGCTGTCTCCAGCGCCTCCTGGTCGTAAACGTCACCTTTTTTTAGTTTAAGGAAACGGTTAAGCACATCAGCGTTATACTTGGTATTGCCCACCCAGCCTATGCTGTGAATATAATACTTCGGACCTTCCTCCACCCATATATCAATATTGATACTGCTTTCATCGAATTTGGAAATGGAATCCCTGATGATCCTCGCGTCACGAAACCCCAGGGAATTGTACTTTTTAAGGAAATTTTGCTTGTCTTCCTCGTAATCTTCCGGGATGAACTTTGAGGATTTAAATATCCTGAGCCTCACATTTTCTGTACCCTGCTTCTCCACATCGTTAACGATCTCCGGAAAATCGAGTGTTGCTGCGTGAAGGCCTGCATCCACAATCATTTCACTTGCACCGTTCATAGGGTTGAAAACGCTTTTCTCCTTGGTCTTCTTCATTGAGGCCATCACCATTTCACGGCTGATCTGGCTATTCCCATGGATATTGATCTGGTATATCTTGACCCTCTCCTCTTTGTTAATATTGATGAACAGGACCACATCATTGGCAGCCGAAGTGTCTTTCTTCTGCTGGATATTGATCTGGACGTTAAGAAAACCCTTGTCGGTATAATATTTCCGAATGATATTCTTGGTCTTGAGGATCATGTTGTCGGTAACATATTCACCTTTTACCAGCCTTATCTTCTCACGGATCTCATCGGCATCGGACTTTTTTATGCCGTTGAACTGGAATTTTGAAAGCCTTGCCCTTTCCTTCATCCAGATATCAAGAAAAACCTGGTTATCTACAATCTTCGTGGTTGTTATCCTGATATCCTCAAACAGCCCCTGGTCCCAGAGTTTCCTAATAGCCGCAGTAATCCTGTCGCTTGGAATCTTGATCTTTTCGCCCACAGTCAGTCCCGAAAGCATGATCAGGACATTTCCATCAAGGTATTTCACTCCACTGACGGTGATACCGCCGATAACATATTCTTTCGGGTTGGAGTAATCCACTCCGGTCTGCTGGCCGATAGTGATCTGGGCCCTGGAGACAGGCACGAGAAGAAAGAGAAGCAGGAAGAGTATCAGATATCGTTTAGCCATCCTATCGCCTATGCATTTTTTGTTCAAGTTTATTGATCTGTTCACTGGTCAGCCCGAACCTTCTTTCCCTATGCTGATAATCAACGATCGCAGCATAAAAATCATCCTTTGAAAAATCGGGCCATAATACTGGGGTAAAATACAATTCGGCGTAGGCAATCTGCCATAGCAGAAAATTGCTTATCCTGTATTCGCCGCTGGTCCTGATAAGTAACTCTGGTTCGGGAATATTATAAGTTGTCAGGAAACGGCTGAAACATTCAGCATCAATCTTGTCAACCTCAAGTTTGCCATCCTGTACTTCATGGATTATAGATTTAACGGCTTCGAGGATCTCCCACCTGGAACTGTAACTGAGAGCAAGTACCAGTTTAAGGCCTGTGTTGCCGGAAGTAGCCTTAATGGATTTCGTAAGTTCTTTCTGGCTCCCTGGAGGAAGGCTGTCAAGGTCCCCGATAGCTTCAAGGCGGATGTTATTCTTCATCAGGGTTTTCATCTCTTTGTGCAGGGATTTTACCAGTATCCTCATTAAAGCGTCGATCTCGTATTTTGGCCGGCTCCAGTTTTCAGTCGAAAACGCATACAGTGTAAGATAGCCAATCCCAAGTTCGGCTGCAGCCTCAACCGTGTTCCTTACCGAATCAACACCCCTCTCATGGCCAAGAGTGCGGGCAAAACCCTGCTTCTTGGCCCAGCGCCCGTTGCCATCCATGATAATGGCTACGTGCGCGGGCAGCTTTTTGACGTCAATCCTGTCTTTTAAACTCTTTTCGGCCATGGATCCCATTAGTGTTCTAAATCCCTGCAGCGTTTACGCCCTACCAGGTTAAATTTATACGTCAGCGTTACTCCGCTGAACGAATACCAGTCGTTGTTTCTCGAATTACCTCTTTGCATGCCGGCACTATAACTTCTGGTCGGATCCGAAAGAAGATCCGCTGGAGTCGGGTTTGGGATATAAGGCATGTCAAGGTAATATGTCTTGCTAACGTCATCAATATAATCAGTAAAGGTCTTATGCATTTCCCAGAATACAGCAAGACCAAGCCTCCGGGCAAGGCTTATTTTAACTCCCAGCCCGAATGGTATCCCGAAAGAGTAAGTCTTATAGGGAGTCCGGCCTTCATAACCAACCTGCTGCCCTTCGGTGCCAACACTTTGCAAGGAAACACCCCCGCTTTTCGGGTTAAACATAAAAAACGAGAATCCTGCGTAAATATAGGGAGTTATCCAGTTCTTGCGGCTACCCACATAAAAATCAAAAAAATTAAATTCGGCAACAGCCGAGAAATCAGTGATCTGGTCAGTAAAAGAGAGGTCTCTTTCGGGCATGAATTTCGATTGGGTGGAAGAACCCTGCAGATTACCCCGGCTGACACTGAACTTTACTGCCCAGCGGTCGTTGATGACATACCTTGCCAGAACACCATAGGCAATATTGTAATTCATGAAATGTTTCCCGGGATTCAGGTCACCTAAGTAATAACACCCTCCGCCGTATAAACCTGCCTCCAGGCTCTGTGCGGAAAGGCTGCTGCCATATAACCAGAATAAGCTTACAGCAAGAGCATGCACCAATACTTTCGGATGAAAGGGCCTGCTTTTTTCAGTATGCATTCCGGTAAACATAAATTACTTGGTTTTGAACAATCTATTTAAACGTGAAAATCCTGATTTTATTGGATGGGCTTCAGCCAGGAAAAATATCTAGTTACGAACATCCAGTCCCCAGTTTAATTTATCCCTTAGTGTATTGAAAAAAGAGGCGTCCATGAGCCTCAACAGGCTGATTTTGAAATCGGCCTTCCTGATCAGCAGCTCAAGAGGGTTGTGAACTTCCTGAATGCGCGAATCCATGCTCACAAAAAAAGAAGTGTTTTCCCCCCCGATAAGGATGCGTATCTCAACGTCATCCCTGAGGACAACCGGTCTTACAGTGAGGTTATGGCTTGCAATCGGAGTGATCACAAACGATCCGGCGTCAGGTGCTATGATGGGGCCTGTACAGCTCAAAGAATAGGCCGTGGAACCTGTAGGGGTTGAAACGATAAGTCCATCCGCCCAATAGGAATTAAGAAAATCACCGTTGACCCAGGTCTGTATGGTAAGCATCGACATGGGTTTTGCTTTGTATACGGTGATTTCATTCAGGGCAAAATTTACAGGCTGGAATAAACCGTTCGGCGTTTCAAGTTTAAGCAGGGTGCGCTGGTCTAATTTATAATCGGAAACAAGGATGGCATCGAGGGCGGGAATGATCTGTTCCGTTGAAATACTTGACAGGAATCCAAGCCGTCCCAGGTTAATGCCGGTAATCAGTATACCCGAATTTCCCACCAGGGTAACCGCATCCAGCATAGTCCCGTCACCACCTATTGAAAATAATATATCTGCCTTGCCCTGAATCCCGGCCTGGCTGGTAAAAAGGACAGGATCGGAACTGAATTTCAGTTTTTCTCCCAATGACCTGAAAAAAGGCTCATAAAAATACAAAGGCCCCCCGGCAGGCTCAAGCTTATCCACAAGGGTCTGTAAAAGCGGCAAAACCGCCTCCGCCAGATGTTTTCCGTAAACGGCAAATTTCATCAGAAAGGCTTAATTTGAAACAGTTTGCAAAGATACCATAAAAAGGGATACAAAAAACCCTAAATAGGAGCTATGAAATGAATGTAGATTCCGGGTTTGCCCATAAGGTTCATCGAGCCTTCAACACGGATCACCACGTCATAATAGGTTGTAAAATCAAGCCCCAGGCCGTAACCCATCATAAACGTATTCTGAAGAGAATTAAAAGGGATATAGAACTCGCCAGGACCATAAGCCAGCTGCCTGTATGCATAAACATAACCCATGTCGACAAATACATTTGCATAAAGGGCCAATGGGATGGTGTTGAACCTTGTTGTTCTGATGAATTTGATCTTTTCAACCCTCTCGGGCAGAATGGCGAATTTGAGATTGTTTTTAAACAGCATATAATGCTGTCCGTCAACAACATAATACTCATACCCCCTTACAAATTCACGGCTGTAGCCCAGCCCTTTCTGAAGGTAATAGGGCTGCTGTGATTCCAGGCTCAGCTTTCCCAGCATGGAAAAGGCATAATACCATCGTTCTGCCAATTGAAAATACTTCCGGAATAAAGACTTTATATAAGTATTATGGGTAAACCCGAATGGCATGGAATGGTTGAATTCAAGATCGAAATACCATCCGTGCAGAGGATAATACTGCACATCCCTGTGATCGTTCTTATACTGGTACCAGAGGGTCGCGAAATCCTGGTTGTTATCGTATGTCATCGAGAACCCGGGCACGTGCAGCACACTGTCCTGGAAATAATAATGGCTGTATGCCAGCCTGAAAGTATGTACTACATAGATATTCGGCCTTAACAGGAGGTCTCCGAAAGCATATGTGAGCTGTTTCGGGTATGCACCGGTAATATTGAAATAATTCGGCTGGTTGTTTACGGTGTTTACTGCAACCTGGTGGTTTAGGTCCATATCGGCCCCGAAACTCACTCCCAGCGTCTGCTTCCTGTTCACATATGGTATTTTGTATGTAAACCCGTATTTCTGGTTAAACCCGAAATGGGTGATGATTTTGAGGGTTTCATTCCGGCCCCTCACATTAAAAAACGTGAAATCGACCCCGTATGTGAGTTTGCTCCAGTCCCAGGTCTGAAGCCAGGCATTGATATTCTGGTCGGAAAGCTGAACATAGGGTATCGGCCAGACATACCATCTCTCGATGACTTCAATGCTCAGGTTCATCCTGTTTGACTGGCGGTCGAGCGTGGTATCGAGGGTCACAAAATTAAAAAGCCGGGTATTAAAAATGTTCTCTTTGGCGTGACTGAGTATCCCGGGCAGAAGGACTGTTTTTAATGTGTCGCCTTCATGGAATTTCAATTCCCGGAGGATGATGTTCGGGTGGGTGATGCGGTTTCCCAAAATGCTGACACTTCCCGCGATCACGTATGGGTCCTGTGCACCTGAATTCAGCATACAGCAAAGAAGAACCAGGACCAGGGCCGGTTTCAGCAAGCTGTTCACTGCTGCTGCCCGACTCACCATACCTCAGATGTTTAAATAATTCATCAGGGAATCGAATCGGTCCTGTAAGCCGTCGGAAAAGGAATCCTCTTTTGACCAGCTTGCCTTGACAGTGTAATTGTAGCGGTAAAATGTCTGGAGTATTGCTCCAATATCCACACGGTTAACTTTAATTGTTAATTCCAGCTTGGTGGAATCGGGGTGGGAAGTAATATACAGGCTGAGTATTTTGGCATCATTCGATTCCACAATGCCGGCAATCTCAGTCAAAAGGTAATCTTTCTGGTTGATCTCGAGCACGATAATGCCACCCGGATTGATCAGGGAGGCGATGGCCGAGAGTTTCTGCACCAGTCCCGTAAGGGTGATCACCCCCATATAATGGTTTTTGACATTCAGAACAGGCAACAGTGAAAGCTTTTGCTCTGAGATTATTAACATCGCATCGTAAAAATGCTGATTTTCATAAATATATGGCTTGATCAACGTGATCTTGCCATCCCATACCGCCTGCTCAAACTCACCACGGTTATATATATCCGAATCGGAAATAAGACCAATATATTCAAGTTCGTTTACTACAGGGAGATGTGAAACGCGAAGTTCATCCATCAGCCCAAGGGCATCCGAACCTATATCGGAGGGCCTCAGGGCAATTACGGTATCATTTATGAGATCTTTAGCTATCATTGAGGATGCTAAGATAGCTATTATATCTCAATTGGCTGACCGCTCCTATCTCCAGGGCATTTTTCACGGCACAGCCCGGCTCATGTGTATGCGTGCAATCCTGATACTGGCAATACGGCAGGAATTTTTCCATTTCCGGGAAGCATCTCGGGATCTCTGATTGCTCAAAGTGTATAAGTCCGAATTCCCTGATGCCGGGTGTATCAACAATAAACCCTCCGCCGGAAATTTCATGCATCTCAGCAAAGGTCGTGGTATGCATGCCTTTAAGATGGACGCCCATCTTGCCTGTCCTTATATCAAGCCCCGGCTGAATTGCATTGATGAGGGCCGATTTTCCTGCCCCTGAATGACCGGCAAACAAGTTGATCTTCCCCTTCAGTACCGATTTCAGGCCTTTCAGGTTTGTTCCTTTCAGGGCCGAAACCGCATAACATGGATACCCGGCTGCCTCATAGATCTCTTTCAGCTCTTCAAACAGCGTGTCAAGCTCTTTTGTATAGATATCAATTTTGTTGAAAACGAGGCTTGCCGGTATATAATACCCTGCTGCCGTAACCAGGAACCGGTCTATAAATCCGGTGGAAGTGCGGGGCTCCGCCAGGGTGACAATAAGATACGCATGGTCAAGGTTCGCCGCTATGATATGCGACACTTTTGAAAGCTTGGTTGCTTTACGGATGATGTAATTGTCGCGGGGGTGTATTTTCGTTATCAACCCGTCTCCGTGCCGGGGGTCGACTTCCAGTACGACCCTGTCGCCAATAGCAACGGGATTTGTGTGTTTGATATCCCTGATCCTGAATTGCCCTTTCAGACGGCAGTCCTGTATCCCTCCGTTTTCAAGGCGTACCGTGATCCGGCTGCCGGTCGATTTGATTACAAGTCCTTCCAAGGATCAACTACATTAATGGGTTACTTCAAGGCGTTGTGGCTGTACGATAACCTTGCCTGTGATTATTTTTTCTTGTAAAATTATAAAAAATAGTTATTTTTGACTGAATTAAAACGCCTCCTGCTATGAGACCAATCACTTATATAACTTTGGCTTTTGCGCCGGTAGTAGCCCTTGCCATGTATTTTTACCTCGGGCGAAAATACGGGAAAGCTTTCCAGAAGGTAATGATACAAAGCTTCCTGGCCGGGATACTGGGATTATCAGTACTGGCAGTAGCCAAGGTCCTCTCAACACTTTTAGGGTTGAATGACCTCCGCAGCCTCAAGCGCCTGCTGTTTTACTCATTTATTACCATAGGGTTTGCTTCCGAATTCGGGAAATTCGTACTGTACCGCTTTTACATCATCCCAAAGAAAGCCGTCGATCTGCCTATTCACGGAATTACCATGTCGGTGATGACCACCCTGGGCTTTTGCACCCTGGCACTGCCTCTGTTCATGATCGATCCCTTCCATACCCAGGCCCTTTTTCCATACACTCTTTATACATTCGTATTCGTTCCCGCAAACATCATGTTTGCTGTGGTGATGGGGTTCTTTGTCGGGATGGGAAAGTTCATCAAGACCTTTTTCATGTTCACCCTCACGGGTTTATTTGGTGCGGCATTTTTCCAGGGGCTCTTCATTTTCACCCTGGTCACCCAGGATTTCAAACTTCTCAGCCTGTTCGCCTTCGGATCGACGGTGATCGTTTTCATACTGGGCATTAAAGCAGCAGTCACTGAGCCTGAACTGGACTGAGTGTATACTGCTTCCCCGGCTTGCATCTTATTACATTCTCAATTTCCAGATTCAGCAAAGCCACCACAGTTTTATTTACCGGCAAACCGCTTTTACGTGAGATCTCGTCAACATTAAGGTCTCCTTCAGCAAATAAGAGGTCAACAACTTTCTGTTCATCCATGGTCAACGGGATAAAAAGCTTAGGTTGTACGACCCTGGTTTTAACTTCAGCCTCCCCCCATCCCATCTGGGAGACCAGGTCCTGAGCATGCCTTACGACATCGGCCTTCTTATACCTGATCAGCATATTGCAGCCCTCTGAATATTTATCGCCGATTCTTCCGGGTATTACAAACACATCGCGGTTATAGGTATGAGCGATATTGGCAGTGATCAAAGCCCCTCCCTCTTCGGCTGCCTCAACAACTATTATCGCGTCGCTTATTCCCGCAATGATCCTGTTGCGCTGGGGGAAGTTTTCCCTGTCGGGCTCGGTGCAGCTGAAAAATTCGGTGAGCAGACCTCCTTGTGATAACATTTTTTCGGCTGTACATTTGTTATTGCTGGGGTAAATGCGGTCGAGGCCATGCCCAAGCACGCCAATGGTTTCAAGGCCATTGTCAAGCGCAGCCCTGTGGGCCTGGCTGTCGATCCCGTATGCAAGCCCGCTGACGACCAATGGATTCAGCTGCTTTAATCCGCTTATCAGTTCCCGGGTTATAGTCTTGCCATAATCGGTTGCGCTTCTTGTCCCCACAACGGCAACAACCTTCCCGGCATTCAGGTCGGCGCTCCCTTTGTAAAAAAGAAATACAGGGGAATCATAACATTCGGCAAGACGGTAAGGATAATCTTCATCCTGGAAAAAAAGTACCTTAAGCCTGTACTTCTCTATGAACTTCATCTCGGCCTCGGTCCTTTTCCAGAACTCCTTATCCCTTAAGGCCTCGCCAATCACCGGGACCAGGGAGGGTTTACCGTCCAACAGCTCCCTGTAACGCCTGAAAACAGATTCGGCATCGCCAAAATGTGTGATCAGCTGTTTCCCGATCACGCTGCCGATACCTGGCACCTGCGACAAAGCGAGGGTATATAATAAGGCCTTCTGGTCCATCTGGTTTTTCCTTATCTTTATCCGCCTGAAGCCAAAAAGTGACAGGTATTTTAAAACTTTTTTTATGACTGCGGATCGCATTGCCCTTGTTTGCCCCCTCGATTGGGGACTAGGCCATGCCACACGTTGTGTGCCTGTGATCAGGGCGCTGCAGCAGCAGGGTTTTAAGGTAATCGTAGCTGCTGACGGACGGCCCTATGATTTTTTCCGGACCGAATACCCCTCAACTGAACTGTTAAGGTTCCCGGGAACCGGGATCCGCTACCCTGCCGGTTCCGGAATGGCCATTGCCATGGCCGCAGCCATCCCCCGCCTCCTGCTTGGTATCAGGAAAGAACACCAGTTTCTGAAAAAACTGGTCAGGGAAACGGGGGCATGCCTGGTGGTCTCCGACAACCGTTATGGCTGCTGGCATGCGGAGGTGCGGTCAGTGTTTATGACACACCAGTTGAACATACAACTTCCGGTGTTCATTCGCGGGCTTGCAAATGTCGTGAGGAAGATCAATTATTCATTTATTAACCGGTTCAGCGAATGCTGGGTTCCTGATGAGGAAGATGAAGGCGGACTCAGCGGCCGCCTCTCCCACTGCATAAAACTGCCCGATAATTGCCATTTCATCGGCCTCCTTACCCGGTTTGCCGGTCCCCCTTCCGCACCTGCGGAACTACCTTGTAAACCGGCAGGGATATTTGTATTGATTTCAGGTCCCGAACCCCAGCGAAGCATTTTCGAAACCCTGATCATCAGTCAGCTGAAAAACTCCTCCCAAACTGCCATTATAGCCGGAGGGCGCACAGAATCGGCAAATTACGAACTGCTCGAAGACCGGATACATGTCTTTCCCCATCTGTCCTCATCCCTGATACAATACTATATTCAAAACGCAGGGCATGTGATTTGCCGCAGCGGGTATTCAACTCTGATGGATCTTGCCGCCCTGGGAAGATCGGCAATTCTTGTGCCTACCCCGGGTCAAACAGAACAGGAATACCTGGCAAAAAGGCTGTCAACAATGAATGTCCATTATGCCATGGCCCAGGGAAGCTTCAGTCTTGATGAAGCCCTCGTGAACAGCAAAGGGAACAAACCCATTGTGATCCGCAATGACATGTCGGTGTTGAAACAAAGGGCAGCAAGGTTATTTGCTCAGGCTGCGAGCTTCCGTGCCCGGTAAACCAGGTTATATGCTCAGGCTTCAAGTTTCCGTGCCCGGTAAACCAGGTAGATCCCAAAGAGAACCAATGGGATGCTAAGAAGTTGCCCCATATTGAGAAGCATTCCCTGTTCAAACCCCACCTGGGGCTCTTTAAGGAACTCAACGAAGAAACGAACCCCGAAAATTCCGATCAGGAACAACCCGAAAAACTGTCCCGGTACCGGCTTTCCGTTTTTAACATAATACAAGCGCAAGAGAAAAAGGAAAATAATAAAATAGCACAGGCCTTCATAGATCTCGGTCGGATGGCGCGGGTCTAAGGCTTCAGCGGGATTTGCGGCACGAAGGAAATAAAACCCCCATGGGAGGCTTGTGATATGCCCGAATATCTCTGAGTTCATTAAATTCCCGGTCCTTATAAGGAGGCCTGCCAGGGCCGTCACGATCACAACACGGTCCATGACCCAGAAGAATGTCAGTTTATTCCTGTGAGCGAATATCAGGATGGAAAGAATGATGCCCACAGCAGCGCCATGGCTGGCCAGCCCGCCTTCCCACACTTCGAGTATCTTAACCGGATGCGATAGATAATATGCAGGTTCATAAAAGAGGCAGTGCCCCAGCCTCGCCCCGACCACCGTACCTATCACCATATACGTGGTAAGGGTGTCAAGTTTGTCAACCTCTATGCCTTCCTTTTTGAAAAACTTCAGCATGATAAAATAGCCGAAGAAAAAAGAAGAAGCGAAAAGCAAACCGTACCAGCGGATCGCAAGGCCCCCGATATTGAATATTTCCGGGTTCGGGTTCCAGTGAATAAATGTCAGTATAAAATTCATATTCCTACTTTTTTCACCAGTAACCAGTCACTATTCACCAGTCACTGTTCACTGTTATTGATATGATTTAATCCGTTTATTGAACAGCGCTTCCATTTCAGCAGCAAGCTTGGTTTGTTTATTGTCAGTTGCCATCATCGAGATCCTGCGTATCATCCCCATATTGGAATTGATGTCGCTTTGGAAATACTGACGGTACCCGGGGTCGTACGACATATAATAATCGAGGTTCTGAGTAAGAATCTGCGACACCCTCCTCATGATTTTATTAGCGGTTGCCGTATCCCCGGCCTTGTAATAAATATCGGCATACGGCAGCATATACATATCGTAGGTGATCTTCGAATCGGGGAAATTATTCAGGTAAGAATTAAGCAGCATCACTGCTTCTTTTTTCTTTTCCAAAGTTACCAGCGACTGGGCCACCCTCATGATGTTGGTCTTCGGGCGAACCGAATTATTGAGACTTTCAGGGTCGATATATACTTTTGGATCGCTTAGGTTGCCCCATTTGCATTTATTCATGAGAATGTCGTAGGAGGTCAGCGGGTCAACACCTCCCATTCCCTGGATATAATCGGCCGAATCGGCATGCACAGGCATGAATTTATAAACGAAACCGGTCACATGACAAAATTTTTCCATATTGAAAACAGAGCCAACGCTATTAGGGGAAGCGAAGTACAGGGAACGGGTCCATTTATTGCTGGCAACGAAATCAAGAAGCATGATATCGTTTTTATACAGCTGGTTTCCCCGTATTGTCCAGTAAAGGGTGTCAACCATCCTGTCTTTCATATGGGCAGGCACAATGCCGTTCCTGATACATGCTTCCTTGTCTACCGTGAGCTTGACGTTCCTCGAGGGGATGAACTTGATCTTTTCCCCGTTTTGAAGGGTCAGGAAGGTTTGCGGATCATCACTTTTGATAAAATCAATAATATCTTTAAGCTCCACATAACCCTTTACCCCTATATCATAAAACGGGATGATGTCATTTTTCCCTGCCCCGTACATTTTCCGGTCCAGGGTGAAAGGAAGGGGTTTCGAATCATACATCTTCTGATAGAGCTGGTCGATATACCATCCGCCGGAGGCGAGCATATAATTTACAACCCTTACATCGGTGCGTATCCCTTCAACCTCCTGGTCGTACCAGAGAGGGAAAGTATCATTATCGCCGTTTGTGATCAAAACGCCCTGGGGATCGCAGGAATTCAGGTAATTTGCCGCAAAGTCCCGGCAGGAGTATTTTCCGCTGCGGTCATGGTCATCCCAGTTCTCCCTTGCCATGTTGGCAGGAACAAGCAGGAAACAAAAGGCAAAAACAAGAATAATTGAAAGGTATTCTTTCTTAAGGTACTTTTTGGCAAGCTGTGTCAGGTAGATAACCCCTAGCCCGATCCAAATGGCAAACGCATAGGTGGATCCGCAGTACGAATAATCACGTTCACGGGGCTCGAAAGGTTTCTGGTTAAGATACACCACGATGGCAAGGCCGGTCATGAGAAAGAGCATGGTGATGACAACAGCTCCCCTCGACTCTTTCTTAGCCTGGAAGAAAATACCGATGAGCCCTAATATGAGCGGCAGCATGTAATATTTATTGGTCCCCCAGTTCTTTTTATTATCGGGCAGGTTCAGCTGGTCATGCCCAAGCCTTAGTTTATCAAGGAAAGGTATCCCTGTTATCCAGTTCCCGTCCTCAACACCTCCGAAACCCTGCACATCATTTTGACGGCCGGAGTAATTCCAGAGGAAATATCTCAGGTACATCCAGCCAACCTGGTAGGTGAAGAAATATTTCAGGTTTTCGCCAAAAGTCGGTTTGTTAACAGTCTGGGTTTTTCCGTCTTCATCGGTATAAGTGATCGGGACTCCTTCACCTCCCCATTTCCTGTAAAAGTCAAGAGTGCCTTTGCGGTCCGACTCCCGGCTCCAGATCCTCGGAAAAATGGTCATAAACCGGGGATCAAATACGGGAATTGTCCCCTTCCTGTCATCCACGACAATATATTTATGGGTAGCCGAATCATGGGCATACACGGGGTTGCCGTCTTCATACCCTACAATAGGTGCATTATAATACTGGCCATAGAAGATCGGCCAGGTTCCGTATTGTTCCCTGTTCAGGTAGGAAACCAGTCCTACGATATCCTTTGGATCATTTTCATTGATTGGAGTATCGGCGTTGGCACGGATCACCAGGACCAGAAAAGTCGAGTATCCTATCAGCAGGAAAGCAAAGGCAAGCACTATTGAATTGATCAGCGGACGGTTTGTCTTTCGTGTATAATAAAGCCCCCATACGATTATCCCGATCAGCAGCAGGAAATAAAAGATGGTCCCGCTCTGGAATGGCAGGCCGAAAGAGTTGACGAAGAGTATTTCAAACTTACCGGCAAGGTTGGGGATCCAGGGGATCACGAAATACATGATAAAAGCCAGCACCACGACAGCGATCGCGAATGTCAGCAGCATTCCAAGGCGTGTAGGTTTGTATTTTTTAAAGTAGATGACATAGGCCAGGGCCGGAATGGTCAGGAGGTTCAGGAGATGAACCCCAATGGCAAACCCGATCATCAGCGCGATGAAAATAAGCCAGCGTGAAGCATGTTTCTCATCAGCCACCGACTCCCATTTCATTATTGCCCAGAAGACCAGGGAAGTGAACATGGCCGACATGGCGTAGACTTCGCCTTCCACAGCCGAGAACCAGAAGGAATCGGTAAATGTGAAGGTCATGGCGCCGATGAAAGCTGCAGAAAAAATAGTCCACATACGGCCTTCGGTCATTTCTCCATCGGGGGCAACGATCTTGCGGGCAAACATTGTGATGGTCCAGAATAGGAAAAGAATCGTAAACCCGCTGCAGATAGCGCTCATGGCATTGATCATCATGGCTACTTTTGCAACGTTTCCAAAAGCCAGGAGAGAGAGCACCCTGCCTATAAGCTGCATGGTTGGCGCCCCCGGCGGATGGCCGATCTGGAGTTTATACGTTGTCGAAATAAATTCACCCGGGTCCCACCAGCTTGCAGTGGGCTCAATGGTAAGCAGAAACACCACGGAAGCTATGGTAAAGGTAAGCCAGCCGAGGAGAGTGTTCAATCTCTTGTAATTATTCATTGATAGGTTTTGAATGGGCTGCGAAGGTACAAAAATTGCGCTTATGTGAAAAAATTGCTACTTTTGCAGCCGCATTTCAAACCCGGGCTCACCCGTATGAAACGCAGATTGTCCCGTGGTGTAATGGCAGCACTAGAGATTTTGGTTCTCTTGGTCTAGGTTCGAATCCTGGCGGGACAACAAGATTTAAATTCAAATGCCTGTATTTCTTATACATACAGGCATTTTTATTTGCACTTGTCCGATTTTTGTCTGTTTTATATTATCTTTGTCAGGATGACCACTTTGCCCGTTTCGTTAAGAGAGGGTCGGGGCGGGTGGTTGACTTATGTAATTAAATTTTATCACACCCGTAAATTTCCCGCCTCTGAGGGACGGAACTCGGGTCCGGGGCTTAGCCCCGGGGGTATTATCAGGTTAATTGGTTTTATAACCTTTAAACGTAATATTATGGATAAGCGGATTTTTACACCAGTCAAGTGGATTTTACTATGCCTGATGACCTGCTCAGGTTTCTTCCTTTATGCACAGCCTGTGGCGGGCCCTGCCGGGAATTTCTTAAAAGATCCTTCCATCCCCTCAGTAAGGACCCTGCTTGCCAGCGATACCGGCCGTGCCTGGCTGAACATAAACAACATCAATGCCCTGTTCTATGCAAGGGGCAGCCATTTCTTTGATCAAAATGCCGCCTTCGAAGTTCCTAAGGGCAGCGGGAAAACTTCAGCCTTTTCCAACACCATGTGGATAGGCGGAAAAGACAGTCGGGGTATACTGCATTTTGCAGGGGAACGTTACCGCCAGGGACCGAATACAGGACCCGCCGGTTCCTGTCCTGATTTTTACTGCGGTCCGGTGGCCGATTCTATTTACTATTCAGCACGCCAGGACTCGATATGGAGCTATGTATGGAACCTGAAGAAAACCGATATAGAATATCATAAGGCACATTATGCTGATCCGGGTTATCAACCTCTTCACGATATCGTCACCTGGCCCGGGAACGGGAATACGGCCATGGGACAGGCATCACAGCTGGCTCCTTTTTATGATGTGAACGGCGACGGAATTTACAGCCCCATGGATGGCGACTATCCCCTGATCAGGGGAGACCAGGCATTGTTCTTCATTTTCAACGATGACAGGGGGCCCCACCTTGAAACCGCGGGAAACAAACTGAGAGCGGAATTCCATGGGATGGCCTATGCCTGGGACATGCCCAATGACTCGGCTTTCAATAACACCATCTTCCTGAACTACCAGATCTTCAACCGTTCCCAGAACACATACGACAGTGTATACCTTGGGGTTTTCACCGATATCGACCTCGGTTATCCCAACGATGATTATGTTGGTTGCGATGTGGCAAGGAACATGCATATAGGATATAACGGAACGCCTGTCGACGGGTTCGGGGAACCCTATGCGTACGGTGCAAATCCACCATCTCTTGGCGTTGTAATACTTGCCGGGCCCTATATGGATCCAGACGGTATCGACAATCCCAAATATGACGGCTACGGCCATCGGCTTTGCGATTACAGCGTGAACGGGCAGTTTTTCGGCGATTCCATTGTCGATAACGAACGGCTGGGGATGTGCCGTTTTTTGTATATGAATAACTCGGGGGTCCCGTCATACATGCTTGATCCGAGATACGACTACCAGTATTACAGTTATATGAAAGGCTTCTGGCTGGATGGCACTCCCTTATTATATGGAGGAAACGGACATACCAGTTCCGGTGCATACGGGCCTGCATGCAGGTTCATGTTCCCCGGGGAATCCGACTCCCTGAACTGGGGAACAGGAGGCATCCCGCCTTACGGTCCAAAGAACTGGACAGATTCCTCTGCCGGTAATAACCCCGGCGACCGGAGGGGAGTTCAGGTTTCGGGTCCTTTTACTTTCCATGCGGGAGCTGTACAGGAAATTGACCTTTCGTTCAACTGGGCCAGGGATTATAATTCAAAAAGCGCCTTGGGTTCGGTTTCAAGGCTGAGAGATATGACCGATTTAGTGACCCAGGCCTTTCTCACAAATACCCTGCCCGGAGGTGGCACATTCACCGGCATCCCTAAGTTAACCGGCCATGAAAACACAGGCCTGAATATCTATCCCAACCCGGCCAGGGACAAGATCAACATTGAGCTGATGAACAGGGATGCAAACCAGGCTGAAACCATTGAACTGCTTAATATGAGAGGACAGCTGCTTAAATCCCTTACCATGGGCAGCTCACTTAATACAATTGCAATCGATATCTCCGATGTTCCCGGAGGGATCTGTTTTGTTCGCGTCAAAACCAGCAGCAGCATAGTTACCAGGAAAATTGTGATCCTGAAGTAAACAAATAACCAGAAAGTCTGCGTTCAGCTCCTTTTATTGATCGTTAGGAAAATGTTATTTTTGAAAAAATAATTTGCATTTTAACGGGAAACGATATGAAAAAACATTTATTCTTTTTCGCTGCAATGATATTTTTTTCCTGCCAGGTATTTGCCATTGCACCGCAGATGGGTTCTGCTTTTCACAAAGGGACTGACCCTCATAACAAGCTGCCGGGCCGTTATAACATACCCGCCGGATCTGTTACTTCCCGCAATTTTCAAAATAGAAATCTGATCAAACCCGCATCGGTATTCTGCAATTGGGATACGATAATTTCTTATAACACGGCAAGCGAACTGGAAAGGCATACGGCAACCTTTGACAACCATGGTAATATGCTGACCCATATAATACAGAATTGGTTTGCCGGCTCCTGGATAAATACCTGGAAACTAACTTATACCTATGATGCCAGCGGAAACGAGGTTTCTGAATTGGAGGAAGAATGGCTATCAGGAGCCTGGGTGAATTCCTCGAGAATAACATATACCTATGATTCCAGCGGAAACGAGGTTTCTGAATTGGACGAATCCTTTCAATCCAATGCATGGGTCAATAACATGAGGTACACAAACACTTTTGATGCGTATGGCAATTACCTGAGCGTTCTCTCTGAGCAATGGAATTCCAATACCTGGAATAACTATAATCGCTGGACATACACCTATGATGGTAATAATAACAGAATTACCTTTTTGGGAGAACTCTGGGTGGCTGGGGCATGGGAGAATCAATACAAGTATATCGACTCTTACGACGCCGGCAATCATTTACTTACCGAGCAATCCCAGGAATGGCAGGCTGGGGCATGGGTAAACGGTTACCTGATTACCATGACCTACGATCCCGACGGGAATATGCTTACCGAATTGCATCAAACCTGGCAATCGAATGCATGGGAGAACTATACGTATAACACCTATACCTACAATACCAGCGGGAGGTGTACTTCATCACACTTACAAGATTGGGAAGCAGGTGCATGGATTGATAACCAGAAATGTCAATTTTCATATGATGCAAACGATAATGAACTATCCGAGACCTGGCAGATCTGGCATTCGAATGTGTGGGATAATTACATCAGGTATTCATACACCTATGATGCCAACGGGAACTCAATCACAGGACAATATGAAGAATCCGTTGCCGGCGTTTGGTCTCCGGCGCTGGGTATGCTATCTCTTTATTCAAGACAAGTCTGGATTTATTTCCTTTCAAGTGTTTATGAGTATAATGCCCATTTTCAATGTTTTGATAATACCGGTATAGAAAACAAACAGGAAACATTTGGCAATCTCATTGTTTATCCCGATCCTTCAGGCGGGGCGATCACTGTTTCCATAAGCGGTTTCAGCAGGGAAAAAATCTACAGGATGTCTGTTTGTAATCTGCAAGGAGAGGCAGTAATGGAAAAGTCATTAAGCAATGAAAATACTGAACTTGATATCAGCAGGCTTCCAAACGGTTCATATTTGTTGAAAGTAACTGATGGTCAGAGTAATATTAGTAAAATAATCCTGAAGAAATAAGCCATCTGGAAATCTCGTTTACAGGATCAGACTTTTTTTCTTTCCCATACATTATCAACAAATCCGGCGCATCCGGGTAAAATGATTAATTTTGCCCCGCTTTCCGGAAACCATTCCGTTTGTCATTGAATTGTTCGGAAAAGCATTCCCTCAGGAGAAATTTACTGTAAAAAAATGAAAAATATTTATTTGGTTCTGATTTCAATGGGCTTTATCTTATCAGGATGGGCACAAACATTAAATGAAAGTTTTGATGGAACAACATTTCCTCCTTCCGGATGGCAAAACATCCAGGTCGGAGGCTCCGGATTGTGGAAACGGGTAACCACCGGCGTGGATCCTGTTTGCGGACCTCATAGCGGGGCAGGCATGGCTGAATATAATAGTTATGACTACCTGGCCGGAGTGAATGCTCTGCTGGTTTCTCCACCTCTGACCTTTAACGGTTCGTCAGTACATGTATTCAGTTTCTGGAAATACAGCGATTCGGGTTGGCCGATATATAATGACAGTATCGGGGTGTACTATAACTCTGCGGCCAGTTTGAGCGGGGCAACCTGGTTAGGAACAATACCAAGGTACAACCCGGTGGATGGATGGTATAAATACAGCTACCTTCTTCCGGCCGGCCTTACCGGGATCAATTACCTTATTTTGAGGGGATACAGCAAATACGGCAACAATATGTTCGTGGATGATGTAAGCCTGTCGGTTCCCCCTGCCGACGATCTGTCCACCATGTCGGTCAATAATGAAAAGTATCTGACCAACACTGCACCGGTAATACCTTCAGCCACTATAAAAAATACCGGATTAACTACTGAAACCGGGTTTCAGGTGGTTTGCAAAATTTATAATTATGATAACACTGAGATATATTCCGACAACCAGACTGTGACCTCAATGGCCTTATGGGATACTGCCGTCGTGAATTTTACCTCCTTCACACTCCCCGCTTCCGAAGCGATATATAAAATGAAAATATATACTTCCCTGGCCTCTGACATGGATCACTCCAATGACACCCTCACAAAAATGGTTTATACGTATACCCATAATAAACAATACGTTTTACTGGAGATCGCGACCGGCACATGGTGCCAGTATTGTCCCGGAGCCGCAATGGGAGCCGATGACCTTGTTGAAAACGGCCAGGAGGTAGCAGTGGTGGAAAATCATAACGGCGACACATATGCCTACACAGCTTCGAATGCGCGGAACAGCTATTATATTATCTCGGGTTTTCCCACCGCCATATTTGACGGGATCAAACGTCTTGTGGGTGGAGATCATTCGGTCAGCCTGTATACATCGTATTTACCGATATATGAATCAGATTATGCAGTCAAAACTGCATTTGGCATCACAATAAGTGACGGATATAGCTCAGGTAACAGCTATAACCTGTCGGTCACTGTGGACAGGTTTGGCGAAACACCCTTTGCAAATAGTAACCTGGTATTACATTTAGCATTGACCCAATCACATATCATGGTAAACTGGCAGGGACAAACCCACCTGGAATTTGTAAACCGGGCCATGCCGCCTGATGCCTCAGGAACCCCTGTCAATTTAAAAGATACAAACCAGGTAACAGTTCCTTTAACATTCACAGTCAATCCTGCCTGGGGCGGCGATCTTTCAACTGATTATGAACTGGTGGCCTGGGTTCAGGATTTAACCACCAGGGAGGTTGTCGATGCAGAGAAGGTCAATCTGCAATCTATAATGGTTGGGGTTAAAGAACCAGACAATGGCCAGGGTGGGATGAAAATTTACCCCAACCCGGTAAAACATATCCTTACTGTTGAAACACTGCTGTCATCCGGCAACAGCACTTTATCGGTTTTTGATGTCAGTGGACAGGAACTGTTAAAGCAGCAGGTCGTATCCGCCAAAACACAACTTGACCTGAGTAGTTTTGCGAAGGGCGTATATACCATCAGGCTCCTGAATAATGACAAAGTTGATGTAAGAAAGATCATAAAAGAATAAACTATCTTCCCTGGATATTTCATCAGCAGCACTTCCGCATTCACTGGAAGCATCTCAGTGGTATTGAAACATCAATAAAACATTTCGATATCCCAGCCAGGTTATGATAAAAACAGGCAAAATTCATACTTTTGGACTTTCCCGTGTTTTATTGTATTTTAGTCAAGCTATTCCAAAACCCCAAGACCATGAACCGGATTCTCTACCTGTCAATTCTGCTGCTGCTTTCATACAATGCTCTTAAAGCACAAACTGTTGAATGTTTTGTGCTCACCGCTCCCGAAACCCGCCTTACCGAAATTAAGCGCCTCTCGGTCCTGGATTTTTCGGGTGAGAAAGGCCGGCAGCTTACCGATTATCTTATTGTGGAACTGATGAAGACCGACCGGGGGATTAAAAGCATTTCCGGCGGGTTGTTCTCGGCAGCTAAGGAAGGAAAGACCTTTCAAAAGGGCGCAAGGACTAATTTATATTCTGTTGTGGAACGCGACCAGATCGATAAAGTGTTGAAAGAGCAGAATTTCAGCAATTCAGGAATTGTCGATGATGCCCAGGCCACCCAAATCGGGAAAGTGCTGGGTATAGACGCCATAATTTCGGGATCGGTTAGTTACACATCCAAGGATGAACAAAGCGAGACCACGACCTATGACCTGAGCGGCAAAGCTTCCAGTGTTCCCTGCCTGAAACGTACAGTTACAGCGGAGGCCAGGATCAGGATCATTTCAGTGACCACGGGACTGGTTATCGGAGTATGCAGTCCGAAAGCAGAATTTTATGAAAGGAAGTGCGGAAGTGAACGTTCAGGCATACAGTCGGCCGCCGCTATCGCAAACGCATGCTATCAGGACCTTGCTTTTAAACTTGCAAATTCATTCAGCCCCTACTTTAAAAACGTAAAGTTTGAATTTGAGAAGATCAAGACTAAAGAATTTAAGGATAAGTCGAAACTGGCCCTTGACTATATTGAGTCAAGCGATTTCGACAAGGCGGCCAATATTTACAAGGCAATACTGGAAGCCGACCCTTATACTGCCGCAGCTGCATACAACCTTGGTTGCCTGAATACTATCGTCGGGAACTATGACGAGGCTTACCAGTACTATAAAACTGCAGCCGAAATTGACGAAGCCGCCTTCGGGCAGTATGTTAAAAAAGCAGAAGCTCAGGTGGAAATGAACAAGATTCTCCAGGCCATGGGGATCAGTATTGAGAAACAGGGCTTTGAATCAACGACAGCCGCACTTGCCGACAAAATAAAAACCAGGGGAAATAAGAGCGATCGTTTTGATGCAAGGGAAAAACCTGACGGAAGTTCCGCCTCCGTGGCCCGCATTCCCGGTGATACTGAATTCACAGTAATAAAACGCGATGGGGATTGGTATCTCATCAAATTACTTGGAGGGAAACAGGGATATATAAATCAAACCTTTGTCAAATAAGTAATTCTCTCATGCAAAAAAATATCTTTTATCCCGGGTTTCTCCTGGTTTTTCTTATCCTTGCCATACAACCCTGCCTCTCCCAGAAACGTGTAGCTGTTATTAAGATTGATCATAATGCAGGTAGTCCTGCCGGGCCAAATGCAATTGAATCTGCGATCCATACAGTGCTCCTCGGCAACGGGTATTCGGTAGTAGCCGATACGGTCGCTACAGATTACAAGATCAGGTTCTCCGCAGCTACCGCCAGCACAAACACGTCGAATGATCTGACGTTCATTTATGTAAACGCCGAAGTGGCCATCATAGATATGCCAAGCCGTAAAGAGACCTGTCACTTGCTGTTCTCAGGGATTAAAGGCGGTGGAGTGAATATGGCAGTTGCATATCAGAAAGCATATCGTATTGCGGCGCGTAGGATCGCTGATTCTATCGGGCAAATCCTTAAAGGGAGCCCGCAGCTGGTTGTCCAGGCCGGGCCGGCACAGCTTGCTGCAGCGACACCTCCCTCCGATGTGGACCTTAACATCCCTGAAACACCCATCCGCAATGATAAAAACTATGCACTGGTCATCGGCAACGAAGATTATAAATCTTATCAGCAGGGCCTTAATGATGAGGTGAATGTCGATTTTGCCATCCATGATGCAGCCATTTTCAAGACATACCTGAATAAGACACTCGGTATTCCCGAGGAGAATATTAAACTCCTGCTCAATGCCAAATCGATCGAGATGCACCGGGAGGTTAAAAAGCTGGTTTCCTATATCAAAGCCCTGAACGGGTCAGCCGAAATCATCGTATTTTACGCAGGCCATGGCCTTCCCGATGAGGTTACTCATGAGCCATTCCTCATCCCTGTCGACGTCAGCGGTACCGATCTCCAGTTTGCGGTTAAACTCAGTGATCTGTGTACCGAACTCACCTCATCCCCTTCCCACAGGGTCACTTTGTTCATTGATGCCTGTTTTACCGGCGGGGCACGAAACCAGGCACTTGTTGCAGCCCGGGGAGTTAAGATCAAACCCAAAACAGATGCTCTGTCCGGCAATCTCGTGATATTCTCGGCCAGCAGCGGCGACCAGTCTTCCCTGGCATATAAAGCCAAAAGCCACGGTATGTTCACTTATTACCTCCTGAAAAAGATCCAGGAAACAAAAGGGAATGTCACCTATAAAAGCCTTGGGAACTATCTCTCCCAGGAAGTTTCAATCCAGTCGGTAAGGGTCAATAACAAAGACCAGAACCCCCAGGTCCGCGCTAGTGATGACCTCCGTGACCAATGGGAATCATGGATACTGAGGCCCTGATTTGAAGACAGTTTCGCAATTAAAATTATACGCGAACGCAGCCACGTGGCAAACGGAATTTTATATAACTTGCCTGTTCAATTCCTTGTTCAATGGTCCTGAAGGTAATTTTCTGCCTGAGCCCCGTATTCCTGTTCCTGCTGCTTTTCCTTTTTCTCGACAGCCTGAGGCTCGTCAATAAAACAACCCTTCTGGCCTGCCTCGGATGGGGCATACTGAGCGCCGCCCTGAGTTTTTATGCCAATACCTTCCTGATCAGGGAATACGGCCTCGACTTTAACCTGTTCTCGGGATATATCGCTCCTGTGGTGGAAGAGGTCATGAAAATGCTGTTGATCCTTTGGCTCATCAGGGGAAGTAAGATCGGGTTTATGATAGACGGGGCGATTTACGGTTTCAGCATTGGCGCTGCATTCTCCCTTGCCGAGAACATTTTCTACCTTATAAACTACGCATCGGGAGAGGCTAACCTGATGGTATGGATAACAAGGGGATTCGGCACGGCTGTTATGCATGGAGGCACTACTGCAATCTTTACCATACTGGTCATCAGCAGCCTAAACCGCCAGGCATATTTCGGGTTTGCCATACTTGCCGGGGCTGTCGCAGCCATCACAATTCATGCTGTTTTTAATGCCCTCACAACCTGGCCTGTCATTGCAACTGTATTTATCATGCTAGTGATACCCCTTGCACTGGTCCTAAGTTTCCAGTTCAACGAGAATGCCATCCGCAAATGGCTCGAAATGGAATTCGACACCGAAGTTTCGATGCTTACCATGATCAGGAAAGGGAAGTTCTCTGAAACACGCACAGGAAAATACCTACTGTCAATCCGCAGTCATTTTCCGGCGGAAGTGGTTTTCGACCTGTATTGTTTTATCAGCCTGTATACCGAGCTCTCGATCAAAGCCAAAAGCGTGATGATGCTCAGGGAGAATGATTTTGTAATTACCCCTGATCCCGAGATCCCCTCCAAACTCAGTGAATTGAAAAGCCTCAGGAAACAAATCGGCAACTCGGGCTACCTGGCTATTTCACCTGTCCTGAGAATGAGCCGTAAAGACTTGTGGAAACTTTCATTGCTGGCATCAGGGAAATAGAATGAACGGCAATAAAAAAACACATCCCAGCGGATTTTTTTCGTAAATTATCCAACTTTTAGCCAACGTCGTTGTATTTATGATACAGAAGGATGATAATGAACTTGTGTTTGAAGTGCTGCAGGGCAGCAGATCATCCTTCGAGATACTGATAGAACGTTATCAGAAAAAAATATACGGCATGATACTCCAAATGACAGACGACCGGGAAATGGCAAAAGACCTCACACAGGATGTGTTTGTCAAAGCCTATTTGAGTCTGCCGAAATTTAATTTCAAATTCAGGTTTTTCAGCTGGCTCTACCGTATTGCCCTTAACGAAACACTGAACGGTTTAAAGAGCCGCCGTCGTTACGAAAGTCTCGATAAAGCAGTGAATATAGCCGCTGAGGACACAGACCCGTCCGGAACTTCAAACGAAAGCCGCCATATTAAAATGGCCCTGAGAGATCTGAAAAGCTCATACCGTTCGCTTATCCTTCTTAAATATTATTTCGGACTCTCTTATGAAGAGATCTCTGAGACCCTTGGAATAAGTGTAAACAAAGTAAAGGACAGGCTGTTCAATGCGCGTCTTTCACTGAGAAATGCACTGGATGATAAAAAGTTTTTTGACCATGATTGAAAGGGAACTCATCGAACGTATTCATGAGGAACTTGATGGAAAACTCGGGGCCTCTGAACAGCAGCAGCTGAAAGAAGCCCTTGCGGGGAACCCTGAAGCTGAAAATTATTACAGGGAATGGAAGAAGATCTCCGGTGCATTCAATAAATCAAGGGAACTCTCACCCGATGTACAATTCACAAAAGAAATTTTAAACCGTTTACCAATGGAACCGCAAACCGCTAAAAAACCTGAGCCTCTCATCAGGCCAAGCTTCTGGAACATGCCAGCTTTCAGGTATTCAATGATTTTTATCGCCGGTGCTTTTATCGGCTTCCTGGCATTCGCATTCCTGATGCCGGCCAATAAAACATCCAAAGCCCCGGCATTTCAGCTGAAAGGCTCAATGTACGACTCACGGAGTTTTGACCAGATGACCACAGCCGATAACCTGATGTTCGAGAATGCCATGGTGAAAGCCTCCTTTGATGTAAGATACAGTTCCAGCATTGTTGAGATCAGGGTCTCGGTTTCTTCACTGTACCCTGTCCAGGGCATGATACTGTTCGACTATAACAGCCTCCAGGCCATGAATGTTGTGAATGTAAGCGTTAATGACCAGTCGAGTATCGGGGCCTCATCTAACTTCATCCAGATCAACAACTCGGGGAACAACCAGTATGTGATCCAGTTACTCAATAAAAACAGCCTTCCGCACCAGATCAGCTTCAAGATACTGCAGAATGATGTCCCGATTTACCAGAATGCTGTAACTGTGAATAAAGAATAGCCGATACCAGGTTTCAGAAAATAAACAATTGCAATAATACAGGTTATGAAAAAGCAAAATAAAATTATCATAGGCGTGATCATCGGGGTAGCCGTTGTTATACTGGTCGTTTCCCTTTTCTTCCCTTCAGTATATAAGGGACTGTCTTCCGGGTCATTCGGAAAAGCCGATAAGTACCACCAGGAACAAATGACCCAGGCCGATATCCAGCTGCGCAGTGATTTCACAAGAGACACCGCACAACTGAGGCAGATGGTCACAGGACTTATTTATTTCGCCCTGTTTACCGACAATCTTTCGATGACCATAGATACCTGCCTGGTAAGCTATAAGCTGCAGGGTTTTGACAAGGATCCTGCCAACGCCCAGGCCATTGCGATGCTGCAGGATTATAACAGCTTCCTGAAAAACAATACCAGGGCCCTTGCCGGCACAACACGTATGCTTGCAGGTTTTCTCCTGAGGGATACCGTTGACGAATCGGCCGACGTTGACAGGACCATCAGGGATTTCGCAAATTATGTGAACCAGGTCAACCAGAAGGATTCGGTGCTTATGCTGGCCCTGAGCAAAGTCGACAGCTACCTCATCGGGAACAAGATGCTTCAGAAAAAAACAGACGAGATCAGGAACCTCAAAGCCATCCGCGACCAGCTGGTGATCAAGTCCACTCAGTTTATGGCCCTGACAGGAAACAAGCAGGGCTTGGGAAATATGATAAACTTTGCCTTACAGTCACAGGCACAGTATTCGGGCATAGGTGCTCTGAATATAACCGTCGGAGGAAGCAGAGTAGTTCAGTCGGATCTCGGAATTGCGGAAAATCTTGCAAGAGTCAATTCTTCAAATGTCAACATTACCGCCGGTTTCAGCGCTGCTGAGGTACAAGCCCAGGTTGGCTCGAAAGTGAATGCAACTTCTGTCTCGAGTTATGTGGTTTATGACAGGCCAAACCTGCAGATACTTTATGTTGCCTCTGAAGAAAAATTACAGGCCGTTTGTGGTGTCGGTAACCTGCAGGGTGTTTTGGTCGGGAGTAATCCAAACATTGGGATTTTAGAATTATGTGCTAAAGATCATATTGGCATTGTCATGAGTGCCAACGTGTTTGGCAATATCATACAGTCGAGTGTTTTCCAGGGAATCCTTTCAGCCAATCAGCTGAATGTAATCATTCCCGCCAAGGAGATTTCGGCCATAGGGATTTACGGCAGTTCTGCTGTTGGCAGCGGCGCTCCGCTCCAGATGGGATTTGGCGGGAATACAGCGCTTCAGAATCTGGTATCCGGTAATGCAAGCCTCCAGAAGATTATCAGCAATGCCGGGGCAATTCAGGGATTAGGCGACATAAAGGGTATAGCCCTGGGTGTCGGCCCTATAGAACCCTGATCCTGATTTACAAATTAATCACTAAAACTCAGGGATTTTATCAGCTTATGACATAAATCCGGATATATGAAAAAAAGCTATGGGTGGGCGACCACCCTTTTGCTGTTAATACTGAATACCGTTGCCATAGCGCAGCAACATATCACTCTCACTCAATACCAGACCGGCCAGGTCAGGCTGGTTTACCTGGATAAAAACACGTCCTATTTAGTTCCGCATACTGTGCGTTCCTTCGAGAACGCACTTCTGTTTCATAAGCATTTCTGGGACTACCAGCCTTCGGGGAAAACAAATATTCTTTTTAATGATTTTACGGATGTCGGGAATGGCGGAACCAGCGTTATCCCCTGGAACTTCCTGAATATTGCCGTATCCCCTTTTGATTATACTTTTTCGGTAGTCCCTGCAAACGAACGTATGCAATGGCTCATGAGCCATGAGCTTACCCACCAGGTCATGTGCGATAAAGCCTCCCGTACCGACCGCATCCTTAGAGGAATTTTCGGGGGGAAAGTATATATCGATAACCGTGACCCCGAGACCATGCTATACAGCTATTTCACAACTCCGAGATGGTATTCTCCACGATGGTACCATGAAGGGATTGCGGTTTTCATGGAAACCTGGATGAGCGGCGGGATCGGAAGAGTGCTTGGAGGTTATGATGAAATGGTATTCAGGACCATGGTCCGCGACAGCGCATTTTTTTACAATGTCATCGGACTGGAATCCGAAGGTACCACAGTCGATTTCCAGGTTGGCGTCAACTCCTACCTTTACGGAACCCGCTTCGACAGCTACCTGGCCTATACCTATGGAGTTGACAAGCTGAAGGAATTTTATTCCCGTACCGATACCAGCCGGCGTTTCTATGCCAACCAGTTCCGCCAGGTTTATGGCATTAAAATACAGGATGCCTGGAACCAGTGGATAGGCTGGGAAAATGCATTCCAGAAAACCAATATTGCAGCAATATCCAGATACCCTTTAAGCAGTTACAGGCCTGTCGGGAATAAACCCCTGGGCTCTGTATCGGCACAATTTGTTGATCCTAAGTCGGCCCGCATGTTTGTTGCAGTGAACTACCCCGGGAAACTGGCTCATATTTCAAGTTTCGATATCAGAACAGGAGAAGAAAAAAAGATCGCCCCGGTGCCAAGCCCCTCTTTGTATTACGTTACGGCCATGGCTTATGATGACTCTTCAAAGTCACTGTTCATCTCGACCCACAATAATGACTGGAGGGGGCTCAGATCCATTAATGTCAATACAGGCCATACGACAGACCTGATTAAATATGACCGGACGGGTAACTTTGCCTTCAACCCCCGCGACCATTCCCTTTATGGTGTTCAGACCATGAGCGGCAGGACCATGCTGGTTATATTTCGCCCACCCTATAAAAAATGGGAGGAGCTATATTCACTTCCTTTCGGGAAAGACCTATGCGACCTTGCAATTTCCCCCGACGGTCTCACTATCTCCGGCACCCTCTCTGATGTGCGCGGCAGGCAAAAGATTATCCTGTTTACTATCACCGATCTTCTCCAAGGCAAAAAGGAATACAAAGAAATTTATGAGTTTGAAGATAACCCGGCAATGAATTTTGTATTCTCTCCCGACGGAAAATACCTGTACGGCACTTCCTACTACACAGGCGTTTCAAATGTATACAGGATAAACATAGAAACCCGGAAAGCCCAGATCCTTACCAATGCCACAAGCGGTTTCTTCAGACCCCTTCCCGTTTCAGCCGATTCCATGCTGGTTTTCGAATATACATACAAGGGCATGGTGCCGGGTATGATGAAAATTGACACCCTCGCCGATGTTAATCCCATTACTTACCTGGGGCAAATGGCATTTAAGAAAAATCCTGTTGTTAAAACATGGATGCTGCCGCCTCCGTCAAAAGTACACCTCGACACCCTTAAATTCAGTGAAAAGAAGTACAGCCCGATCAAAGAGTTGAAGCTTGCCGGGGCCTATCCAATAATGCAGGGATATAAAAATTATATAGGGTTTGGCTACCGCATCAATTTCATGGACCCGATGATGCTGAACAACCTTACAATAAAGTTCAGTTTTACTCCTTACGATAATCTGCCGTTAAAACAAACGTTCCATATCGCCGTCGACTATACCTACTGGAACTGGACATTCCAGGCCCAATACAACTATGCCGACTTTTACGACCTCTTCGGGCCTACCAAATTCAGCAGGGCCGGGTATATGTTCTCGGGAAAATACAACCATGTATTCATGCGGATGAGTCCCTCCAAGACCGAGATTTATGTTAAACTGGCTGCTTACGGGGACCTCGAAACACTTCCCGGCTATCAGAATATCGAGTCATCGTACAAAGAACTGTATATCGGTACAATTAACTTCCATCGTTCCTACCTGCGGAAATCCCTGGGGTCTATTGAACCTGAACAGGGCTATGACTGGACGGTGTATGCTTTCAGCAGCTTTGCCCGACAAACATTTTATCCGCAGCTGATCAATAATTTTGACTTCGGATTCCTTTTGCCCATGAAAAATTCCGCCATCTGGTTCAGGACTTCCCTGGGACAGTCTTTCGGCGAAACTGATAAAACCAACAGTTACTTTTATTTTGGAGGATTCGGGAATAACTGGGTTGATTACAGGTCGCCCCTCCAGTACCGCGAAATGCAAAGCTTCCCCGGAGTGCAGATAGATCAGCTTTCTGCCCTGAACTATGCAAAACTGACCACCGAAATCAACTTCCCGCCAATCAGGTTCCGCAAAGTCGGACTGCTTGGTTTTTACAGCACCTACGCGCGCTTCTCGGTATTCGGCATGGGCAACTTCACAAACCTGGCCAACAGCCTGCCAAACCTGAATTATTTTTCAACAGGAGCCCAGCTGGACCTGGAACTGGTGCTGTTCTCCCTCATCAAATCCAACCTTTCGTTCGGCTATGCAAGGGCTTACGGCCCTATGCTCCCGGCTGACCAGTTCATGGTTTCACTAAAATTATAGAAAGAACATCGTCGGATTTTCCGGTATTACCGCCCCCGGGTCTCGAGGCAAGCCGCAGGGAATATATTGGATGCGAATCAATGGTCTAAACCCGGTAAAAGCCCCTGCCCCAGGTTTCATGGCATGCCGCAGGGAATTTGCCAGTTGTGATTAAAACCTCAAACCGGTCGTTATGGTGTAACACTGCCTCATGTAATCGGGCCAGTAATGCATCGCAGGGTTCGTGGAAACAACCTCATTAAACGGTTTCACTTCCGGATCCCCTGTAGTAAGCCAGCTGTACTGAACCCTGAAATAAGCATCCTTCCCTGGATTGAATTCCAGCCCTGCAGTCAGGCCATAAATAATGAAATCGGAAGTCTTTCCGCTATACTGCCCATGAACAAAAATATCATGGGGATCATAATACACTTCAGCCCTGAGGGCCATTGCAAATTTTTTAAGAAAGTAATATCTGCCCCCAATCAATCCTGAAACCATGGTCCCTGTCAGTACCGAATCCTTGAGTGTGCTTGAAATCCTTCCAAAAGCCAGGTCAACCTGGCCGATAAAATTCCACTTGGGGAACGGGTTATATTCTGTGTATAAATTATTATACGCCAGGTATTTGTAATAATTCACACCGCTTTTTGCCATGTTGCCCATATAATTATTGAAACTGATAGTCAGTTTCTCTGAAGGATTATAGGAGACATCCAGGCCATAAGTAACATGAATATTTTTTCCGTCGACAAGTGAAAACTGGTTGCCTGCCCAGGCTCCAAGCGTCCAGGTCTGGTCTTGTGTTGTGTAGGAGAAAAAACCTCCCAGAACAGAACTTGGTTCAAAGTAAGTTCCAACGGTACAGGTACTCAGGAGGTTATTGATCGGCATTGAAGATTCCACTCCTATCTGGCTGTCGAGGTACCCGAAATCAATCCAGAAACCTTTTCCGAATGTAAACCCGAGGGAGGCCTGGTTCAAATAGCTCGTCCACTGTGCCGTTGAATTCGTCATCAGTAAAGGTTGGTCCCCCAGCCTGAATTCTGCCATAAGCCTTGACCAGCTTGTATTGTAATTTATCTGGACGTCAAACATATTCACTCTCGCTTCATTGATATACGGGCTGTTTGTCTGAAACTCGTAAGTATGGGATGTGGGGATGGTCCCCCCGATATTCCCCACATAATACGCATCAAGGTACACCTGGATGTCAAGACCTTTTATCAGGTGCTTCAGTTTCCATTGCTCGATTTTGCTGAGAAGAGAATCGGGTTGCTGGGAATAACCGGAACTGAATACAAACAGCATCAAAGCAGGCAGGACAAGTAGTTTGAGTTTCATGAAAAGCAGGGGAAGTTATTTTTTTACTATCAGTTTTTTAGACTGACCCATAATGCCTGCAATTTGGGGGAAATAAATATACACCCCTTCGCCAAGCGATGAAAGATCGGCAGTAACTTCAGCAAGTCCGGCTGGAATCTCTATTGCCAGAAGGCGCTTGCCGAGCAGGTCGGCAATGATAATATTTCCCTGGACTGAGCCTGCCCTGTCGAGGGTGAACACTGCTTTGCCGTGGCATGGATTGGGAGACATGCCGATGGCAGGAGCTTCTTCAGTACTGCTGATGCCCAGAGGCTGTGAAATCAAATGAATGATAACAAAGGATGAATCCCCTGCAGACCCGCTTACCCAAAAAGTATATTTGATTATTGTTTCACCCACGTTCTTTTGAGGATCGTATAAGGCATGAAAGTCCATGTCCCTGGCCTGGTTAGGCGTGAACGAAAGACATCCGTCAGATTTGTAAATATACTGGCCGTAACACTTGTCCCAGCAAAAACCATCGGTAAAGGAAGTCGCCTGCTTCTGTACATAAGATTTACTCATATAAAGACAGAATGTCAGGGTCGTATTGTTCTGGACCCTG
>CAILVF010000042.1 GCA_903837605.1 uncultured Bacteroidales bacterium | reverse complement strand
TTTAGTAGTATTAATAGGATTTTGTAGTAGGCAATAAGGAAAATATATAAAGGCTCAAAGTCTAAATTGGCTGCGAATAATTTTCTAATATAGAAAACTAATAACCAAAAAAGAAGTGTGTATGAAATATACTGAAAATTTCCCAACAGATCATGGCGGAAGAATTGAAATCGCTGATACCAAAAAAGGAGGAAATTCGAGTTGGGGCATTAAAGAGGGCTATGATCAAAATTCTATCAGATTAGCGTGGTATAATGACGCAGGTGGTTTTGATCCATATTCTTCTTCTGAACTTCCAATCTGGGGTTTAAAGGAGTTGATTGTGGCAGCAGCAGATAGAGATATGATAGAAATTCAGGACCTTGCAAAAATTATTTCGTCTTTATCAGCATCGATTAGCCGTCAATTTAAAGATAATATGTAAAATGTCGTAAAACTTATCCATATGAAAACTAACAACATAATTGTCTTTTCAATTGCAATATTTATGCTTGCAATCTCTTGTAATCAAAGAAATGAAAAGCAAGACAGCAAACAAGAAAATTCCAATGAATCACCAATATCAAAGCAGATTAATAGTGAAATAAAAAAATGGCAGACAGAATTACTTTTCAATGGAGAAGTTGGACCGCCCTGTGGGAATGATTATCAAAAATGGATGCAAGAAAACCCCGACACCTACTTTGGATTACCCGAAAAAATTGAAAGTAAAACCTGTGATTTCAACAATGACGGGAAACAAGATATTTTGCTTTATTTTCCGGCTGGCTCACCTTGTAATGGAGGAAATGGTGAAGGTTCGGACTTTACGGAATTAATCTTTTCAAAAGACAATGAATATTTATACAACAAAAACTTGACTTTTAAAATTGAACAAAAAATCAATGAAGAATTCTCTAACCTCACCAGCACCTATAGCAACCGTTCAATATTTTCTATTACAGACTTTAATAACGAAATAATGGGGAAATTTACCCTTTGGTTAAAAGATGATGCCCATTGTTGTCCTTCATATGGAGGCTCATTTAAATACAATTTAATTACAAGGAAAATGACACTTAACATAAATAAAACAGCAAAACAATAATCTCTAATATTTTCCTATAAGCATTTTCCTTTTCCTCTCCGCAACCGCTAATCCATTCACTCATTCAGCGGTTCCGCTCCATTTCGTCGCAAGCTCCTCACGGCTTCACCGCTCATTCATTCAAGCTTAGCCGTTGCTCCGGATTCAAAAATATGTATACACCCGGTGCTTCGTTCCTCGCACCCGGTGTATTAATCATGTAATATTAGCGAACGGAAATGAAATGATTATTCCGATGAAGCAGCGCCACCGTTCCGGCGCAAGCAGCGCCACCTAACAATGGGCGGATCTGTTATACAATATTAATCATTTTTTTCATTTCTTTTTTTTCTTAAAGAGTCTCCTTTCAGATCGAACCGATGTGCATTTCCTGACAATCTGTCCATGATCGCATCGGCGATGGTATTTTCTCCAATATACTGGTGCCATTTGTCCACTGGAAGTTGAGAGGATATAAGGGTTGCTTTCTTTCCGTACCGGTCTTCAAGCATCTGAAGTAAAGCAAGCCGGGTAACTTTTTCCATTGGATGGAGACCGAAGTCATCCAGGATTAACAAATGAGTTTTTTCGATCTGATTAAGCATCTTGATATAGGTACCATCCAGTTTTGTCTGGGATATTTTTTCAAGAAGACGGGTCATCCCGAGATAAAGTGTTTTATAACCAAAAGAGCATGCCTGCCGTCCAATGGCACAAGCCAGGTAGCTTTTGCCACAGCCTGTGGCACCGGTAATCAGGACGTTCTCAGAACGTTCAATAAAGCCGCAGTCAGCAATGGTCATAAGATGATCCTGGGTAAGGTTCCTCCCCACATTGCAATAGACCTGTTCCATCACCGCAGGGTAACGGAGTTTGCTTAGTTTGATGTAAGCCTCGGTTTTAAGGTGAAGCCGGTGTTGGATTTCTGCCTCCGATAACCGGGCGATAAACTGATGGATCGAGGGCTGGTCCTGAACAGGCAGTGACAAGACAGCCTGGTAAGCATCTGCCATCCCGGATAGTTTTAACTGTTTTAACTGATCTAACGTGATTTGTGTGTTCATGTTGGTTTTGTTTTAAGGGTTAGTGATATGCTTGTGGACCACGGAGGTTCTCGTGATCCGGGATTACTGTAAAAAGTGTCATTTGATCTTCGGCTTGTTTGTCAAGGTTATTAGTGAGGATATTATCGATCAGCCGGTAGTTCACCCGGGGAGCCAGGATGGCCCGTTTGCAGGCATTTTCAAAACGATCTTTCCCATAGCGGTCAGCTAATCTTAAAAGACCCAGGCAGGCATTGTAGGCTTGTTCGGTAAAGGTCCTGGCCTCAAGGATCCGGGTCATGATCTCAAAGGAACACTCACCCAGCTCCTTGGCTTTGCGTAGAAAATAATCAGCATCCCAGCCCTTGGTTTCATGATACTTTTTATGTTTTTCCGGCATGTGTTCCGCAAGGGTCGTATACCCATGTTTGCGATAATCTCGTTTGTGTGCTGCGATCCGCTGCATCCCAAGATAGATTTCAACTTCATCACTGTCATAGACGATCTTAACCTGTTTGCCAATGAGTTGATAGGGAACACTGTATTGGTGCCAGTCTTCTCCGAGGATCACATGGTAATTCTTCTGAACCTTGGCCATAACGGTATGTTTGAGGACAAAAGGCTCATCGGGAAGGGGTTTAAGAAGCGGCTGTTCTTCCTGAGTAAAACGATCTGAGCGACTGTATGAGCGTTTTTGAAAAAGGGTACGGTGATGTTTGATCAGTGCGGTGAGGATGCCCTTGTTAAGTTCTGGGAGGCTGTAAAAAGTTTCATTACGCAAGGGTGCATATACCCGCATATAGGAAAGGTGAACCGTGTTCTCAACCGAGGGCTTGTCTTTGGGTTTTCTTACGCGTGTAGCTGACAACGTGGTATTATAATGCAACGACCATTGCTCACAGACTTCTGAAAAAACCGGCTCATACCGGTTACTTTTGTGAACATACTGCTTCATGTTGTCACTTAACACATTTTGAGGCACTCCTCCAAAATAGCTCATGCACCGGCCTAACGCAGGAAAGAGATGTTCCTGGCAAGCGGATTGCAGAGCTTCAACGTAAGAGTACCCGCTGAAAGGAAAAACACAAACAAGAACAGGACAAGTGATAATTTCACCGGTGGATGAATCAATATAGGAAAGGGGTTTACCGGCAAAGTCGATCTGGACACGTTCACCCGGTTTATGCTCAAAGTGCATGGTGGCTGCACTCCTTTGGTTGTAAGCCGCTAAATGCTCACAAAACTGGGAGTATCCATAGCCTTCAGTGACTTCCTGCCGGTATTCTTCCCAAAGCAGAAGCTTGGTAACCCCGGTGCGAGAAAGATCTTTAAGAAATTTATCCAGCCTCGCTTTTAAATCCTCATATCGTTGATCCGGCTGTGGTTCATTGTTGCTTGAATAAATAAGGGTTCCTAAATCTGCATCAGAAAGTTTGGTCAACAAGGGTAAACTTAAGCCGGATTCTTCAATCTTCAAGACATAACCATCAATGGTATGACGGCTTGCATGAAGTACACGGGATATCTTCCGTTTGGACTGGCCTTGTTCTAAAAGTTGTAGAATGCGTCTGATTTGTAACATCGTTATTGGTGGATAGGACATAGTATCTCCTTTTTGAGAAAAGATACTGTGTTGTTACAAATCCGCTTTTGTAGGTGGCGCTGCTTATGCCGGAATGTCAGGTCGAAAATTCTTCGATTCTTCCTTTTTAAGCTAAAAAATAGCTCCTAAAGGGTGGCGCTGCTTGCGCCGGAATCACTGGCGCTGGTTCGACCGGAATGGGTGGCGCTGGTTGCACCGGTATAGTCAATGAAACATAGTAGAGAGTAATTATCCAGTACTTTTTTGCCAAAAAATGCATAAATTGCGATTAAATCGCAAATTTATTAACCATTGAATTGTTTCTCATGAAGCTGGCAATAATAAGTGAAAAATCTGATTTACTGCGCGTTATTCCGTTTAGAAGTAAAAGTTCAATGGATTTTAAAATTTCAACCTTGGGGAATGAATTTCTTCTGGAGTATCTCTCTCATGAATTGAATCCCGAATTATTTAATGTCAAAACAGAAATCACTTATCATTCATCAAGTAATAAAGAGGGAAAATTTCAACCCGGAGTAGTTCATGTTAAGGAAAGAATTGGATTAGAAATAAATTATCGGTATAAATTCCCAAAGATTGTTGATTGTCAATTTAACAATGAATTTCCAGTACCATTATTCAAACTGTCCATTGCATCTTTTCCTGAAATTCCTTATTCTGCAAAATCAGATCATCAGATCTTTGATTTTTCAAAGATGCCAAAAGGGACGAATACTGTAGAAATTTATTTTACATCCAAAAAATGCGATATTTCATGGTTTGTCAATAAATGGCCGATGTTGAATTTGTTATGGTCAATTTCGGAAATAGATTATCTTGTTAAAGGTGTAGATTTATCCAATTCTTTTCTGTCAAAGCTTTACAATCCCCAACAATCTTCACTTGTAGGGGGTTATTCATTTGATGATTTTATATTCTTGTTCAAATTTTATTTTCGGGAGGGGATAAATGATAATAAAATTACCTTTTACGAAAATCTAGATTATATAAGTTTACTTGGAACTTCAATTATCCAATTACAAGATGATGCGACGAAACAAATGCTGACAAAGCCCTTTCCTGCTTTTGCTTTCGATTTAGATAAACAACTAAATAAAGGATTTCCCCAGGATGAGCTAGACAAGTGGGAATCTTATTTTCGATTATCATTATCAAGAGTTGCTAAACTTGATATAAAGCGAAAAATATTTATTATTCCCCAAATTGATATTACCCTCCGCAACCGCTAATCCATTCACTCATTCGGCGGTTCCGCTCCGTTTCGTCGCAAGCTCCTCACGGCTTCACCGCTCATTCGTTCAGGCTTAGCCGTTGCTCCGGTTTCTTAATATGGTATACACCCGGCGTTCGTTCCTCACGCCCGGTGTATAAATTGTCTATTTCAGCACTTGCAATCTTATATCAAAACAGCCAGCATCCCAAGTAGCCAATTTTCTCCTACCCTCAGTACCACGAGTCCGGGTCTACATTAACATAACATGATGTTATAGTACTGCCGCTGCTTGCTAATCCCGGCTTTAATCAACACCGCCAAATATACAGCAATCGCCATGGGCTGAAGCCCACCCCCTCTGTTTTAAAGAATCCCTGCCCACAGCGTTTGCCTGGCCATTTGGCGGCATTGGATTCTCCCTGCGTCAGTCCTATAACCACATTATGTTAAGTATCCCCGTTAGTTGAACGAGAAGTTTTGGAGGGTGTTCATCCGGCCGGTAATACGAGTAAAATTGAGTTCGATGCACAAGAATATCGGCAGCGCATTTTTGCCTCGGTAAAAGTGCATTAAGCAATACCTGCCAACACCAGCCGGTCGTTCCGGGCTTCTATGTCCGCTCCGTTTCACACCCGGCGCTTCGCGCCGGACGCTCCACTTCGCTTCCATTCAAGCCCGCCACTCCCCTACCGCAGGGCCTTTCGAGCTTGCACCGCAGCAAAAAAGCTGCCGTGCAACCATCTCAGTCCCTTCTGGATTTTTCGGTAAATACCGGTATTGCTTAACGCACCTGAATTGACATCCTCCCAGGGATCAAAACCCGGCAAATGCCCTGCCTCTGGCTTCGACGGGCCGGACGAGATCTCTTCGTAGCAATCATTCTCCGGCATTCCGGCAGGTACCCCATCCAACTCCCGCACCAACCCGCGTTGAAAACAACGCCGGTTGGTGTATTAACATTTTTCAGTTCGCAAACAATCAGGTCACCTCATTTCACGCTCATACTTCGCGTTCATGAAGTGACCAGGTCCACCGGCCAATCCCCAAACCAAGCCGTGTGAAAAACGCCGCTTGGTAAACTAACATCTTTCGGCTGGCCAGGCAGCTTTGCCACCTTATTCGCCCTCGTCCCTCGGGCTTCATAACGTGGCGGGTTCGCAATCCCAGGGTAATCAAATCATAATCTCCGTCAAAGCTATCTTCAAAATTTTTCTACTCGCAAGGCCGGGGCCCTTCGGGTGCCGTCATTTTTTTGAAGTACTGGTCTGTTTTTATGGTGAAAAAATGACCGGCAGCCTTGCAAGCGAAAAATTTTTCCGCTGTTTGTTGCCTACGATTTTGATTTAATGATGCATTCTATTCTAACCTGATGAAAATCCGGTTGGAATCCTGATTCCGGATCACCTGAGGTGTCTGGACGTCTTGATCAGCCGGTTCCCCATGAACAGCCTGCCCATGCAGGCATATCGGATTCCATCAAGGGCATGATTGAACCGGTCCACCGGAACATTCAAAGGTTTCCCTGATGCATCTTCCTTCCATTTGTAGTTTTTCAGCTCACGAATCAGGTTCACCGATCGTTTGGTGATCCGCATGGGATACCGTTTCAGGATGTCAATCCCGGCCAGGATTGAATCCGGACCCTTGAATGTCGGTTTGATGTTGTATCCTTCCTGCCGGATTTCATAAATGCATTTAGGCTGGTTGTCGGCAATGATCTCATCGGCCTTGGTGATACCGAGCTGGTTCATCCATTTGCAGATGTCGGTATTGGTAAGGCCCCGGGAATAAATAAGCTCGTCTATAAACAGTTCGCCGCCGCTCAATCCCACCTTGACCAGGCTGGTCGGATCATTGCTGAAGCCGAAATCCATCCCGTAGCTGATCCACTTGCAGGATTCCGGCCAGGAATCAATGGTCCTCCAGTTGGTGAAGATCAGGCCGGTGATCTGCCCGATCTCGCCTAGGCCATAAATCCTCCAGTAATTCTCATCAACTTGTTTCAGGTTCTCGATTTCCTTTACCTGTTCCGGAGGCAGAAACAGGATGTTGTCCAGGTAGGTTGAATGGATGAAGGTGCAGTCTTTCCGGGGAATTACGATATCATAGATCCAGTGTTCGTCCATCGACGGATTGAAGTCCAGGAAGATTTGCTTCTCGGTTCGCAGGGAAAGCTGCACCCAGTCTTCCAGGCTGAGTTCATTGGCCTCGTTGATGAACAGGTAAGCCCGCTTGGCGCCTCGTTTCTTCTGGGGCTGATCCAGGCTCATGAATTCAAACAGATTCCCGTTCAGCTGGTAGGTGTTTTCGGTCTTATTGTGGTTGCGATCATCGTAGAGGTCAGTCATCCTTAGGATCTCAAAGAAATCCCGCATGGCGGAGGCTTTCAAAGCCGGCATGCTTCGTCGTACGATCGAAAATACCATGTCGGTTCCCTCAAAGGCTTTCACCAGGATAAGCAGCTGCAGGATTGAAAAGGTCTTCCCTGACCGGCTGCCGCCCTGGTTCACGACGATCTTGGTCAGGGCTTCATAATTTTTCCGGAATACGGTCGATACCTTGATGGTCTTTTCCAAGGGATAAGGGTTTAACGGTTCCGTCGGTAAGCATGGAGCTTTGGATGACTTCAAAAGTGATCTTGGTAAGCTTATCCTCAGCCGGTCCCAGATCAACGTTCACCCGCTGGAGCTTCGGCCTGATATATTCTTGCAGGTTCATCCACAGATCAACCTGGTCTTTTGGTTTCAGTTTCCTGATGCTGTCTTCGAGGGTCTCGTCCAGCAATTCAAGCACCCACTCAATGCGTTCCTTTTGCTCTGCCGTGATCTTGTTAGGCGATCCCTTTGGTCTTCCGCCTTCGCCGGGTTTGAATTTATGCCGGGTGTTTGTTTTCGATTCCATGCTGTCGTATTTCTGTATATTTCAGAATATTATATGCAGTTTTCGTCATTTGTCTAAAGCTCATGATTTCCTGTAAACCAGCTTCTCAATCGTACTTATCGACACCCCGTACTGGTCACTCAGCTCATTCTTGATTTGAGTATAAGTCATCCCTCCTTTTTCCAGGGTTTTCCCTTCCCTGGCATAGGTAAAATAGAGTTCCTTCACCAGCCATTTTTTAGCCTGGCTTACAGGGAGTAACCCTTTTATTACAAGTTGTTCCACTTCAATTCCGCAACGCTCTCTCAGGTCAACAATTACTTTTTCAGCCTCAGGATTCATATAGCCATTTCTTACAAAAATACTAATCAATTAATATTATAACAAGCTATCATGCAACTTTTTGCCAACATGTACTAAACAATTACTTTAAGTCTGTTGTATGTTTGTGGCTATCAATTTTTCCTGCCAATATGAAGTCCTTTTCCACTCCTCCAATCGCCTTTTCTGCAGCAAGTGTTGATGAAGCTACTGGTACTCTTCATAAGGTCATCGTCGCCCAGGTGGGGAAGGTGAAATCTTATTTCGAGCAGATCGATGCAACCACTCTGGCCCAGATTGAAAAACTTGGAAATGAGAAGGAGAATGGAGTTAAGGCTCGCTTTGGTCATCCCAATATGTGCAGCTCTTCGTTTGGTACCTATATCGGTCGGTTTAAAAATTTCAAGGTCTATGGTGATAAGGTCTATGGTGATCTGCATCTGGATGAGGTCTGCAAGGAATCTCCTTCCGGGAACCTTCATGCGTATATCCTGAAGATGGCCAAAAACAACCCGGATATGTTCGGGGCATCGATTGCCTTTATCCCGGGCGAACCGGTGATCACCGATGATGAATATCCTGCCACCCGTATTGAGGACCTTCTGGCCACCGACCTGGTAGATGATCCTGCAGCCACGAATTCTCTTTTTGCAGTGGATTCCTTCTCTTATCAGGCGACCCGCTTCCTGGATGAAAATCCTGCAATTGCCTGGCTCATTGCCAAAAAGCCCGACACTATCATTGAATTCATGCTTAAATATTTTTCAAACAACAACACCATGAAAAAAGAACTTTTCCAAAGGCTTAAAAACCTCCTGAACCCGGCTCCGGATGGAGCCAATGCCGATGCTCTCAAGGATTATAACCAGACCGTTGAACAGCTCGAAGCCGACTATCAGAAACAGATTTCGACCCTGGAGGCTGATCACCAGAAACAACTCTCAGCGCTTCAGGAGCAGATAACCACTCTTCAGGACCAGCTCAAAGCCCGGCCCACCACAGTCGAAGGCGCTGATCCCCAGCTCAAAGTTGGCCCCTCCGAAGAAACCTTCGGCAAGCAGCTCCTCAAGGAAATGCCCATCCACCTCAAAGACAAACTCAAAAAGTAACAACTCATCATGCATCCCGCATCCTGCATCCTGTTTAATTCATAATTCATAATTCGAGTATTCGATTATTCTATTATTCATTTCTTCAATCCTAATCCCCATGTCAAACATCTTCTCCCACGCCATCAGCCCCGCTTTCACAAAGCAATCCATCCGTGAATTTTTCGTCAGCCCGTTCTTCATGGGCGAAGACATCCGGGGCGCCATCACGGTCCGTACCGACGTTAAGGGCACCGAGCTCCTGAACAAGATCTCCCGTCCTTCCTTTATTACCAAGCCCAAAGCCTCACCCGGTTTCACCCCCACCGGGACCTTTGCGCTTTCAACACAGTCTATTACCGTGGCTCCCATGGCCATGGAGTTCGAGCAGAATGCCCGGGCTTTCTGGGGATCCATCGTAGAGCAGTTGCTGGCCACCGGTTATAAGGAGGATGATATTGAGCGGATGAAGGAGCCCGATATCTGGAACAAGATCATGCTTCCGATCATTGCCCAGGCCGGTCAGCAGGATCTGATCCGCCAGATGTTTTTCGGGAATCCGGTCCAGGAAACCTTGTCTTCCGGTATTCCGACCGGCACGGTCGATACCAATTTTTCGGGTTATACCGGTTTTCTTTCGCATTTTCTGGCCAATCTCTATGCCGGAACCATTCCTTCTGCCCAGCATGTGGTCATTGATTCGGCCACTTCTGCGGTGAAAGCTGAGAAAATCCTCACCTATACCTACGGTGCAACGGATACCTTGATTACCGTTACAATCAATGGCGTCGATTATACCCAGGCTTATGCCTCCAGCGCCTCCGCTACCGTAGCTGCCTGGCTTACCGCTCATAAAGCCACGATTGAGGCCCGCGCCGGGATTAACGGCGTCATTGTGACCAATCCTTCCGGTGCACAGATCAAAGTAGTCAGCCGCTACAAAGGCCAGTCTTTCACATTCACCGCTGTGGCAAACAGTGGAGGTTCTTTTGCTGCTTCTGGAACGGTTGCTGCCGTTAAGGCAGGCGCTCTGGCTTCCGGTGAAGCTGATGCTACGCTCGAAGAAATGATCGACACGGCCCGTCCCGAAATGTTTGAATTCCCTCTTGTGTTCATGGTCACCCGTTCCATGTGGAGGAACCTCGTCCATACGATCAAGAATAAAACCGGTGATCTTCCGCTCACCATGATGCTGAATGGGGTAAATGTTCCTTCCTACGAAGGCTATCCGGTTCTCATCCGTCCCGACTGGGATACCTGGATTGCCACCTACCAGAATGGGATTCAGCCGCATCGTGCTTTATTTACCACCCAGCAAAACCTCATCTTTGCTACCGACGGACTCATGGATCCCCAGGATATCGAGTCCTGGTACAATCCCGATCTGCAGATGAGGCGTTACCGGGTCCAGTACAAAGCCCAGACGGCTTACCTGCATTCCGAACTGCTGATGCTTGCCGGCTTCGGAGACTAAATAAATTACTCATTCCCACATTCAATCTGTCAATGACATTAAGATGTGCGCTAAGAAAATTCAAACGACCCGCTTTTTCGAGTTCAATTATGCTCCTGTCCTTGATTTGTTCGATACAGACTATATAGCTTCTCGGACCAATTATCAAGATTACATTCCCTTTGGGGATGATAACGCCCTCCCCCGCCAGTTGATCAAACTGGCCCGGGAGGTTCCTGTTCACCGGGCAATCCTGAATTCAAAAACCAATTACATTATTGGCCAGGGCATCCAGTCTTCCGATCCGGTAACTTCAGCCTTTATCAACCTTTCCAATAATATCCGGGAACCGTTTTTGTACACCTTGAAGAAGCTGTGTTTTGATTTCCTCACATTTGGAAACTGTTATTATGAGCTGGTTTCCAATTCAAAAAGGTCCTTTGTCTTTGTCTACCATCAGGATGCTTCCCGGGTACGCTTGCATGTCGATGGCAAACAGGTTCTGATCCATCCCTGTTGGGATTTGATTAAGGGCAAGGATGACAAGGATCTGCAAACCATTGCGCTTTTTCCTGAATTTTCAAAGGGTTCCGACGGATTGCTGCATTCTGTTGTGCAGATCAAAGATTACGAGCCTGAATTCTTTTACTACGGTATTCCGTCCTATTTTGCAGGCATCCGTAATGTCATCATCTCGGGCCTTACCAATATTTGGAATCAGACCCGCCTTGAATCTTCTTTTGCCACTCCCGGCCTCCTGGTGATCCCGGGAGTGAACTCTGATGAAGCAGCCGACGAACTTGACGCCATGTTTCAACAGTATAAAGGCGCTCTCAGTTCCAAGGCCAACGAAATCATCATTCAGTATCTTTCCGATCTTGGGCCCGGCATCAGTTCCCAGGAAGCAAAGTTCATTTCTTTCAACCGTGATAAGGAAGACAATTGGACCAGTCTGCACAAGCAGTCCGAAATCTCCCTTATCACCATTCACAACTGGTTCCGCACCCTAACTCCCTACTCCGACGAAAAAGCCGGATTCGACTCCGGACGTATCCTCAATGAGTACGATATTGCCATTTCCACCGTCATCCATCCCATCCAGGAAGTCTTTATACAATCCCTGGAAACCTCACTCTCAGATTGCAACCTGCAGTTCAAAGACTTCGAATTCATCAACACCCCGCCCATCTCCCGCATCAACCCCATGAAATACGTATGGGAAATACGCCGCGACACCGGCCTCGACTACGACAAAACCGACCCCGTCCAAAAACTCCTGGTACTCCAATTAAAAAATATCTACCCCTCCTCCGACACACTAAACATATGATATTTAAATACTTCGACATTCAACATTCAATGTTCAATATTCGATATTCATAAAAAATGTCCTTAATCACCTCATCGGAAGTAATTACCCTCGCCTACGTCACCGAGCTCGATCCCACGATGATCAAATCCGAAGTCATTCAAACCGCCGAACTCAGGTATGTAAAACCCGTATTGACTGCTGCCTTGTACAACGATGTCGTTACAAACCCGGGTGATTACTCGACTCTGATTACATCGTATATAAAGCCCTGCCTCGCTTTCTTTGTCAAATATGCCATGCTCAACCAGCAGCTGCTCGAAACAGCGCAGTACACCCCCGGCGCCGATCCGGCATTGTCACCCGCCCTGGTTGAAATCTCCACCGCAGTATTGCTCCCAAGGGACCATCGCCGCGACACCATGCAGGAAGTACTTTCTATTGCCCGTTCCAAACAAACACTCCTGCAGGAATACGTCATCGCCCAGAATTATCCATTATACACAGCCCCCGCCTCCAAAAGAGTCTCAGGCTTCAGAGTCACATAATAATTGAATACCCGAAAATCGTAAATCGTCCTTCGTAATTCGTAAATCAAAAAGCCATGTCTATCGCCCGCAGAATGATTCAATGTTCGCTTCCCGTTTCAGCCGGGAATGCCAGCACTCCTTATATCCAGATTCCTAATGGTGCTACAAAACTCACCATTCAGTTCGTCTATAGCAGTCTTGATGATGATATTGTAATGTCAATGAATCAGAGCCTCGACGGGTTCAATTTTGATGCCTGCGTCAACGAGGATGATGCACCCATTACCATCACCCTCGATAAGGATTTTACCTCAATGACTCTCAATGTTGCTGACCTCCTCACTACCTGGATTCAGTTCTCTATGGACGTAGGCGAAGCCAAAACAGGCAGCCTCGATAAAATGTATGTCATCATGACCTAATTCATAATTCATAATTCGTAAATCGTTAATGAAATCGTAATTCGGGCTTCGTAAATCGTAAATCACTTCATATGGGCAGTTCAAAATATTTTCTCATGGGTCAGCAGAATCGCGGCAGTACAAACTATCGTGATTTTACAAAGCAGGAGTCAGCTCCTGATCGTCCAAGGTCAGGCATTATCCGAACCTGGCTCGACAGCCTGGGCATTCTCAACTTCCTGGCAAGCACCGGTCCTGCCATTAAGGCCATCCTGGGCCTCCAGGCCGATTATGATGATGCAATCCTAAAGAAGCATTCCAATGCCAATGATCATGTGCACGCCAATGCCACAGCCTTAGCCGCGGTTTCCGGTAGTAATACCGGTGATCAGGACCTTTCTACATGTTCTAAAGCGGTACAGGGAACTTTATCAGCCGGGGCCCTGGCTGGCAATACGCGTGGTGCTAATGCAACCGACTTTCAGTTTGTCCGTGAATCGGTCAGCAGGGTTGCCAGTGGTGCCGGTTCCTTCATTGCCGGCGGACAGCATAACCAGGTGTCTGGTGCAAATTCTATGGCCGCAGCCGGATCTCATAATGAGGTCAGCGGGCAATTCTGTCTGGTTGCAGGAGAGCATAACGAAATTACCGGTGATCACAGCTCGGCCTTTGGTGATCAGCATCAGGTGAGTGGCAATAAGTCCATTGCCTATGGTTCCAGTCATGTGATTTCTGCCGAAACGGCCTTTGCCGAAGGCGATGGCAATATTGTTTCAGGCGTCGGCGGGCATGCCGAAGGCACCTTAAATGAATGTGCCAGCGATTATTCCCATGTCGAAGGTTGCAATGCAAAAACCTACAACATCTACCAGCATGCCAAGGCTTCCTGCGGATTCAGCAATCCCGGCGAAATTGGCGAAGCCCAGTATACGAACATCATTGCCCGAGCCGCTACTGAGGATGATGGGCCTTTGGACCTTGTGGTTGGCGAAGAAGATAACATCATCCTAATGAATAACAAGATGAATGCCTTCAGGATCATGGTAGTTGCTGCCACCGATGATAACACAAAGGGAGCAGCCTATGAGTTTAAAGGTCTCATTAAAAAGGATGCAACCTCAGCCTCAGCTGCTCTCATTGGAGCCGTAACAAAAACCGTGATTGCCGAAAGTGTTTCAGCCTGGGATGCTGCCGTTACGGCCGATACCTCAAATGGCGCTCTTAAAATCACAGTAACTGGTGCAGCCGAAACAGTAATTCGCTGGGTAGCATTTATTGAAATGGTCGAAGTCGCCTTCTATGGCTCCTAATCCCCAGTGCCCAGCGCCTAATGCCTATGTCATGAAAGAATGGAAAATATTCGGTCTCCCACTTCCCCAGGCAATCAGTCTGCTAACGTTTCTTGTGGCCATTGTTTCCGTTTGGGTTCACATGGAAATCCGTCTGGCCGAGATTAACGTTGAACTCACCAACCTCAAACAGGATTTGGTTTTTCATAAGTCTGATAACAGTCGCGAAATTGAAACTCTGCGCTCTGATATCAAATCCGACACCCGTGAAATCCTCAAAAAGATCGACGAGATCCAAATCTATCTCCGGAATCCCAAATAAAGCATTCGTAATTCGTAAATCGTACATCGTAAATAGTCAAACCATGAACTCAACCTTTTTAACCCTCAACTGGATGGATCTTCTCAAAGGTCTTCTTGTTGCCGTCATCGGCGCAATCCTCACGGCAGTTTACCAGGCGCTCCAGGCCGGTACTTTGACTTTCACCTGGGCATTTTTCCAGCCCATCCTTTTAACCGGACTGGCAGCAGGCATTGCCTATCTGATCAAGAATTTCCTGACGAATAGCCAGGGCTTTCCCTTAAAAACCGAGAAATGACCACCTCCGAAAAAGGCCTGGCCCTCATAGAGCATTACGAAGGTCTCTGCTCACAGGCCTATCGCTGCCCCGCAGGCGTCTGGACGATCGGGATTGGCACAACCATCTATCCCGACGGAACCCCCGTCAAAGAAGGGGACCGGATCTCTTATAAGCAGGCCAGAGACTTCCTGATGCACGATCTCCGGAAAATCGAATACCAGCTCAGCGAAATGCTTACAATCCGCCTTATGCAATATCAATTCGATGCTCTGGTATCCTTCGCCTATAATGTTGGCTGCAACGCCCTCAGGAAATCCTCCCTGCTCAGGTATGTCAACGCCCGTGATACCAACACCTCCATTGAATATGCCTTCCTGATGTACACAAAATGCGCAGGTTCCCCCGGCATCGACGATGATCATGATGGCCAGATCGACGAACCCGGAGAAAAACAAGACTCACCAGGCCTTATTAAAAGGCGGAAGTCCGAAGCCTGGTTATACATTCACAACGAACTGAAATACTTTTAATCGTGGTTTTACCCTTGAATCCATCCAATAATTCCGGTTCAATAAACCGCCCCCTTTTCTGGATATCTATTATTCTGGCCTTCCTGCTTATCGGGGGTGTAATATTGGAGCGGGTTTTACACGACTCTTCTAAAAACAAGATAATTCGTGATCAGGCCGCACTGATCTCAACATATAAAAATGCCCCCGTTAAAATAGATATAATCCACGATACCGTTCACCAGCTCAGCCAGATCGTTATAAAACCTATTCCAGTTAAAACAGTCATTCATGACACAATCATGATCCCCTACCGAGAATGTTGGTACGATTCCGTATTCAGCCAACTTGGTCTCCGCTTCCGCTGGCAAGCCAAAGGCGACCTACAATCCATCACATTCTCCGATTTCACCTGGCCCAAAGATATCATCACCATCACCCGGCAGGTCGATACATGCATTACCAAACCCATCCCAAAACAACCCCTATTCCGCATCGGCCCATATGTCGGCATGTCCTTCAATACCTTCAGAACATTCCCCGGCCTCGAAGCCGGCGCCCAGCTCGTAATCAAAGATCAACTCACCATATCCGCCGGAGGCCTTTACATCAATGGCATTTACGGCAACCTGCGATTAGGCTGGCTCTTCAAATAATTAGGTTTTTGTAATCCTGATTTTCCTTGTAACTTTACCAGGTTATAAGGATAAACTAATTTTCCCTTTGTACCAACGTCAACGATTCTATTACAAGAGTTTGAGGTTAAATTTACACGCAATACTAAAAAAGCATTTATGACAATTTACGACAAAATCAAAGAACAGATTCAGGCAGATTTTTTCAAACAAAACTTCCCAAATGATGGTCAGCGTTTCGTAGCATGGTATCTGCGTAATATCCATATGAGGGACATGAACGAAACCCGGGATGATATTACCGATGGTGCTGATGACAAGCAAATTGATGCAATTGTAATAGATAATGACAAGTCTATTATCTATATTATTCAAGGAAAATTTATCTCCGGAGGTATTGTTGATGCTGAGCCTCTTAGAGAAGTATTAGCATCCTGGATGCAGCTTCGTGATTTAGAAAGATTGCAAGTTGTAGGAAATACAAGGCTTCAACGAAAACTTTCTGAGGTTGCTCAAGCTCTTGATGACGATTATGAGATTTGTTTTGAGCTAATCACAACGTCTAAACTGACTGACGCAGCTAAAAATGATCTTGAAACTTTTCAAATAGAATTAGCTAAGATATCTGAGAATGAGGACTGGAATGCAACAATTACGTTAGTTGATGAATCTGAATTAACCAGGCGATATGAGCTTGCACTCGAAACTGACAATCCTTCAATTAATTATACTCTTGATTTGTCGGATTGTAAATATATGACTGAAACAATTGCAGGCACACAAGTAGTTATTGCTGCGGTTCCATTGAAGGACTGTATCTCATTTCCAGGTATCAAGGATGGCTCTCTTTTCCAAAAAAATGTTCGTCAAAGTTTAGGAACCAGCAATGCGGTTAATAAAGGCATACGCCAGACTATTCTTGGCGACAAGCACAAAGATTTTTTCTTCTTTCATAACGGTATCACAGCCATCTGCAATAAGATGGAAATCAATGGAACTAAAATGAGAATGCACGGCTTTAGTGTCGTTAACGGTTGCCAGTCTCTTAATACAATATTAAGCTGTAGCGAACCGGTTAAAAAACTGGAGGATACTTATGTGATGTTTCGATTTTATGAAATCCCGCAACGGGAAAGAGCAGATAGAATTAGTATTAACACGAATTCTCAAAGTGCTGTTAAGCCAAGAGATTTACGCAGTAATGATAAGAGAGTATTAAATTTAAAGCGTTCTTTTGAATTAAAATATCCCACAGGCTATTTTATAACGAAGCGTGGTGAACTCGCACCAGCCAATAAGGACAAAAATTTCCAGATAGATCTTTCTGATTTTGGTAAATATTTGATAGCATGGCATTCCCAGCGGCCGAACATCTCTTATGGTGAAACCAAAATATTTGACAAGTATTTTGAAATACTTTTCAAACGTGATTATAAACCTGACAATGCACAAGCCTTAAACACCTGGATGAAAGAAGTGTTAAAAATATGGTCCGATAAAAATCCGCTCTCGCTTAATCGAACATTGCTTGCAATGAAGGCATATGCACCATATCACCATCTTTATGCAATCTCGATGTGCTTCTCCATTTCAAATAATATGGCAGATCGTGTTCCATCTCCGCATGTCTGCATTGAAAAAGCGAAACAGCATGGCCTTGTTGAAGAAATTGTAAAAATCAGTGGGTTGAGTTTGAATATGGCACTTGAAGCAGCTGCTAATGAGGTCCAACCTCAAAATAGAGTATTCAGCCCTCAGAATTGGATTAAAGCAAAAACATGTCTGGCAGGTATTAACTTCGCGATAAGAAATTATTTTCAAATGTTGCCAATGATGCCTGGAGGTCAACAGGTGAGTCAAAAATTAAAAGAAGGGCTTGTTTTAGGTCAGGAAGATTTTGAATACAGATGGGCAGCAGATTAATATTCGAACCTTCAAGAAAAACCGTATCGTTTAACTATTTTTTTTGGATGAAACCTAATCGTAATAGCATAATCATGATGGCCTAAGAGATTTTTCCAAAAACACCTTCTATCTTCCCAGGTTTACTTCAATACCAAAGCCAAATTGACCTTTTAAGAGTCGTCAATTTCTTTATCCCTAATATGGTACTTATAGTCCGTGGACTTATATACATCTATTTTGCAATTTTGTACACAAAATTACTATAATGGGTACTACATACTCAAAGGACGAGAGGACTTTTCTAAAGCAAATTGGAAATCATATTAGAGGGTTTCGAATTAAAGCCAATCTTTCTCAGGAGAAATTGTCTTTTGCATGCGATTTGGACAGGACATACATTGGTTCCGTCGAAAGAGGTGAAAGAAATATTTCTATTCTGAACCTTAGGAAGATCGCAAAAGCGTTACAAGTTAAACTAACCGATTTGCTAAATATTTAACTATGAATAATGATTTCAAGACCCCTCCAAAGTCAGTTAAAATGCTGACTTCACCTGATATCCTGATTAAATATTTTTCAGAGTTACTTGGGAAATCATTTATTTTAACCGGGAAAACCAGAACCGATGGTTCGAACCTTAGAAAGCTTATTGCAAATACACTTGAAAAAGCCCCTTTACCGGAGTTGTCATCGAAAGATCAATATGAAATAGTTCCGCCAAAAGGGAAAGGTGTCCCAAAAATCAGACGAGAATTTATTGATACATATTTAGTAACCAGTGGTGTCTCTTACAATCTCCAGGTTTGGAATCGAATGCCGGCAAGCCATTCTCTATTAGTTAAATATGAATCGGGTGAAAGCTTGAAGTGTACCGATGTAAGGTTTGTTTTTGTAAGGGTTTTCATTGATCGCAATATAATTGCATCAATAGTCATTCTTACACCTGAATATATTGAAAACAAATTCGGAAAGTTTGGCAAACCAACGCTAAAAAATCAACTTCTCATCTCTTCAAAAGCAAGAAAAGCAATTTACGAAAGTGAGGGAAAAATTCTTTCATTTCCTGATACGAAAAAAATAGCCTATTACCTTAAGGACGATTATACTTCTCCAACAACACGAATGGTAGAAGATCCTGAGCTCAAAGAGTTATTTTCAATTCGACTCTTAAAACGATTGGTTGCAGAAAAATTAGTAGGGCAAAAACTAGACGCGGCGGCAACCAAGACCAGAGGACAGGCTCTTGAAAAATTGGTTTTAGATTTGCTCGGATATGAAAAAAAAGATGATGATTTGCTTTATGGCGCTTTTCCTGACATTCGGAATCAACTTCTTGAAGTAAAAGTTCAAGACACGCAAACAGTCGACCTGGGAAGATTTTCTCCTGAAAGAGAAGAAGTTGTAATTGAAGGCTCTAATTTCACAACTTTTGATGTGAGATATTTAATCGCACTTACAAATCCGAAAACTGAAATAATAGAAGGAATAATACTTTCCCCGGGAGAGAAGCTCGGTGAACTGTTTTCGTATGTTAGTGCTGAGAGTTATAAGTGCCAAAGAGCAATACCAATGGCATTTTTTGATAAATATAATGGGCAGGCTGTTTTCAATCCAGAGTAAAAACAGGTTCTACTCCAAAGGATTCAGCGACTTTGATTTCAAGTTGGTATTCGAGTCCTTTTGTGGTTTTTTCAATATGGGAGTGATTTAATTTTTTAACTATCCCGACAATTTCTTTAGCGGCATGAGAATTAAAATCCGGTAAAGGATATTTTTCAACGTATTGTGTAAAATATCTTCTTCTACCCGAGTATAGTTTATTATTAAATACTAAATCATGGTATTTCGTCATCAGCTTTGAATTGGCAATGCCTTGTATCAATAATAATTTTTCTGAATCATCATCATTCATTCCAAGGATCCAATAGCAATTTCCATTAACAATTTTCCCCCCGTTATCAAAATAAAAACGAGGGTATGGACTGATGTCCGGAAAAACAAGTTTGGGGTAATTCCAGTATTCTGGTCTGTGGGGAACCCAAATCTCATACCATTTCCTGCCTGCGTCTATTAAGTACTTTCTGGACGTCAGCTGTTCCTTATGGAGAAGTAGGTATTTTTTTCCTTTTGGGTATTCCTCAATATCAATTGTATGCTTAACGCCATTTTTGGAATAATAAGGATAAAGTACTTTCAGCTTTAACTTATCATTTGCACTCCAGGGTTCAATGTTTTCCTGAGATATTAATTCTTTTAATAATTCATCCTCAGGTTTATCATTTCCATGATCCTCCCATCTGTCACTAATAAAAACCTTATCAGCATTGGTTTTGATACCAACTCTTACATCAAAGCAGTCTCCAATTTTGCACTTAGCAGCAGCATCAATTTTTGTGACCCACTCTGATTCCTGACCAGTATACATCTCCCAGATAGATGTAGAAGAAATACTATACTTTAAAATACCTTCAGTTTTTTTATACCTCTTTAGACCGGTTGTAAAGTAACCGGAATTTTCTGAAGAAATTACATCATATATATCTACGACAGGGATTAATGCTCCGTTATAGCCATTTAATTCTTCATATATTTTTAAAAACTTGGCCGTGGATGGCTTTTTTGATTTGCACTTTCGACCAATAAAAATTGCAGGGAGCACTGCTGCATCAAATATTTTTGTATCTCCAAGATCAATGACTTCCAGTATTTCATAGTTTTCTGAAAGATATTTTCTTATGCTTTCACCGCTCTTTGTAGACAAGTACCTGTTTGAAGTTATGACACCTAAAATCCCTCCTTCTTTTAGGCTTTCAGTCATGGCAATTAAGAATGGATAGTAAAGATCAACTCTACCTTTTAAATTAAACTTTTTAGCTAATTCCTGCGCTTGATCTGTTCCTAATATTTGGGTTCGTACATAGGGCGGATTCGCAATAACTACATCAAAGGCTTGATTGATTGAATTGTTTTCATTGATAGCATTAAAGTCAAGAGTTATCTGGTTTCCCGTAAGACTAACAGCTCTTAAAAAATCACCATGAACTAATTCTATATTTCCAGAACCAAAATGCAGCATTCGATCTTTAGCAAGACATAAGTAATGATAACTTGCATCAAATCCCGTCAATGAAAATTCAATGTCAACATTTGAAAGTTTTTCTGCAATAGATACAAGAAGCTCCCCTTCGCCACAAGCTGGATCCAGTACTTTTACTTTATCTGTTCCAAGGTATGTTATAATTTTGACTGCCAAATAATCAGCAAGTTCCTTGGGGGTGAAAGTTGCACCCGTATGTTTTATTTGTTCTTTGGTTATCATTAGCACTCCTATACTTGAACAAAGATACTTAAAATCATCAATTCATTAATCGGTTATTTAGAATAAATTTATCAACACTGTGGAGCCTTAACAACATCCGGTTTTAGAATAGTGATTGATTCCTATATCTTGTTGAATTGATATGAATAATCAGGTTTCATGCTTTTTCTTAATCCTGCAAAAATGAAAAAGTGATATAAATGTCAAAAGTTTCAGAGGATATAGCGGATAAAATTTAGCCCTGGAAGATAACGATCTCAATCGAAAAGTTAGGAAAATGTCTAAGTCAGTGTCTAAGTGGGTATCTAAGTCGACATGGGCATAAATAGGCTGTAAACTAAGCCTTTAACAATGTCCGGGACTTATTTGGTAACTACGTCAGTAACTAAGTCGGTAACTAAGTCGGTAACTAAGATATTAACTAAGATTGGAGCAAAATTAACCAAACAGCTTATTGCACAAATCTTCTCTGAGAGCATTGATTTGCAATTGTAAAGCGATCTGTTGGAAAGTGATATCAGTGAAGTTAGAAATGAAATATGGTATAAACTTAGCGCTCAAAAATTAACTAAGATTTTAACTAAGATCCTTGGCATTAAGGTCTGCTTCAATGCAAATCTCACCAAAGATATCTCCGTAAATTTATAATCCGCAAGGCCATGGCCCTACGGGTGCCGTCATTTTTTTTCATTGTATATCTTCCGGTGTAAAAAAATGACCGGCAGCCTTGCGTATTAAAATTTACTCCGCTGTTTAGTGCTTACGATTTGCATTTTATGCACTAAACCATTTGTAAAACTTAAAAGCGGAGGTTTGTATGTCAACAACCATCAGTCATTCATCAGTCCAGGTTATCCATGATTTAGCCTGTGATTATCATGTCAATGAAAACGGTCAGGTCATCCTGCACCACAACGGCCAGCCGGTCAAGTGGTCGTCCACGATTAAAATCACCTTGTTTTCGCCAAGCGGTAAAGAGGCCGCAAGGTTCAGGTTCCTCAATATCCATGAGGCCATGAACTTCATCCGCCTCAATGATCCGCCCAGGTACATGATCTGGGGGTGATTTTCCTGGTCATAGTATTTCAGGGTTCCCTGCGGGTGCCAAAACCTGCAGGGAATTTTTCTTCATGGACGAAATGGAATTCAATAATTCAAATACCAGTAGCCTTTTAACAAACCTGAAAATGAAAGAAAGTAAACGGAAATATTCCGGGAAAGATAATTGCAAATGCTTGAAAAATGCTTGAAAAAATGAAAACAGCCACTTTACTTTTTATTGTAAGTGGCTGTTTCTCAGTGACCCCGACAGGATTCAAACCTGTAACCTTCTGATCCGTAGTCAGATGCTCTATTCAGTTGAGCTACGGGGCCAAATTCGGTGCAAAGGTATAAAATTTGGATTTAGCGGCAAAGAGAATTTTAAGCCGCTTGATTAATCACACGCCTAATGTTGATCTGCCCCGAACTTCTGCCCTGTGTCCTTGCAAATGATCTGAGACACATCCCTGGCCGATTTTATGGTAACAGGCAATCCGCCCCCGGGAATGCTCCAGTGACCTGAATAGTAAAAGTTTTTGAGCCCGGGAAGCGTGAATTCAACAGGGGACTGTTCGATCAGGTTCTTTCCCGGCAACCAGCCCTGGGCCGATCCTTTCCAGTTATTGGTGTACCTGAAAAATGTCGCAGGAGTTGCAATATCAACTTCTTCAATAAACTCCTTTATCCTTCCGTATTTCTTTTCCAGGGCTTCGATCACTTCTTCTGCAAACCTGGTCTTAGCAAAATCGTACCCTGCCTTGTCGGTTTTCCTCAGCTTGATCCAGAAAGCGGCATTAAGGGTATAAAAACTCACCGAAACAACTGTTTTATCCGAGGGTGCAAGGGTGGGATCATAATCGTATATATGGGCTTCAAGGCGGGGGTATGAAGTGCCGTCGGGCGAAACAAGGTCCTTATCAAGCGGGAACCTCAGAAAATGGGATTCGTCTTCAAAGGACCTGTTTATTCCAAGGGAGACGATAAATAATGAATAATACACTTTCAATTTCTCCTCCTTCCCTAAACCGAGTATAGTTTTATTTACATATTTGCCATCCAGCGCATCAAAAACAGTATAATGCCAGTCGGCAGCTGATAAAACAATATCTGAGGTAATCTCTTCTCCATCCTCAAGAAGTAAGCCGCTTGCACGATTATTTTGGACCCGGATTTTATTAACCGGGGAGTTATAGCGGATCTGTCCTCCCAGGGAAAGGTATTTTTCTTTCAAACGGTTTACAAAGCGGGTGGCCCCTCCAACAGGGTAGCCTGCAGCATTGAGATCATTATAGGCCAGGGGCATGGTAACTATCATCAAGGGAAGTTCTTCACCATCAAAAAGCAATTCAAAAGCCTCCCTTAGGAACGGGCTTTTAAGTTTGGAAGCAAAGGAGAAATTGGTTTCTTTTTTTAACTTATTCAGGAACCATAATAAAGGGAGGTAACGGATATATTTTATTTTTTCCTTAAGAGGTAACAGTTTTGGCACTTTTTTGATCATGGGCGGTATCTCAAATCTTTGGATCTGCCTCATGGATCGGAGAAGCTTGTCGATTTGTGGCTTGTCCTCAGGCGAAATTCCTCTGAGGTAGTCACTGAGTTTGTTGAGATTTGTATAAAGATGAAAGACCTTATCACCCGTTGGATCTGCATTATCGCTGACCTCAATGTCCATGCGGCTTTCATGGGTGACAAAGGGGATGGATTTCATATCGAGCAATTCTGTCCAAAGGTTGTAAAACGGGTTTGCCGGTCCTGACCCTAAAAGCCATTGAAACCCGCTTTCAAACGTGTAACTGCCTTTCTTCCAACTGGTGCATAATCCGCCAGGGCTTGCATGGCGCTCAAAAATCACTGTTTTAAAACCACTCATCTGCAAATAACAGCCTGCGCTCAAACCCGAAACTCCTGCGCCGATAATGCGAATATCCATTGATTTAATGTAATAGTTAGTGCCAAATATAAGAAAATGATGTGAAGCTAATCCAAAAAAAAATTACCTTTGTACCAGAATTGATAGGCTATTTCCGGATCTTCCGGAGTTAGCGATAAACACTGAACAACAGACCATGATTACAGTCGGAAGCAGGAAACTCACTGTTAATGATTTCTTCAAAGTCCTTTTTGAAGGTGAGCAAATTGATATTGACATTGAAGCACGCCGGAAGGTGGAAGAAGATTTTGAGTTTCTGAAGGAATTTGCACAAGGGAAAGTTATATACGGAATCAATACTGGCCTGGGTCCCATGGCCCAGTTCAAGATCAATGGGAACAAGGAGCTTGAGTTGCAGTACAATTTAATCCGCAGTCATGCTGCCGGTTGCGGCTCACCCCTCCCACCGCTGTATGCCAAGGCCACTATGCTGGCAAGGATAAGCTCGCTTATCCAGGCCAAATCAGGTATTCATATTGAGGTTGTCGACCTCCTTAAAGAGCTTATTAACCGTGATATCAACCCTTTTATCCCTGAGCATGGCGGCGTTGGAGCCAGCGGCGACCTGGTTCAGCTTGCACACCTGGCTTTAAACCTGATCGGTGAAGGCGAGGTCCTGTATAAGGGACAAACTGTTCCTGCTGCTGATGCTTATGCTGCCGAAGGCCTCTCCCCTATCACCATGCATATCCGCGAAGGTCTCGGCCTGATAAACGGGACTTCGGCAATGACCGGCATAGGGATGATCAACGTGATCCATGCAAGGAACCTGGTCGACTGGTCAATCCTGGCTTCATCCATGATCACCGAGATTGTTGAATCGTATGATGATCATTTCTCCGACGGGCTCAATCGTGCCAAAACACATCATGGCCAGAGGGTGGTAGCGCGTACAATGAAATACATCCTTAAGGACAGCCAGCTTATACGCCGCCGTGCCGACCATTTGTACAACAACGATAAACTGGTCGAGGTTGAGGTGTTCAAGCATAAAGTCCAGGAATATTATTCGCTTCGCTGCGTTCCCCAGGTAGTGGGCCCGGTTCAGGATACGATACTGTATGCCACCCATGTGCTGATGAACGAGGTGAATTCAACCAGCGACAACCCGATCATTGACGGGGAACATCATAATGTTTACCATGGCGGGAATTTCCATGGGGACTATGTTGCCCTGGAGATGGATAAACTCAAGATCGCAATCACCAAATTGTCGATGCTTGCCGAACGCCAGCTGAATTACCTGATGAACCCCAAGCTTAATGAAAAGCTCCCTCCCTTTGTCAACCTCGGCAAACTGGGTCTGAACCTTGGCATGCAGGGGGCACAGTTCACTGCCGTTTCAACTGTTGCCGAAAATCAAACCTATTCGTTCCCGATGTCGCTGCACAGCATTACCAACAATAATGACAACCAGGATATCGTGAGCATGGGAACCAATGCGGCCCTGCTGACAAAGAAAGTTATTGACAACACATACCAGGTCATTGCAATAGAAATGATCTCCATACTGCAGGCTATAGACTACCTTAATATCAAGGATAAGCTGTCTTCATACTCAAGAAATAAATATGAAGATCTCAGGAAAATAGTCCCCGTATTTACAGAAGATACAAGCAAGTATAAGGACATCCTGAATATTATACAGTACATCATGGAGAACAAGCCCCAGTTTTCAGTTGAAGAATAATTTACTAACAGGAAAAATAGCTTCTGGATGAGATATGCGTTAGTAACAGGCGGGTCCCGGGGAATCGGAAGAGCTATCTGTTTAAGTCTGGCCAAAGACGGTTTTTATATCCTTATTAACTACAATTCAAATTCAGCAGAAGCTGAATCCACGCTTGCATTGGTTCGTGAAAACGGAGGCGACGGCGAGATCGTTCAGTTTGATATTTCCAGCCAGGAAGCCATTGAGAAGGCCCTGGGGGACTGGCAAAACAGGAACGAAGGGAAATACATCCATGTGCTTGTCAATAACGCAGGTATCAGGAAAGATGCCTTGCTGATGTGGATGAAGAACGAGGAATGGAACGATGTCCTCAACACCAACCTGAACAGCTTTTTATATATCACCAGGTTCCTTTTAAAAGACATGCTGATCAACAAGTTCGGGAGGATCATCAACGTAGTGTCCCTGAGCGGGATCAAAGGCCTACCCGGCCAGGCCAACTATTCGGCTGCCAAAGGCGGGGTCATTGCAGCAACCAAAGCCCTGGCCCAGGAGATTGCGAAGAAGAATGTGACTGTGAATGCCGTAGCCCCGGGCTTTATAAAAACCGATATGACAAAGGACCTCGATGAGGCCCAGCTTAAAATGATGATCCCTATGGGACGTTTCGGCCGGCCTGAGGAAGTTGCTTCAGCCGTGAGGTTCCTTGCCTCCGATGATGCTTCATATATAACGGGTTCTGTAATAAATGTTAACGGGGGGTTATACACGTAAAGCCATTTTTATGCAACTCGCCATTTATTCACAAAAGTGTTTATTTCATTGGTGCTCAATACGGCTTTGTCTGACACCAACTCACCATCTCACCATCTCAAAATGACCCGCGTCGTAATCACCGGCATGGGTATCTACTCGGTCATTGGCAAGAATCTTGCCGACGTCAGGGATTCATTATTCCATGGCAGGTCGGGGATCATCTTTGATCCGAAAAGAAAAGAAATGGGATTCCGCTCTGCACTCACAGGTATGGTCGACCGCCCTGTTCTCAAGGGGGTCCTTGACCGCCGCATGAGGGTGGGAATGCCGGCCCAGGGTGAGTATGCCTATATAGCAACACTGGAAGCGCTGAAAAATGCAGGCATCGACCAGGCTTTCCTTGACGGGAATGAAGTTGGCATCCTATACGGAAATGACAGTTCCGCTGTGCCGGTGGTTGAATCGGTTGACATACTCAGGAAGGAAAAAGACACCATGCTCATCGGTTCGGGCTATATTTTCCAGTCGATGAATTCAACCGTTTCAATGAACCTCTCGGTTATCTTCAGGCTCAAAGGAATAAATTTCACGGTAAGCGGCGCCTGTGCCAGCGGTTCACATGCCATAGGGATAGGCTACTTGATGATCAAGCAGGGGCTGCAGGAAATGATCATCTGCGGAGGAGCCCAGGAAATAAACCCTGAATCAACGGCCAGTTTTGATGCCCTGAACGCATTTTCGATCCGGGAATCTGAGCCCACAAAAGCTTCAAGGCCTTTCGACCGCGACCGCGACGGCCTGGTACCAAGCGGAGGGGCAGCCACGGTAATCCTCGAGAGTTATGAATCGGCAAAAAAACGCGGAGCAAACATACTTGCCGAATTGGTTGGCTATGGTTTTTCATCAAACGGCGAACATATCTCACTTCCAAACGTTGAAGGCCCTGCAAGGGCAATGCAGATGTCGCTGAAGGTTGCAGGCATGTCGCCAAAAGATATTGATTATATTAATGCCCATGCCACCTCCACGCCAGCAGGCGACGGCAATGAAGCCAAAGCCATTTGCCAGATCTTCGGGAAGGATATGCCTCTGGTGAGCAGCACAAAATCCATGACCGGGCATGAAATGTGGATGGGAGGCGCCAGCGAAGTGGTGTATTCGACCCTGATGATGAATAATAATTTCGTCGCACCGAATATAAATTTTGAAAATCCCGATGAAGCTACCGCTTCCCTGAACCTGGCAACAGTCACTACTCCCCATGAGATCAATGCATTCCTCTCCAATTCTTTTGGTTTCGGGGGTACTAATTCCTCCCTGGTAGTAAAGAAAGCCTCATTCTGAATTCTCATTTTTTTTTTTACTTTTGCAGCCTATAAGAAGATCGTATAATGCAAAACGACGAGATTATCAGTAAGATAAACCAGTTGCTGGTGGACGAGATTGAAATTGAGGAGGAAAAGATAAGCCCCGCCGCAGATCTTAAGAAGGATCTTGAGATAGACAGCCTTGATTTTGTAGACCTGTTTGTGATCATCGAACGCAATTTCGGGGTCAAAATGAAGGCTGAAGAAATGGCTGATATCAAGACCCTGCAGGATTTTTACGATTATATCATCAAACGTGTCCATTCAAATTAGCACAAATGGAGTCCTGGGAAGGTAAAACCCGCGGAGGAGTCCTTGGCTATAAAATCTTTATCTGGACGCTCAGGAACCTTGGAATTTCTTTCGCTTATTTCCTGCTTGTTTTCGTTGTCTCCTATTTCATTTTCACATCCGGCAAAGCCTTTGGCTCAATCTACAGGTACTTTCGCGGGAAAATGAATTACGGGAGGCTGAAGTCATTGATCAGCATTTACCGCAATTACTATATATTCGGGCAGATCCTGGTTGACAAACTCGCTTTACTGGCAGGTTTTCAGCATAAGTTCACTTTTGAATTTGAGGGTGAAGAATACCTCAGGCAGATGAATAACGGGGGCCTCCTTGTAAGCGGCCATGTTGGGAACTGGGAAATTGCCGGACAACTCCTGGTCAGGCTTGAAAAGAAGATCAATATCCTGATGTATGATGCCGAGCATCAGAAAATAAAGGGTTACCTGGCCGACATCCTCAAGCGTAACGTGAGCTTCATAATAATCAGGGAAGATTACGCCCATCTCCAGGAAATCAAAGAAGCATTCTCCAGGGGCGAGATCATTGCGATGCATGGCGACCGGTATATGGAAGGGAATAAAACCGTAGTGACCGATTTTCTCGGTTCACCTGCAGCCTTCCCCCTGGGCCCGGTTAACCTCGCTGCAAGGTTTAACGTTCCCGTCGCTTATGTATTTGCAGTCAAGGAAACCAATTCACACTACCATTTTTTCTCCACTCCGCTTCAGAATATCGAATTCTCAAATAATCTTAAGAAGAGGGATGCCATACTGGCCGGGGCCGTCAGGAAATTCGTGGATGCTTTTGAGAATGTCGTTTATAATTATCCCCTGCAGTGGTTTAATTATTATGATTTCTGGAAGCTTCCTGATCATGTTCATCAGCCACCCCGGAATGCCGGCCCTGAAACCGTGATCTCATCCGCCGACAACACAAAAGGCCAAAAAGAACCGGTCAAAAAAAAGAGCAGGAAACTTCTTCTTGTATCCGCTAACCGTTATGCCAACCCTTACCCGGTTTATCCTTTGGGCATCTCCTATCTTTATTCTTACCTCTGCGACCATATGCCCGACCTGGAGATACGTTCGTTTGATTTTAATCTTAACAGCAGTGATGAACTGAAAGACCTGCTTCAGTCGTTCCAGCCTGATTATACAGGCCTTTCACTGAGGAATATCGACGACGTTAATTTTTATACCAAGGAAAGCTTTATCGGCGGTTACAAGACCATTGCCGACATAATCAGGGAAGCCGGGAATGGCACCACGTTTATTGTTGGCGGATCGGCTTTCTCTATCTATCCAAAGGAATTATTTGAGCTTTTACAACCCGATTTCGGTATTACGGGGGAAGGTGAAGAAAGCCTGCACATGCTCCTTAAAAGTCTTGATTCGGGGCTTGCCGACCTGGCTATACAAGGGCTTATCTACAGGAAGGACGAAAAGCTGATGCTAAATTCAAGGCAGCAGTTTATTAAAACACCTGAACTCTCATTTGACCATAGCCTGGTTAATTATTACTGGCAGAAAAGCGGGATGATCAACATCCAGACAAAGCGCGGCTGCCCGTTTAATTGCATCTATTGTACCTATCCGCTTATTGAAGGCCATAATGTGCGCACACTTGATCCCGACAGGATACTGCATACCCTGAGGGACCTGTATTACCATCATAATATCGATTATTACTTTTTTACTGATTCGGTCTTTAATATCAGTAATAATTTCAACATAGAACTGGCCGAGAAGATCATCAAGTCGAAGATGAAGCTGAAGTGGGGGGCATACTTTTCACCCTACAAGCTGTCAAAAGACCTGCTTGACCTTTTCGCAAGGGCCGGGCTTACGCATATCGAATTTGGCACCGAATCGCTGTCGGATACCACGCTGAAAGCCTATGGTAAGCACTTTGACGTGGATGAGGTTGTGAGGGTTTCAGAGTATTGCAATGAAACCAATATCTACTTCTGTCATTTCATGATCATCGGCGGATATGGAGAGACAGACCAGACCGTGGATGAGAGTTTTGAAAATTCGAAACGAATTAACAATACAGTTTTCTTTCCCTATGTGGGAATGCGGATCTACCCGGGTACAAAACTTCACGAACTTAGTATTGCAGAGGGGATAGTGTCGGCCGGCGATCCCATTATTGAGCCTGTGTATTACATTTCAAAAAAAGTGAATTACGAAACGCTCAAAGAAAGGGCCGAAAAGTCGGGGCGCCGCTGGGTTTTCGCCGATGAAGACGTGGCCACGGCTATGAACAGGATGAGAAGCAGAAACCGTAAAGGATCCCTATGGCATCATTTAAAGAAATAAACCTGCCCCAGAAACCACCCATGGTGATGGTGGACCGTATCGTCGGGATACAGGATAAAACGACCGTCACTTCATTCCTGGTAAGGGATGACAATGTGTTTCTTGAGGATGGCGTTTTGCGGGAACCCGGACTGATTGAAAATATCGCCCAGAGCGCGGCTGCGGGAATTGCCGCGAATCCTGCAACTACCGGCGATGAACCGAAACTCGGTTTCATAGGGGCCATAAGGGATCTAAGGATCATAAAACTTCCTGCAGCAGGTGACGAGATTATAACATCGGTCACCGTTACACACGAAATACTGAATGCAAGCGTTATAGCAGGCAGGATTAATCTGAACGGGGAACTGATAGCCGAATGCGAGCTCAGGATATTCCTTGAAACCGCCTGAATTATCAATTAAGCAAAGCTCCCCGATGGACAAAGTAGAAAAAGAAGGCAAAGCAGAAAAAGAAGAACTTATTTATACCTATAACCGGGAACTCCATTATTCCTTTGAGCCCGGGAAAGGTTACACCCGTAAGGTGGATTATCACTATCCCGGTAACCAGGTCATTATAAAACAAAGCTGGGATGAAGCCGAAAGCAGGCTTAAGGATATATCTTCAAAAATCAGAAAAGGCCAGCTCAGTCCCATCGCCTTTTATATGGAAAAGAACCTGATGGAACTCCCTATGCTTTCTGATTATACCGGTTTTATGCAATGGAGGATAAAAAGGCATCTCAAACCAAAGGTCTTTTCAAAATTAAAACCCGGAATACTTTCAAATTATGCCTCGGTCTTTAATATCGGGGTTAACGAACTTATGAACCCTCCATTAACCTGATATGATCGAACTGAATTTTGAGCACCGCCAGGCGGGGCATTGTGAAAGCGGCGTTACCTCCAACCTACTGCATTATCATAAACTGGATATCAGCGAACCCATTGCATTTGGCATCGGGGCCGGATTGTTTTTCAGTTATCTTCCCTTTCTTAAAATGCAGCATGCCCCTGTAACCTCCTTCAGGGTATGGCCGGGAATGGTGTTTGACCGGGCTACTAAAGAACTTGGCGTGCAAACAAAGATCCACCGGTTCAAGAAACCTGAGGATTCAATGAAGAAGCTTGATGAAGTTCTCGAACTGGGCTTACCTGTCGGACTGCAGGTAGGAACATTCCATCTTACCTTTTTCCCGCCGGAGTACAGGATGCATTACAATATGCATAATATGGTCGTTTACGGTAAAAAAGACAACAACTATCTCATCAGCGACACATTGATGGAACATAAGGTCGAGATCACATATGATGACCTGATGCGGGTGAGATTTGCCAAAGGAACTTTTGCTCCAAACGGACGCATGTATTATCCTACTGCAGTACCGACCGAAGTAGACCTCAGGCCTGCAATCATCAAAGGGATACGCAAGACCGCCAACAATATGGTTGGCGTTCCGTTCCCTCTCATAGGAACCAAAGGCATCAGGTATCTGTCGCGGCGCCTGAGAAAATGGCCTGAAAAGCTGGGCGAGGAAAAGGCATCATATTATCTTGGCCAGGTCCTGAGAATGGAAGAAGAAATTGGTACAGCCGGCGCAGGTTTCAGGTTCATTTATGGAGCTTTCCTCGATGAGGCAGGTATTATACTGAAGCAGGACTGGATACGGGAGATTGCCGTTGAGATGGGCGAAGCTGCAAATCACTGGAGGAAATTTTCGTATCTTGGTTCAAGGAATTGCAAGAAGAGAGCCAAACCGGAAGAATCATACGATATGCTGGCCGACATGCTTATGGAATGTGCCGATATGGAGGAGAAGATCTTTCGAAAACTGGCAAAAATAAGATAATACTTGCCAGTGATTATTTTTTAATAATTTCGCGTCATTATTATGCTAAATTGATCTGCATGGAAAACTCATCAGAAAACAAAAATCCTGTTTATAAAGACCAGAATTACGGTCAGTACAGGGAGATGTTGTTCACTTACGACGAAAAAGGCAATTTTCAGAATTCTGTGGGTTATCACGGAGAGCCCGACAGGGTTGTACTGCAGCAGGCCTGGGATCTGTTTGCCGAACGTATTGAGGAGGCACGTAAGAAAGTACTGGCAGGGAAAGCCAGTCCAATCATGTATTATATGGAGAAAATACTGGCCGATCCGTTGAGTTTGTCGATGATGGCCGGTGTTTCGCTTATAAGCGTCAAACTCCATTGCAAACCGTTTTTCTTTAAACACCTGGGTGATAAAACCCTGGCAAAATATGCCGGGGCTTTCAATATCACTGTTGAACAACTGAAAAAATTCGAATAATCAAAATAAGGCAAATGGATAGTAAACCTATAATGATCAATTATACGCATCGCCAGGCAGGCCATTGTGAAAGCGGTGCAACTTCAAACCTGTTTAATTTTTATGGCTATAAAATGTCGGAACCCATGGCGTTTGGGATAGGTACGGGGATATATTTCAGTTACCTCCCCTTCCTGAAACTGATGTTTGCGCCTATGATGTCATTCCGCAACCTGCCCAATACAGTGTTTCACCGTTCAATGAAATACCTTGGGGTGGATGGAACGGTCATTAAAAAATTCAGCAATGAAAGGGAGTCAATGGAAGCCCTTGACAGGAACCTTGAAAAAGGCATCCCTACGGGCTTGCAGGTTGGAGTGTTCAACCTGACTTTTTTCCCTCCCGAATACCGCATGCATTACAATATGCACAACCTTGTTGTATTTGGCAGGGAAGGCAACCTCTACCATGTCAGTGATACGGTAATGGAACATCCGCAGACAATCACCTATGATGATCTTGTAAGAGTGCGCTGGGCAAAAGGCGCCTTTGCTCCAAAAGGCAAGATGTACTGGATCAACAGCATCCCCAAAGAACTTGACATCCGTAACGGGGTGCAGCAGGGCATCAAAAAGAGCGTTTATGAGATGACCAAAGTCCCTTTCTGGCTCATTGGTATAAAAGGGATGCGCGTGATGGCCAGGGATATAAAAAAATGGCCCAAAAAGCATGGTAACCAGAAAGCGGCTTTCTATCTCGGCCAGATACTCAGGATGGCTGAGGATTTCGGGACGGGCGGAGCCGGCTTCCGTTATATCTTCGGCTCATTTCTGAAAGAAAGCGGGGAGACGTTTAATAACAAGGAACTTCTTGAGGCTGCAGATCTTATGGGGCGCACTGCAAATAAATGGAGGGAATTTACGTACCTTGGCGCCAGGAACTGCAAAAACAGGTCATCCCAGCCGGTAGAGGATTATGTTACACTCGGGGATATGATGCTTGAAATAGCAGGTATGGAAGAACAGGTGTTCAAGAAAATTGAAAAAGTAACAGTCTGATGTCTGAAAAGGTCATTATTGAAATACGGGACCTGGTTAAAATATATAAGGGATCTGATGAGCCTGCGATCAAAGGTATCTCGCTTGATATTTTCCAGGGCGAGATCTTCGGGTTGCTGGGCCCCAACGGTGCTGGTAAGACCACCACGATTTCGATTTTGTGCGGACTGTTTCATGCAACCAGCGGCAGTGCCAGGATTGACGGGATGGATATTCATTCCCATCTCAATGAGATAAAACGCATTATAGGGGTAGTTCCCCAGGATGTGGCCCTCTACCCTACCCTGACAGCCTGGGAGAATCTCACCTTTTTCGGGAACATGTACGGCATCAGGGGAATAAAGCTCAAAGAGAAGATCGCCGAAGGCCTTTCGGTATTCGGGCTGGAGAAACATGCCAACAAAAAAATCGCCAACTGCTCCGGCGGCATTAAACGCAGGATCAACCTGATCGCCGGCCTGCTTCACGAGCCCAAAGTAATTTTCCTTGATGAGCCTACTGTGGGTATCGATGTCCAGTCAAGGGTTGTGATCCTGGATTATCTTAAGGAGCTTAATCATAAAGGCACAACGGTAATTTATACTTCCCATTATATGGAGGAAGCCGAAAAACTCTGTTCACGCGTAGTTATAATTGACCGGGGAACGGTCGTTTCCATGGGAAATCCAAGGGAGCTTGTGGCGGAACATCCCGAGTTCAAGGACCTGGAAAATATTTTCCTGCACCTCACGGGTAAGGATCTAAGAGACTAATTAGGAGAAGAAAGCACAATGTTCAAATTTTTTTCCGCTTGCCGAAAGGAATCATTGATACTGATAAGGGACCTGGCAGGCCTTGTCATGTTGTTTATCATGCCCATGATCATGGTCATGATCCTCGCCCTGGTACAGGAACAGGGCTGGAGCTCGCTGTCGAAGGATCCTTCAATACCGGTCCTGCTGGTCGATGAAGATCATGATACTCTTGGAGCAAAGATCCAGGATGGCCTTAAAAGTTCCAATATTTTCAAAATATTTACAAGCATTGAAGGAAAACCCATTACCCGTGAGTTTGCAAAAGAAAAAATTGCCAAAGGGTCATACAATGTCGCTGTAATTATACCCAAGGGTTCCACGAAAATAATACGGCATAAAGTACAGGTGATGGTGACCCAGATCGTTTCAGGTATCATGATGCCTGTCGACAATCCATTCCTCGATATCCAGTCAAATGATTCCATAAATATTATAATCTATTTTGATCCCGGGATAAAGGGCACTTTTAAATATGCCTTTATGGCGACCATGAAGGAGTATAGCATGTTTATAGAGTCGTCGATGATTTTCGGATCCTTTAATACCGAACTGAAGAAAATGTTCCCCCAGTACCGCCCTCCCAAAACGGAGTATAAAGAATCGGTATTTTTTACCGAGATCTTTCCTGCCGGCAAGGATGAGAAAGCTGTACCTTCAACAACCCAGCACAATATCCCGGCCTGGGCCCTGTTTGCAATGTTTTTTATAGTAATCCCGATGACCGGCAGCATGATCAAGGAACGTGATGAAGGCAGCATGATCAGGATTTACACCATGCCGGTTTCATATTTCATTATTTTCATGGCCAAGGTCAGTGTTTACGCAGTTGTATGCATTATACAGTTCATCCTGATGATGCTGGCCGGTAAGTTTATTCTTCCCCTGGCCGGTATTCCCTCTCTTACAATCGGATCAAATTATATGGGCATACTTCTCATGATGATTGTCTCAAGCCTTGCTGCACTGGGTTTTTCAATCGCAGTTGGGACAATTGCCAGGACTCATCAGCAGGCTGCGGCTTTTGGTGTAGTCTCTGTGGTCGTACTCTCCGCATTGGGAGGGTTGTGGGTCCCGGTTTACCTCATGCCCGAATTTATGAGGAACCTTGCTACATGGTCGCCCCTGAATTGGGCCCATGTAGGCTTTATTGACCTTTTCCTGAGGGATGCCACCATAGTGGATGTCATTCCGCAGATGGCCAAACTGCTCGCATTTTTTATCGTGATGATCTCTGCTGCTTTATTCTACCGCAGGATAAACTCTCCAATAAACAGCTAAAATGACACTTACCGACAGCAAAGAAATCACTGTGAGATTCAGTGAGGTTGATTCAATGAAAATTGTCTGGCACGGGAATTACCTTAAATATTTTGAGGACGGCAGGGAATCGTTCGGGCTTAAATATAACCTTGGGTACCTGGATGTTTACAGTCATAATGTGATGATTCCGATTGTTAGAATAAACTGTGATTATAAACGGCCCCTGGTTTACGGTGATGATCTTATTGTTGAGACCAGGTATATCCCTACAGAAGCCGCCAAGATTGTATTCAATTATACTGTTTCCAGAAAGAAAGATGGTGAAGTTGTGGCTACCGGCAGCTCAATCCAGGTGTTCCTTACCCCTGAAGGGGATCTTCTGCTTAACTCACCTGAATTTTATACAGGATGGAAAAAGAAATGGGGAATTGAGTAATTTGAATTAATGAAGACTGTTTATACCGTTTCCGAGAACATCATTTCATCGCTGGGATTTACAGCCCGCGAAAATGCAGTGTCACTTTCCGGGGGGGCAACAGGGATAAAATTGCATAATGACCCTAAGCTTTACGCCCAGCCCGTTCCCCTGTCGCTTGTTGATACAGCAAGGCTTGAACAAAATTTTGAAGCCATCCTCGGTAAGTACAAGAAAGACAATAAACCTGGTTTTTATACACGGCTGGAGAAAATGCTGATCCTATCGGTGGCCGACGCATTGGCCGGTACCCCGGTGAGGCCTGAGAATGAGAAAGTTTTACTTCTGCTTTCAACAACCAAGGGGAACATCGACCTTCTTGAGGACCGGTTTACGGCAAAATTCGACCACAAACGTATTTATCTTTGGGCCGTAGCGAATATCCTGAAGGATTTCTTCGGATTCATTAACATGCCCCTGATCATTAGCAATGCCTGTATTTCGGGTGTTATGGCCCTTATTGTGGCCAGCCGTTTGATACGCTCGGGCAAATATCAAACTGCAGTGGTGGCAGGAGGCGACATTGCCACTGAGTTTGTGATCTCGGGCTTCCAGTCCTTCCAGGCATTAAGCCCTGAACCATGCAAGCCATTCGATCTTCACCGTACCGGGCTTTCACTCGGCGAAGGCTGCGGGACGATAGTGCTTTCCTCAACTGGACCGGAAGGCGCTAATAGCGGGATCCTGCTCATGGGAGGATCGGTAAGCAACGATGCCAATCATATTTCGGGCCCTTCAAGGACCGGCGAAGAACTTAGCATGGCGATTGACGCTGCGATTGGTGAATCGGGAAGCCTGAACCGGGATATTGATTACATCTCTGCCCATGGAACGGCGACACCATATAACGATGAAATGGAATCTAAAGCCATTTCCCTCAGTAAATTGAATGATGTACCTGTTAACAGCTACAAAGGATACTGGGGGCATACTCTTGGCGCCTCGGGCTTAATGGAGTCAGCGGCCCTGATCACATGTATGAAGTCCAACCGGCTTATTAAATCGGCGGGATTCGAAACTCCCGGCGTTTCCGAAAGAATTAACGTGATAACCGAAACGATACAAAAACCGCTTGATACCTGCCTGAAAATAGCGTCCGGTTTCGGAGGATGCAATGCAGCCCTGGTATTTCAGAAAACCTGAGCATGGAAAAACTGATCACTGCATATACCTATATTGGGGAAGGGAAAGTAGTTGTTAACAAGCAACTTATCTTTTATCAGGAAAAAATTGCTACTTTTGCAGAGTTTATTAAGGCTCTGTATAAGCAGGAACAGATTTCATATCCTAAGTTCTACAAGATGGATTCATTGAGTAAACTTGGGTTTATGTGTGCAGAACTGCTGCTCAGACATGAAAAACCCGGTAGATTCAAGCCCGGATCGCTTGCAGTGGTACTTGCTAATTCAAGTTCCAGTTTGGAAACCGACCTGACATATCAGGACAGCATAAAAAACAGGTCGGCCTACTTCCCAAGCCCTTCGGTGTTTGTTTATACACTGGCGAATATCGTAATCGGAGAGATCTGCATTCGGCACAGCCTGAAAGGGGAAAACGCTTTTCTTGTAAGTGAGAAGTTCAATCCCCGGCAGCTGCTTGATCATGTTTCAGATCTCCTTGATAATAACCGTGCAGGGGCCTGCATCTGCGGCTGGGTTGAAATTCTGGGCAATACCTTCAAGGCAATGGTCGCACTGGTTGAGAAAGAGAATGACGGGACCCTGAAAACAAGCTTCGGCAGTATGCCTTTCACCGAAGCCTCACTTAACGAATTAATGAATTTAACTGAAAAGAGTATATGGAAGAATTGATCAACAAACTTAAAAAAGAAGTAATTACACAGCTAAATCTCGAAGATATTTCTGTGGAGGATATTAACCCCGATTCCCCCTTGTTCGGGGAAGGACTTGGATTGGATTCCATTGATGCACTGGAGCTTATTGTCCTCCTTGAAAAAAATTACGGCATTAAAATAGAAGATCCCAAGGACGGGAAGAAGATATTTTTCTCGATTCGTACCATGGCCGAATATATCACCGAGCATCAAAAGAAAGCCTAAATGCCTTCAAGGATTTTTGTTACCGGATTGGGTTTTATTTCAGGTCTGGGTAACAATGTTCAGGAAAACCTTAATTCATTGCTTAACCTTCGTTCCAATATTGGCCCGATAAGGCATATTGATACCAACCTTAAGCACGAACTGGCCGTTTCGGAGGTCTCCATGACCAGTGATGAATTGATGAGGGATGCTGGATTGCCTGATGATTCAGCCTATTCCCGCAATGCGCTGCTTGGAATCATTGCGGCAAAAGAAGCTTTTTCCCATGCTAAACTTGATAAACACCCGGGCCTTAATATCGGATTGATTTCAGGCACTACAGTTGGTGGCATGGATGAATGTGAGAAATATTACCAGGATTTTCTTACCAACGACAGCAAAAACAGGTTTATTGAAACCTATGATTGTGCCGACAGCACTGAAAAAATCGCTGATCACCTGGGGCTTAAGGGATTTATGACAACAATCAGTACTGCCTGTTCGTCGGCAGCCAATTCAATCGGGTTTGCCGCAAGGATGATGAAGGCAGGTAAGCTTGACTGTGCTGTTGCAGGAGGTACCGAATCCCTGACCAGGTTTCACCTCAACGGGTTTAATGCCTTAAAGATACTGGATAAATTTCCCTGCAGGCCGTTCGATGCGACACGTAACGGGATTAACCTGGGAGAGGGTGCAGCATATCTTGTTCTTGAAACTGAAGAGACCAATCAAAAAACAGGGAACCCTGTTCTTTGCGAGCTTGTTGGTTACGGCAATGCCTGTGAAGCCTTTCACCAGACTGCCTCCTCCCCCGACGGAGCCGGGGCCTACCTGGCGATGAAAAAGGCCCTGGATATGAGTGGGGAAACCCCTGATGCCATTGATTATATCAACGCGCACGGCACGGGAACCGACAATAACGACCTTTCGGAAGGACGGGCCATTGAGAAGCTGTTCACCGGGAAGATCCCGCATGTAAGTTCAACCAAACCCTTCACCGGCCATATGACTTCGGCCGCCGGCTCTGCCGAGGCAATAATCTCTATACTTGGCATGCAGCAAGGTATTATATGGCCTAACATGAACTTTTCAAACCCCATGCCTGAACTAAAATTTCAGCCGGCGGGGGAAATTATAAGAGGCGTTGATATTAAACTGGTAATGAGCAATTCCTTTGGCTTTGGTGGAAATGACAGTACCCTGATTTTTAAGAAACATGGCGTACATTAACGGTATAGGCATTATCTCGCCCCAGGATACCCTTCCCGGTTCCGCTTTTCTCGAGCCGGTCATAGAACATACTTCCGAATTCATGAAATCGATTGAGCCGGTTTATAAGCAATATATCGATCCCATTGCCTCAAGAAGACTCAGCCGGCTGATCAAGATGGGTATAAGCTCTGCCAAAATGTGCATGCTTGATGCAGGGCTGGAAGTGCCGGATGCCATCATAACGGGAACAGGTTTAGGAAGTGTTGAAGACACTGAGAAGATACTGGGGGAGCTCACGAAAGAGGAGAAATTTCTAAACCCTACCCCTTTCATACAATCTACATACAATACAATTAGTTCCCAGATTGCAATAAACCTGAAGTGCCACCAGTACAATTCAACTTATGTGCATCGCTGTTTCTCCCTTGAGAGCTGCTTAATTGATGCACTTCTTCAAATAGATGAAGGCTCCGCCCAAAATGTTCTTACCGGCGGGATTGATGAAATGACCCTGAATCACCTTACTATTATCAGGAGACTTGGCTTATGGAAACCTGAAGCTGTCAGTAACCTTGACTTATGGTCAAGCCCTCTGCCAGGCGCCCTTGCAGGTGAAGGTGCAGCCTATTTCAGCATTTCAAAAGAACGGAATGAAAAAACCTATGCCAGTCTTTCGGCTGTTCAGACCCTTTACAAGCCCTCTTCTACCGAACAAACCGCTGAAGCTGTCGTAAGGTTTGTTACCGAACAAGGCCTCAGGCCCGAAGATGTGGACCTGGTCATGATGGGAAATAACGGAAATGATGAACATGACAGGATATGTGATGAAGTGATGATGAAGGCGCTCCCCTCGGCATCCAGGATGCTGTATAAGCATCTTTGCGGAGAATATCATACCGTATCGGGATTCGCCCTTTTTGTTGCAGCCAATATCCTCAGGAAACAGTTTATCCCCTCTTCCCTTATAAATATTCCATCGGCCCCGGGGAAACTTGAAACTATATTGATCCACAACCACTTCAGGGATACCGATCATTCCTTTATCCTGGTCAGGAGGTAATACCTCCGGAATTTTCCTAAATTTGCAACTCAAATTTTTCAGATCGCATGGGGATCCGTGTAGTTATTACAGGTTACGGAATTGTCTCTTCTATTGGAATGGATGCCGGTGAAGTGCTGCGTTCATTATTGGACGGGATCTCAGGTATAGGAGAGATCACCCGGTTTGACACTATTCATAAAGGGAAACTCCCCCTTGCCGAAGTCAGAAGATCCAATGCTGAATTACTGGAACATCTTGGTCTGAAAAACAAAAAGAAATATTCCCGTACAAGCCTTCTGGGAATGGCCGCAGCCAGACAGGCGGCAGAAATGGCCGGGATTAAGCCGGGCCAATCGTTGAGGACAGGCCTTATATCGGCTAACACCGTAGGCGGCATGGACCGTACGGAGGATTTTTATCCCCTGTTCCTCGAAAACCAGTCAAAAGGCAGAATTTCAGAAGTGGCTACCCATGACTGCGGCGACAGCACTGAGAAAATCGCCGAATACCTTGGTGTCAGGGATTTTATCACCACTATAAGCACGGCCTGCAGCTCTTCCGCTAATGCGGTCATGCTTGCATCGGAGATGATCAAAGCCGGGCTTATCGACAGGGTCATTGCAGGGGGAACCGATGCTGTGACCCGTTTTACCCTGAACGGCTTTAACACCCTTATGATACTCGATAAAACAGGCTGCCGTCCCTTTGATGAGGAGAGGGCCGGACTTACCATAGGTGAAGGAGCTGCGTTTCTTGTGTTGGAATCAGAAGAACTTGCAATACGTGAAGGACGTGAAATTATCGGTTTGGTTAGTGGTTACGGCAATGCAAACGATGCCTACCACCAGACGGCTTCTTCCCCTGAAGGCATTGGAGCCGGGCTCGCCATGGCCAAAGCTCTTGAGATGGGTTGTATTGAGCCCGCGGCCGTCAGCTATATAAACGTTCATGGCACAGGTACACAGAACAATGACCTCAGCGAAGGTATTGCGGTCCAGAAACTCTTCGTAGATACAGTGCCCCCGTTCAGTTCAACAAAATCCTATACAGGACATACCCTGGGCGCTGCCGGGGCGATTGAGGCTGTAATATCCCTGCTCTCTGTTCAGAACGGTTGTATTTTCCCCAACCTGCGCTGGGCCACACCCATGAAAGAACTTTATATCCGGCCGGTAACAAGCCTTCTCAGGAATATACCCGTTGAACACGTACTGTCAAACTCTTTCGGATTCGGAGGGAACAACTCATCACTGCTATTATCAAAATATAACTCCCGGTGATCCTATGACAAATGTAAATGCCATATACATCAACGGCCTGGGTAACTTATCGCCCCAGAAAACAACCGACAGCAGCCGTTTCCTTGATGAGGTCAACAGGGTCCAGTCAAACCGGCTTGCCTGTATTGAGCCAAATTACAGGGATTTCATAAGCCCCGACATCCTCCGCAGAATGGGCAGGCTGATCAAGATGGGCATTGCATCTTCGAGGATCTGCCTGGAAGATGCAGGATGTAAAATGCCTGATGCGATAATTACAGGAACCGGCCTGGGCTGTATGGAAGACACTGAAAAATTCCTTACAACAATGGTCAGGAATAAGGAAGAACTCCTCACTCCCACTTCCTTCATCCAGTCGACCCATAATACCGTTTCCGCCCAGATCGCCCTGCTTCTGAAATGCCATAATTACAATTTTACCTATGTCCACCGCGGCTGGTCTTTTGAGTCGGCCCTTCTGGATGCAATGATTCAGCTGAGGAACGGCAGGGCTTCAACAGTCCTGGCTGGCGGGATGGACGAACTGACCAACGGCTCCTTTGAGATCACCAGGCGGCTCGGCCACTGGAGAACGAAACCGGCAGATACGTTTGACTTGCTTAAGACAACTGCCAGGGGAAGCATAGCGGGTGAAGGATCAGCCTTCTTCCTCCTCTCATCCGCCCCCGGCGATAATACTTATGCTGTTTTATCAGGCCTGCACACATTTAACCGCAAAGCAAGCCCCTTTGCTTTGCCCCGTATCCTCAATGAATTTCTTGAACGATCGGGAACCAGTCCCGGGGAAATCGACCTGGCAGTATGCGGGTTTAACGGTGACACCTCATCCGCCGGACCATATAAAGAACTTACAGGCTCATTGAACAGTGCAGGCATTGCAGCATGGAAGCACCTGAGCGGAGAATACATGACTTCCTCAGCCTTCGCACTCTGGATGTCGTCAATGATCATCAAGAACCAGAGGGTCCCGGAAGCTGCGGTAATCAGGGCCCCGGGCTCAGGAGCCATTAAAACAATTTTAATTTACAACCATTACCTGGACCTGAACCATTCCTTTATCCTGATACGGAAGCCTTGAAGATCCTGAATTTCAGAAATACCTCCACCCTGTTCCTGCTGCTAATGTCAACTTTCACTGCATGCAGGATCTTCCTCTGTCCATGCCATACCTGCTTCATATCGGGCTTATGCAACCACCCCTGGCTTTTTTATACTTTGCTGATTACATTTTACCTGGGTATTTCTGTTGGAATGGCCTTCTTTCCCGCCTCAGGATTTCACTACAGGGAAGTATATTCCCGGGGGAAAACCGATAAGAAATTACTGTCACTGACTTTCGATGATGGTCCTGATCCTGTGAACACTCCCGGGATCCTCGATGTTCTCGGAAGATTCAAGGTTAAAGCGGCTTTCTTCATTATCGGAAGAAAAACAGCCGGCAATGAAGGGATTCTCAGAAGGATTGCGGGCGAAGGGCATTTAATCGGGAACCATTCCTGGTCACATTCATACTTATGGGATCTTTACTCTTCTTCAGCAATGGCGGATGATATTGAAAGAAACATCAAAGAAACGGAAAGGATAACAGGCAAAAGGATGAGATTCTTCAGGCCGCCCTACGGGGTGATCAATCCAATGGTCGCCAAAGCTGCTGGGAAAACCGGTGTTGATGTAGTTGTGTGGAGCTTCAGGTCGTTCGATACGACAGCCAGGGATCCAAAGGCCCTTCTGGATAAAACCTTGCGCGGCGCCAGGCCCGGGGATATCATGCTTTTCCACGACAGTTCGGCACTGACTGCAGGGATCCTTGAAAAAATAATTGTATCATTGCAGGAAAGAGGTTTTAATTTTATTCCACTTGATGAAATGTTAACTATGAAAGCATATGAAAACTGCTAAGATCCTGATATTCGCAATGGTCTTTCAAGGTGTTTGCATGCTTTTGCAGGCCCAGACCAAACCACTTTCTCCGACCGATGCAACAGATGTCAGAAAAAGGATAAGTGAAGCCGCGAAGCAGACCGTTTCGCTGGAAGCCCAGTTCATTCAAACAAAAGAACTGAGCGTTATCAAGGAGAAAATTACTTCAAAAGGAAATTTTTATTTCAAAAAGGAAAAGCTTCTGCGCTGGGAATATACAGAACCTTTTCCCTACCTCATTATTTTTAACAACGACAAAGTATACGTCAAGGACGAGGATAAGGAAAACCATATCAACCTGCAGTCCAACAAAGTATTCAGGGAGGTCAACAATGTCCTTATAGGCGCAGTCCAGGGAAGCCTGTTATCCGATACTAAAAACTTCGAATGCAGTATCTCCGACCTGAGGGATCAGTACCAGGCAACCATGGTTCCGGTCAGCCTGCGTATCAAGGAGACCCTGAGCGAGATAATCCTTTATTTCAACAAATCCGATTATACTGTCGACAAACTGATAATGAGGGAAGTATCAGGAGATTACACCAGGATTGAATTCAGCGGAAAGAAGATTAACCAGAATATTCCAGATGCGAAGTTTAATATCCCTTAATATAATTCTTATACTCTTACTGTCGGCTTGCGACCCTGTTAAAAAGTCAACATTAAGTTTAAGCCTGGAAAAGTCTGAAAAGGCTCCCGTTTGGAGTTCCCCCTTTCGCAACGGTTTTGAAAAGGCATTATTCCGCACCTCGCTCGATGTGGCAGATAAACATCTTACCGGTATCTCAATTATTAAAAAAACTTCCGACAGCAGTTTCCACTTCACTTTTGCA
>CAILVF010000041.1 GCA_903837605.1 uncultured Bacteroidales bacterium | reverse complement strand
GGACTTGTAACAGGAATCAATAATCAGCCCCCTGTCCAGTCGCATGAAGCTATCGTTTACCCCAATCCCGGAGATGACCTGCTTTATGTTGAAACCCAAATGAAAGATGCTGTTTTTAATTTATTTGATTTGACCGGGAGAGAAGTCCTCAGACATGGGCTATTTCCTGGCAGGAATTCAATCCAGGTCAGTGATCTGAATTCAGGGCTGTACGTCTACAAAATAATTCAGAATTCGCAGGTGAAGGAATATGGGAAATGGATTAAACAGTAGTAGCCTGTTAATGAAACAGGGGTGGACTTGCTTCTGTAATTCTTGTTTTGCCTCTGCCGAGTGAGTTATCCTCTTACAAAAAATTCTAACTTTCCAAAAAACAATGATTATTTCCCCCCCGCCTCCAGCCAGTCTTTGACATAATCCACCCAGATATCCAGCTTATCAAACAACTGGTAGTTCGGGGGATAAGGAATGAGCACATCGGGCGCGATGCCAATGTTGTCGATGGGATTATCGGGAAGCCTGCGCGAACGCGACATCGGATACCTCATATAATACTTTCCCGAAGGCAGGTCAACGGGTATCGAATTCGAATAATCGAGAACACCTGCTGTATTCCGATCACCGAACAAGGTGACTTTGCTGCTTCTTTTTGCAGCCAGGAGGAATTCCTCGGCAGAAGATCCGTTGCCCTCGTTGATGATAATGCCTACCCGCTTCGGGTATTTGTAAACGGTATCTTCTTTCACAGTATCGTCCCTGCCCATCATGGGATGCACCACAAACCCGCCCGGGTTCTTTTTCATCTCGTTAAGAAGCGACTGCGTCCATTTCAGCCCTTCTTCTCCTCCCCTGAGGGTTCCGTTCTTTATATCTTCCTCGTACCCTTTGATATTATCCTCACAGGCGTACCATTCCACTCCCTTGCTTAAAAACGGGCTTGTATAGATCAGCCTGAACAGCATTTGCCATTCATCATCCTGCCCTCCCCCGTTGCCCCTGATGTCGATAACCAGGTTGGGCCTGCTCATGATGTCTTTCCAGTGGTCCTTTATGGTTTTTTCAATCTTGTCCTGAAACCCGTCAAAACTGTTCGCCCTGATAAAAAAGGTACTGTCGCTGAGTATGCCGTAAGTAAAAAAGATATTGCCTGAATTCGGATAAAGCGGTATGTACGATCTCATCATGGCAGTATCGCTTCGCGGCCTGGCCGATTTCCGCACCAGGAACATCCGGTCATGAATCTCAAGGATATGCCGGTTTATATGCAGGCTCGCCAGGGTCTTACTGTCCCTTGCCCCTTTCCAGGTTGTATATTCGATCACATTAAAAACAGTATCGCCTGACGGCGGATGGCTTACCGGTTTTAGCCCATCCTGTTTCGCAGGGCTGAAGCCAAACATCACCTGCCCCGGCTTCCAATGCGCCACACTTACCGAAACACCCAGGTAATTGCCTGTTGACGGATCCTTTACCACGGCCATCTCCCCCCAGAAAGAAACCCATAATCCTTCGATGGTTGCAGAACCTGCAGTGCGGGCAAAAAGCTCATTGGTGTCAACAGCCATATTCTTCCCGTAAGAAGAAGTATCTGACTGCACCCATTCCCTGTCGGGACCGGGGTTCCTCCTTACCTTTAAATGATGGTCCCTGAAGAACTGACAATATTTATCGAGGTATTTCCCGCAGGAATCAGGGTACAGCGTGATCCGCCTTCGCAGATCCTGCTCCAGGAGGGCAAGCTCCTGCACCTTGTCCCCTTTAACCTTATCGTTATACCCCGGGTAATTGCTTTTCACTTTTGCAACAACGAAATCAAAATCGGTCATGCAGGACGATTTCTGTGCAAAGGAGTAACTGCAGCCAAGCAACAGGCTGAGAGCGAAAAAAAATGATTTCTTCATAGCATAAGTTGGGTTTTCATTTGCCTTTTTCGTGGAATGGATTGAACCGGGGGTTTTAGAAACTGTTTGCCGGGTTCATTAAGTTTATCAAAAGATATCTTTGGTGCAACTCCAATCGCTAGTGCAATTTCAACGAGTTTAGACAAGGTAAAATTGAAATTTCCGTTTAAAACCTGCGAAATATATCCTTTTGAAAAGCCAAGTTTTTCGGCAAATTGAGTTTGGTTTAAACCATGCTCTTTTAAGTAGTTATGAACTTCTCTGAAAAGGTCATTCTGTATAGTCTCAATCCAGTATTCAGGGGTCTGAGCTAATTCATTCTTTGATATCATAATAATGTGATTTTTGATACAGATATTGTAGTTTTATGTTTCTGAAATACTTAATCGTTTTCTGTTGCTCGCTCTTTTTACCTCCGGTAACGATTATGCGCCCTGTATTCTCTTCATGAAAAAGATAAACACGCAGATTTCTGGTTTTAAGTTCATATTCTTTAACAGGATCGCCAATCCTTGTAATATTTCTGAACTTTTTCTCCGGCAATAATTTTCCCTCAGCCATCTCTGCCAAACGAGCCTGAATTGTCAGTAATTCCTTTCTGTAAGTTGACTCTTTACAAATCTTTCGCTCGAATTCATCATAAGAGATTTTCTGATTAATGATTAATTTAAAGACATTAATCCTTCCGGAAACTTCAGCTATCTTTTGTGATACAAAAATAATCATAAAAGTTAAGTTATAACTACACAATGATAAATTTTCTATTTATCCCTGAACCTGCGCAAAAGTGATAGGCTTTTTATAAAAACATATTGATAATTTTCACAGAGATTTAATTAATTTCTTAACTTTCAGCAAAATCCCATCTTATGTCACCCAAAAAGAAACTCCTGCTCTTTATAGGGATACCCGCCCTGCTTATCCTGGGTTCACTGATCCTTTTCCAAACCCTCGGCCGGTCTTCAAAAGGCCCGCTGATACACGTTAACTCGGCATTCAAACAGTATGTGCAGGCTTTTACCTCCGGGCTGGTTTCGTCACATTCAACGATTAAGATCAGGCTGAACGACGATTACGTGGATTCTTCCTCCATGAACATCCCGCTTAAAGAGGACCTTCTGAAGATCAAACCTTCCGTTAAAGGGACCGCCTGCTGGACCGACAGCCGTACCATAGAATTCAGGCCCGATGAGCCTTTGCCGCAGGATAAGGTGTTCACCGTGGAGTTCCTGCTCTCAAAACTCATCACTGTCGCCGATTCCATGAAAACCATGACGTTCCAGTTCCAGACCATACGCCAGGATTTTGATGTGAATATCGATAACCATAAAGCGGTCTCGGAATCGGATCTCACGAAAGAAGTACTTCTCGGAACGGTTTTTACGGCCGATGCCGCAGCCGACAAACAGGTGGAGATGATGCTCACGGCCACCCAGAACGGGAACGGCCTGCCGGTCGCATGGCAGCATGACTCAAAAAACAATAAACATACTTTCCAGGTGGAATCCGTCATAAGGGGCGACCAGGCTTCAAGTGTCAAACTTAACTTCAACGGGAATGCCATTGGTTCATCCTCTGATAAACAATTAAGCGAGGAGATCCCCGCCCTGGGCGATTTCAAATGGCTGGAAACACGGAATATTGCTGCAGGCGATCCATACTTCCTGCTGCGTTTCTCAGACCCCCTCAAACATGACCAGAACCTTGAAGGACTGGTGCGCATAGCTAAACTCAAGGACATAAGGGCGGTGATCCAGGATAATGAACTTATCGTTTATCCTCCTGCAGGCATTGAAGGGAACCCGTTGCTTACAATTGAACCTTACCTGAGAAACTGCCTGGGGAAGGAACTGGGGAAGCGGATTACCGAAAAATTGTCTCCGGGGGGGAATAAACCCGATGCCAGGTTCATAGGCACAGGGGTCATAATGCCCTCGTCAAACGGCATGCTGCTTCCGTTTGAAGCGGTCAACCTCAGGGCCGTCGACGTAAAAGTCATCCGCATATATGAAAATAATATTCTGCAGTTCCTCCAGGTCAATGAAATGGGAACCAATTACGACCTTTCAAGAGTGGGGAGGACGGTGCTTAAGAAAACGATCCCGCTGAACGGAGCCGCCGATTACAACCGCTGGAACCGTTTCTCCATCGATCTTTCGGCTGTCATGAAAACCGAACCGGGGGCCATTTACTCGGTAAACCTGAGCTTTAAGAACAAATATTCAACCTGGCCCTGCGCCGGAGGGGAGACGGGTAAGGCCCAGGATATGGTGGTCATACAAAACCCCGACAAGGAAAATGACAAGGAAGGATGGGATTATTATAATAATTATGACGAAGATGAAGGTGATAACGGCGGATGGCAGAATTACCTCTGGGAAGAACGTAATGACCCTTGCAAGGCTTCGTACTACTTTAACAAAACCGCCACACGCAATGTCTTCGCCTCCAACCTTGGCATGATCGCAAAAGGGGGTGCCGAAAATGAATTCACCGTTTTTGTCACCGACCTGGTCTCTTCAAAACCTGTACAGGGAGTGAAGGTTGAGTTCTTCAATTACCAGATGCAGCTGATTGGAACGGAAACCACCAACGGGGATGGAATGGCCGAAGCCCGTTTGTATTCAAAGCCATTTTTCACAGTGGCTGTGAAAGACAAGGAAAAGGCCTACCTGAAACTCTCCGAAGGCAATTCCCTTTCGCTTTCCATGTTCGACATAAGCGGGGAACCCGTCCAGAAAGGCATCAAAGGATTTATCTATGGTGAACGAGGCGTATGGAGGCCGGGTGATTCAATATACCTGACGTTCATCATGGAAGATAAAAACGGGAAGCTCCCGTCCAACCACCCTGTGAACCTGGCCTTGTACAATCCCAGCGGGCAGATGGTTTCCAGAACTGTGCTCAATGCCTCGGTAAACGGGTTCTATGCTTTCAGGACCATGACCCAGCCCAATGCCCCTACAGGCAACTGGCTTGCAAAAGTGAAAGTGGGAGGATTGGAATTCCAGAAGACATTGAAAATTGAAACGGTGAAACCCAACCGTTTGAAGATCCGCATGGATTTCAACAAAGCCTACCTGCAAAAGAATAAAATCCCCCCTGTAACTCTTGAGGCCGGCTGGCTCACAGGGGCCGTTGCACATAACCTGAAAGCCGAAGTAAACCTTACTCTCACCAAAGCGGTCACGGCTTTCAAACAGTTCCCGGCTTATACATTCGATAATCCGTCGGCCGGGTTTGCCGCCGAGAACATCAGTATTTTCAACGGGAAGCTTAACGATGAAGGGAAGGCCGTCATCACTCCTGTTATCCATGTCACCAATGTGGCGCCGGGGGTGCTCAACGCCAGTTTTGAAACAAAGGTGTTTGAAGACGGGGGTGATTTTTCCATCGACCGCTTCACGATCCCATACTATCCCTACGTCTCCTTCGCAGGATTGAACGTGCCGCTTCCTTCGGCAAGGGAAAGGGTGCTGTACACCGATAAATCCTATGATATCGACCTGGTGAACGTTGACCCCGACGGGAATGTCGTCCCCTCGAACAGGCTTAAAGTTGAAGTGTTCAAACTGGAATGGAAATGGTGGTGGGACGATTCGGAAAGGAATTCAGCCGATTTTGTTTCCACTTCCCATCTGCGCCCGGTTGATTCGGCGACAATAAGAACGGCCGGCGGCAAAGGGATATACAAGTTCAGGGTTGAATATGATGAATGGGGAAGATATCTCATCAGGGTTACCGACAGGTCCTCGGGGCATATTGCCGGGAAAGTGGTATATGTTGACTGGCCCGGTTACTTCCGAATGCCTGGTGGAGAAAAACAGGCCGCTGCCATGCTTACGCTCACAACTGATAAACCAAAGTATACCGTCGGTGAGACTGTCAAACTGAGTCTCCCGACCTCACCTGACGGCAGGGCCCTGCTTACAGTCGAGAACGGCTCCAGGATATTGAAATCGTTCTGGACCCCGACCGGCAAAGGCAGCACCGATATCAGCTTTAAGATCACCGAAGATATGGCTCCGAACTGCTATGCCTTCGTGACCCTGATCCAGCCCCATGCCCAAAGCAAAAACGACCTGCCTATCAGGCTCTACGGGGTGGTGCCGGTATTTGTTGAAAACCCGGAAACACATCTGAAGCCTGTCGTCAGCATAAAAGGCAAGCTCGTTCCCATGCAGCCTGCCTCTATTACGGTGAAAGAAGCCAACGGACGTCCTATGACATATACCCTTGCAGTCGTAGACGAAGGGCTTCTCGATCTTACGAGGTATAAAACCCCCGACGCCTGGAGCGTATTCTATGCCAGGGAAGCGCTCGGCATCAAGACCTGGGACCTCTTTGACCAGGTGATGGGCGCCTTTAGCGGCGACCTGCAGAGGATACTCAGCATAGGAGGTGACCAGGACCTGATCCGCAGGAGCAGCCTAAAAGCCAACCGGTTCAAGGCCATGGTTAAATTCTTCGGACCGTTTGAACTCCAAAAAGGTGAATCGCGAACCACGACCTTCACCATGCCCGAATATATAGGGTCGGTGAGAGTGATGGTCGTTGCTGGCTACAAGGGAGCCTATGGTTCGGGAGAGCAAACCGCAGCTGTGAAAAAAGCCCTGATGGTGCAGGGAACCCTGCCCAGGGTGCTTGGCCCCGGCGAAACCGTGAAACTCCCTGTAAGTGTGTTTGCCATGGAGAAAACAGTGAAAAACGTCAAAGTCAGCCTGGAAGTCAACAACTTTTTCCAGGTGAACAATGGGAATACCCGTGAATTGAACTTCAGCGAAATAGGCGACCAGCTGGTTAATTTCGATCTTAAAGCGGGGGAAATGACAGGTATCGCTAAAGTTAAAATTATTGCAGTAAGCGGGAATGAAAGAGCGGAGAATACCATAGAAATAGATATCAGGGATCCGAACCTGCCTGTGACCGACGTGTTTGAAAAGGCAATATCACCCGGCGGAAGCTGGAATACGGGATTTGCCTCAAGGGGGATACCCGGGACCAACAGCGGTTCCCTGGAGCTCTCTTCCATGCCTTCACTGAACCTTGAAAAATGGCTTTCGTACCTTTTGCATTATCCTTACGGCTGCATTGAACAGTTGACTTCATCGGTATTTCCACAGCTTTACCTGAAAGACCTGGTTGAACTCAGCGCTGCGACAAAGGCAGGAACCGAGCAGAATATCAAGGCAGGGATACAGATGCTGAGGTCATTCCAGCTTGCTAACGGCGGACTCGCATACTGGCCGGGTTCGGCTTATGCCGACGACTGGGGAACCTGCTATGCCGGCCATTTCATGCTGGAAGCCGAAAAGAAAGGCTTTGTGCTCCCGCCCGCTTTCCTCGGGGCCTGGAAAGCCTTCCAGAGGGAAAAAGCCGTTTCGTGGACTGCCAACGCCAGCTGGTCCAACGACGACCTGGTGCAGGCTTACCGCTTGTATACGCTGGCACTTGCCAGGGCGCCGGAACTCGGGGCCATGAATAAGCTGCTCGAGAAAAAAGACCTCGCCCTTGCTGCAAAATGGAGGCTGGCAGGGGCATACCTGCTCGCAGGAAAGCCTGAAGCCGCACAGCAGCTGGTGAACGGTATCGGGACCAGCATTCAACCTTATGTTGAGATGTGGGGGACCTATGGTACCGCGCTTCGTGACAAGGCCATGATCCTTGAAGTGCTGAACATGCTGAACATGAAAACCAAGGCTGCACCGCTTGCCCAAAGCATCGCGGAAGAGCTTAACAAATCGGGATGGCTGAGCACCCAAACCAGCGCTTATTGCCTCATTGCCCTCTGCAACTTCTACGGAACTTCGGCCGGCAGCGGTATCAATGCTTCCTTTACCATTGACGGCAAAAACAAGGCAGATGTCAGTACTGCAAAGTCCGTTTCCGTTTCAGGCATTGACCCGGTACCCGGCCGTAAACAGAACCTGGAAGTGAGTAACAAGGGGAAGAATGTGATCTACGCAAAGCTTCTGATAAAGGGCATACCGGCTTACGGGGATTCCTCATCCGCGAGCAGCAACCTTACCCTGGATGTATCCTATACCGGGCTGAAAGGAGAAAAGATCAATGTTCGCAAACTGGAACAGGGAGTAAATTTCATTGCCGTCGTGAAGGTGAAGAATCCAGGACTGCTTGGTCCATACCAGAACCTCGCACTCTCACAGGTGTTCCCTTCGGGCTGGGAGATCATGAACTCGAGGATGAGCGAAATGGCTTCGGCAATAACCAAGGCATCGGAGTATACTTACCAGGATGTGCGCGACGACAGGGTGCTTACGTATTTCGACCTGGGTGCCGGTGAGACTAAAACCTTTAAGGTCCTGCTTATGGCTACCTACCTTGGAAGGTTCTACCAGCCGCCAGTCCAATGCGAAGCCATGTATTATGACATTATTAACGCCCGTGTTCCCGGCTGCTGGGTTGAGGTAGGGAAATAAAGACGGCCGGGTGATGAAGTGGCGGATCTTCTCTTCATGGAAGTGGTATTACTGGTTTGCCCCGGTTTTGCTGCTGTATTTCCTGCTGCTTATCGCATGGCCCCGCCATTTGTTCAATGACCCCGCATCCACGGTGGCTTATGACCGTGAAATGCGGCTGCTGGGGGCAAGGATCTCGGCCGACCAGCAATGGAGGTTCCCCGAAAGCAGCGAAGTGCCTGAGAAATTCAGAAAAGCCATCATCTGCTATGAAGACCAGTGGTTCCGGTACCATCCCGGGTTCAACCCGGCGGCCATGATACGGGCCGTGTCCCTCAATTTCAGGCACCATAAGATAATCAGCGGGGGAAGCACGATAAGCATGCAGGTGATCAGGCTGGCAAGAAAGAACAGGGAACGCAACTACCTCGAAAAAGCCATAGAAGTAAGCCTGGCGTTTCTCATGGAACTTACCCATTCCAAGAAGGAAATCCTCAGGCTATATGCTTCCCATGCACCCTTCGGGGGCAATGTGATCGGTCTTGAGGCCGCGTCATGGAGATATTTCGGGGTAAGCGCAAACAGGCTTTCATGGGCCGAAGCTGCAGCCCTGGCCGTTCTGCCAAACAGCCCCGGCCTGATCTACCCCGGGAGGAACCCCAGGGACCTTCTGGTAAAACGGAACCGCCTGCTCGACAGGCTGTGGTACCAGGGGAAAATTGACCTCAGCACCTGCGAACTTGCGAAAAGCGAGCCCCTGCCGTTAAAGCCCTATCCCCTTCCAACCCTGGCGCCCCATATGCTTGTGAGGCTTATAAAGGAAGGGCACAAAGGGGAGAAAATCCTGACCACTCTCGACGGGGGTTTGCAGGTGAGGGTCAACAACATCCTTGAACTGCATGGGATACAGCTTGCCGCCAACGAAATCCATAATGCCGCAGCTGTTGTTGTGGAGGTAAATACAGGGAATGTGCTGGCCTATGCCGGGAACCTGAGGCGAACGGGAAAAACCGATTACGGGAACGATGTGGATGTTATCGCTTCCCCCCGCAGCACAGGAAGCATTATGAAACCCTTCCTTTATGCTGCAATGCTCAATGATGCCCTTATCCTCCCGAACACCCTTATCCCGGATATCCCGGTGCAGATCGGGGGTTTCATCCCCGAGAATTACAACCTCACATACGACGGGGCTGTGCCGGCCAAACGGGCCTTATCCAGATCCCTGAACATCCCTGCTGTGAAAATGCTGCAAACATTCGGTTATACTCCTTTTTACAACCTTTTGAAAAACATCGGGCTGACCACCCTCACCAAACCTGCCGACCACTATGGACTTGCGATCATCCTGGGAGGGGCGGAAGCGAAGCTGTGGGACCTGGCCGGCATGTATGCTTCCATGGCACGCAGCCTGAACCATTTCTCCCCGGAACATCCGGGGTATAACAAGGCTGATTTTCATCCGCCTCTTCTCATGGCGGGGAACGGAAATGAGAACGTGTCGTATGACAGCCATTCCTCCTGGTACGACGCAGCTTCCATATGGCTGACCTTTGAAGCTATGGTGGAAGTCGCCCGTCCCGACGAGGAAGCCCAATGGCAGCAGTTTTCGTCCTCCCACAAGATCGCCTGGAAAACCGGGACCAGCTTCGGTAACCGCGATGCATGGTCGGTTGGTGTTACTCCGGAATACGTGGTCGCGGTATGGGTCGGGAACGCTTCGGGGGAAGGAAGGCCCGGGCTGACCGGCATAGGTGTTGCCGCCCCCATTCTCTTCGATATCTTTAAATCGCTTCCGGCCACCACCTGGTTCCGTATGCCCGTTGAGGAGATGGTTAAAATCCCTGTATGCCGCTACAGCGGTTACAGGGCTTCCTCCATATGTGAATTCAAAGATTCAGCCTGGGTGCAGAAAAACGGGACCAGGACCGCAGCCTGCCCTTTTCACCAGCTTATCCACCTTGATAAAACAGGGCAATACCAGGTAAACTCCGGGTGCGAATCCACCGATAACATGCAGCATGTATCCTGGTTCGTTCTCCCCCCGGTTCAGGAATGGTACTTCCGTACTAAAAACCCTTTCTACAGGATGCTTCCCCCCTTCCGCAAGGACTGTGCACAGAATACCGCCAACCGCAATATGGACCTTATCTATCCTAAGGACGGGAGTACGATCTATGTGCCGGTCGACCTGGACGGGAAAACCGGAAGCACCGTTTTTAAAGCCGCCCACCATAACCCGGATGCAACTATCCACTGGCACCTTGATGACCAGTTCCTTGGTTCAACAAAGCAGTCCCACCAGATGGCCCTCTCGCCCGAAAGGGGGTTTCACCGCCTCACCCTGGTCGACCAGAGCGGGGAATCCATCAGCATAGGGTTTGAGATACTTACAAAAGAGAAAAATACAGCGACTTTGGGGAAAAATAAATAAACTGCCGGGAGAAATCCCTATTTCATTTTACGGATGATAAAAAACAGACAGGAATCATCCACTTCCTTCACTGCAACTTTAATCCCGCGTATCCAGCGCGTATGCTCGAGAAATTTTTTCGGACTGATGGTTGACGCACAAAAACCATCCTTGCAAACTATATTGCCGTTCCTGGTCTTTTCAGGGTCGATCTCGCCTATCAGCCCGTTTTTCGACTGAAGTTCAAACCACTTTAGCCTGTGATCCCAGAATTTCTCAGAATAGGTTGAGAAAATGGCAGATCCTCCCGGCTTGGTCACCCTTACTGCCTCTTTGACCAGGGCCCTCTGGTCGGAATTGAAAGCGGAAATACCGTTCTGGAGACATAGTACAATATCCATGGTGTTTGCGCTGTATGCCAGTTTCGTGGCGTTCATGTGCTGAAGAAAATGATGCTGGACATTCTTCAGCAACTCCCTGGCAAGCTGCAAACTTGGCATCGAAGTGTCGATCCCGTGAACATATTTTGCCTTCTTTGACAAATGCGGGATTATGCGTCCGTAGCCGCAGCCGAGATCCAGTACGACATCCTTGCGGCTTATCTTTTTCAGCACAAAATCAATTTCAGCCTGCAGGTATTGCCTGATGCGGGAAGGCGCAATGTCGTAACATTTTTTCAGCCGCAGCGCAGATAAGGATGTGTCGTAATAAGCTGCCAAGAGGGATAATTCTTAATTGCTAAGTTACAAATTCCTGATTTTCAAAATAAAAAATGTTTAATTCGATTTTGGTAAAAATATTTATCTTCGCTTTAAATCAGTTTAAAATGAAAAGACTTTCAGCCTGTCTTTTTATGTTATGCTTACTCATCGGCCAGGGCCCTGCAAGATCCCAGGGGATGATGAGGGACAGGGAAGGGAATAACTATAGCACCCTGGTCATTGCCAACAAGGTATGGATGGCCGAGAACCTTAATACTGCACATTACAGTAACGGGGATGCGATACCTGAGGCTAAAACAGCCGCAGAATGGGACCGTTATTGCGAAAGCCGCACCGGTTGCTGGTGTTATTATGACTTCAGTGCCCTGAACGGCCACAAATACGGTAAATTGTATAACTGGTTTGCGGTAAATGATAAAAGGGGTCTGGCCCCCAAAGGCTGGCATATCCCCGCCGACATGGAGTGGCTGGTATTTACCCATATCCCCACCGAAGGCGACAGGCCCGGCAAAGGCATGAAGAGCACCACCGGCTGGGGAAATGAAGGCGATGATTGCAACGGGAACAATTTAACGGGATTCGATGCACTGCCGGGAGGTTCCCGTGAAGTTGATTCATTTCAGGGAATCAGGGTGATAGGCCATTGGTGGTGCTCCAACGAAAGCGAAGTCAATTTTGCCAGGATACGCAGCCTTGCATGCAACAGCGACGACCTCTGGCTCCATACCAGCCTGAAACAATGCGGCAATTCGGTTCGCTGTGTCAGGGACTGATCACTTCCGTAACCTCTCCTTCTTTTCATATTCTTTCGGTCAGCAGGAATAAGCTCAGGGCAGCTGTGAGATCATTTTCTTCGACGGCTTGTATCGCCTCCAGGCCCTGAGACGGGTCAGTGAAGTATAATAAAAAAGTTCCCTGATCAATGGGACCCGCAGAAGGTAATGGTACAGGCGGTAGAAAACCACCAGGGAAATAAAAGTCATGCCCCATCGTGCAAAAGTGACAAGAACCTGGACCCAGCCGTGTTGAGGGATGGTGATAAAGGTCGCCACCCATTTCCAGAACAGGACAAGGATCACCATATTGATCAGGATCATGACCCCTGTGATGTAGCCATGAGCGGTGTCAATAGCCCTTTTCGGGCAGTTGTTCATGCATTTCATGCAGCTTTCACAGCGGTAGGACCAGAACGGGCGCTTGTCGACGGTGAGAATGGCTTTTATCGGACAATTGTCTATGCAGATGTCGCATTTATCGCAATTCTCATTGGCATAAAATGTCTTTGCAAGTAAAAAACGGCCCATGAAAAAATACCCTATGCTTACGGGGCTTATCAGGATATCCTGTATGATATCGCGAAAGGCTGTATAGACTTTCTTCCCGTCAAGGATTTTAGAAGCAAAAGTCCGGGTGATCTGTTTACAGTGCCCGTATATAGATTCTACAACATTCTCCTTAACCCCGGGATGGAAGGAAATCCAGTTTGAGGGCAGGTCGATGGATCTCAGGCCAGCTATGCTGTATCCCTTAAGCAGCAGAACGATGGCCGCTAACCACAGGGCGAGCCCGCTCAGCCCTGGGACAAACCACTTTGAAAGCTTCAGCCCTGCCCTTGTGTTCATCAGGAATACCCGGTTCCCACGGGAGCGTGGAAACCTGAAAATAAAATACATGCTTACCGGCGGGTAATTAAAGCCATGGGTAGGCGATACAAAGCCTATCATGGCTCCTTCAGGAAACGGCCCGATATGCTTCCTGTCGATGGCAGCAATATCTGTAACCTCAACCGGGATGCCGCGCGATTGCGCTTCCTGGGCAAACCAGCCAGCCACATTACGGGCATTGCCTGTGCCGGAGAAGTAGTAAAGTATAAGACGGCTGATCTTTGCGGGCAAGAATATTTTTATTAGTTTTGTTATGGCAAAGATAAAAAATGAAAACAATTGTTCTTGTCTTCACGGCATCAATGCTGATTTCTTTCACCGCCTGCAATAAAAAGGAGGCTTCTTATAATTCAAGCCCCGAATCCGCCTCGAGCCGGTATTATGTTCTCGATGTAAGTGCTAAAATTCCAAGGCCGGGCTTTACTTATCTGCCTGTAAACAGCTACCAGCAAACCACCGAGTATACCTGCGGTCCTGCCGCGGTTCTTACCCTTCTTCAATATTACGGGCGTAGCGGGGATGAAATGACGATTGCCAGGGAAATGGGGACCAGTACCACCACCGGGACCAATCTTCAGCAGATGGCTGACTGGCTCCAGGCTAAAGGGTTTAAGGTAACATCAGGTGAAGGAGGCAGTCTCGGACTCATCCGCAGTAACCTCGCAAAAAATATTCCTACCCTGGTCGAATGGAGTGACTGGGGCGGGCATTGGGTGCTTGCCATTGGCTATGACACTCGCAACACCGAAGATTTAATGGACGATGTGATTATTTTCGCCGATCCGTACGACCGCCACGACGACCACAACGACGGCATCGACTGGTTCAATGCCCAAAGGTTTTATTATATGTGGTATGATGCCCTGCTCTTCGGGAAGCTGATGAAACGCATCTATATCACTGCTACTCCCTTGGCCGCATACTGATCCCGGCCATGCGCAACATCAATTGCTTTCCGTTTTACTGTTTTTTGAATGCTTCAGGAACCATGTGTACAATTCCGGATTGTTGTAAGTCTCGGTCCATGCATTATGATTGGCCTCGGGGTATATGGTAATTTTCACTTCCCCTCCGTGCTTCCTCACAGCCTGGAACATCTCCACCGCCCGGTTAACAGGCACCACATCGTCTTTGGCTCCGTGAAAAATCCATACGGGCACCGGTTTATAATCATCCTCGAGGATATAATCAAAGAACCCGCAAACCGGCGCTATTGCAGCAAACAAGTCCTGGTACCTGAACTGCATGTCCCAGGTGCCCCATCCGCCCATGCTGAGCCCGGTAAGATACAGGCGGTTTGTATCGATGCGGTAAGTGGAAATTACCTCGTCGAGCAGCATTTTCAGGGACTTTGTATCCCATGATACGTCCGACGAAGGGTTTTGGGGACTGACCACTACGAAAGGAAAATCCTTTCCCTCGGCAATCAGCTTCGGTATCCCGTTGTTCTTTACCTGGTTGAGGTCGCTGCCCGATTCCCCGCTTCCGTGAAGGAAGAGGATCAGGGGAAATGTTGAATGGGTGTCGGTAGCATAAGCAGGAGGCAGGTACAGCAGGTAATTCAATTCCACAACCCTGGTTTTTGTAAAATGTTTTGCCGAAGACTGGGAAAAGGCCGGTACTGAAACTGATACTGCAAAAAGGAGCAGGACAGGGAATAAGAGAAATTGTCTCATGATATGATTTTTATGAATTATTAATGTTTGCGGATGTTATATCTCCACATTTAGTCCTATCCCGGCGGCAAGAGCCCTTTCATACACCAGCCTGGCTGTAGCGGCATCCTGTATGGCGAGGCCGTTCGATTTGAACAGGGTGATCTCATTGTCGTTCGTCCTTCCTGGTTTTTTCCCCGTGATCAGTTCCCCCAATTCGGCATGAAAATGTTCCTTAGGGATCTCACCTGCATTTACTGGTATCATGATGTCGCCGGCTTCCTTAAAACAGGCTTCATAAGAGTCTCCGATGAATTTCGAGCGTTTCACAATAGCCGTGTCGAGTTCCCTCGCATTGGGGGTATGGCTGCCGATGCCGTTGATATGGGCCCCTTCTTTCACCAGATTCCCGTCGAAGACAGGGTTTGCCGAAGAAGTAGCCGTTACGATGATATCGGCCTTCATCATTTCACCGGGTGTAACGGCGCGCAGGATCTCAAGATCGAGTTTGGGCCCCATTTCGGCAATGAACCTGGTAACGGCCTCTTCCGATAAGTCGAAGACCATGGCTTTTGAAAGGTTCCGGGCTTCAGCCAGAGCCCAGAGCTGCATCTTTGCCTGTACCCCGGCGCCGAAGATCCCTGCAACCTGCCCATCCTGTTTCCTGGCAAGGTATTGGGTGGCCACACCGCTGGCAGCGCCTGTGCGTACCGCAGTGAGATATCCGCCGTCCATAATGCATATGACATTACCCGTTTCGGGATCCTGGAGCAGGACCTTGCCGATCGTGGTCGGCAAATTGTGTTTTGAAGGGTTATCCTTGTAAACTGTGACGACTTTGCATGCCAGAGCTCCCATCTGTTTCAGGTAAGCCGGCATGTATAATGAAAGCCCTCCCGGAGGTGTTATTGCAGTGCGGAGCGGGAGAACAGCCGTGCCTTCCGACAGTTCTCTGAAGGCCTGTTCAACAACAGCCATGCAGTCTTTCATGGTAAGCACCGAGGCGACTTCGCTTCTGTTCAGTATCAGGGTCATGGGAAAATATTTTAATTGTTTTTTATATCAGGATCTCAAAAATACAAAAAAGCCGGCCGGGAAAAGATCCCGGCCGGCTTTTATTTTAATGATTCCCTTTGTTACAATATCACCAGTTTCTGCACCCTGGCCGAATTGCCGCATTCGATTTTTACCACATAAACCCCTGCCGGAAGTGTTTCCAGGTTCAGGGTCCGGGTGATGGAGAGATCCTGCAGGCCGAGTTGCTCCCGGTAACGTATGTTGCCTGTAAGATCTGAGATTTGCAGACTGATCGGGCCGGCAGAGCTCCTCTCCAGGTTAAGCGTAAGCCTCCCGGCAGTGGGATTGGGCCAGAACGAAAACGACAATTCACTGCCGTTGATTGAGGAGACCCCGTCGCATACCACAAACTGGATGTGCTTGACATCGTTTACAGGCACATTGCATGGAGATATCCCGTTTGCAGTAAGAGTAAGATTCACACTGAAATTTGCCTTGTCGTTGGTTCCCGGGTGATAGATCGACTGGGCAGTGGTAGTGCTGCTGAAGGTTCCGTCACCTGAAGTGGTCCATAGTACCGATGAGGCATTGGAAGCAGAACCGTAGAGCGGGACCTGGGTGTCAACCAGACAGGCGATGGTATCATTACCTGCAGAAACTGCCGGGGCAGCCTGTACGGTGACAGCAACAGAATCATTTATGCTGTTCACCCCGTCGTTCAGAACGACGAAATATTTTGTATTCACAACCGGTGTAGCCTGGGGATTTTGCTCTGTTGAGGTAAATCCGGGGGGAACAGAGGTCCATGTAAAATTGTAATTCCCTGAGCCGCCGCTTGCTACTGCTGTCAGCTGGGTGGGATTCCCGCTGCAGATATTGGGAGGCATTGCGTTGGCCGTCACAGCGAGAGGCATGGCTGTTACAGTGACCGTTGCCGTTCCGCTTGAGTTCTGATACCCGTCATTCACAGTGCAGGAATATTGGGTTGTGACCGTGGGTGTAACCGTTGGATTCGCAATACTTGAAGTAAAACCGGCCGGATTAGAAACCCATGAGTAGGTATAAGATCCCGACCCTCCCGTTGGCGCTGCATTAAGCTGGGAAGCTTGTCCCTGGTTCACTGTGCCCGGGCTTGCCGATACAACGACCTGTAGGTTGGCCGGGATCACAGTCACCGTTGCGCTACCCGATACAGTGTTCGTCCCGTCATTGACATGGACCGTATAAGTTGTTGTTACAGTTGGTGAAACTACCGGGTTCTGAAGGGTGCCGGTAAACCCCGGTGGATTCGAAGTCCAGCTGTATGTATAACTTCCGCTTCCACCGGTCGCAGCTGCATTAAGCTGGGAAGCCGTCCCGGAAAGGAGGGTCGTCGGATTGGCAGATGCAACTACGGCAAGTGGCTGGGCCGCATCCTCATTCACTGTGATGTATTCTTTTTTAGTTGTTCCTGTTGTGATGGCGAATGCACCATAAAAACTCAATGTGCCACTACCGGCAGTTGCAGGAGCAACCCACTGGAAAGTCCATAAAGCAGTGGAACTTGATTGTTTGGAACTCTGTGTGCAGTATTTTGTTCCGCCAACAAGGTGACTTCCTGAACCAGCAACAAGTGTGCCGATCTGGTTCCCGGTAACATCCTGGGGAGAAAGTTCAAATCCCTTTCCCCCTGAACCAGTAAATGATACGGTAATATTGTACGTGGAACCCGCCACATAGCCCGAGGCAGGAATATTGGTTGTGATAAATCCGCTCACAGTCTGGGCCGTACCCGAATGACAGCCACCGCCATAACAGGTGGCACCACCTTCAGCTGGTCCTCCGGCCCTGCCTGAAGGCGCTCCGGATGGATAAGCATGAACTTGTATTGTACCTGCCACCCAGAACATGATGACAAAAGCCAGAAAAACAGGGTAAAGAATTTTCTTCATAATTTGTTTTATTGTTAAAATTTTATTGGGATTTCCTGAACATATTATCCCGGAATTCAGGTATTCAAAGGTATTAAGGAATTTCCATACCATATTAATGAATTCGTTGATATTTCCTCTGCACAGCATTGATAAATATCAATTAATTCACTAATTATAGGGTTATTAATTAATGCATAGTAGGATCGGCATGGCATAAAAAAACCCTCAGGCTTCGAGGCCTGAGGGTTTATCGGATTATCAGGATTGAGGATTGATTATTGTGAGCAGACAAGGGTCCCGTCGGCCAGCAAACGTACTCTCTGGTGGCTCCTGTCGAGCCGCAGGTACACCATGTACTGCACGCTGTTATCGGCCAGGATATATTTCTCTGCTGCATTGCAGACTTCATAGGATGAATAATTCGCCGTTATGTAATCCTTCACAGCCTGTGGCACATCCGAATACCGGAACCTGTTTGCCTGTAACAGGTAAATATCTGTTGCACTGAAGATAAGTTTGATAGGGGGTACCGTATCCTGTTTGCCAATCATGACTTCTTTCACCCGGCCGTCCACGCAAAGTGAATCATAGTCGGCATTCAGAATGGTATAACCGGAAAAGTTGGCAGCGATGAAATCTTTAATTGCTGAAGATAATGAATCCACCGGGATGCCATGCCAGCCGGGATGTCCTCCGCCATGATGATGGCCATGATGATGCCAGCAATGGATAGTGTCGCCGTGGAGGGAGTCCCCCGGGATCGTATCACCGGGATGGCCTCCATTATGGAATTGCCGGCCATCGCCAAGGTAATTGCCGTCGGAGGTAAATGCAAGTTCTTCGGTAGTATTCAATGCAACAACAAATTTAGCGCTTGAATTTGCCAGGACCAGGATATAGTCTATTGTTGCATCAGGATAATTGGTTTCAACATAAGTTGTTGCCTTTGTGGGTAGTGAGGTTGCCTGATTTGTTTGTGCAGTTGTGCCTGTCTGGTCTTTCTTGCTGCATGAGCCCATTGCGATCAATGCAGTGACAAGCATAAGAAACATTGCTTTTTTCATCGGTTTAAAAGTTTTTGTTAGGCCTTTATTTATCGCATCGAGGCATGGCGTCCGATTCTCAGAGATGATTTCAGAACAGGATGTAATGATGCTTCATGTACTTATGTTTAATGTATTAACCCTGAAAATTAAAAAGGTTGCTTCTATTTTTCATTACTTTGTAACTTTCATTGTTAAATCGGGTCTATTATTGAATTATAATTTATCGATATGAAAAAAATCTTCGGCTTCATCTTTTTTTTCGGCCTGGCATCCATAGCCATCGGCCAGGACAATCCGCTCTGGATGCGGTATACCGCAATTTCTCCTGATGGCCAGACCATCCTTTTCTGTTATAAAGGCGACATTTGGTCGGTGCCTTCTGCAGGCGGGACGGCAGTTCCGCTAACCCTTACCGATTCATATGAATATTCCCCGGTATGGAGCCATGACGGAAAAACCATTGCTTTTGCCTCTGACCGTAACGGGAACTTCGATATTTTCATCATGCCGGCATCAGGAGGTGAAGCGAAGCGGCTTACCTGGAATTCAAATAAGGAGGTACCAAGCAGTTTTACTGCCAATGACAAGGACGTCATCTTTTCAGCCTACCGCCAGGATATCTCAACGAATGCCCAGTTCCCCATTTCACTGATGAGCGAACTTTACACTGTGCCTGTTGCCGGGGGAAAGGTATCACAATTGCTCCCTACGCCGGCGCTTGAAGCCACGCCCTCATCCACAGGCGATAAAATTATTTTTGAAGACATCAAAGGTTATGAAAACGAATGGCGCAAGCATCATACTTCGGCCATAGCCCGTGACATCTGGGTTTACGATTTCAACTCGGCAAAATATACAAAGCTCACCAGCTTCAACGGCGAGGACCGTAACCCCGTTTTCGATGCCAATGATAAGGATTTCTATTACCTGAGTGAACAAAGCGGGTCCTTTAACGTCTATAAAAGCTCGCTTTCTGATCCTTCCAGGTCAGCCGCTCTTACGCATTTTTCGAAAAACCCTGTACGTTTCCTTACCCGGGCTAAAAATAATTTGCTCTGTTTTACATACGATGGGGAGATCTATACCTTACAGCCCGGAGGTGAACCGAAGAAGGTGAGTGTGAAGATCAATGCCGACGGCCGGAGTGCGCAGGAACGAATAACCCCTGTAAATGACGGGTTCACAGAGATGAGGCTTTCACCCAATGGGAAAGAATATGTTTATGTTTTCCGCGGGGAGATCTTCGTTACCAGTGTTGACGGTGGTATTACCAAGCGGATTACCAATACCCCTTACCAGGAACGCAGCGTGAGCTTCAGCCCCGACGGCCGTTCCCTGGTGTATGCGGCAGAGGTGAACAACAGCTGGGACGTTTTTACGAAGTCAATTATACGTAAAGAGGAACCTTATTTTTATGCCTCGACCGTATTAAAGGAGGAAGCTCTCGTTGCCACCGAAGCGGAGGAATACCAGCCTGAATATTCTCCTGATGGCAAGGAAGTGGCTTACCTTGAGAACAGGGTGGTACTCAAAGTCATCAACCTGGCCAGTAAAAAGACAAGGACTATCATGCCCCCAAACGTGAATTACTCCTATGCCGACGGTGACCAGTATTACCAGTGGTCTCCCGACAGCAAATGGTTCCTGGTGCAGTTTTCTTATCCCGACAGGATTTTCACACCTGAAATCGGACTTGTTTCTGCCGATGGCAGCGGAGAGATCCATAACCTGACCCTTAGCGGCTATAATGATTACGTCCCCAAATGGTCTGTTGACGGTAAGATGTTCATCTGGGGAAGCGACCGCGACGGTACCCGCGACCAGGGAGGGAACCTGTCAAGCGACGACGTCTTTGCCATGTTCTTTACCAGGGCTGCCTTCGACAGGTTCAAACTCTCGAAGGAAGAACTGGCGCTTGTAAAAGAACAGGAAGAAAAAGCTGAGAAGGATAAAAAGAAAGCTGAAGAAAAAGCAAAAACCGATTCTAAGGAAAAAGCCGGGTCCGATAAAAAGGCCAAAACTGATACCGCTGCAAAGGATTCTTCAAAAGTAAAGGTGCTTATCGACTGGGAGAACCTCAGCGAGCGTAAAGCCAAGCTCACCCTTCACACCTCGCCGGCAAGCGACTGGCTGCTTTCAAAAGACTGCGAAAAGCTGTATTACCTTACCAGTTTTGAGAAGGATAACGACCTCTGGATGACTGACCTCAGGGCTAAGGAAACCAAATTGTTTGCAAAGATTGGGGCTAAAAGCGCAAGCATACAGCTCTCTTCCGACGGCAAATTTATTTTAATGCTTGCCGATGGCAAACCCATGAAGATCGACGCCGAAAGCGGAAAAGCGGAACCTCTTAAAACCTCGGGTGAAATGCTGATCAAACCCGCCGATGAACGGTCCTATATTTTCGACCACGCCTGGAGACAGTTCAAAGAGAAATTTTACGTAGTTGATATGCAAGGCGTTGACTGGGATTATTATTACAAGGTCTATAAGAAATTCCTTCCATACGTAAATAATAATTATGATTTCGCTGAAATGCTCAGCGAGATGCTTGGCGAAATGAATGCTTCCCATACCGGATGCGGTTTCCGTGCAGGCAGGCCGAATACCGACCAGACTGCCGACCTCGGGCTTTTCTTTGACTACGCATTTCAGGGCCAGGGATTAAAGATATCGGAGATTGTTGAAGGCGGACCTCTTGATAAGGCTGTTTCGAAAGTTAAGGCAGGCAACATCATCGAGAAGATCGACGGCCTTGAGCTTAAAGACACCATGGATTTTTACTCTGTACTTAACCGCAAGACCGGCAAACTCACCCTTCTTTCCATGTATAATCCCACCTCCGGCGAACGCTGGGAAGAAAGCGTAAAGCCCGTCAGCATAGGCGAAGCCAATGAACTCCTGTATAAACGCTGGGTGAAGAACCGCCGGCTTGAAGTGGAAAAGCTCTCGGGCGGGAAGATCGGTTACGTGCACGTACGTTCCATGGATGACGCCAGCATGAGGGTGGTGTTCGAAGAGGCACTGGGGCGTAATTTTGAAAAGAAAGCCCTTATCGTCGATACCCGCTTCAACGGGGGAGGTAACATCCATGAACAGCTGTCGGATTTCCTGAGCGGAAAAAAGTATATCGATATTATTCCCCACGGGCAGTATATAGGCTCGGAACCTACCGACAAATGGGTAAACCCTTCTATCGTGCTGATAGGCGAAAGTAATTATTCCGATGCTCATTTGTTCCCGGTTGCTTACAAGCTCAAGAACATAGGTAAGACCGTGGGCATGCCTGTTCCCGGTACCGGCACCTTTGTCTGGTGGGAAAGCCAGATAGATCCGACCCTTGTTTTTGGCATTCCTATGGGAGGATGGCGTATGCCCGATGGCAGGTTCTGTGAGAACAACCAGCTTGAGCCCGATATAAAAATTGCCAATGATCCGGGCATTCTATCGTCAGGACATGATCAGCAAATCGAAGCCGCGGTTAAAGAATTATTGAAATAAGGCTGATGGCAATTGAACTTCCTTCAATGGATATATGGAGTTAAATCCACATTGTCCCATGTTTTATTCATTGTAGAATAATCATACCTGAGCCACCATATATTGGTGAGATCGTTAAGGTCGATGACCACCGAACCAAAAGTCGCATCCTGCTTGCAGTATGCATTGGTCCCGGTGGACTCATATCCGCCGATAAAAACTCCGTTTTCAGCAATGTCGGTCGATATGATGGTTTTTAATGAATTGATGTCCAGGCCTGATGAATGAGCCGAAAAATAACTTACCAGGTTTGTCCATCGTACCATTCCACGGGCGGGAGTATCCAGATCTTTTTCCGGTGCATCAACGGCAGTGGAGGCATTATAGATACTGAGTTTAACTCCATTAATCGCACTGTCAAGAAAGACATTGGTAACACCGTTAATCCCCTGCCCGAGACTGTTCCGGGTTATTATCCCCACGGCCTTCATCGGGCGTTGCACAACAAATACATTGCCCTTATCGGCTACCCCGAAAAAAGCAGGAGAAAGCAGTCTCGCCGCTTTCAGGTACTCGGCTGTGGTTTGCGCATCCGTGTTGCTTTTCTCGGTTATTGCATCAAATGCCACATCCATCATGTCTTTTGAGCCCGGCAGGATATCAGTACCATGATCGGCCGAATTCCCGGTATTATACTCTGTAAATACAACATTATCCAAATTCATCAGGGCGTATCCCTGGGGAAAACCAACAAACCCGAATGTCGCAATTTTATGATCTCCGTTTGAAGGATTCATTATGGTAATCACACTATTGTAGTCCCTCACTGCAAGGGGTTTTTGCAGATCAAGGTTCCGTGCAACAATAGTATGCCCAACGGTTGCAGATCCATAAGCCCCTATGAATGTACACGCAGCTCCGGTAATTTCTCCTATATGCCCGCTGAACATATAATCAAAAGCCAGGCATTGGTCAAGGAGATACGCATTGGTAATGCTCAATCCGCTAGTAAGTGCCTCCCCATCAATAAAATCTTTTATTTTCTGACTGAGAAACAGTTTGTTTCCTGCTTCCAATGCCCGAATCGTGATAAAATTATAAATAAGCGGATTCGCAGAGCTCCAAACTGAATTATAATAATTTGCCCATTGATGAAGCTCGGTTTTCATATGGTAGCCGTATTGCATTCCCATTTCGAGATAGCTTCCTTTCAATGACACGATCCTGATGCCTGCAGGATGGTAAAATAACATTCCCTGCTCCTGGGAATTGGTATCTGAAGTTTTTTTACAGGAATCGGTACCCAGGCTAAATATAAGTCCGGCCCCAATTAAAATGATTAATAGCCTTCCTCTCCTTATGAAATTTTGCATTGCCAGATCCTCCTGTGATTTTTTTCTGCGTATGAATATTAAAGACAAAAGTGAAATGAAATTTGATGCATCTATGTGTAAAGATAATTATTAACCTTCCTTTCACCATTAAATATTTAATTTTCCCACAATTCAGGAATGCAAAACAGAGCAATCAATGTGTTGAATTATTCAACATGTGTTGAGTATTTATACACACCTCCTATTTGTGCTCATTTTCAGCTTTTTAAATGGATGAAAAATTTCAACTGTTTATTTTTTCAACACTTGCTGGGTTTATTAAATAAATATGCATTTCTTCATCTACTTGATTTTCTTATACTTAACCAGCTCTTTTTGGTTTGGCATTATTATTGATAATAGTATAGGTGATATGAATCAGAAATTATAAAGCCATGAAAACCAAACTTATCCCCATCCTCTGCTTGCTGGTAATCTTTTGTTGCAGCAACCTCAGCAGTAAAGAAGTTAACAGTAAAATCCTTCAGCCCTCATCGGGCTCAATAAGCGTTTACAGCAGTCCTGAGCTTTATAACCTGGCCACCAGGTGGGCGGATGAGTATGCTGTTGCACATCCCGGGCATAAGGTCAACGTAATTAAAACTGAAGAATCGGAAATAAATTCCTTAGTAAATAATGGGGAGAATATCTGTTTTGTATCGAACGAAAAAACCACATCAGAAAAGCAGGGACCGGTTTTCCGGATTGTAGTCGGGCGGGAAATTATTGTGCCTGTCATCAGTTCGAAGAATCCGTTTCTGAAAGAAATCATCGAGAAAGGCATTTCACGTGAAGCCTTAGCCCAGAGCCTTCAGGCTCCCGGTAAAATGAAATGGGGGACTTTGCTCAATAATGGGCAGTCGGCCCCGGTTAGGTACTTTATCCTTGATGATGATTTTACAAAAGAAGGGGTCCGTGGTTTCGTTAAAACCGATCAGGCCTTCATCAGCGCATGGAAAAGTGAAGACTCAAAAGCATTGATCTCTTCTATTCAAAATGATCCGTATGCAATCGGATTTTGCAGGATGACCGATATTCTCGCTCCTAATACTTCATCGTTCACCGAAAACATCCTTCTGATGCCAATTGATAAAAACGGTAACGGCAAGATGGATTATATGGAGAAGATCTATGACAATTTCCAGGATTTCACCAGGGGTGTTTGGATAGGGAAATACCCAAAAGCATTAACCAATAGCATTTACTGCATTTCAAAAACAAAACCTGCAGGCGAGTCTGAGATTGCTTTCATGAACTGGGTCCTTACTTCCGGCCAGTCCTTACTTCCGGCTAACGGGTATTCCGACCTGGTAAATTACGAGAGGCAATCGCAAATGGACAAACTGATGGTTACACCCCTTTACGCTGAGGCCCCGCAGAAAACGAATTCGACCGCCAGGGTGGTTTTACTGATCCTGGTCGTTCTGGTGGCAATCAGTTTCGCCCTGGACCTGGTTTTAAGGAAATACAGGAATACAAGAATGCAACAGAGCGAGACCCGGCCTGGGAAACCCCGGGTATTTGATGAAAAGTCCCTGGATATTCCCAAAGGCCTGTATTTTGACAAATCCCATACCTGGGCATTTATGGAGCAGGATGGGACCGTAAAAGTTGGAGTCGATGATTTCATTCAGCATGTCACCGGCACCATCACCAGCATTGGAATGAAAAACCACGGGATGAGGATCAAAAAAGGGGATCAGCTTTGCATTCTCATTCAGAAAGGGAAACATCTGATTCTTCATGCCCCTGTTTCAGGAACTATAATGGAACATAATTCAGACTTGTCGGTTGATTCTTCACTGATCAACAACTCCCCCTATTCAAAGGGATGGGTTTACAAGATCAAACCGGATAACTGGTCGAGGGAGATTGAATTTTTGTCAATGGCCGATAAATATAAATCCTGGTTAAGCAATGAGTTTACCCGTCTCCGTGATTTTCTTGCCTCTTCTTTGCAGGCAACGGCTCCGCAATATGCAGGGATCATCCTCCAGGACGGAGGGGCGCTTCATGACAATTTTCTTGCCGATTTCGGTCCTGAAACATGGGAAGATTTCCAAACAAAGTTCATCAATACTTCAATATAGGCAGGGAACTGAAAGCATTCTTAAACCCTCAGAAGGACCTGGTTAATCGGGAAGGACGGTAAAAACCCGGTTCAGAAATAAAGAATCAGTAAAAAAACCGGTGTCAAATCACCGGTTTTTTTTATATTGCAGTGAAAATAATCCTATGGATAAAAACAATCCCATAAAGCCGATTTTCAGGAAGTACGTTCAATTTCGTTCGTCCATATACAGCCGGGTTGTTTTTGTCATTTTCGTTTCCTCTGTCTTCCTTTTCGTTTCTCTCAGCATTATTTTCCGTTCGGTTAACGAGCAGTACCTGAATACCGTGATTCGCCAAAACGGCAATAATATAGGTTCCATTGTCGGCGGATCCCTCTATCATTCCATGCTGGAAAATGATAAAAGCACTCTTCAGAACACACTTGATATTATCAACACCATGCCCGGCATTGATGAAGTCAACATGTACGACAGCAAGGACAACCTGGTGTACACATCCATTCCATCCGATACTAATGATCTTCACAGCAACCCGAACTGCATAAGCTGCCATAACAATCTGAAAGTAATGTTTCCCGGAAAAGGGAAACACTACAAGATCATCAATGCCGACAGCTATTGCAGGATGAGTCACAACGACAGCAAAAGCAGGCACCTGCTGATCCAACTGCCAATACTTAACGAAAAATCATGCTACGAAAGTTCCTGCCATGCACATCCTCCAAGCGAAGAGGTGCTCGGTTCCCTCATTATCAAGATACCGTTGGCTGAACTGGATACAGCAATACAGAAATCTTCAACCGAATTTTTCCTGCTCGCAATACTCACCACTTTAGTCCTGGTTACAGTTCTTATAATATTTACCCGGCAAAGGATTAAAAGGCCCCTCAATGCCCTGGTAAAAGCAAGCATTGCCGTCGCTAACGGCGATACCAGCACCCGCCTCGTGATCAAGACCAACCAGCTTGAGGATATGAAAATGGTATCCCAGGCTTTTAATGAGATGCTCGACAACCTTCAGGCAGCAACCAACGAGTTGGAGAACTGGTCGCAGCAGCTTGAATATAAGGTGAGGAAAAAGTCAGAAGAGTTAAGCGCAGCACAAAACGAGATGATCCATATTGAACGGCTCGCTTCCCTGGGAAAACTTTCATCCTCTGTGGCCCATGAAATCAACAATCCCTTATCAGGTATACTTATATATACGAAGCTTATTTATAAGCAGCTAAGCAATCCCGAATTATATGCCAGCAAACGGGAATCCATGCTGAAACATCTAAAACTTATCGAAAACGAGGCAAAACGCTGCGGCGATATTGTAAAAGGCCTGCTTGAGTTTTCTAAAAAAGACCAGGAGGATTTCGAGCCCAGGCATTTGCATGAGATACTGCAGGAGACATATGAATTAATGACCCACCCTATTAAAATTGCAAACATCCACTTTTATAAAGATTTCTCGGCAACTTCCGACCTGATATACTGCAGCCCCAACCAGATCAAACAGGCTTGTGTTGCCATGCTTGTAAATTCAAGTGAAGCGGTACATGAAAACGGGGAAATAATCATCAGGACATTAAATCCGAATGAAGAAACCGTGAGGTTCGATATCATAGATAATGGCATAGGAATATCTGCGGATGACTTCCCCCATATTTTTGAACCTTTCTTTTCTACCAAGCATAATGCAAGCGGGATTGGCCTTGGGCTGGCCATAGTTCATGGAATCATACAAAGCCACAACAGCAAAATACAGGTAAAATCCGAGCCCGGGCAGGGCACTACATTTTCAATAACAATACCTTTGATCAGAAATTAAGATAATACAGAATGGCCAAGAAGATCTCAATATTAATAGTCGATGATGAAGAATCGGTGAGGGATTCTTTAAGCAACTGGTTTATTGAAGACGGCTACCAGGTGGAATGCGCAGAGAATGCGAAGATGGCGCTGCAACTTATCGAATCTTCCTATTTTGATATCGTCCTGACAGATATTAAAATGCCCGGCATGGACGGGCTGGAAATGCTCAGGAGGATTAAATCCCTCAGGAATGATGCAATAGTGATTGTGATGACTGCTTTTGCCTCTGTAAATACGGCTGTAATGGCCCTGAAGGATGGGGCATTTGATTATATCACAAAACCTTTTGATCCAGATGACCTTTCCCACCTGATCAGGAATGCTTCAAAACAAATCCTCCTGGCCCAGGAAAACGAAGCGCTTAAAAACAAAGTCGTTTCACTCGACAGCGTCGAAGACCTGATCGGGAACAGTGAAGCTATGAAGAAAGTGCTGAAGCAGGTTGAGAGTGTCGCACAGTCAAATTCTTCAGTCATTATAACAGGTGAAAGCGGAACCGGAAAAGAGCTGATTGCAAGGGCCATCCATGCAAACTCATCTCGAAAATATTATCCCCTTGTGAGTGTGCATTGCGGGGCGCTTACCGAAAGCCTGCTCGAAAGCGAATTGTTCGGCCACGAAAAAGGTGCTTTTACTGGGGCCATGTATAACCGTAAAGGAAGGTTCGAGATGGCCGACAGCGGGACCATCTTCCTCGATGAAATTGCAACCATATCTTCCAAGATGCAGATCGAACTCCTGAGGGTCCTGGAAACAAAGACCTTTGTAAGGGTCGGGGGAAACAAAGAAACATCCTCTGATTTCAGGGTTATATGCGCCACGAACAGGGACCTTAAAAGTATGGTAGAACAGGGCCTTTTCAGGGAAGACCTTTACTATCGCCTGAATGTGGTGAATATTAATGTGCCTCCTCTGCGTGAAAGGGTTGAGGATATTCCACTGCTTATTGATTATTTCATAAAAAAATACTGCTCCTCGATGAATAAGCAGCCAGTTACAATTGATGAAGCTGCCATGCAGAGGCTGGAGGAGTATCCCTTTCCCGGTAATATCCGCGAGCTTGAGAACATGATCGAAAGGGCTATCGTTATAGGAAACGGTAAAAAGATCACCTTAAAAGACCTGCCATTCGGGAAAGATATGCTCGATAATTCAATCGAAAGCCTTGACGATTTCGAGAAAACTTTTATCAGGCAGATCCTGAATAAATACAGCTGGAATATCTCCAGAACGGCCAAGGCGTTGAAAGTTGACAGGGTGACGCTTTACAATAAGATCAAAAAATATGATCTGAAGCCCGAGGAATGAACAGCCTGCTGGCGCAGCACCTCCTATAACGCCTGACTGAAGTATATCTAACCTATGTTCTCCGAATGAACCAACAAAATATCACATTGATCAATTTTGGTTATTTGGGGAAGAATTTTCTTGAAAAGATTGCAGAGGCTGTTGGGCAGGAATTCAGGTATCCTGTAATTTTGAAAGAATCTCATTTGGATCTGAGCGAATTTTTCGACCCCGGAAGGAGGCAATACAACGGGAATAAAATTTTGCAGGCCCTTAACACCAGCCCCACACCCAAGGCATTTAAAACAATCGGGTTATTCAGCGTGGATCTTTTTATCCCCATCCTGACATTTATTTTCGGGCAGGCCATGTTGAACGGACAAACAGGGATAGCTTCACTTTTCAGGCTAAGCAATGAACGTTACGGCATAGAAGCCGACGAAAAGCTGCTCCTGGAGAGGTTTACCAAAGAAGTGATCCATGAACTTGGCCACACCTTCGGATTGATCCATTGCATGACCCCTACCTGCGTGATGCGGTCAAGCACCTATGTTGAAGACATTGACCAGAAAAACCAGAACCTTTGTCACTACTGCCGCGAGAAGTTAACCGCGGTAATACCTGATCAGCCGGTTCGTTGAACTGTCATGTTCCAGTGTCTTTTGCCGGTCATGGAGCTCCGGGATGATCTTCATTGCCAATACCTTGCCCAACTCCACCCCCATCTGGTCAAATGGATTGATCCCCCAGATCACTCCCTGGGTGTAAACCGCATGTTCATACATGGCCACGAGTTTTCCCAGTATTTCAGGGGTAAGCCGGTCCATGAAAAAGGTCGAAGACGGGCGGTTTCCTTCAAAGACTTTATGAGGCACGAGCCAGTCGGGAACACCTTCTTTCTTTACTTCGCCTGCAGATCTCCCGAAAGCTAGGGCCTCGCCCTGCGCAATCATGTTAGCCATAAGGTAATCCTGGTGAAGAGGAAGAGGGTTCAGGGAAGTCCTGAATCCGATAAAATCACAGGGAATAAGCGAGGTCCCCTGGTGTATCAGCTGGTAAAACGAATGCTGCCCGTTGGTCCCGGGCTCGCCCCAGTAAACTGCGCCGGTCTGGTATCCTGCTGGCGTTCCATCCAGGGTCACATGCTTCCCGTTGCTCTCCATCGTAAGCTGCTGGAGGTACGCCGGAAAACGCTTCAGGTAATTATCATAAGGCAAAACCGCCTGGGTTGCGGCCCCGAAGAAATCAATATACCATAAACCCAGCAGCCCCATGATCACAGGTATGTTCCTTTCAAAAGGGGTTGTCCGAAAATGTTCGTCCATCTGGTGAAAGCCGTCAAGCATCCTGCAAAAATTATCAGGGCCAATGGCGATCATTGTTGACAAACCGATTGCAGAATCCATGCTGTACCTGCCACCTACCCAGTCCCAGAAACCAAACATGTTCCGGGTATCAATCCCGAACGCACTCACTTCTTTTTCGTTTGTTGACAGTGCTACAAAATGGCTGGCCACAGCCGTATCGCTTTGCAGTTTTTCAAGCAGCCATTTTCTTGCTGTACGTGCATTGGTCATGGTCTCAAGCGTGGTGAATGTCTTGGAAGCGACAATGAAAAGAGTTTCCTCAGCCTCCAAACCATATACCGCTTCTGCAAAATCACTTCCGTCTATATTCGAAACAAAACGGAAGGTAAGGTTCCGTTGCGCATAGAATTTCAGGGCTTCATAAGCCATTACCGGTCCAAGATCGGAACCCCCGATGCCGATATTCACTATGTTCCTGATCGTTTTGCCTGTAAAGCCTTTCCATTCCCCGCTGCGTATGCTGTTGGCGAAACCGGCCATTTTCTCAAGCACTTCATGTACATCAGGAACCACATTATGCCCGTCAACCATGATGCATGATCCCTTTGGGGCCCTGAGGGCGGTATGCAATACAGCCCTGTTCTCGGTTATGTTGATCTTTTCGCCTGAGAACATGGCATTGATTTTTTCGCCCAGGCCTCTTTCATCAGCCAGCCTGATGAGGAGGTTCAGGGTCTCAGCAGTAATACGGTGCTTGGAATAATCAAAATAAATGCCGAGGTCATTGACCACAAAACGCTCCCCTCTCTCCGCATCGCCTGCGAACAAAGACCGTAACGAGATGTCCCTGATCTCCCCAAAATGTAACTCCAGGCCCTTCCAGGCCGGTGATTCAACTAATCGGTTTTCCATAGAAGATCTCTTGCTTTTACTTGGCCAGGGTGCTTAAAGCAGCCTGCCATGCCGGGCGGGCTGTTGCCCAGTTGCCTTTGAAGTATTTTGGGCTGATGTTGGATTCGAGCGTACCTGCTATACCGGCAACACTTTTTACAGTTTTGGCGGTCTTCGCATCCTTGACCCATTTATCTTTCACCTTTCCCCAACCTGCATCCATTGCCGTGGGAAGCAATCCGCCCTCCAACGTCTGTAAAGCTGAAGAAGCGCCTGCAGCATCCGATACATTACCCACTTTGCTCACAAAATCGGTCTTGTTTTTCTTGAATGAATCGGTGAACGCATTATCGGAGATACCATTGGTGAGCTGCCCGATGAGACTGCCGATATTAGCCTGGCTCGCAGCCTTTGTGGCTTCGGTAGTAACACTTTGTTCTGCTTTCTTTACATCGGTGGTTGTCGGAACTTTAATGTTCTGTGCCTGCATCCCAAATGCAAAAAGGACCAGAAAGATTAACGACACTGTTGTTCTCATGGTTTTCAGATTTTATGGGTTAAACATTAATAATATCGTAAAGATAAGAAAATCTTCAAATATGACGGCCCCGGGAGGCCGGGATCCTTAATGCCGCTTCACAGGTTCACCTGAGATCAGGCGGGAACCTTAAAATATTTCACCCTGAACTTCAATGCCACATTGACCAGGGCTATGAGTACAGGCACCTCAACCAAAGGTCCGATCACGGCGGCAAAAGCTTCTCCCGAATTGATCCCGAAAACGGCAATTGCAACCGCTATCGCCAGCTCGAAATTATTGCTTGCCGCAGTAAACGAAAGTGTTGCTGATTGTTCATAGGTTGCCCCTGCCTTTTTGCTCATCCAGAATGAAGCCAGGAACATGATCACAAAATAAATGCATAATGGAATTGCAATTCGAACGACATCCAGCGGGATCCTGATGATATACTCCCCTTTTAGCGAAAACATCACAAGTATGGTGAACAACAGGGCGACGAGGGTAAGCGGACTGATCCTGGGAACAAATTTAGTGTTGTACCATTCTTTACTTTTCACCCTGACCAGTATAAAACGTGTAAAAAAACCGGCCAGAAACGGTATGCCCAGGTAGATGAAAACACTTTTGGCAATTTGGACTATCGTGATATTCTTAACGATGCTGTTCGTCGGAAGCCCGAACCAGGAAGGTAAAACAGCAATGAAAAGCCAGGCATAAAAAGAGAAAAACAAAACCTGGAAAATGGAATTTAAGGCTACGAGCCCTGCACAATATTCAGTATCGCCTTTTGCCAGCTCATTCCATACGATCACCATGGCAATGCACCGGGCCAGGCCTATCAGGATCAGGCCATACATATAGTCGATGTTGAACTGAAGGAAAATGATAGCCAGGAAGAACATTAAGACGGGGCCGATCAGCCAGTTCTGTAAAAGAGATAACCCAAGCACCCTTGTGTTCCTGAAGACATCCCCCAATTCCTCATATTTGACTTTGGCCAGGGGCGGATACATCATTACTATAAGACCAATAGCAATAGGGATGTTCGTTGTTCCCGACGACATGGAGTTCCAGAAACCGGCAATACCGGGGAAAAGCCATCCCCACGCAACGCCAGCGGCCATGGCCAGGAATATCCATAAGGTAAGGTAACGGTCTAAAAATTTCAATCTGGTTTTCATAATTTACAGAATTGGTTCATTAAACAGTCCCGGGGCAATCCTTTCAAGGTAGAAGCCGGTAAATCCCGCCCTGATCTCATCCCTCACCTTGCGGAATACAGGCATTACTTCATCAACTGTGCCAACAGCATCTGCAGGATCGTCAAACCCGATATGGAGCCGGTTCCTTACTGTTCCAATGAAGGCGGGACAAGCTTCTCTCGCACCTCCGCATACTGTGATAACGAAGTCAAATGGCTCGTCAAGGAAGAGATCAACGCTCTTTGGACTGTTTCGCGAAATATCAATTCCGGCTTCCTTCATCACAGCCACCGCGAAAGGATTAACCGCAAGAGCCGGATTGGTCCCTGCAGAAAAAACCTCCAAACGAGGGTCAATGGATCTAAGGAACCCTTCCGCCATCTGGCTTCGGCATGAATTCCCGGTACATAAAATCAAAATTCTCATCGGTCGGCTGTTTAAGTTTGAAGCTGGATGATTGAATTATTGATAGCAATAATGGAGCAAATATAGGATATGTTTATTAAATAACGTATATATACGTTATGAAATTTTTTATACGGTATTTTTTGAAAGTTCATGAGCCGGGCCATAAAAAAATCATACTTAATCAGGGATTGTGGATTAATTTTGATGCCCGGTCAACCGTTAACATCTGATCCTTATGAAAGCTATTTTCAAATTACCCTCTGTTCTCCTGATATTATGCCTTTCGGCCGTTACAGCTTCAGCCCAGCCCCAGTTTACATCCTATGATGATCTCCCCGGGCTCAATAAAAGCTATAAACCTGCTTACAGTGAAGATTTCCCCCGATGGGCAAAAATGCTTTACACCACAACCGTGAATTTTAACGATATCAGCCGGGAGTTTGAGGCTTACATGAAAAAGCATAAAGGCGAAGAAAATGCCATCATCCGTTATTTTAAGATCTGGAGCCGGGCTGTTGAATCTTATGTGCTTGCGGATGGGGCTATCGTATTGCCCGATATGGACCTCTATTTTCGTAAACTCAGGGAAACACAAACGGGAGCCGGTTTGCAGGTCAGATCCCGGAACACATCAAATGCTGACTGGACTTTTTTAGGCCCTAAAGAAACTTTCTGGCTGAATGAATCCGGGTCCGCCCCCCCCCGGCCTCTTGTCCCTGGCAGGCCAATGTTTATTCTTTCGATGTGGCGCCTTCCTTTAACGACATCATCTATTGCGGAACAGAAACCGGTTTTGTCAATAAAACCACCAATAAGGGGCTGAACTGGGAACAAATGTCGCCCGGTTATTTTTTCGGGGGAGCCGTCACAGCCGTTGCCGTTCATCCTTCAAACCCTGACATAGTCTATGTTGCAGCCGGCAACCAGGTTCACAAAAGCATTGACGGAGGCGCGACATGGGTTCCTCTCCTGGCCTCAGGGAACCTGTTTTACGCAGACCGGCTCAGGATCGACCCTGATGATCCGCAAAAGGTCATGGCAGCATCAGCAGGCGGACTTTATGCTACTGTTGACGGAGGACTTACATGGTTTCAGAAATGGAGCAATCCGGTATATGATGTATGCATCAGGCCGGGAGACGGCTCAACAATTATTGCCCTTACAAAAGCCGGCGGTAAGTTTTCTGTTATTATGTCGGTAGATGGCGGGATTACATTCACCTCGCAATCATTCCCGTCCTCCTTTACCGAATCCGGCGGAGGGCTGCTTGCAATGACCCCCGCCGATAATAACCTGCTTTTTATCATCATGCTTTGTTCCAATAACACACCCTACCTGTTGAAAGGGAATTTTTCGGGAGGCGGCTGGAGCTGGAATACACTGGCTACAGGCAAAACAACGGCGTTTCCAATGGATAACGGACAGGGTTATTTCGACCTGGTGCTAGGCGTTTCCCCTCTAAGCGCAAATACGATTTTTGCCGGCACCTGCACTTTGTATAAATCAACAAATGGAGGAAACAGTTTTTCCCCGGTTGGCGGTTATGACGGCAGCTTCAGTATTCACCCCGACATCCAGGATATTAAACTGCTTCCAAGCGGGGAGACCTGGGTTGCAACCGACGGGGGAATGAACCTGACAACTGATAATTTCACCAGCTCCGCAAATTATTTTGTCAGGGTCAACGGACTGGAAGGTTCTGATATGTGGGGATTTGACCAGGGATGGAATGAGGATATCGTGGTCGGGGGAAGGTATCATAACGGGAATACGGCCATTGCCGGCTTTTACCAGCCCAGGGCGCTGCGCATGGGTGGAGCCGAATCCCCCACCGGGTGGGTGCTACAGGGCCGCAGCCGTCATGTTGCATTCAACGACCTGGGTAATGGATGGATATTGCCTGAAAGCGCTTCAGGCATGCCCGAAGGCCGCTTTATTTTCAGTAAATATCCCAATATGGATGAGTACGGAGGCCGCAGGGGCAATATGGTCTTTCATCCGAATTATTATGGTACCATTTTTCTTGGTGAAGGAACAGGTTTCTGGGAAAGTAAAGATATGGGGGTGACATGGGACCTGCTGAATAATTTCCCCGGGGAAGTGAGGTACCTGCAAATAAGTTACAGCAACCCCGATGTGCTCTATGCCGATATCGTAAGCAAGGGCTTGTATAAAAGCACCGATGGAGGGATCACCTGGACTTTAAAACCTTCCCTGACTTCTGCTCCGTACGGCAATGCGAACTGGAAAGGAAAACTCTTCTTTGCCGTTTCACCCTTTGATGAAAATGTGATTTACGCCTGCCTTCAGAATGGCACCTGGTCGGCCGACATAGGCAGGGTTTTCAGGTCGGGTGATGGAGGTGACACCTGGACCGACTGGACCGGGAGCCTGCAGGAATACCTGAAATGCATGGTCATTCAACCCGGGAGTTCAGGCGGGGACCTGGTTTACCTGTTCACCAATGCCAGGAATGGCAAAGCCGCGAAAGTATATTACCGAAACCAGGCGATGGCCGATTGGTCAGGCTATGACAACAATTACCCTGCAGGAACAGCTGTCAACCTGGCATTGCCGTTTTTCAGGGACAGCAGGTTACGCGTTGCGGGGAACTGCGGGGTTTGGGAATCTCCCATGCAGGAAACGGATTTTAAACCCATCGTCAATCCGTGGATTGAAAAAGCCCATTACGACTGCATGCTTGATACTCTATATTTCGATGATCATTCCATACTGAACCATGCCGGAGCCTCATGGCACTGGAGCATAAACCCGGCACCGGCATTCTTCGAGAACCCGGATATCAGGAACCCCAGGGTGGTCCTGGGAAACCCCGGCAGTTACGATGTAAGCCTTTCGGTTACACAAAACGGACAAACATATACAAAGTCAATTCCCGGTATGGTGACTGCCACAACCTGCCCTTCAATTTACGACTGCGGCAATCCCGGACTGCTTCCAAAAAATATCTGGTCACTGCTTTATGTCGACAGTGAAGAGAGAAATGACCCCGGCTTTGCTGTAATGAGCTTTGATGACAATCCTTCTACGATATGGCATACGGCCTGGAGCACGGGCGACGTTCCCTATCCCCACGAGATCCGGATCGCTCTCGGCCAGAAATACCGGATTTACAAATTCACTTATCTTACAAGGCAGGATGGGGAAAACGGCAGGATCAGGGATTATGAACTCTACATCAGTGAAGACAGCCTGTCGTGGGGAGCTCCTGTAAAGACCGGTCAGTTTATCAATACCAGCGCACCCCAGACTATAGTCTTCAATACCGCTGTGCCTGGCCAGTATTTCCGCCTGGCAGCCCTTTCGGAAGTTAACGGGAACCCCTGGGCTTCTGCAGCTGAATTCAGTATTACAGGTTGTATCGATTACCCGGTGGGAACCGGGACATCAGCTGTAAACACCGGCCTTGCGGCATTCCCGGTGCCGACCGATGGGAAAGTGAATGTTTCTTTGCCCGGCGGTGACATGTTCGGTTACAGGATCATTTCATCCGCAGGCATCGAAAAAGAACATGGGACAATTGATAAGCCATCGGCATCATGGCCTTTTGACTTTGCTGATAAAAGTGCAGGGGTGTATTTTATCATTCTGACCGACAGCCGTGGTATAAACTACAGGGTGAAAATTATCAAATATGATAATTAAGAAAGATCGGCTTCAAGTGAATCTACCAGCTCGGCCATCAAGGCAAGAAGCCTTTTTGATTTCGCCTTGCCGAGGCGCTTTTCGAATTCGGAAGTCAGTTGCTTGTTTGTTTCCCATATCCTTACCAGGGTGTCGGCCCCTTTGTCGGTAAGTGAAATAATGTTGCAGCGGCTGTCCTGTTCGTTATGCTGAATGGTAATGAGCTCATTCTTCAACATTTCCTGGACAAGCTTGCTCATGGCCTGTTTTGAAACTTTTGCCCTTCTTGCCATCCCGCTGTTTGACACCCCGTCAAGCCCTATTGTGAACAAGAGGTGGATATGACTCGGGCCCATATGCTCAAGCCCCATCCTGGGTAACAAATCATCGTCGATTTTTACAAGGTACCTGTATAATAAATAGATCTGCCGGCCAAAACTCTCGCTTTTTGCAGGCATCTGCTCAGTTAATTTTTTCTTTACTGATTTTGAAAGCATTGTAAATTTTATATAAATTTAGTCAACTACATTGTCGATATTTCGTCAACTTAGTTTACTTTTGCAAAAATATAAAAAACTATTTACATGGCCACCGAATCCGTAAAAGAACCTAAATCAGGTAAAAAAATATTACCCCGGATCATAATAATAACAGTGGTTGTCATAGGCCTCACATACCTTTCAAAAGAGGTTTGGCATGCCATCAATCATGAAGAGACCGATAATGCCCAGGTGGAAATGCGGCTCGTCCCGATCTTATCAAGGGTATCAGGGTATGTGAGCAAGATCTATGTGGATGACTATGCAAATGTCGCCAAAGGGCAGCTCCTTATGGTTGTTGATTCAACAGAATTGCAACTTCAGCTTGAGGAAATGCAGGCCGATTTCAGCCAGTCCCTGTCTGACATTGAAAATGCCAAGGCCTCCCTCACCAATGCCAACGCGTCCCTTTCCTCCGCAAAGTCAAACCTCGAAGTTATCAGGATCAGGCAGTCCAAGGCAGCCAATGACCTGAACCGCGATAAAAAACTGTTCGAGGGTAACGCCATCACCAAAAGACAGATCGATGACTCCCAGTCGAATTTCGATGTTACAAGCAAACAGCTTGAAACAAGCCAGCTTGACGTAAAGGTGGCCGAAACGCGGCTGGAAGTTCTCAGGTCGCTTGTTGGCAAGGCCCAGGCCCAGGCTGATATTAAAAAAGCACGAATCGAGCAGCAAAAGCTCAAACTCTCCTATTGCAGGATCTATGCGATTGCCGACGGGAAACTGGGGAAGAGGAATATCGACGAGGGGCAGTTCATCCAGTCGGGGACCCCGCTTGTCACTATAGTAAACAGCGAAAGCCAGTGGGTGATAGCCAACTTTAAGGAGAACCAGGTAAAGAACATCCATGTGGGGCAGATCGTGGAAATCAAAATTGACGGTTATCCAAAGCTCCAGGTGCAGGGCAAGGTCATTTCCCTTTCAGAGGCAACAGGCGCCAGGTTTTCCCTGCTACCGCCCGATAATGCAACAGGGAATTTTGTGAAAGTCACCCAGCGGATCCCTGTGCGAATCGAGATCATAGACGCTTCTAAATATAAGGATGTGCTGAGAGCAGGGATGAGCGTAGTTGTTTCGGTTCCTATCTGATCGCGCCGATGCAGTACCTCAGTAAAACAGCGAAGGTTATCATCGCACTCACCACCATTTCGGCGGCCATCATGGAGCTGATCGACACTTCCATCGTGAATGTCGCGCTGAACCAGATGGCAGGCAACCTTGGCGCTTCCATAGAGGATATAGCCTGGGTGATCACTTCCTACGCCATCGCCAATGTGATCATCATCCCCATGACGGGATTTCTAGCAGCCTTCTTCGGCAGGCGCCGGTATTACATGGCTTCCATTATAATTTTTACCATTGCTTCAGTTTTCTGCGGGATGTCAACCTCCCTTTGGCAAATCGTTTTATGGCGGTTTGTCCAGGGACTCGGCGGGGGCGGGTTGTTGTCAACCTCCCAGTCCATACTCTTCGAGACCTTCCCCGGCAAGCAGAGGGGACTTGCGGCAGCCCTGTTCGGCATGGGTGTTGTCCTCGGGCCCACTTTGGGACCCACAGTCGGCGGGCTGATCATCGACAGCTATTCCTGGCCCCTTATTTTCTACATCAACGTTCCTTTTGGCATCCTGGCAAGCATTCTAACCTACCGCTTCATTCCAAGGGGGTTCGACATCCATATAAAACCCCGGATAGACTGGAGCGGCATTTTCCTGCTTACCATAGGGGTAAGCGCCCTGCAGTATGTGCTTGAAAGAGGGGAATATGAAGACTGGTACGATTCGAAACTGATCATCTGGTTAACCGTAATTGCAGTAATAGGCCTGGTTACCTTCGTATGGTGGGAACTGAAACAGAAAGAACCTGTTGTCAACCTCCGCATTCTCAAAGACCGTAACCTGGCTCTTACCACTCTCCTGACTTTCATCGTAGGGTTTATTTTGTTCACCTCGGTTTTTATTTTCCCCCTGATGCTGCAAAGGGTTCTCGGTTATACAGCTTATGAAACCGGGCTTACCCTTCTGCCCGCATCCATACTTTCACTCTTCTTCATGCCGTTTATCGGCAAAGCGCTGCAGGCCGGTACGCCTCCCAAACTATTTGTCGGCATTGGATTTATCTTTCTTATTGGCTTCGGTATTCTGATGTCAAGGGCCGACCTGAATGTATCCTCCGGATTCTTTGCCCTGCCGCTGATGATCAGGGGTGCAGGGCTGGCCTGCCTTTTTGTCCCCTTGAATGCTATGGCTGTCGCCGGATTACAGCCCCGCGATATTCCGCAGGGTGTCGCTTTGAACAATATGATGCGGCAGATGGGCGGATCCTTTGGCATTGCGATTATTAACAACTACGTGGCACACCGTGTCGCAGTTCACCGCATGGACCTGATGAGCAATATATATAGCGGCAGCCAGCAATTTGCAGAGCGTTATAACCAGGTATACCAGGGCTTACAGGCCAAACTACCGTTTGCAGCCAACCTGCAGCAGCAAACCTACCAGGTGATAGAAGGGACTGTAATGAAGCAGACTTTCATGCTGAGTTACCTTGACGCATTCCTTTATGCAACGCTTTTCATCCTGATAGCATTTCCGCTTATTTTCATCACGAAGAACAGGAGGATTGGAGGGGACCAGGTGGCGGCGGCAAGTGAAGCGCATTAGAATATCGAACATTGAATATTGAATTACGAATGAAAAAGTATAAACAATCGAATGGTATGAAAATCCTGTTATCAGTAGCCGTAATTTTCCTTTTGATCAATGCGTTGCCGGCCCAGGAGATCCCTGTGCCTTCAACTTTGAAACTGCTCGTGGGGCAGTCATTTCAGAAGTATCCCAAAGTGGGTGAAATGAGCGACCTCGTAAAGATGAGCGAAGTGAAAGTTAATCTTGGAAAAGCAGGATACTGGCCGGTTGCAGGCGCAAACCTTTCATACAACCGTCTTTACCCTACTCCGGCCATTGAGATCCCCATGGGTTCCACGGTACAGTCTTTTAAGGTGGCTCCTGCCGACAATTACAACGCCTCTGTAAGCCTGGCCCAGCCAATCCTTGATCTGCGCACACCGGCTGCGGTTAACAAGGCAAAAAGCGATCTCATAACATCAAAAGATAATCTTGAAAGTTTCAAAATCCAGCTCGCATACCAGGTAGCCCAGATCTATTATTCCATCATCTTCCTGAATAAAAGCCTGGTAGTCCAGAAAGAACAGATCAGCCTTCTGCAATCGACCCTTCAACAGATCGACGTGAAAGTAAAGAACGGTGATGCACTTACCTATGACCTGGTTTCAACCCAGGTAAAATACACCAATGCCGAAAACTTCTACACCGACCTCGTAACCCAGCTCAACAAACAGTATAATATGCTAGGAATGCTTACGGGAAGTACCGGAACGGGCTATCTGAGCGATACCGTCGTTAACCAGTCCACATTCAGGATAACAACCGATTCCTTGTTCACCCTGGCCTTTCAGAACAACCCGGAACTCAGGATAGCCGGGGACAAGATCCAATCGGCAGGATGGGACATTGTTTCTGCCAACCGTTTACGGATGCCCCTGCTCAACTTCCAGGCCGGGCTGGGTTATAAAAACGGCTTCATGCCCGAGATCGATGCCGTGACCTTCAACTATGCAGTCGGTGTTGGCCTCACGATCCCTATCATTCCGGCAAGCCGCCCCGGTCTTCAAAAACAGCTGGCCACGATCAGCCTCAACTCCTCGAAACTGGCGCTCGAATCACAGAAAGTAAACCTGAACAAGGACCTGCTGAACTCCCTCGACGACATTCAGAAAAACATGAAAAAACTGGCCAGCGCCGACACCCTGATCAGCCAGGCCCAGCTGGCCATGGATCTTGCTGCAGACAGGTATAAATACGGGGTTATCACCAACCTTGACCTTCTCACTTCCATCACCAATTATAAAGATGCCCAGCTCAGCCGCCTGCAATATGAATACAACCTGCTTCTCTCCCGGATGGAATTATGCCGGCTCTCAGGCATCAGATGGTGGTAAAATAAAAGGGTGCCCCGGATTTTCAAGGCACCCTTTATTGGTGGAATTATAGTTTGATCAGTTTACCATCATCCCCATTTCTGCAAAGCTGCACCCATGGAAGGGCCGCCTTTCGCCAGATCTTCAGGGGTCATCACCGGGAGAAAATCCACATCAGCACCCAGCCAGATAAAAAATGGTTCAGCGATTGAAGGGATCTCCGATGCATCATTTATATTTAAAACGATATACGCACCCCTGTGGCCGCATATCGTTGTAAAATATGCAGCTTCCGCTTTGATATCGCCAAGCAGTTCATGCATCTTATGCCCGAATTGAGGATCTTTTATCGCCTTATCCCCTTTCTCCTGCGACATCTTAATTTTCATTATATATTTCATTTTGATTCTCCTTTTCTAACTTTTTAAATATTTATGTTCATGAATTAAAAAAACATTAATTTATTAATTACCATGCAAATATAATTTAGATTTGGACTAATTTAACTTTCAGGATGATATTTCTTTAAATCTTTGTATTATCTTTATCCATAATTAAAACCGAAAACCATGATCTATTACATAAAACTTTACCTGGCCACCCTGGCTGTATTTTTTGCCACCGATATGGTCTGGCTAGTTTTCGTAGCCCGTTCATTTTATAAAAAATACCTGGGATACCTGATGGCGCCAACGGTTAACTGGGCAGCGGCAATAATTTTCTACCTGCTGTTTATAGTCGGCGTGCTTGTGTTCGTTGTGCTTCCGGGCGTGAAGGAGAATTCTCTCCCGAACACGATTTTCAGGGCAATATTATTCGGGCTGATCACTTATGCCACCTATGATCTTACTAACCTGGCAACAATCAACCAATGGCCTCTTGTTATCACCCTGGTTGACCTGGTTTGGGGGATGGTACTTTCTACCATAGTGAGCGTTGCATCATACTTTATTGCCAGGTGGCTTTAATCTTTTCCTGTATTTATATAATCCAATTCTTGGATAATCTACAATTAAAAATGAAACCCTACCTGCACCAGGTACCTGAACCCAATACTGAATAAGTCCAGTTTGCCGTTTTGCTGGAAAGATTTGTTTAAAATAAAATCTCCTATCATCGGGTATTTTGCCAGTAATTTATTATATAATTCCTGGTTGATCTCTTGAAGTTTTGCCGCATTAATATTACCCGTTATATTCACACCTCCTCCATAATAACTAATTGCGGGTCCGACTAAAACAAAATCAAGGGTCAGGCGCTTCCAGAATACAAACTGGTAGCCCAGTTCCACCCCGAGATTAAATACGTAAAAATTACCCTTGAGCTGGCCAGAGCTGTCAATGCTGGTGTGAAGAACATCCACATTATTTTTAAAATGGTAGCCGTAATAGCTGCAGAAAGGCGCCAGGTAAACCCCGTCGGGTATGGGCCTTCCATTCCTCGTAGTCAGGTAAAATCTGTATTCCAGCGCAATATTGATCCCGTACTTTTCACGGCTGCTCAGGGCAACAAGGCTTCCTATCGTATCCTTGAAAAGAGCCGGAAATTCAAGATAACCGAGCGTAAGAGCGATAGACTGCTTACGGTTGATAACACGCTCATAGCTGAATGTGATATTTTTATTGCTCCATAACAGCATGGGGGTGGGATTGAATTTGATCACATTTTTATGAAAGGGTTTTTTAGCTTCTTTCAATGTGTCATTCTTCCCGGCTGAAACCATGATTGGGATCATGATCAGAATTGAGAAAAAATACCACCCGGCTTGTTTCATTTCTCTTCCTTTACTTCAACGACTTCATACATATTTTTCCCATTCTGGGCAATGGGCTGATAATAGGTCTCCCCTACCTGAACATACGTTACTTCGCCTATTTTTACCTCCTTCCCTCCTTCCGGAAGATTTTCAACTACCGACCCTGCCGTTGGGGGGACGACAGTATACCCCTGGCCTGATTTCTCATAATATGTACCGCCGTAATAATAATTGTTGGTGGTTTCATTGATGACGACCGTTTGCGAACCCTGCGGCAGGGTTGTAATGGTTGCTCCGACCGGGGCGGGGACTACGGTATAACCGCTGCCTGAGGGCACATAATACACCCCCTGGTCATAGTAATAATGCTGGCTTGCAACGGTAACAGCGATAGCGGTGGCTGTCATGGCGGCAATCATAAAGCCGACAGGATGCCATACCGGGCCCCAACGGTAAGGTGTATAGGGATGATATGCGTAAGGATGGTAACAATAATAAGCATGCCCGCCATAGGCATAGGGCGGCCTTGGATACGGCCTGGGATTTGCAACAACAACAGTATTCCTGTTAACATTGACATTAACATTCTTGCTGTTGTTCACGTTAACGTTTGTGTTTTTATTGACGGTATTCCCGCTTACATTGGTTTTATTCCCGGTTGAAACGTTGGTCCTGTCACCTGTGGAAACATTGGCTTTATTCCCTGCCGAAACATTTGACTTGTCCCCGGTAGAAACCTTTGCGTTATTCCCTGCAGGTGCGGTGGTATTACCAGCGGGTTTCGCGCCCGGCGTGCTTTGTTTTGTCCCGCTCTGACCCGGACGGGTAGTATTGCCGGCAGGTTTTGAAACAGGCTGACGGACCTGGCCAGCTCCTGCACCCCTTCCCTCCCTTTGTGCAACAACTGAAACCGGTATAAGAACTGCCAGGAAACTCACGCAGAGGCCGATGCAGAAAAACCGTAAACTGAATCTTGTTTTCATACTTTTAATTTTTTAAAATTTACTTTGCGGGTTTTGAGATGAAAGGCACTTTCTGCAAGATCTGCATGCGGATGCTTGCCAGAATGTAATTTTCTATCTGGTAAAACTGCGTGGCCACAATACCGTCTGAAATTGCTTTGACTTTGCCGTAATAGGTGACGATAAGATCATCGGTCTTCTTCTGGAGGGCAATGACTTTTTTTGTCCATTCGTCAGCCTGAACGGGGGTAAAATCAAAATAATGGGCTGCATATTGCTTGAGAAGTTCAATGCGTTCCAGACCAAGAGCCTTGCGCTGTGTTTCATATTGGTCATACAGTTTCCAAAAAGCATCCTTCTGTGTAGGGGATACCTTCACAAATTCGGCGACAACAGCTTTTTTATCCTTGCCGAACGCGGCCTGCATCAGGTCAATTTCTTCTTTGTTCGACTGGGCCCATGCGAATGAGCTTACAAATAATACTGCAATGAGGAAGATGTACTTTTTCATAATGTTTTGTAATTTTATAAGTGTTTATATTAAGTAACAAATATAGTAAATTTTTATCCAATAAATTATTCAGGATGCCAGTTGCCATTATCATTTAACGGACGCTCTGAATGAACATTCCGACCGCGTAAATTCTTGAAAAATAAGTTTATATTTGTATCGGCTATCAAATAACAACCTATGAAAAGGACAATTACTTCACTTCTCTTCCTGCTTCTCGCCCTATACGGATTCAGCAGTAACTGGGTTCAGATCTCATCCCCCGCCCCTGTTGCGGCTTCAGTCAGGCTTGTCTCCTCAAACATCGACAATTCGGTTATTGAACTGACCCTGGGCGGCTTCAGCCTCAGGGATGTCGCCACTCCTTCAGGACCTGCAGTTATAGTGGAAGCAGGCGGCCTTACGCCTATCCAGGAAGCCGGGTCTCCCGACCTGCCAAAAATGACCGTATCCCTTGTAATCCCCGATATGGCCGGGATGAGCGTGCGCATCCTTTCATCAGAGTTCAAGGAGTTTACCAATATAATGCTTGCTCCTTCAAAAGGAGTCATCATGAGGGATGTAGATCCTTCAACAGTACCTTATACCTATGGGGCTGTATACTCGGCGGATGGCTTTTTCCCCGGAGGCCTTGCAGGTACGAGGACCCCGTTTATAATCAGGGATGTCCGCGGACAAACGGTGATCGCTTATCCATTCCAGTATAACCCTGTGACCAAAACCCTGAGGGTGTATTACAGCATGAAAGTTGAGCTGTACAAGGGCGGAGTCCAGGGACAGAACGCATTGCCCCGGAATATCACCAGCCGCAGGATCTGCAGTGATTTTGTTTCTGTTTACTCCCGTGAATTCATGAATTTTAATGCTGTCGCATACTCCCCTCTCGGGGAATACGGCAACCTGCTTGTGATCTGCTACCCCCAGTTCATGGATGCAATGAAGCCCTATGTGGAATGGAAACGCAGCGAGGGCTATCACACCGAAATCGTCGATGTGACGACAGTTGGTTCTACCGCCGCAGCTATCAGGTCATTCATAGCCGATTACTACAACACCAAAGGTCTCACACATGTCCTGCTGGTCGGAGACAGTCCGCAGATCCCCACGAATACCGGAGGCGGACTGGGCGGCCCGTCCGACAATGCCTACGGTTATATCCTGGGCAACGACCATTATGCCGATGTGTTTATCGGCAGGTTTTCAGCTGAGAACGTAGCCCAGGTTGAAACCCAGGTGCTGCGTACCTTAAATTACGAGAAGAACCCCCAGTTCCTTAATGATGACTGGTTCTCCACGGTAATAGGAATAGGTTCCGACCAGGGGCCGGGAGACGACGGCGAATTCGATTATCAGCATATCCGGAACCAGCAAACACAGCTGCTGGCCTATACCTATACCTGGAACCCTGAACTCTTTGACGGTTCCCAGGGCGGCAACGACGCTAACGGCAACCCGAATCCCGCCCTGGTCACCGCGGCAGTTGACAGCGGGGCCGGTCTTATCCTTTACACCGGCCATGGGAGTAACACCTCATGGGGCACCACGGGCTTCAGCAACGCAAAAGTCAACCAGCTCGACAATAAGGGCAAGCTGCCTTTTATCTGGTCGGTGGCCTGTGTTAATGGCAATTTTGTCGGTCTTACCTGCTTCGCCGAAGCCTGGCTTCGCGCTACAAAGGACGGGGAACCTACAGGTGCCATAGCTTTCCTCGGATCCACCATCAACCAGAGCTGGAACTCACCCATGGAAGGACAGGATGAGATGACCAACATTCTTTCGGAAAGCGATTCACTGAATATCAAACGGACCTTTGCAGGGCTTTCTATAAACGGCTGTTTTAAGATGATTGAATCTTACGGCAGCGACGGAGAAAATATGGCAGATACCTGGACTGTCTTCGGGGATCCGACCATCATGGTGAGGACCGCCGCACCCGAAGGTATGCCGGTAACAAACGATACTATAATTTTTACAGGGGATTCTGTCCTTACAGTTAACTGTTCTGTAAACGGAGCAAGGGCGACATTGACTGTTGCCGATACCATCCTTGCCACGGGGCTTATTTCAAACGATATGATACGCCTGGGTTTTCCTGCACTTGCAAACCCCTCCGACACCCTTCACCTGGTGGTTACAGCCTACAATAAACTGCCATACGAATCCAGGGTGCTTGTATTATCCAAACAGGCTCTTGTTGCCGGCTTCACGGCAAGCCCCAGGACCCCCGTCCCGGGCAACAGCGTCAGCTTCGCCGATACATCCCAGGGTTACGCAACTTCATGGAACTGGTATTTCCCCGGAGGCAATCCCGAAACCTCCGCTGAACGCAATCCTGTTATACAATACAACAGCCGGGGCAGCTTCGACGTGCAGCTCATCGTGAGCAGGGCAACAAGCACCGATACCCTGCTTAAACCGGCATATATCATCGCCGATTTCCCCACACCGGTTAAACCCCCGGCTGAAGGGATGCAGTGTTCCGTTTTACCCAACCCAAACAAAGGCATCTTTAATTTCACCCTTGACACGGGGAGTGATGATAATGTGAAACTCACTATCTGCAACGTCCTGGGAACTGAAGTATACAAGGAAACATACCTGGCCCGTCCAGGCAGCATGACAAGCCGTATAGACCTTTCTTACCTCCCTGCCGGTCCTTATTTCCTTTTGGCAGAAGGAAAGAACGGGATGACCAGGATAAAGATCGTCGTGGTAAAATGATCCATGTAAGATTTGCAATTATTGCCGTATGCCTTTTCGTATTGCGGTCCTCCCTGTATGCAGCTGGCGGCGATTCCCTCCGTATAGTTAGTAAAATGGATACCACGGTCACTGCCGGGGCCGGGAATAAAACCGAAGCTGTATACACATGGCCGGCCGATTCGCTGGTATCCTCGAAGCTGCATAAGTGGCAGGACTGGAAATTCGGAGTGCTTATCCACTGGGGCATCTACAGCGAATGGGGAGTGGTTGAAAGCTGGAGCCTTTGTCCGGAAGACGAGGGCTGGTGCCAGAGACGCGGGCCCTATTCGGCCGACTGGTATACGTATAAGACTTCTTACGAGAACATCCGTAAGACCTTCAACCCGGTGAAGTTCAATCCTTCAAACTGGGCAAAAGCCATGCATGATGCCGGCATGCAATATGTTGTGTTCACCACCAAGCACCATGACGGCTTCTGCATGTTTGATACCAAATACACCGATTACCGTATCACCGATCCCGCATCGGCCTTCTCAAAGAACCCGCTCAGCAACGTGGTCAAAGAGGTGTTTGCAGCCTTCCGGCAGCAGGGAATGGGGATTGGCGCTTACTTCAGCAAGCCCGACTGGCATTGCCCCGATTACTGGTGGCCTTACTTTCCCGTGTTCGACCGTAACGTGAACTATGACCCTGCAAAGTATCCTGAACGCTGGAAATCCTACCAGAAGTTCACTTTCAACCAGCTTGATGAGATCACCAGGGAATATGGCAAGATCGATATCCTTTGGCTGGATGGCGGATGGGTAAGGCCGGCCGGTTCCCTCGATGAGGAAACCCAGCCATGGCTCGGGAAACGGCAGTGGACACAGGATGTTGACATACCTTCCATTGCAAGAATGGCACGTAAGAACCAGCCGGGGATCCTCATCGTAGACCGCACGGTACACGGGGAATTCGAGAACTACCAGACCCCCGAACAGCAGATCCCTGAGACCATCCCGGCCTATCCATGGGAAAGCTGCATAACGCTGGGCGACTCCTGGTACAGCACAGGCCCGGGGGAACATTACAAATCAACGAACTGGGTCATCCATACACTGATAAAAATTGTAGCCAAGGGCGGGAATTTCCTTCTGGGCATAGGTCCGGATAAAACAGGTGAACTCGTGCCCACGGTATATGAGAGGCTGAAGGAAATAGGCGTGTGGACGAAATTGAACGGAGAAGCTGTTTACAACAGCCGTCCGCTTGCCCCATACCAGGTTGACAACATTTGCTACACCCAAAGCAAGGATGGCAAAACAAGGTATATGTTTTACCTGGTAAAGGAAAATGATCCCCTTCCCTCCTCAGTTGAGCTGCCCTCCGGGTTCGCCGGGAAAGCGCATGAAATAAGGGTACCCGGTCATCCGCAGTCATTAAAGATCCAAACGAAACAGGGAAGGAAGATGGTAATGCTTCCAAAATCACTCCTGGAGAAAATGTCAGCTACACCTGCGATCGTGTTCAGTATTAAAACTTCTGATTAAATACTATGAAAAAAATTGCTTTACTCGCAGCCTGCCTGTGCTTTGCCGTCTTGCAAACCCCGGCTCAGAAAAACAGCACGGTTTCAGGGAAAATTTTCTGGAAAGAAGATTTTTCATCAGGGAAAATACCCGAAGGATGGATCAGCAAAGCCGTCAACGACAGCAACGTGGTATGGGAATGCACCAACCAGCCATTCCCGGGCTCCTATGGGCGTGATCAGCAGGCTCCTCCGATTGCTTCAAAAAGCGGGGGCTTTCATATGCAGTTTTCACCTGCGGTAAGGGTCGACAGGCTATACCGGAAGTGGGAAAAGAAAGGGATCTGGCCTGATGCGTATTTTCAGACTACGGCTATCGACTGTTCAGGAAAAACATCAGTGGTACTTACGTTCATGCAAAACTTCATGTGGAACGACTGGGGAAAAGTGAGGGCCGACGGAGGATTATTTGTAGGTGTATCAAACAACGGCGCCGACTGGAAGGAATATGAAGTGCGGCAGGGGATAGCATCTGAAGCCGATTGCCCCAATCCCATGGCGGTGGAATTGAACATCACCCAGACCGCTGCCATGCAGAAGACGGTCTACCTGAGGTTTTACTGGAAAGGGATCTATGCATGGTACTGGATGGTGGATGACATTCAGCTTGCCGAAGCCCTGCCGGCCGACCTGCTGGCATCATCGCTCGCTTCCCATAAACAAACCGGCAATACGTTTTCAACCACTGACGTGTTCAGGTTTAAGGTTGTAAACCTTGGTTCGGCCCCGGTTAAAAAACCCTTTGATTGCTGGCTTAAGACCGATAACCGGGAACCGGTAAAGGTCAATGTGCCGTTCAGTGAGAAACATGAACTGGGTATCATCGATACGGTTCTGGTTGAATTTCCCCCTGCCGACCTTACCGATTACGGCATTCACAGGATCAGGTTTTATACCTCCCTGCCCGAAGATGCACGAAAGGAAAATGACACCCTGTCAATGGAGTTGTATTCCCGGGCTTACCAGCTTGGCAATGTTACAGGGTTCACCTGGTCGGGGGAGATTTTCACTTTTGAATGCAATCATGCCCGTGTGCAGGTCCGATTCTGCAGGGATGATATCTTCCGGATACAGATGGCTTACGACGGCATATTTACAAACCCGGCAGGGAACGATATTGTGATCCATCCGCCTTCAGGAAATGTGAAAGTGCAATTTTTGGAAAAAGAAGGGTATTACCTGATGACCACATCGGCAGTGGCTCTTCGTGCATATGCCAAACCCCTGAGGTTCGCCATGTATAAGCCCGATAACAAGACCCTCATTTGGGAAGAGATCAGCGGGCTGACCTATGGAAAGGAAACAGTGCAGTACCTGAGCAGGGGTAAAAACGAATATTTTTACGGGGGCGGAATGCAGAACGGCAGGTTTTCTCACAGGGACAAAACGATTTTGCTTCGTATCGACTGGAACTGGGAGGAAGGCGGAGCGCCCAATCCTTCTCCTTTTTACATGAGCACGAAAGGTTACGGGGCCTTACGGAATACATATGCGCCCGGAGAGTATGCGTTTACCGACACTTTGAAGTTGTCGCATTCCGAAGCCCGTTTTGATTGTTATTATTTTGCGGGCGGATCACTTAAGGAAATCCTTAATGCCTATACCGATATTTCAGGCAAACCGTTTCTTCCGCCGCGGTGGGCGCTTGGCATGGGCGATGCGAACTGCTATAACCGGGGGGCAAAAAAAGGCCATAACATAAGCGGTCATAATGGAACCACGCCTGATGTTATTTCACTGATTGCCGACCAGTATATTGCCAATGACATGCCCCGCGGCTGGATACTGCCCAACGACGGTTATGGCTGCGGTTATACCAAACTCGATTCGGTGATTGTGGAATTGCGTAAGAGAGGTTTTCACACCGGACTGTGGACCGAGAACGGGGTTGAAAAGATCGCCCGGGAAGTGGGCCAGTACGGGAGCCGCTTATGCAAACTGGATGTGGCCTGGGTTGGCGAGGGGTATAAGTTTGCCATTGACGGATGCCGTTCAGCTTATGAAGGGATAGAGAACAACAGCGATGCCCGCGGTTTTGTGTGGTCGGTATGCGGCTGGGCAGGCACACAGCGTAATTCGGTGGTATGGACCGGCGACCAGAAAGGAAGCTGGGATTACATCCGCTGGCATATCCCAACCGTTACCGGCTCCGGGCTTTCGGCTCAGAACTGCGCCACCGGCGACGTTGATGGCATCTTTGCCGGGAGTGACAAGACCTTCACACGCGACCTGCAATGGAAATGCTTTACCCCGGTGTTCATGTCCATGTCGGGCTGGGCTCCTAAAGATAAGCAGCCTTATATCTATGGCGAACCCTATACCTCTGTCAACCGCAAATACCTCCGCCTGAAACTCCGGCTTACACCCTATATGTACAGCCTCTGCTATGAAGCCAGTGAAACAGGAGTTCCTGCCGTGCGTGCCCTGGTCCTCGAGTATCCTGAAGACCCCGTTGCCCTGGGTACAGCAACCCGCTACCAGTTCCTGCTGGGAAAAAATTTCCTGGTGGCCCCTGTATACCGGGATGAAGAAAAGCGCGACAGCATTTACCTGCCCAGGGGCAAATGGTTCGATTACTGGGACGGCAGGGTTTATGAAGGAAAAACCTGGTTAAATGCATACCCGGCCCCCCTCGGTAAATTGCCCCTTTTCGTGAGGGCGGGTTCCATAATTCCCATGTACCCTCAGATGAATTACGACAACGAACGCCCGGCCGACACCCTTACGCTCGATGTCTATCCAGGGCAGGGTGCTGAATTCACCATGTTCGAAGACGACGGCTCCAACCGGGAATACAGGGAAGGGAAGTTTGCGCTTACCAGTCTCTCGGCCTCATGCGATTCTTCAAACAGGGTCACTGAAATTAATGTCGGCCCTGCAAAAGGTGATTACAAAGGGAAGCTGCAGTCCAGGGCTTATGTTATTGCTGTTCACAGTTCTGATGTTCCAAAACAGGTGCTGACCCCGGGCATAAAAATCCGGGAATGCAAATCTGCCGAAACTTACCATAAAACTTCAAAAGGCTGGTACTTCAGTGAATCCGGTGAAAACGGGGTGATCTGCATTAAAACACCTGTAATGACAACCGGCAGGTATCTGAAGATTAGCCTGAAGTACTGATTACGAAATCAATTACCTTTGCCTTCCTTTATCACCCTTAAGGCATGAATAAATTTTCTCTCTTCGGCATTATTATCGTTCAGATCGCCCTGGTCTGTTATTCCATTTCAATAATCACCGAACAGAGGAAAAGACTGGTCTCCGGCCTGGTGCTTTCATTCCTGACCGCTGGTGTGGTATTTGACATCATTGCCACAACCTTTATGATACTGGGCTCAAGCCGGGGGTTATTTACACTTCATGGAATACTCGGTTATTCATCCCTTCTGGGCATGTTCACCGATGCAATTGTTATATGGCGTTTTTACAGGGCCAATCCACCGGGCACGGCAGTATCACGCCTTGTCCACCTGTTCTCAAGGTTTGCTTATATATGGTGGATTGCCGCATATATTACAGGCGCATTGCTGGTAGCACTGCGTCATGCGTGATTGAAGGAAAAGCCGGCCTGTTGTTTTGCCTGGTCTTCCACCCCGAAAGTAAAATTCTAAGAGCGTATGGTAATGTTGATCAACTTAAAAATTTCAATATCTGAACTGTCATGAAAAAGAAAATATATAAAGTCACCGTTTTAAGAATTCTCCAAATCCTTGTCATTATGCTTTCCATAAACTCAACAGCTTATTCAAAAACTAAAGCTTCAGCCATTAAAGAAGAAACCGTCACCTATAAAACCGATGGTGTCACTTGTATAGGTTTTATTGCCTGGGATGAAAACATTAAAGGGAAACGGCCGGTTGTTCTCGTTGTTCACGAATGGTGGGGGCTGAACGATTACACGAAAATGCGGACAAGAAAACTGGCAGAACTTGGCTACTTTGCTATAGCTGTCGACATGTTCGGCAACGGGAGAATTGCGGCTGATCCAAAGGAAGCACAGGAATGTACCAGGCCTTTCTACAATAATCCGCAATTGTCAAAAAGCAGGCTGGACGCCGCAATTAATAAAATTAAAGAATTTCCCCGGGCTGACCCCGATAATATAGCTGCAATCGGGTATTGTTTCGGAGGGTCAGTTGTGCTTAACTCGGCAAAACAGGGTGCCGGCCTCAAGGGTGTCGTAAGTTTTCATGGCGGTCTCGGAGGCGCACCGGTCATCAAATCCTTATTGAAAGCCAAAGTACTCGTATGCCATGGAGGAAGTGACAAGTCTGTTTCACAGCACGATGTTGATGCATTCAGGCATCAGATGGATTCCATTGGTGCTGATTATGCCTTTAAAGTATATCCAAATGCGACTCATGCCTTTAGCAATCCTGATGCTACCATGCTGGGGAAAAAATTCAATCTTCCTATTGAATACAGTGCAACAGCCGATCATGATTCCTGGAATGACATGAAAGAGTTTTTACAAGGACTGTTCAGGAAATAAAGAGAATTACGGGAATACCCGTCGTAACGTTTACTTACGATGGCAGCGGCGGCAATAAGAATGATGTTGTTATATCATACCTTAAGTCAGCTTTGCATCAAGCGTGATCTCCACAGCCTTCAGTGCCTGGGAAACCGGGCAGTTGATCTTTGCCGAATTCGCAAATTCAAGGAATTTATCCACACTGATCCCGGGTACATCGCCGGTGAGATTCAGCTGGATTTTATTTATTTCAAAATGATCGGTCACGAATTCAATGTTAACAGCTGCATCCACCTTCAGTTCGGTGGGGATATAACCCGCAGCGGTAAGAGCAAAGCTCAAGGCCATTGCATAGCAGCCGGCATGTGCGGCGGCAATCAGCTCCTCGGGGTTGGTCCCGGCTATGCCGTCTTCGTTTTTAAACCTTGTGTTGAATGAATAGGGAGTATTGTTTAGAACTCCGCTTGTCGATTGAAGGACTCCTTTGCCCTCCATGCCGTTACCCTGCCAGATGGCGGTTGATCTGCGTTTCATATTCTTTGGTTTTAAGAAATATTTTGGGTTAATTTTGTTATATTGATAATTGGGTTAATTAATGTAAAAATACGATAATCATGGATACTTACAGAAAAATTGAAAGGATTATACACGGGCAAGCGACCTCCGACGGAGCCGGGGTTAAACTGACAAGGATCTTCGGGTTTTATGAAGAAGGCTTGTTTGACCCTTTCCTTTTGCTGGATTTTTTCGGATCGGACAATCCTGATGACTTCATGGCAGGTTTTCCCTGGCATCCTCACAGGGGAATAGAGACCGTGACCTATATGCTTGACGGAAGGGTGGAACATGGCGACAGTATGGGCAACAGCGGTGTGATAGGGAAAGGTGATATCCAGTGGATGACCGCAGGGCGGGGGATCATCCACCAGGAAATGCCGAAATATGACGGCGGCCGCATGCATGGTTTTCAGCTATGGGTCAACCTGCCATCTGCATATAAAATGATTGCCCCGCGATACCAGGATATCCCGGCCGGGAAAATACCTGCAGCGATACTGGAAAACCAGGTCAGCGTGAAGGTAATTGCAGGGACGTTCAATGGTGTAAAAGGACCTGTTGAGAACATTATTGCCGGGCCGGTGTATCTCGATGTGGAGATGCCTGCGGATACTGAATTCATCATACCGGTCAATTCCGAACATACTGCTTTTGCTTATGTTTTTGAAGGCGAGGCCGGATTTAACCCGGCAGGAAATGAAACAATAAAATCAGGAGAGGGGGCCCTCTTTGGGAATGGGTTTGAGATCCTGGCAAAGACAGGCAAAGCGGGGGCCCGTTTTATCCTTATTTCGGGAATGCCCATCAGGGAACCTATCGCCTGGCGCGGCCCCATCGTAATGAACTCCGATGAAGAGTTAGCCACTGCCTTCAGGGAATACAGGGACGGTACATTCATTAAATAAAAACGGTCTCCGAAAAAAGGGCTACTGCGAATGTTGGTTATATGACTCCCTTGCCATAACCAGGATTTGCCAGTATGGCGGGATGTATCCGTTCTTTTCAATGAAATGTTTTATTTTTTCTTCAGTCTTAATACGGACCTGTGCATGAAGATCTTCAAATGCTTTATTCTTTAACCCCTGTGTGGCGCTCATGCCTTCGGGGACAGGGCCTTCCTTGCTCATAAGGTTAAGAAGAACTGAATATCCTTTGGCCAGCCTTGCAAACGGCAGCATCCACTTATTGATACGTATTTCCTGCCCATTGGCAGTATTTTCCAATATAACATCCATCACGGCATTATAAACGTGGTCTTTGAACAAGGTTTGCGCGTCCCTCCATTCGGCTACCACTGAAAGTTGAGGATCATACTCCAGATCGGAAGGCATCATGGTGACAAAATTTTCGACCCCGAATTCATTCAGTAAATTCACAATCCGGGGAGTAGATATGGTTGAGATGGCCTGCCAGAGATGGATCCCATAATGCTCGTATGCGCGGGAACCGACTTCCGAACAAAACATTGCAGTAGTATCTTTCAGGTCCATTTTAAAATCGTAAGGAATATGTTTGCTTAGCGCTTTATGATACATGTATTCGGCTGCCTTCTGGGGGATCCCCGGGTCGCTGGTGAGAAGTGGCAGGTCGGCCCTGGGTCTCATCACCATGAATCGCAGTTTCTTATCGGTAATATATTGTTTGACTGAGGAAATGGCGACTCCTCTTTCTATATGGGCCTCGACCAGGTAAGGAACATGTGTTTTTTCATCCACATAGATCAGGGCAACATGGGAGAAATTCCCCGGGTAATCGTTCCCCCTTGATATCAGCGCTGAAACAACAGCACCTCCCCGGGATACAAGGAGGTCGCCGCTGTGAACTCTAATTCCGAAAATTTCCGCCTCAGGTGTTGCAGAAGGTTCATCACTTATGAACATGGCAGGGTTGAAGGCCATGCCCGGCGATTGCAGCAGCACTTCCTCAACAGCCGCTCTCATACCATAAAGCAGCTTGTAAATTGTATTCCTCGCCACAACCGAATTCATATCCCAGTGTTGCGATTGCAGTTTTATATTTTTCCGCACCCTGTTATAATAACTGATGAACCAATCGTTCTGCTCTTTCCCGGCCGCGACAGTCGGGGCCATTGAAAAGAAATTATACAATAACCCGTCAAAGACAGGATCATCAGGAGGCAGCAGGTTTCTTTCTGATCTTCCTGCCAGGGATTCAGCTTTATCTTTCAGTTTAATCAGCAGGGTATTTCTTAACTGTGGATCTGTCGATTTTTCCTGTAGGAACATCTTTTCAAGGCCATTCCAGAGATCATCCTTATTCCAGATAAAGGGTTTGTTCCCCGCCTTGCTGACCGGTCCGGAAGGATGCCCGTCGGGAATCATCAATAGCAGGTATCCGGCGAGAAGTAAGGGGACGATGGACAGGATTACCTTTCTTGTTCTTTTCATTGAAGGCTCCTCTTTTTGATATGGGGGTATACTCCCTCTTACTGAACAACTTTAACCTTATAGTGTAAATCTGAAGGTTGTTCCTTTTCCCGGTTCACTTTGGGCAGTGATTGTGCCCCCATGCTTTGTTATTATGCGTTTGACCGTCGCAAGACCAATGCCGGTGCCTTTGAAATGTTCATCGCTGTGCATTCGTTGGAAAGGAGTGAACAATTTCCCGGCCTGTGCCATGTCGAAACCAACGCCGTTGTCACTGATAAAAACGAAATGCTTGTTATCCACTATTTCACTGCCTATGATGATCTCGGGATTTATGGCTTGACTGCTGTATTTCCATGCATTGTCGATCAGGTTCTGCAGGGCAATATGAAGCAGCCGGAAATCTGCCTGAACTATAATGTTTTCTTCAATCCTGCAGGTGTATGATTTTTCGGGGTAAGTCAGCCTCAGGTCCTCACAAATCTGCGCGGCAATATCACTCAGGTGACATGGTGCCTTATTAACGGTCTGACGGGTGATCCGTGACAGGGTAAGAAGGTCTTCGATAAGCCGGTTCATCAGCCCCGTGGAATCAGTAATATGCCTGAGAAGGTCCTGGCCTGTTATATCCAGCAAGGCCTCATAATCTTCCTTCAGGAACATGCATAGACTTTCGATCCTGCGTACTGGAGCCCTCAGGTCATGCGAAACCGAATAAGAAAAAGCTTCAAGCTCCTGGTTGGTGGCCTCAAGTTCTCCGAGGACCCTCGAAAGCTCCTCCTTTTTTTGACGGACCACCAGGTAAGCCCTTCGTTGTCTTTTCCGGCTCTTAATAACAACAAACACTGCAATCACAAGGATCAAAATGCTGAATGAGGCTCCGAATATGATCACCTTCTGCTGCCTGTTGCGCAGCTGCAGCAATTCTAATTGCTTTTGTTTCAATTCCTCCTCATTTCTCCAGCTTAGAACGGAAGCTTTGCTTACACTCTGAGCCCCGTAAACACTGTCATAATCTATAAAAGCGGCGCTGAGATAATCGAGGGCCTTATCATTCCTGCCTTCAGCTTTATATATATCCGAGAGCAGCCGGTTTGCACTGTAACTCTGGATCAGGTAGCCCAGCTCGCCTGATACTTTCAGCCCTTTTAGGGCATATTTTTCAGCCTCCTCTAAATATGGTTTGCTCAGGGAACCCGCATTCATGCTTTGCCTCAGCCGTATTTTCCCGAGAGTGGTGGAATTCTCGGCAACCATCCTGGTTGATCCGATTGCCTGGAAATACTCCAGCCCGGACCTGATCAATGTATAAGCGGTATCGAGTTTTGACTGCGCCATATACATATAACCAAACCTGTTCTTTACTATCATGATCTCCCCCTTGAGATTATTCTTCTCGCTCATCTGCAAGTGGATCATCATGTATTTCCCGGCAGAATCATATTGGCCGAGGTTGCGGTAATTATTACCGAGTGTGCCGTTATTCCTTGCCTGCCATAAAATATCGTTGTTATACGGTAACAGGACTGTAGCCTTTTTCATATACTCTGCCGTGATCCCCTTATCAAGATCCTTGTACAGGTATGCAAGCATAAGATAAGTTGCACAAAGGTAGTTGGTCTTTTTCAGGCTGTCGAAGATGGCCTCAGCTTTCAGGGCATGATCGATTGATTCGGGAAGCCGCGATAAAATATGGTAAATAAAAGTAAGTGAATAATGTGACAGCCCAACCCCGTACTGATAATGGATCTTTTCTGAAAGTTGCAGGGCAGCCCGTCCAGGGTCCAGGGCTTCCTTCGGATTTATGTTTCTGAGTTCATAGCAGATGATTGATAAAATCTTCACCCTGTCGGTATCTTCCTTAACCTCAGGCAATGCCGCACTTAATGAATCTATCAGGGGCCGGCCAACTTTTTGTGCCGTAAGACCCTGAGGGATCATTAAAACCAGGAGGGCAAAAAAGAAAATTCTCATGAAAAAAACTTTATGCCTGCTATACAAATGTATGGATTTATTAACTAAAATCATCATCCCGGGGGGCATCAGTTAAAAAAATATACCAACACAAATATTTATACATCTTTGTCATGTTGATATGTCTTTATATAGATGTATCTTTGCTTATCAAGGTATTATGCCATCATGACTTCTAATAATACATCCGGCAGTCTCACAGCCATTATTGTTGATGATGAACTTCATGGCAGGGAAAATCTTAAAAAGATCATCGAAACATATTGCCCGGAGATCACAATTCTGGGATTGGCAGAATCGGTTGTTAAGGCTAAGGAACTCGTCGGTAATGTTAAACCTGATGTTGTTTTTCTCGATATCAACATGCCTGTTCTCGATGGTTTCGATTTCCTCGAGGAATACTATGAACGAAATTTCATGGTAGTATTTGTAAGTGCCCATGAGGAATTCGGGATCAACGCCGTGAAAGCAGGAGCGGTGGATTATATCCTTAAACCGGTTAACATCAGGGAACTTAAACAGACGGTTAAAAAACTTTTTGCTATCCATGACAAGGCACAGAAAGCCGATATTCCACATGGGCTTGATAAATTAGTTATCCCATCTTCTCATGGATTTAATGTGCTTATAATTGACGATATCATACGTCTCGAGGCTGACGGATGTTATACAACTATGGTCATGAAAGGCGGGAAAACTGCAGTAGTTTCCAGAACATTAAAGGATTTTGAGAATACTCTGCCAAAGGAAAAGTTTTTCAGGATTCACAAATCTCATCTGATCAACCTGCAATACATTAAAGATTATTCAAACCTCAGCGGAAACCTTGTTACCATGGCCGACGGGAGCAAGGTTGAATTATCCCGACGGAAAGCGCCGGATTTCATTCTGAAGATCAAATCACTGCTGAAGTCGGTTTAACATGTGGATACGCAAAGTAATTCTTGCTTTTTTCACCCTTTTCCCATTTGGTGCACTTCATCCGCAGACACCTCCCTTTTATCATTATACAACTCTAAACGGACTGGCTTCTTCAACCGTATATAATATTATTCAGGACAGGGATGGCTTTATCTGGTTCGCAACGATGAACGGGATAAGTAAGTTTGATGGAAAACGATTCGTCACATTCAGGACCAATGAAGGTTTAAACTCGAACTCGATCATTTCTCTTGCTGAAGGCAAAAAAGGTGAATTGTATATTGGAAATTATGAAAAAGGCATCAATGTTTTACGGAACGGCCGGATTGAAAATTATTGCAGTGAAATTGAGGGGAATAATTTTGCCACGTCTTATCTTTTACTTGTTTCTTCCGGAAAAGATGAACAGAAAATATACGCCTATCGCAGTCATGGGGTTATATTTTCAGTTAGTGAGAATAAGGGTTCCAAACTGAAAACTCATAGTATAATCACTTATCCGATAAATGTAAACAGATTAGAGCTATTGGCGAATGATGACATTATAGCTTTAACACCTGAGGGCTTATACTGCTTTAACAAGACCAGGCTGATAAAAATCAGGATCAAGGGGTTCCCTGATTCTGAAGCTTTTTGTCTTGCGAATGGTGATGTAGGAAGTTATTTCATTGGTACCAGGGGGACAATTTACAAGGTGAAGAACAATTCTGTATCTGAGAAATATCCTGTAACCTTAGCCGGCAACAATGATGTTTGCGAAGTTTTGATTGACAGGAATAATAATATTTGGTACTCAATAATGAATAAAGGGTTCTTTTTGATTCCTTACGGTTCGAAAAACAGTATTGATATAGGAGTTAAAATGGGGTTGGAGAATACTCTTGTAAACACTATCCTGGAAGATAAAGAAGGAAATATATGGGCAAGCACCTATGGCAAAGGCGTCTTTTGTTTGAATAACCTTTATCTGAAAAGCTATAATGAAAATGATGGATTGAGCAGTAATAGTATTTATTCCATTGAGAAAGACAAATCGGGCAAATTCCTGATAGGGACTTTTAACGGCCTGAATATTTTCGAAAACGGAAGATTCAGCCACTTTAAGACTAATTCGACAAAAACATTAACGGAATATATTTACAATATTAAAAAATCAGGTAATGAATTTTATATAAGCGGCGCATTTGGTGAAGCCGGCGTTAAAAAAGTTTCATATGAAGGTATGAACCTTAATCTTTTTGACCGGCCGTCATTCTGTAAAACAACTAATGGTCTTTATCTGTTTGGAGGTTCCGGGAATTATATTCTGATAGGACAATCACTTTCTTATAAGCCCGCTGAGACGCATCAGATATTTATCTTTGGGAATTGCAGTGTCATTAATCGCATTAACCAGATTTTTGAAGATTCGGAAAATAACATCTGGATAGCAAGTACCCTGGGCTTATGTAAAATTACGGAGACCTCAAACTCATACGAGCAATGGAAGAAATCATTTTTTCCTTCTGATGCGGTTCTGAGCTCAAGAATAAATTCAATTATCCAGGATAATAAAAACACGATCTGGTTCGCAGGTGATAAAGGAGTAGGCAGTTATAACCTTCTTAATGGCTTCGTTAAAACCTATAAAAATTTCGGTGGGTATGATCTGACATCAGCTAATTGTGTTGTCACGGATAATAAGAACAGGATATGGATCGGGAGCATGAATGGACTCTTCCTGTTTGACGGGACTTCTGTAAAAAATCTTAACAGTTTGACAGGGCTGCCTTCCGATGAAGTGCTGGCACTTTATTATGACAGCAAAACAAATTCCATGTATATCGGGACAAGCAATGGGATTTCTATACTCGATATAACATTATTCGACAATTATAATCCAAGTCCTCCAAAAGTAAAAGTGATCAGTATCAAAGCAGGGGATTCAGTTTATCACAGCTATGACAACCTTGTTTTTAAACCCGAACAACATGATGTGTATATTAACCTGAAGGCCTTGAATTTTTCTTCACCTGCGTCTGTGAAGTATGAATACAAATTAAACGATGATTGGATAGCGACAGATTATGATTTCCTGAACTTCATATCGTTAAAGAATGGAGTTTATACTTTGCAGATTAGGGCCAAAGCTCAAAATACAGGCTGGGGTGAACCATGCAACATATCTTTCCATGTCCTGCCCCGCTTTGTTGAGACCATATGGTTCGATCTGATCCTGATATTATCTGTTCTGTGCGTTTCATTTTCTGTTGTAAACTGGCGCTGGAGAGTCAATAATAACAAGGTGCGCAAGGAGATGGAACTAACCGAAAGGATAAACGATCTTAAGCATCAGGCGCTGAGTGCAATGATGAACCCTCATTTCATTGCCAATTCATTGAATTCAGTTCAATATCTTGTTAACAGTCAGAGGTACGAGGAAGCCAACGATTACATTGCCATGATGGCTAAACTGATGAGGAAGAACCTTGATACAGCCGGGAGTGGGTTTATCCTTTTATCAGAAGAAATAACACGTTTGACACTATACCTGGATCTGGAGAAATTAAGATTCCAGGAAAATTTTTCTTATGAAATTATTACAGGAGCAGATATTGCTCTCGATTCTGTAATGATTCCGAATATGATTATTCAGCCATTTGTAGAGAATTCCCTCTGGCATGGAATTATTGATTCAGGTAATAAGGGTATTCTCACTGTTTCATTTTTGTTTGAAGACATAGAAATTGATTCCGTCATCTGCAGGTCACTTATTATTAAAGTTACAGATAATGGTATTGGAATAATTGAAGCAAAAAAGAATAAAAAAGAAGACCATATCTCAAAAGGGATACAGATTATTGAAGAACGGCTCAGATTACTAAGTGCAAAAATGCAGCTTCCCCAGCCCATCATGTTTGAAGATCTGGCCAGCCAGGATAATAGCGCCCGGGGAACTGAAGTGATTATTTCCCTCCCTCCCCCGCTTTATAAGATTTTAATTCCGGGATAAATTATTCCTTCCTTCTTTACCGCTTAATCAGAAATATCTACCGGTAAAACATAAATGCATACCACATATATGTTTGGTATTGTGCTGACAAGGTTTTGCATCTATGTTTGGCTTAAACTTCAAGGATAATCTTGAATGAAAAACCAAATAATCATAGTGACCTTAATCTCAGCATTCCTGACAAGTTGCCACATGAATTTAAATCACAAAGACTTTAAGATCAAGTTAAAAGATTTTGACTGGAATACGAAAATTGAAGGAAACTGCGGTGAAATCTATGCAAAAGGATCAAACTTCATTTTCGGCAGAAACTATGACTCGGCCTTTATTGAAATCTCCTCAGCCAACGGCGCTGTTTTAGACACTTTAAATCCTTATACTGTTGAACAGGAAAGAGAGTGTACTATTCTTGACAAGGCAAGCGAATATCAAAGCGGCTATTCTTTACATAATGTCCCTGTCGACAAAACGAAGCATTTAAAAGTTACATTGAAAATATTCAACAGGCAATATCGAGGCGATGATGAAACATATTACCTGATCGTTACCAACCTTTCAAACCAGGAGGTTATAATTCTGTTCGATCGTAAACAATTTCCCTCCATCAATGATATTACTTATTTTAAAGATGGCAAGTTTACTGTGACTCATAATGCTGAAGCTGCTTACGACCAGCACAAATATTCAGTTTATGTTGGATTATTTGACCTTGATAAAATAATAAAAGAATGAGGTAAATAAGAATAGAACCGATAGCGCTGATGATTATCTGTTGCACCAGGATCGCATTGCAATTATGTTTGTGTGGTTCTCCAAAAAAAACAAATTGAAAAAATTAGAAAGGTTAAAGATGTTTTTTAAGAAAACGCAACCTGATCCATTACCTCTTTTGATTATAAAGAAGAATGCCGATGATGCCAATGTAAAAGAATACAATTCTATTGATGAAGCAATAGAAGACCTGGAAAAAGATCCGAATGTCTCTTCAGATAAAATTGAAAAGCTAAGACTGGCCCTGAAGAACCTGAAGAATAAAAGATCAATCAGGATCAGGAACGGAGAACTGGTTAAATGAAAACTAATTTTTATTTAATAACACCATGAAAAAGTTAATTATTCTTATCATTATATTGTTTACCGCCTGTTTGACCAAGGCACAGGTAAATGGATTTACAATTACAGAACCTTCTTTTCCGGCGGCACACAACCTGGGGACATCATTCCCAATAAATGTATCATTTAATTGGACACCATCCACAACCGGCGCTACAGTTAAGATAAATTACAATGCAGCCCTGGTAAATTACGATCCCGGTTGTTCCTCTGCATTACCATCCTGCATGATAGTTACAAACAGCAGCTCTCAGCTTACCATTACCATGAGCAGCTTATCGGCCTGCACAAACACCGGCGCAGTAAGTTTTAATGTATGCTTCAGGTTTTACTGCCCCGATTCTTGCACGGGTGTTTTAAAACAAGCATCATTTGCAGGTGTGCTTACAGATAATAAGGGGACAACTCTGAATGCAAATTGTACGGCAAACGGGATCCTGAATAACCAGGTTTCTCTCACCCATAGTTTTTTCTCATTCAACCTTATGACTGCAGAAGTGACTTTCAGGGTATGGTTTAATAATCCTGATTGCTTCTTTATCAGAGATCCGCATTTTGATATTGCGCTCTCCCCATCCCTTGGCCTTATCACATCGGTCTATGGCGGCAATTATACTTACACAATTGCAGGAAACGTGATTACACCAAACGTGCCGGCTTTTACTTCCAATGCCAACGATGCTTTTTTCTATGTCGTAAAACTGGATTCCTGCAATACAGGGCGAGGACAAACACTTGCAAGCAACATTACCTTAAAAGGAAAAAATTGTAATGTGGCAAACAGTATCATTTTCGGGCCTGTGCCTGCATCTTTTGCTATACCTGCAGTTCCTGTTGCCACTTCAAGTATCTCTGTACCTAATATGTCGTCAACAGCATCGTCGTTTACTTATACCATTAACAATACCGGCAATACTGCTGTGACCTTAACGGTTACTAACTTCCTGCCCCTTGTGCATTTAAAAAATTCCACTGATCCGACTCCTTCCGTTTCGGTATTTCAAAACACATCACAGGCCTTACTGAATGGTTCTGTTAAATATTATGACTGCACTTCGGCTCCAACTGCAATTTTTAATTTAACCGGCAACAGTGCAGGGAATTCGAATGCCCCTGCAACAAATACAATGAAGTTTGATCATAAAGTAACTGACTTATTGCCTGGTCAATCGGTTAGTCTCACATTATACTATGACTTAAGCTCTTCATGCAGCGGGGCGGCAGGAAATCCTCCATATAAAGACAGTTTGTCAATTGCCTTTGACTGTGCTCCAGGCGGTGGACCTGCAGGAGGTTGTGTCCAATGTGGAAATGGCGGAACACTAACCAGGGTGATCACTTATAATCCTCAACCTCATTTGGGATGTGTTCAAAACCAATTCATCCCGGGATGTAAGAACCTGGGCGATACCGTTAATTTATGTTATGAATTTAAAAATGACGGTGACGCTGCATTGAATGGAAGTGTTTTCAACATTCAATTCCCTGCATGGTTGCAGGCAGTTACTTCAAGTATCTTGTTCACCGGATTTTCAACGGATCCGGCAATCATCCCTTCTACAAATCTTCAATTTAATTTACCGGATATACCTTCAGGGGCAGGTACATATAAGATTTGTTTGAAAGCTTCAGTTCAAAGTGGAGCTGTCGGCGGCAATACTGGCTTCTGGTCTACTGTTTCAGGAGGAAATGCAGGCAATCAGCAAAATGTTTGCTATACGTCTCTTACAATTTGCGCCTTTGCCGCAATCGGGGTTGAGAAGAAAGTCAAAGGTAGCCTGAACAGTAGTTTCGGGAGCAGCGGAAGCGGCAAACCTAATACAACCGTGTTTTATGAAATTACTGTCCGCAATACCGGGACAGTTGCGGTAGACAGTCTGATCGTCATCGACAGGATCCCTGCAATTGGAAATCTTACTATTCTGGGCAGCCCGGCTTCAACTCCGGTCAACTGTCAATTTAATATGCAAATGCTTGCAGCCCCTTTAAACATTAATTTCACTGCTTCATATACGAGCACCCAGAATATTTGTACGGGCTGGCCGGCAACAGGAACACCTTGCAATGCTGGTGCCTGGGGGTCTGCCGTTGACGCAGGAGGAGTAAAATTCGATTTTAATTCAACTTTCACCTTAGCTCCCGGGGCAGCTTATACATTTGGATTTCAAACAAAGATCCCTTCAGGCACTGCCGATGGATTGACCGATTGCAATACTGCAGGATTTATTGCAAAATCTACTGCCGGGGGCTATACTATCAACCCGGTTGAAACAAATCCTGTTTGTATTACAGTTGTCAATGACACCTGCAATCATTTGTGTAATTCCGACTTTGAAGATAAGCAGCTGGTCCCACCGGGCAGTCAGATTATTATTACACAGGACTCTGTTCCTTGCTGGAAAACCACGGCAACAGACCATAAAATTGAAATATGGGGTAATGGTTTCCAGAGTGTACCCTCCTATTCCGGCAATCAATTCATAGAATTGAATGCCAACATGGTTGGAACATTGTATCAGAATTTTACAGCAACAGCAGGAAGCACTGTTACCATTTCATATGCACACAGGGGGCGTATCGGGTATGCAAACCAGATGAGTGTAGCTATTGAACCGGCTCCTCTTGGAAGCGGAACAGCAGTGGTTTTAGAAACAGACACGGCCAGTGTGACAGCATGGACAATGCATACTGTAACCTGTACATTTCCCAATACCGGTACCAATTATGTTCTGAGTTTCATTTCTTTACCTGTGGGAGGCACTTCTGCCGGCGGGAATTTCCTGGATGCAATCTCTGTTGATTGCCATACCGACATCTGCAGTAAAACAGATTCAAGAATAACCAAACTGCCAGCAGGTGAATGTTGCTACCTGCTTGAAATATCCAACACTCACCGGGCGGATTATTTCACCGGGATATCTATTACTTCCGATAACCTGACCCTTGCTAATGTTTCTTCCACTAATACTTGGAGCACTATCACGTATCAGTCGCCCAACCAGGTCGTATTTACTAAAACACCTTCTTATAACGGCGTCCCTCTGGACTCAGCCGGATTTCAGACTCTCGGTGAGATTTGTTTTGCAGGCAGCGGTGTTAACCATGTCAATGTGGATTTCATAGGCAATCCTCCCAAATACGATACGGTTTGCAGGAAGACCCTAATCAACCAGGGATGCAGTATCCCGGTCGACACCAGCTGTGTCGCCATCCTTGATATGAAAGCAGAATGTGATACAGGAACCGTTAAAATGAAATTCAGGGTAAAGAACAATTCCGGTTTTACTGTGAGGGGTTTAACTCTATATTCTCAAACTACCGGTGTTAGCCCTTCTCCCAAATTTATTGGGATACCTGATCTTTTACCCGGCCAAACTTCTGCCTATATTGAAACCGCCCTGATCATTTCAAATAATGCAACTCATGCATGTTTCTTCTTTGCAGCATGCGATCAGTATACAAGACCTGGTCCCGGCGGTCCCTTCCCAAGCTGGTGCTGTATGGACAGCATTCCGTATTGTGTTGACATACCTCATTGTGATCCCTGCGACGGGATATCTTTTACAGCAACAAAAAATGATCCTGTAAAATGCTGCTACAACCTTACTCTCACAAGCAATTATCATAATGCCAACATAGAATATCTTGAGTTTACAGGTATAGGCGGAACACAGTTTGCGATCTTCACCGGATGGAACATCATCCCGCCGGTTGGCAGCAGCCACATTAAGATCAAGGCGCCGGCAGGTGGCATCCCTCCAGGCACATACACCGATTTCGCTTCCTTCTGCCTCACGGGCACATCGTCTGTCCCTCATATGGTAGTAATCAATAGTACAGACACAAAGGGAAATCATTTATGCACCGATACGCTGAAATTCGATTCCTGCCAGATGGTTACACCCAGCTGCGCCAATATTGTCGATGATTCGCTCTATTGTTCAGGGAATAAAGTGAAATACACATTTTCTGTAAAAAATAATTCCCCATTTACAGTCTACCAGATCGATTACAGAACAACAAATGTCAGTGTGGTACTCGATTCAAACTACACCCAGCCTCATCCACCGATTCCCCCGGGAGGAAAAGGTGGACCATTTACTGTTACTATCGACTCAACAAGTGCTGGCCTTGACAGATTCTGTATGTATTTAACCGCGCATAACGGGATCTATGACACTGTAACCGGCCAGGGTGCGACAGAATGCTGCACCGACTCACTTGGGGGTATCTGTCTTCCGATGATCAAATGTGGAGGATCCGCCCCTGAATGCTGCCGGTTTGAAAATATGACGATCCCCACTGGTATCACTCCAAACGAGGATGGTAAAAACGATGTGTTTGAAATTCTGAATTCATCATGCTGCAGTTTTATTTCCATCAAAGTGTTTAACCGCTGGGGAAATATTGTCTACCAGAACGGAGATTACAAGAACGACTGGAAAGGTGAAAACAACAGCTCACAGAAACTGGTACAGGGAACATATTTTGTTGTTCTCGAACTTCCGAACGGTGAGAAAAAAAGCATGTATGTCGATATCAGATATTAAATCTTTAACCTCTGAAAAATGAAAAAAATAATAATACTCGCAATGATGTGTTCCTCATTCATTGCGAAAGCCCAGCAGGAACCACAGTATACCCAGAACCAGTTCAACAGCAACCTGGAGATCAACCCTGCTTATGCAGGGGCAAACGATGATGCAAGTCTCATTCTCAGGTACAGGAAACAATGGGTGGGATATACCGGCTCTCCTTCAACACTCTTCTTTAATGCGGAAAGCAAAATAATCAAACAGCGGCTTGCATTAGGACTTACTGTTATAAGCGATTGGATCGGAATTACGCAAAGCACTTCGGCCGACCTTAGCATAGCATCCCACCTTCGTTTGGGTGAAAAAGGGACCCTTAGTGCAGGGATCAAGATTGGTGTACAGTTCCTGAAATCAGATTTCTCAAAACTTTCCAATGTAGACGTCACCGATCCGCTGTACAATACAAATTCTAGTGTTTTCATTCCCTATGCAGGATTTGGACTGCTTTATCACACCCCGAAATTTTATGTCGGATTTTCTGTCCCCCAGGTAGTATCATTTGAAAATGTATCCCCCCAGTCTAAAATCGTCAAGCCCCATTTCTTTCTTTACGGGGGATACAGGATAGTCCTTAACAGGGATTTTGACCTCAGGCCAGCCCTTTTGTGCAAATACGTATCCGCTGCACCTTTTGAGGCGGATATTGCATTGGATGCGTGGTTCAAAAATATGGTCGGGGTGGGGATGTCATACCGAACTTCTGATGCAATCAATTTTATGGTAAAAGGGAGGATAGGAAATTTCTATCTCGGATATTCATACGATATGACCGTCTCCGGATTGAGCCCGTACAATTCAGGTACACATGAGATCTATCTGGGATTTGAATTCGGTAAAAAAGGCAACCCCGACAGGAAGCAGAATCCACGCTATTTTTAAACAAAACAACAATGAAAAAATTAATACTGATCATCTTTTGTCTGTATGGTATCACTCTGTTTGCGCAGAAACCCCAGGCCGATAAAAAGTTTAAATTATACGAATACAGTGATGCAATTCCATTGTACAAACAATACCTGGAAAAATCTCCTGAAGATTATGATGCATGCAGGAACCTTGCATTATCATACAGGTATACTAATAATATCACGGGGTCAATAGAAACCTACCGGTCCCTGTTAAAACTGAAACAAGCTGTCCCTGATGACATGTACGACCTGGTGCAATTGTTAAGGATCAGCGGGAACATTACTGATGCAAAGGCATATGCCCTGCAGTACCAGCAAAAAAACAGCGGGGAAAAAGCCCGGAACCTGATCAGGTCAATTGATATGTATGATGAACTGATGTCGGGAAAGGACAATTACAATGTCATCAATAAAACAGGGCAATATGAACAGAGCGTTTTTTCTCCGGTTTACTGCCAGGGAGGCCTTATGGTTACTGCCGAAAACCTGTCAGGTGCAAAGAATGACTGGACGGGAAGAGGAAATTTTAAACTGTTTGTGACCGATTTCAATTGCAGCAAACTCACTCCTGTCGCTACAGAAATCATGTCTAAATATAATGATGGACCGGCCTCGCTGATTAACAATGGAACAGTCATGTACTATACAACCATCAATAGAAAATCCATACAGGAACAGGATGTGAATACAAGCAAGCTGCAAATTTCAGCGGCTCTTCTCAGGGAGGGAAAATGGCAAGCGGCTGAACTGTTTAAGTTCAACAACATCAGTTATAATGTTGCCCACCCTGCCTTAAGCAATGATGGTAAAATGCTGGTGTTTTCTTCCGATAAACCGGGAGGGAAAGGCGGTATGGATTTGTATTACTGTTCAAAGCTGCAAGATAGCACATGGTCTGAGCCTGTCAATATTTCTGAATTAAACACATCCGGAAATGAGATCTTCCCGTCATTTGACGCCGCCGGCAACTTGTATTTTTCATCCAACGTCCTTCCTGGCCTGGGCGGGCTGGATCTGTTCATCTCAAAATACAATGGCAATGCTTTTTCAGACCCTGTAAACCTGAAAGCGCCAATAAACTCCAGCTATGATGATTTTTCCCTACTCACAAACAATAACCTGGAAAGCGGTTTTATATCGACAAACAGGTTTGGAACACCTGAAACAGATGATATCGCGTTCTTTTCAAAAAAGGAGATCCAGAAACCTTCCCTGAAACCTATGGTTAAAATAACCGTGCTGGATAAATACACTTCCACCCCCCTGCCTTATGTTTCTGTATCAATAAAAGACGATAAGAATAACATTGTCTTCCAGGGAATGACCGATCCCAATGGTGTATTGATGGTGGAAGAACTGCCGGCCGACAACTACCGGGTCCAGGGAATCTTAAACGAAGTTACCACGACTATTGCAACCATAGTGAAAGAGGAATTCAGCAAAGAGTTAATAGAGAAAACCATATTGCATAATGATCCGCGGTTTACCTTATCAGGGATTGTTACCAATGCACTGACCGATAAACCTGTTGCCGGTGTAAAAGTTACCTGTGAAAACACGGTCCTGAATAAAGCAAGCTCAAAAATCACGGCCGCTGATGGTAAGTTCTTCTTCCAGCTGGAACAGGCCAGTGATTTCAGGGTCAATGGTGAATTGCAGGGATGGCTGAGCAGCGAAGAAATTACAGCAACTACCAAAGGACTCGACAGGAGCAAGGACTTGTATGTAAAGATAAAACTTAACATGCAGCAACCTGAACCGGGGAGAGTGATCAGGCTGAAAAAAATCTTTTATGATTATGATAAATGCGACATCAAACCGATGGCGGCAAAGGAACTTGACAGGCTGGTCAAACTGATGAATGACTTTCCCGATATGAAAATAGAATTATCATCACATACCGACTGCAGGGGAAGTGATTCATATAATCAGAAGCTATCGCAATGCAGGGCCGATGCGGCTGTGAATTATATACTCGGAAAAGGGATATCAAAAAGCAGGATTACTGCAGTCGGGTATGGCGAGACAAGGCTTGTCAACGGTTGTTCAAATGGAGTGAATTGTACCGAAGCACAACACCAGGAAAACAGGAGAACGGAATTTCAGATAATTTCCTGTTCATCATGTCCGCCCGAAGAAAAATAACCTCTAAATAAAAAAGCATGATTAATTATAAAGTTGCATTAATTCTTGGTCTATGGATGTTTTCCATAACAGCAAACAGCGCAAACCCATTTAGTATGAAAGATGCCAAAACAATTTACACTGCAAGCATGAGCGGGCGGAATGCAGGATGCCAGCTTCTCATCAACAATATCCCAGTTTTAAAAAATGAGTACGCGGGATCCATTTCGAAGTTCCTGATAAATCCCTGGCTCATCAATGGCCAAAATACATTTAAACTTCGGATGCTGCCTGCAGATTCGGCTACAAAAAATCATCCTGAATTCGTCCTTACCGAAATGTTTTGTAAAGTAACGATTTCCTTGTTAAAAGAAGACGGGACGAGGGATTCAATCCTTGCCAGTGTGGAGGTGAGTGCTACTGAAGCTGATCAGGCACCCTCAAAAACAGGAGAATTCCCTGTTATACTGGGGTATTCACAACCTCCATGGGCCCAATCGGAAAAGATCGGCAGGGATTCAATAACCCAAAGAAAAATTCTTGACAAATACAGGGAGTTTTACCGGCTCCTTGAAACAAAGGATCTGGCCGGGATCATGCAGTTTTCTGCTGCAAAATTCCAGGAGTATTCAAAATCCATGTATGACCCTGATTTCGTATCTGATAAAAAGGCCTCCATTACCGAAACATTCGCCAGCCCGCCGGGAACGCTGATCAGTATCGATGAGCAGAAAAAATTCGGTTTACAATACGAATATTATAACGGAGATCGCTTGGTCAGCATTAACAATGATGAAGATCGTTCAATCATCCAGTATTATGACAGTGATGAAGGTGTTACAACCCAGTACAAGCTTTACTTCTATTTCGACGGGAAAGAACTTGTATTGATCCTTTAGCACATCCGCCCGGGCATGTCTCGATAAGAAATAATCATACTTATAATCCTTTTACTGTTTCCCTGCGGATTTAAAACTCACTGACAAACGATAAAAAGCAACGGCTACCTGGTTTCATTCTCTGACACGATTAATACTGGTTTAATATTGACAAAATGGAGTATAAAGCAGCAAAGCCTGATTGACAGATTTTTAGTACCTTTATGGGTTCGATTCCTATTAATTGCAAGAATGATTGCCTGGAGCCCTAAATTCCTTTATTACTTTACGCCTTTGATCAGGTTCTCAAAATACCTCACCTGGCGGTTTGGACGTAAATTCCAATGCTCAGATCTCGACCTGGGAAGAATCAATAACTTTTTAAAGCCGGGCATGATCGTACTTTCCCGCAGGGAATTCCAGATCTCAAATTACTTCATTTATGGCTACTGGACCCATACCGCCATGATCATGCCCTGGGGTAAAGTCATCCAGGCAACTACCAATGGCGTTATCATTAATGAGCTTGAGGAGTACTTTCTGAAGACTGATGATTTTGTTGTTCTTAAACCAAGATTCTGCGGGATAAGTGAAATGGAAAAAGCCTGCATGCATGCATCCGAAAGAGTGGGTGTCCCCTACAGCTTTGATTTCAATAACTCCGACGATACCTTATATTGCTCTGAACTGGTACTCAAGGCATACGCAAGGACTTGCGGCTGGAACAGCAGCAATCATCATGAACCTCATGAATTCATACATTTGTGCGAAGGAAAAATCGTCAGGCCTTCCGATTTTTACTATAACAGGAATGCCTGGGAAATCGTTTTTGAAATGAATTTGAACAACTGAAATCTTCAGGCTCCTTTATCCCCGACAAACTGGTCCTCTTTGTTCTTAAAAAGCACATTGAATGTTGTGAGGCTTCCGTATATTCTTGTGATATACTGCTGGAGTTCCACTTTTTCCTCATCGCTTAATGCGCTGGTGTTGATCTTCTGCTCCAGGACCCGCAGCCTGTCTCGTACCATGACAATTTTGTGGAAAAACATTTCGATCGGGACTTCCTTTTCTTTCAGGCTCTTGTCTCCCGGGAACATGACCAGTTTGCCACCTGTCCATTTCCCGCCCAGGTGCACAGTCTCCTGCACATCACTGAACTGCCGCAACACCCTGATAAGGCTTTTTTCAAGTTTTTCATAGGTGGTAATGTCAGAGGAGGTTTCAACAGCTTCAATGATCTCGAGCCCTTCAAAATTCCTGTTGATGATCCTTATGCCGATTTCAATAAATGAAATCTCATATGCATCCGACCTGATCTGGATGATCACGCCTTTCCCGAACTGGGGATGTTTTACTCTTGAGCCTACGCCCGGTAATATTTCTGCCATAATCAATCTTTAATCCAGTTGTTAAAACTACGTTTCATTTATCTTATAATCCCGTACTTTTTCAATTTGCCTGTCAACAACTCCCGGGTATATGGCTTGGCAATATAGTCGTTGCAGCCGGCTTCAAGCGCCCGGTTCTCATCCCCGCTCTGCGCATAAGCAGTTATGGCTATCACAGGTAAAAGCGGGTTATGCGCTTTGATTAATTTCGTAGCTGCAAGTCCATCGAGAAACGGCATTTTTATATCCATTAAAACCAACGAAATCTCAGGGGTTTGCCGGCAGGCATCAACCGCCTTTTGGCCGTCAGTTACAACCATTACTTTTACGCCTTCCTTATCGAGTATCCTTTCCACCAGGAGGCTGGCTGACGTATCGTCATCGGCAACAAGGACCAGGGGCATACATGTTGAAGTAACCGGAATGGCACTAATAACCGGTGATTCAAAAGAGTTCTTTTCAAATGGTATCGTGAGAAAGAATGATGAACCTTCCCCTTTGATTGATTCAACCCAGATACGGCCTCCCAGTAATTTTACAATCCCTTTTACAATCGATAAACCTAATCCGCTTCCTTCGTGGCCGCGGGTATCCGATAGGTTTTCCTGCGTAAATGTGTCGAAAATTGCCTCATACAATTGAGGATTAATGCCTACTCCCGTATCTTTTACAAAGAACTGCAGGTCCTGGCTTTTAACTTCAAATCCATACCGGACTTTACCATTATCAGTGAATTTCACAGCGTTATCCAGTAAGTGGCATAAAACTTTTTTCAGCAAGACATAATCGGAGTTGATCTGCAAATTTCCTCCTTCTGCTGAGATCTGGATTTCTAACTCCAGTTTTTTCGTGAGACAGGTATGAATAAATTGATCATAAATCTCGTTTAACAAATCTCCCGGTGAAAATACCTTCTTCACTACTTCCTGATTCCCGGAAGCAATAAGTGACATATCCATGTATTCGGTCACTGTATTCATTAACCTGTCACTGTTGGATCTGATAATTGCAAAGTAATGTTTCCTTTCTTCATTTGTAAGGTCAGGTTCGGCAAGCAACTCGTTAAATCCAAGAATCCCGTTAAGGGGTGTACGGATTTCATGGGAGATGTTTTTCATAAATGCCGATTTCAGACGGTCACTGGATTCGGCCTGCTCCTTGGCAATAAGTAATTCGAAGTTGGTTTTTTGCAGTTCTTCCTGGGTTTGCATCTGGGCAATCATCTTCTGGTGAAGCTCCTGAGTTCTTTTTTCCACCAGCAGACTTAACCTGTTACGATGAAAACGCTCAATGAAATAATATGATACAAAGAAAATCAGCAATAAAATCAAAACCACTGCAATGAAATAAAAAGTGAACGAACGGAAAAAAAGAGGTTTTAATTGGAATTTCAATTCGCTGTATTTACGCTCATCCCATTGCCCGTTTGCATTCGAAGCCATCACTTTAAACGTATAGGTTCCGCTTGGGATATTGGTGTAGGAAGCCATTCTGTGTGTGCCGCATTCTATCCAATGCTTGTCAAAACCTGTAAGGATGTACCGGTAACTTATCCTGCCCGGGTTAGTATAATTAAGCGCTGCGAACCGGAATTCAAGCCTGTTGGAATAAGATGGAATTGATACAGGGGATGAAATATCCACGACCTGGCCATCAACAAAAAATTCTTCAATGAAAATGGGAGAAAAATCCGAAGAAACAATATTCATCATTTTCGGATCGATGACAGATATCCCTTTCATTGTGGGGAACAGCAGCCTCCCGTCGCGGGCCCTGCAGCCGGCAGGAGAAATACCTCCATTGCATTCTGTTGACTCTAAACCGTCGGCTTTTCCATAAGAAACGGGGATAATGGATTTTCTCTTCAGCCCTGCAAAATCCAGCAAATCCTGTTTCCTGACTTTATAAATCCCCTTATTGCAGCTAATCCAGAAATATCCGAAATCATCCTCAAGAATTTTAAGAACTACGTCATTAACCAGTCCATCCTGAGTATTGATTTTTGTGATTTTTCCGTTAGTGATAAGGTTTAGCCCATCGGCAGTCCCAACCCATAAATTTTTTTCCGGGTCCTCATATAATGATAAAACATAATCATTGGACAATCCGCTCTGTTCATTGATAATTATTATTTTATTGTCCCTGATCTTATTTAACCCATTATTGGTCCCAACCCATAAATTTCCTTCCCGGTCTTCCAGGATACTGTTTACATTGTCGTTCGATAAACCTTGTTTGGTTGTTATCGAACTGAATTTTCCATCACTGAAACGGTTAATTCCCCCTCCTGTGGTTCCTGCCCACAGTATCCCGGCCCTGTCGCAATACACTGCGACAACAACATTGTTGGATAATCCGTTTTCGGTGGTATAAGTAATAAACTTCTTATTTTTAAAGCAACTCAGGCCGCCCCCTGCAGTTCCTATCCAGAGATTGTAATTCAAGTCTTCCCCTATCGTGAGTACCAGGTGATCGGGCAGCCCGTCGGGCCGGGAAAAATTCTGTACTCTCCCATTTACCAGCCTGCATAGTCCCTTTCCGGCCACTCCAAACCATAAAACACCCTGATGATCTTCAAATACTGGCAGTATCACGTCCCCCGGCAGGCCATCGCGGCTTGTCAGGGTCTGAATTGATTTCCTTTTTATGCGGTCAATTCCGGCTCCCGAAGTCCCGGCCCATACATTCCCCTCACGGTCATGAAAGAGCGCAACGATGAGATTACTTGAAAGTCCTTCTTTGGTGGTAAACGGTGAAAATTTTCCATTGGCCATCCTTGTAATTCCTCCACCATTGGTTCCTATCCAGAGGACTTCATTCGTGTCGAAACAAAGCGCGGTGACCGCATTATTGGTGAGCCCGTCTTTTTCCGTATAAACAAAAAATTTATTTTGTTTGAATACATTCACACCCCCGCCCTTTGTTCCTATCCATAGGTTCTGCGCTTTATCAAAAGCGAGGGTTTCAATGAAATCATCTGAAAGACCGTCTTTTTTAAAGTAATTTCTAATTTTCCCGTTTTCAATAACTGAAAGCCCTTTTTGAGTTCCGATCCAGATCCTGCCTTTTGGATCCAATGCGATGGCGCGAACATAATTATTTGCCAATCCATGCATGGTATCATACGTAGTGATTATTCCTGATTTCAGGAAATTCACCCCCCCTCCAGAAGTTCCCACCCATAATCCCCCCTGGGGATCCTCATTCAGGGTATAAACCCGGTTATCGGATAACCCGTTGGCTTTAGTGAATTTTGTGTATGTATTGTTCTTATATCGGAGTAAACCATCCCCTTCGGTTCCTATCCATAGGCTCGTGTCACGCCCGCCCAGTAAGGTACTGATAAAATTCACCTTGAGCCCGGGGATGTTTGATTTATTAATCAGGGCGAAAGCCGTTCCGTCAAATTTCACAAACCCTTCTTCTGTTCCGAAAAACATCCATCCATCGGCAGATTGTGCAATTGTCATTACTGAATTCACTGGAAGCCCCTGGTCCATCTGCCAGTTATCAACCTTCAGCCCGGGCAGAGACAATGCTGTGGATAATTGTAACTGGGCATGGGCGGGATAGGCCTGAATATAAAGTAAAATAAGTAAGAAAAGGGCCCTCAGATTCATCTTCCCAGGGTTTGTTTCAATCAAATGTATGCAAAATTCTCTAATTTCCCAACCGAAATATCAATTTAATGGGGAGCCTGGATTAAACCCTATTTCAAAGAAGGAGTCCAGAGTGTCATTGCATGCTTTACAGGTGCCTGGGTCCTGAGGTATGCAAATATCGCTTCCAGGTCAGAAGTATCCATACCAGCATACATGGTCCAGGGCATGACTGTAACCATATCGGTACCCTCAACAGGCGGAGGAGTAAATCCTGAAAGCTCAAAGGCCTTGAACCGTGCAACAAAACGTTGCTTTGTCCAATTACCTATTCCCGTTTCTTTGTCGGGAGTAATATTTGAAGCCAGGATTGTCCCGGTAGGCATTTTAAATTCCCTGCCTCCCGCAAACGCCATTTTTTCATCCGGTTTATTTTTTAAGAACGGGGTGTGACAATCCTTGCATACTGCAATGGAAACAAGATACCTACCATAACCGACAGTATCGGTTTTTGGAGGGATAACCATTGGCTCAGCAGGCTGAGGGAAAGTATGCATGATAATATTCACAGGGAAATCAGCTTTTGAGGCAGGAGGCTGGGAGGCAATCGAAGGAATGGTCCTTAGATATGCAATGATGGCGTAAACATCCCCGGTGCTGAAATAGCGGTAATATTGATAAGGCATTATAGGAAATAACGCTCTGTTCCCTTTGCCAACCCCATTGACGATTGCACGATAAATTTCCCCGTCAGACCAGCCGGAAAGTTTATCAGGAGTTATGTTGGTTGCAAAAAATTCACCGGGAAGTCCCATTTCGCGGCTAAACCTTTCCCCTCCTTTCCCTTCTGTACCTGAAATCATAGGTCCTGAAAATTTAGACCAGTCGCGAGTTGAATGACAATCAATACATACGCTGACGTGATTTGCAAGGTATTTCCCCCTTGCAATCCGGTCGGGAGTTAATTCCACTTTTATTTGAGGCACCGGGAACCTGGGAAGTATGAAAAAAATGTAACTGACCGATACGACCAGTATCAGTAACAACACCAGAACTGTAATGCCGGTGATCCTGCCGATTCTGTTTATTTTCATGATCTTACGCTTTACATATTTGATCCTATTTACCCTGGTAAATATAATCGGTATTGCGATATCCTGCCTTGTTTGTATACCAATCAGGGTAGTTCACCCCTCCTGACTGTGCCCAGTTGACGAAAAACAAATACCCCGAATTGATCGGTGTGGTTTCCGTAACATAATCGAAAGTTACCGGCAGGTTAAGCCCCCAGGGAAGATTATTGGAAGTTTTGTAATAGCGCCCTGCAGCAATATTGGAGTTGTCGGCAGAAGTACCAAAAAGTGCTGTATTTGCAAGGGATGTAGGGGGTTTATCCGCAAGATGGATCTCGATGCTTCTGTCCTTATTTTTTATTAAAAATGGGTTATATGGCGGAGTGCCAACAATGGATTGAGCAAGGGGTGAGGTCATATGGATATTGATTTTAACCGTATCGGCAGTTCCCTTTGGTTCGCCAGGGACAGTATTGAAAAAAGTCCCCGATCCATTCCTGTGGATTACATTGTTGAAATCATCGAAAACAATAATTACAGCCTGTTGTTGGCCATTTTCCACTCCGCTGCCTGCCAATGATATATAAGAATTTTTCAGGGAATATCCTGTAACCGATGCGATCTGCCCCGGCAATACACCGTCAAGTTGGAAGCCGAATCCGTTACTGTAACCTGCGCCTGCCGCACGAACATAATAATTGATTTTAATATCAACAACATTATTCAAAGCGTTTGTGACTGTTTGCACACGGTAGTCCAGCACCAGGTCATTCAAATCGTAATCCCCCATGGCCGGCCACAGATCTTCGAAAACCAGGGTGCCATAAGCTGTCTGCGACGGATAATAATTGTCGAATGCACGGGTAGGGTCCGATGGGTATTGATCCAGGCTGTTTGCGATCCCGTCTCCGTCGGTATCGGTCGGGGGAGGAGTTCCTCCAACCCCTTCGGGATTGCATGTTGAGACCTGCAGGACATTTTTTGCCGTCGCGATTGAAGTCAGTGTTGCACCATTGGTAAAATTTGCATTGCCCCCGGTCGTCAATGTGCCGGAAGGAGTTATCGTTTCGATGGACCCGTTTACCTTGTTAGTTCCAATGATCTGGCCCGATCCGGATATCTTAATTTCACTCCTTCCTCCTGTTCCCTGGATATCGGTGCTTTGTTTATAAGTGGCGGTCGATATCATTGAATTGTTTTTCAGCAGCAGGGTAGCTCCCTGGTTAACCTGCAATTCGCCGAACTCCTTGAGGTATGCTCCGTTCATGGTAAGGTTGCCGCTGTTCAGGTTCAGGTTCTGATGGATCAGCAGCTTACAGTTATGATAAAATGTTGCGTTATTCAGGTTCAAAGAACCAAAAACCTCTATAGGGCCGTTGTTCGTAATAACTGAATTGATGTTAAGGTTGCCCCCGACTGTAATAGATGAGGTTGTCACGAAAGTCCCTGAGTTTACATTGATATTCAGGTCGCTGTTTAATACCAGTGTCCCGTAGTTCTCTATAAAGCCGTTCGGCGAGAATGCTGATCCGATTACCCAATCGTTACAGTAATTTCTAAGTCTCGCGGTTGTTCCGTTCATAGTAAGACCACCCAGTTGTACATGAGAGTTGCCGTAAGCAGTGATTCGGGTTCCGTCACCAACGGTAAGTGTCCCGTCGTAAATAAACGATCCCCCCTGTGTTACAGTGATCATGCAGTTTGCATTCATATTATTGATGGCAGCAGGATGCAAGGTGCCGCATACATTAATGGAGGCGCCGCTGCCACCGAAGTTTATTGTTCCCGTAAAACTATCGGTCACATAATACAGGGACCCGTTTGTAAGGGACACGGTTTGATTTCCTGAAAGTGTTTTCGAGGGTGTTGCACCGCTGCAATCTGGGTCGGAGGTTGTTGCATCAATACTTTTTAAAGATGCTTGTGTGAAATTATAGGTAACCTGGCCGGAAACCTTCACGCTGTCGGTAAAATTGAAGGCGCCGCCGTCCTCTCCTTTGAGGTATAAATAATTCAGGCTTGATGCAACATTGAACTGTGTTTCAAAAGGCGATCCATAACCTGCCGAGCCTGTTACCAGAAGTTTACCTCCTTTTAAGGGATCTCCGTCAAAAACCGAGATCCGGCAAAGATTTCCTATCTCAGACGGGAGCATGGTAATCCCTGCTGAAAGTGAAATCGCCCTCGATGCTTCCCAGTTGAATGTGGAGGGAAACCTGAGCTGACCAATAGGTGTTGTTCCGTTCTGAGAAGTGTCGGAATTTTTATGACAGCCTTCGAGTGCGAAAATTAAAATAACAATGCCGACAGCTATGTTGAATTGTTGAAATCTGTTTCTGAAAAATGACGGGGTTCCCATTTCTTTTTTTATCAAAGGTAATCCCAATCAGCCCAATTTGCGAGGAGAAATAAGTAATTGTCCTCAGAATCTTTGTAAACGACTTGTATTCGCCAGATTTGGTTTTTTTATCGGTTTCAGTATAAAGACTTACTGCGGATGAGGGTTTCCGCTGATGTAAATTCAGGTATCTTTGCGCCTCAAAAAATAAATGAATGATTTCAGTTGATGGGCTTACCGTGGAGTTTGGAGGGACTACGCTGTTTAAAGATATTTCTTTTGCAATTAACGATAAGGACCGGATCGCGCTTATGGGTAAGAATGGGGCAGGAAAATCAACCCTTCTTAAAATAATTGCCGGTAATAAAACTCCTACGAGGGGGAAGGTGTCGGCGCCAAAGGATGCCGTGATAGCCTACCTGCCGCAACACCTGCTCACCGTCGACAGCCGCAGTGGTTTCGAAGAAGCCGCCCAGGCATTTGCCCATGTCCTTGAAATGGAGAAAGAAATCGAGGAGCTGAACTTGCAATTGGCAACCCGCGACGATTATGAGTCGGCCGGATATTATGAACTGATAGAAAGGGTCTCGGCCCTGAGCGAAAAATATTATTCCCTTGGAGATACCAACTACGATGCCGAAGTTGAAAAGATACTGCTGGGACTGGGATTCCTGCGTGAAGATTTTCACCGGCCAACAGGGGAATTCAGCGGCGGATGGCGCATGCGTATCGAACTGGCAAAAATCCTGCTGAAAAAACCTGACCTCATACTGCTCGACGAACCTACAAACCATATGGACATAGAGTCGATACAGTGGTTCGAGGATTTCCTCATTAACAGCGCAAAAGCCGTGATCGTTATCTCGCACGACCGTGCCTTTGTCGACAATATCACCACACGGACCATAGAAGTGACCCTGGGACGTATCTATGACTACAAAGTGAATTACTCATCCTACCTTGTACTTCGGAAAGACAGGCGGCAGCAGCAACAGAAGCAGTATGACGAGCAACAGAAATTCATCAATGAAAACCAGGATTTTATCGAGAGGTTCAGGGGGACTTATTCAAAGACCAACCAGGTGCAGTCCCGCGTTAAAATGCTGGAAAAAATAACCCCTATTGAAATAGACGAAGAGGACACTTCCGCGCTTCGCCTGAGGTTCCCGCCTTCGCCCCGTTCGGGGAGTTACCCGGTGATACTTGAAGATGTCTCAAAAAACTATGGTGATCATACTGTATTTTCTCATGCCTCGTTCAGCATAGAGCGTGGTGAACGCGTTGCATTTGTAGGAAAAAACGGTGAAGGGAAATCAACCCTGGTGAAAATCCTGATGGGCGAAACTGCCCACGATGGCAATCTTACGATTGGCCACAATACCATGATCGGTTATTTCGCACAAAATGAAGCTTCCCTGCTTAACGAAGAATTAACCGTATTTGAAACGATTGACGATGTTGCCAAAGGCGACATCCGCACAAAGATCAGAGACCTGCTGGGGGCATTTATGTTCGGTGGTGATGACTGGAACAAGAAAGTGAAAGTTCTTTCGGGCGGGGAACGAACCCGGCTCGCCATGATCAAACTCCTGCTTGAGCCGGTCAACCTCCTAATCCTCGATGAGCCTACCAATCATCTTGACCTGCGTACAAAGGATATCCTGAAAAACGCTTTGAAGGATTACGATGGCACACTTATACTTGTGTCTCATGACCGTGATTTCCTTGACGGGCTTGTTTCCAAAGTGTATGAATTCGGCAATAAGAGGGTAAAAGAACACCTTGGCGATATCCATAGTTTTCTTGAAAAGAAGAAACTTGAGAATCTGCGCACCTTGTCGTAAGAGCTATACGGTAATACCAAATCTGTACTGATGTTGAAATCAATACTGCCTGTTAAGGCACCTGGTATATATTTGCCTCATTCCTGTAACCGCTGTTCTTAAGGTTCCAGTCAGGATACTGAACGCCTGCCGACTGAGCCCAGCCTGCAAACTTCAGATATGCACTTGAAATTTGCGCCGACTCAACAGTGTAATCAAGTCCCGAGGAGATATTGATCGCCCATGGCAGATTTGTTTTTGTCTTATAATAAGTGCCTGATGCCGGGTCGGAATTATCCTCTCCAGTCTTGAAATACGCCTGGTTGACCAGGCTTGTCGGCAGATAGTTGGGTAAATGGATTTCTTTTCCCCTGTCAAGATTGACAAACAGGAAAGGATTGAAATTGCCTATCCCGACATCCGTAATGGAATAGGTATTGGGTTTGAAGCTAAGTGTTATGATGGTGGTGTCGGGTTTCACATAGGTGGCTCCCGGCACGGTATTGACGCCAAAACCTCCAGGCGATGGCATGATCTTATTAACATTGTCGAATACGATCACAGTGATCTTTTCCTGGCCTGCTTCTGTCCCGTTGGGGTTCAGTTGTATAAAACTTTCCCTTAGTTTAGCCCCTGCAACTTCCAGGTCTGCTGCGGCAATGCCGGTTCCCGGCAACTGGAAACCAAACCCGTTCTGATAGCCGGCCCCGATAGCCCTGATAACAAATGTTGATACTACTTCCGTCACCTTGTTATTTGCATTTGTCACCGTTATAAAGCGATAGTCAAGTACCAGGTCGTTGAAATCATAATCGCCGGTATTCGGCCACAGATCTTCGAAAGCGAGGGTTCCAAACCCTGTTACTGGGAAGTAATTATTGAATGCCCTGGCCGGATCTTTGGGATAAGCATCATCGGCATCGGCAACACCGTCTCCATCCTGGTCAGGCACATTCCCGGTTTGCGAGAAATTTGCCTGTATCTCTGTCTGATCCAGGGCCCTGTTGAAAAACTTACATTCATCGATGGATCCGTTGAAAAATTTCTGGGCGCCATCATCCGAACCAATCGATAAATCCCTGCTGTTCACATACAATAAACCTGTTACAGCAAGACTGTTCCTGAGCTGGCCATTTACATATAATTTCATCATCTGCCCGTCATAAGTCATAGCAATATGATACCACTGGTTTAAAACTGGAAGTCCGCCCCCCCAGCTCAATACGTGTGTGATGTTACCGACAAGCCTGATCTGACCTCCCCAGCCATCCCAGTTTCCCTGTCCGAGACCATGACCATCAAAATCTCCTTTTTGAAAAATTTTAGTAGTCAGGTTTTTATTGGTCTTAGCCCAGGCCATCATCGTAATTCCGTAAACAGGGTTCAGGTTTAATTTGCTGGGAACCTTTACGGCCCCTGTTGTTCCGTCGAACACAAGACAACTTTCCGAAATACCCTGCCCCCAGGTTGCTCCTGTAATGGTTCCTGTATTTGTTCCTTTACTGTCGTTAGCCACAGTTCCGGCATTTTCATCAAGTTTATAATATGAAACCAGGTTGTCGCTCCCGGTCCCGGGATCAGGGGTTGAACCATATATTTGAATCACTTCCGCATCTGTCAGAGCCCGGTCATACATCAACATCTCATCAATGATACCTTTAAAAGGAGTAATGGTTCCCTGCCTCCCAATGTAAACATCCGAGGCTGAAATTTGCAGATTCCCGGTATTGGCTATAGAAGTCCTGTACAAGCCATCCAAAAATATTTTCATTGTGGAACCATCATATGTCATAACAGCATGATGCCAGTCGGTATCCAGGACCCGGTTGGTAAATCCCGCATTAACCGATGCCCAAACCGGCGTATATATTGCAAATCCTACACGCCCCTGGGCGTCCATACTTATATTATACTTTACATTCTGATAAATGAAGCTGCCATTATCACCTATTGCATTCAGCTTGAACCAGAATGAGAAACTGATACTGTTTCCTGTCGGGTTAAACCCGGCTTTGGGTATCTGAACCTGGTTGCTGGTTCCATCGAACTGAAGCGCACTTCCCCTGATACCATTTACCCATGTGGCTCCGCTGATGACGCCATTATGACCACCTATTGCATCGCCGGCCGTTGTTCCGGTATTTTCATCAAAATGCCAGGCAGCGATCAAACCCTGGGCAGGAATATCTTTCAGGCGGCTATCCGCAGCATTCTTTAATGCATTCGTTAAATTAACCTGAACCACAGCCCCTGTGATTGCCACAGAGATACCGTTCACCATTACCTGCCCGATATAAGCGGGGATGGTAAGTTTTACAGGGAAACTATTGTCAACCCCGTTGTAGAAGCCACGGTAATACTGTATATCACCGGTTGCTGAAGTGATATTGATCAGCGTCGCATGATCAGAGGAGATCTGAAAGGTCACATCACGGGATGTTTCCCAGCTGAACGCCGGAGAAATATTCAAATTCTTCATATCCGCCGCCGATGTTCCGGGGTCGGACTCATTTTTTTTACATGAAGTTATGATGATGGTAGCGACCAAAAAGATCCAGAGTGCTCTGTAATTTTTTAACATTGAGGTAATATTTGTACAAAGATACCCCGGCAATCAGGCGATTGCAAGCACAAATGCGTAAATGAGCATATTAATCATGTAAATGTACCTTTTACTGATGTTTTACCTGAAACTGAACAGGGATAACGCTGTACAGACATAAAAACAATGCAGCCCGATCTATTTTTTTTCCATTCTCTCCCTGATCCCGCTGATGGCATTTACCGGTGAATCAACGATCAGCATATTGGAGATCCAGTCAGGTATGCTTCCGGCCGGGTCAATATACCCTTCAAGTACCACATGGGATCTTTCTTTTCCTGCAGGTTCGACAGTCCAGGTTTGCCTGTACTCTTTGATCCTGATCATATCCTGGCTTTCAGGGTAGACCCCGCTGAGGGGAACAGCCGTTATCCGCCTCACCCCGGTAACCTGGTCAATTGTAACTGTAACATCCACGCACAAGTCGCGATCAATGACCGGCCAGGGTAAATTATAAACCAGGTAATACTGCGCTCGTTTATTCTTCTCATAAAGCAGCACCCTGATCTGGTTAAAGTTCTTATCCCACCAGTCTGTATTGTTAACATCCTCGATCAGGGCAAAAACTTTTTCCGCCGGTGCATTAATGTCGGCAACCCCTTTATACGACTTCAGTGATTTCCCGGCTTCCTTACGGGTGTATATTTTTATACCTTCCTTTTCTTTGATAAAATCCCATGATTGGGCAAGCACGGAACATGAAAGCACTGAGGATAGAAATAGTAATAATATGAAGCAAAACCGATGATGTTTCATATCACCCGATTTTTTTACAAAGTAACGCTATTCTTCTGGAATATCATGAAACCCCAAACACAGCGAAACAACCTGTTTTTCTGAATCTTCTTATAAGTTATTTCTGACGGTTTAATTATTGCTTAACCAACTCAACACGCCGGTTAAGCGAACGACCTTCTTCCGAATCATTGCTGGCAACAGGTGCGGTTGGCCCGTCACCGCAGGCTTTCAGTCGCGATACCGCTATACTATACTTGTTTACCAGGGTATTTACAATGGCAACCGCACGGTCCAGCGACAATTTCTGATTTGCTTCAAAAATTCCTTTATTATCAGTATGTCCAACAACATAGAGTTTGAGACCCGCTTCGGTTTGAAGTAATTTTGCGATTTCCTTCAAGGCCGGCTGGGATTCGGGTTTCACATCCGCCTTGCCAGTATCAAAATAAATTCCGTAAAGGGTTGCTTTGCCTGTTTCTTTAATGCTCTTATCCATTGTACTGGCATCAGCAACGACATCCTGTTTCATTTCTTCCTTTTCGATAAGATGAATAGAGTAGGAGCCGTTTCCGTTTGCAGTTATATAAGCCCAGGTTTCCATATTGTTTTTAACGACCTTCACCACCACATCTTCTCCCGGATCATGAAATTCATATACAAGCTGTCCACCTACTGATTTAGCGGCGTTTATATAATTATGGCCAATCTGCAGGGGGCTTGGTGCCTGAATATTATCATTGGGGTCATAGATAATAAAAAGGGAATGCCCCTGTACAATCCGGGTTTTACTGTCGCTGACTTTGAATTCGAACTGATCGAATTGTAAATCATCATACCTGTAAATGTGATAGCCTGGCATCCTTGTAAACAGGGATGGGTCTTTACTGCCTTCTGCGTCATTCTGGGAAAAGGCATAATTACCAGCAACAACTAAAATTGCGGTCAGCAGGAAAGTTACTGCAGACCCCTTGACTTTTTTTATTTTATTCTTCATGTTAATGATCTCCCAGGTTTGTGCTTGTTATGATTTCAAAGATAAGTCAATATCAATAAACCTCCTTAGCCCAAAAGCCATGGCGGGTATTTTTTTTTGTAACTTAGCCTTTTAACTGCGGATGTTGAGTTGCATTTCAAACCGGGCAAAAAACATCACATGTAAAGCTGAGTATGAAAAAGAAAAGATTTTTCATCCTGTTCCAGGGAATAGGAGCCCTTGTCCTGGTCATGGCAGGAATTCTGATTTACCAGGTAATCAACCATGACGATCAGTCAGGATCGAAACGGGTAAAACCCGGACCGGATCCCAGTGACTGGATGGCCATGCAAAGGGCATTCCCATATGGGAAGATCAATCCTGTAGCATACCTTGATGCACTGGAGCAAACAAGGAAAATGATGAGGGCGCAGGTAAAACGATCCAATCCATGGACATTCGCCGGCCCCGACAACATTGGCGGCAGGATAACCGATGTGGAATCCCCGGCCGGGCATCCTGAAATTATTTATACAGGCGCTTCCACCGGAGGGATACTGAAGACCACCGATTCAGGAAATACCTGGACCAACCTGTTCAGTGATGTCCCTGTGATCTCGGTTGGCGATATCGCCATTGATCCAAGCCATCCCGATACAATCTGGTGCGGAACCGGTGAAGCCAATTCTTCCAGCTTCAGCTTCCTGGGCGACGGCATATACAGATCTACCGATGCCGGAACCACATGGCAGCATATGGGGCTTACCCATTCGGCTTATATCGGAAGGGTACTTGTGGATTATTCGAATTCGAACCGGATCTTTGCCGCAGCCTGCGGCAATCTCTTTACCACTAATGATGAACGCGGAGTTTTCCGAAGCAACGATTGCGGGCAAACCTGGGATAAAGTCCTTTATCTTACCGATTCCACTTCAGCCATCGACCTGGTTCAGAATCCTGCAAATCCCCAGATCATCTATGCTGCCATGTGGGAACGTTGCCGCGGTCTTGTATACCGCCGTTCTTTCGGCCAGTCATCGGGGATCTGGCAGAGTACCGACGGGGGCACAACATGGAGTGAACTTACCAATGGCCTCCCAAAGGGGAGCAATGTAGGAAGGATAGGCATAGATATATCAAAATCCAATCCTGATATTCTTTACGCCTGTTATGATATGGATAATGAAGAAGTGGGCGTATACAAGTCATCTGATGGCGGATCATCCTGGACCAGGACCAACGACGCCGCCCTTCAGGGAATGAGCAGTAACTTCGGATGGTACTTCGGCCAGATCAGGATACATCCCGATAACCCCGACCGGGTATATGTGATGGGAGTGGATCTTTACCGCACTGACAACGGGGGGAGCTCCTGGACCGATATCACCAATAACAATATTCATGTGGATAATCATGCCATGTGTTTTTTAAACAACAATCGTATTCTCGAAGGTAATGACGGGGGATTATACTTCACATCAAATTATGGAAACGGATGGACCAAGATTAACAACCTCCCGTTGACCCAGTTCTACGCCATTGATATCGATTACCAGCTTCCTCAAAGGATATACGGAGGCACCCAGGACAACAATTCCATTCGTACTCTTACAGGCGGTACCAGCGACTGGCAGCCAATACTCGGAGGCGATGGCATGTATTGTCTCGTGGATTATACCAATTCAGATATACTCTACGCCGAATACCAGAACGGGAATCTCTACCGGTCAATAAATGGAGGGAACAGCATGCAATATATTTCCGGCCCTATGGCGGGCGACCGGGTGAACTGGTCGGCTCCCCTGGCCATGCACTCCCAGGACCCATCCATCCTTTATTTTGGGACATACCGTGTATGGAAAACTACTGATAAGGGCCATTCCTGGCAAGCCGTCAGCGAAGATCTCACCCAGGGTGGCACTAATTATTTCTATACCCTTACAACAATTGATATTTCAACTGTCAATCCTTCAATCGTAATAACTGGCAGCGGCGACGGGATGGTACATATCTCCACCAACGACGGGCAGACCTGGCAGGATATCTCGACCGGCCTCCCACAGAGGTGGATTACCCATGTCAAAGCCGATCCCTTTGATGCCCAGACTTTATATGTTACACTGTCGGGATTCCGTTGGGATGAACCCCTCCCCCATGTCTTTAAATCAGTCGACCTGGGCCAGCACTGGTCGGATATTTCAGGCAACCTCCCTGAGTTTCCCGTGGATGATATCGTTGTAGATCCTGATATCCCCGGAAGGATCATCGTTGCAACCGACGCCGGGTTATATGGGACATCCGACGGCGGACAAACCTGGTCATGGATATGGGACGGGATGCCTGCAGTTCCCGTATACACTCTGAAGATACATGCGCCAACACGCACCCTTGTTGCCGGAACTTATGGATTGTCGGCCTACAGGGCCAATCTCGACGATATCCTCACAGGCATCCCAACATTAAATGCCGTCGGGAAGATTGCATTGTCGGCCTCCCCAAACCCGGTCCAAAGCACGACAACTCTTTCTTTTTACCTGCCTGCGGATGACAAAGTCTCAATCAGCCTGTATGCGTTGAATGGCAAGGTTGTAAAAAAAGTTTTTGACGGGAACCTACCGCGGGGCAGGCAGAATGTCCCGTTCAGGCTGGATAATAATTCACTGGATATACCTTCCGGATTATACATCATTGCTGCAAGTGGAAAAAGATTTTCGGGCAGCCTGAAATTGCTGAAATTATAACTTGATTGCCTGACCAGGGTCGGGGTTGGCTATAAACTAAATTCCATTGTATGAAACAAATTATTCTGTTCCTGTTTATTTGCTTTTGTGGAATTGTGGTTCAACCTCCTTCTTTTGCTCAGGGAGTACCCGAAAAGCAGTCCGAACAAAAGAAACAACAGCCGGAAACCATTAAAGTCAGCGATATTCCTGTCAAGTCAGTGGAACTCATGCACAAAACGAGACAGGCATTCCGTAATCTGCCTCCCCCGGGGACAATCAGGATGCTCAGGGCAAAAAATGAAATCATCAGCTCAAGGATAGATACCAACATTTTAAAGCCGCTCGACCAGAATGACCCCGAAGTCAAAATCATCCTAATTGTAAACAGGAAAGTACTTCTGGAGCAGGAGCAGCGTGAAAATGCAGAAGAAGAAAAGCAGCTTAGCCAGATCATAAAGACCCTCGATGAGATAACCACCTGGATGAACCAGGAAGCGGCCAAATGGAAAAATACCAGGGACCAGATGCAAAAGGATTTCCCGAACATGCCGGTTCCTGCAAACCTCACAACCACTATCGTTTTCATCGATTCTTCACTCAACATGCTCGGCAGGAAGACCAATACCATTATTGGTATCATGGAAAAGAACATTACCCTGGGGATCAAGATCGACTTTGCTCTTCAGAGAACGATATCCCTTATCAGCCGTAAAGAATTGAATTCATTCAAAGTCGACCATCCTCCCCTCTTCAGACTTGATTTCAGGAGGAATTACATTTCGGCTGTTGCCGATGCATTTAAAAACTTTAAAAATCTGAGGATAAAGGAACTGCTCTCTTACCTGGGAACCCAAAAGGGATCAGTCATTATTCTTTTAATGCTCTTTTCAGTCCTGTTATGGTTTTTTTACCTTCTTAAAAAAAGGACCAGCATTAACCTGGAAGGCTTTGGAAGGTTTTACAAAGAGAAGCTGATGGTCCTTCTTTCGCAACCCCTGATGGCTGCTACGATATTGAGCCTTATTTCAGTCGAATTTATTTTTTCGGCCCGTCCTATGGTTTTCCGTGAACTTGTAGCCTACCTGTATGCTTATCCTATAATCAGCCTGCTTAAAAAGATCCTCGACAGGAAATACCACGTTTACCTGTATTCTTTTATCATCATCCTTGTTCTTTTCATTTTTCTAATCCTGGCCTCTTCCGATGCATTGCTCTCCCGCATGATGTATTTTCTGATAGCAGTTTCCGAGTTCATAATGCTGCTGGTGCTGTTTATAAATTTCAGGAAGATCAAAATCAAAACTTACCAGAAATACCTTGTCAATATTTTCCTTGTTCTTCATATTTCGCTTGCATTAACCGGGCTGATCGCCAACCTGACCGGCAGGATGATCCTGACTTCGATAACCATCAATGCCGTGTTTGTCAATATCCTCAGCATCGTGCTCCTGATTGTTGCGGCCATCATGGTAAATGGCGTCGTTGCATCAGTAATTGATTCACGCCGGGGCCGCAAAGTTAATTCCATCAGGCTTTACGGTGAGATGTTAAAGCACAGATCTTTCCTGATCCTGAACACTCTGACGATAATATACTGGTTTGCAATTTTCCTGAATTCTTTTCATATACGGAGTATTGCTTATAACCTGATCGTTTCGGTATTCACCTACAAATTTACCATCGGGGATGCCAGTTTTTCCCTTGATGGAGTTTTGCTCTTTTTTGCAGTCATTTTTATTTCGTTTTTTTTGGCCAGGTTCCTTCAGGTGCTTCTGGAAAAGGATGTACTCAACCGCTTGTCCTTATCAAAAGGATTGCCCCACACCATTTCCATGGGCTTGAAATATGTGATGATTGTTTTCGGTTTTTTCCTGGCATTCTATGCAACAGGTATCCCGATGGACAAAGCGACGATCATCCTTGGGGCATTCAGTGTTGGAATAGGGTTCGGATTGCAATCCATTTTCAGCAATGTAGTCTCGGGACTGATCCTGCTTTTTGAGAGGCCGATACAGATTGGTGATACGGTACAGGTTGGCCCGCTTATAGGCAATGTAAAATCCATTGATCTTCGTGCAAGCAACATTCACACATTCGACGGGGCCGAAGTGATCGTTCCCAACGGGCAGCTGATCTCCAAAGAGGTGATAAACTGGACCCTTTCTGACAAGAAACGCAGGATGGAAGTACCCTTAGGCGTAGCATATGATTCGGATCCCCAATTCGTCCAGGGTCTTGTAATGGAAATCCTGCGAAAACACCCAATGATATTGCAGCAACCCGAACCGTTAGTCTACTTTCTGGGGGTGGGGCAATTTGCCATGGATTTTGAAATGCTTTTCTGGGTTTCCGACTACAGCCAGGGTCGCAGCATCAGGAGCGAAGTACAGTTCTCAGTCTTTAAAATAATGAAAGAAAATAATATTAAAATTCCTGTTCCAAGGCGGGACATTATAATTAACCCATCTCAAAATATCGGTATATGATCACAGAAATTATTATCCTGTTTGCCCTGTTCCTGGTCAACGGACTTTTTGTAATGACAGAGATTGCGCTGGTCTCCTCCAGGAGGAGCAAGCTCGAGATAGATGCCAGGTCGGGGAATAAGGGCGCAAAAGCTGCGCTTGACCAGTTAAGCAAGCCGGCAGGCGTGCTATCCACAGTTCAGATCGCGGTAACTCTCATCGGTATCCTTACCGGGGTTTTCAGCGGGGCAAAGATTTCGGAAGGAATGGCTTCGCTCCTTATCTCCGCAGGGATGTCAGGGCCAACTGCAAGTACCCTGGCGCTGGCCATTGTCGTGATCATCGTTACCCTGGTCGCAATGCTTATCGGTGAGCTTGTCCCCAAACGCATCGGCCTGATGAATCCCGAAAGCGTTTCCAAAGTGATGGTCCCTCCGGCCGTGATCCTTTCAAAGATCCTCATCCCGGTCACCTGGCTGCTGACCAGGCTCAGCGACATCATCCTCAGGCTTCTCAGGGTAAAGCCATCCGCCGACAATAAAGTAACTGAAGAAGAGATCCGTGCCCTGGTGCTTGAAGGAGCAATGGGAGGTGATGTTCAGAAAATGGAGCAGCATATCGTCGACAGGGTTTTCCATCTCGGGGACCAGAAGATCGCTTCACTGATGACCCATTATTCGGAAGTGACATGGCTTGATATCAATGAAAGCAGCGCTGACCTGTGGAAAAAGATCCAGCCGGGGCTCCATTCGGTATACCCCGTTTGCCGCAATAACCTGAATAACCTGGTCGGGGTGGTCTCTCTTAAAAAACTGTTACTGGGATTTAATCTCAATGACGAACTGGTACTTGAGAATTACATTAAGCCTGCGCAGCTGATCCTGGAGTCTCTTACGACCTATGAAACGCTTGAATTGTTCAGGGAAAAAAATGTTCATTACGGATTGGTGGTCGACGAATACGGATCCATTGTCGGCATGGTCGTACTTAACGACATCCTCGAAGCCATTGTAGGGGATATCAACAGGGGCGGTTCAGATAAACCCCAGATCCACCGGAGGGAAGACGGGAGCTGGCTGGTCGACGGACAGATGCCGTACACCGAGTTTGCCTATAAATTCGGGCTTGAGGGCCTCGACAAAAAGGTAAAATTCAACACCGTGGCCGGCCTTGTCACAAACGCGATGAAACACATCCCTGCACCCGGGGAGAAGCTTGTTTATATGGGGTATGAGCTCGAAGTGGTTGATCTTGACGGGAACCGCATCGACAAGCTGATAATAAAAAAATTGCCGGGTTGAAAAATATGAGACTGTTATAACAGTTTGAACCTCGCCAGCTTCCAGTTTTCATTTTGCCCGACACCAAGCAGGAGAAAATAAGCAACCCCCTTGTAGATCCTGATCTTTTCGGGAAAGGCAAAAGGGAGTTCATACGAGGTGGTCAGATTTCCTGTTTCAACATCAATTTTCTTTAACTGGGTTATCCAGTTTTTCTGGAAAATGGTATATGCGCATCTGAAATATTCATCTACTATGATGTTTCCCCTCCATTTCCATTCCACCGGGATGAAGGCAGAAAACAATGATGAAAGCGGGTTATCGTCAATGTCTTTATGAAAACTGATCGGCACTGTTTTATAAACTTTGCCGTTTTGGTCCATCATCTCGATTTTATCCTCCGAAAAATTAAAGATCGCCATATTGTTTTCACCGAGTTTCACAATAGGTGCATTTATCTTTCCGCCATAAAACTTTTTTGTCGCATGAAAATCATCCTCGCTGTAACGAGCCGGGTTTTCCATTTGGGGATCAATTGTTACCGCTTGATTTTTTCTTTCTGTATTTCCTTTAGCTGAAAGTTGTGCTGCTGAATTCTGAAGCTGATCATTCCACAGGTTGTAAAACTTTACATCATCAAAATATTTTCTTCGTGAAGTTTCTCCTGAAATATACCTGACATAATTTTTTTTGTGCTCCTTATCATAAAATCCAATATTTGTGCCAAATCCGTCAGGGGTGAATTCCTGAAAATAAAAGCGGTCGGTCGCCATAAATACAAATGGCTTGACAGCCCTGAGCAAGGAATCATACGTTGTTTTGCAAACAAACCCGAATTGTTTCAGAGTATCGTTATAGTAGCATTGATAGGCATTCCCCCTGGTCGACACATAGTGAATATTGCCGAGGAAATCCTTATACAGTTTACTGGGTTTTTGTTCAGGAACGGGTATAATTGAGATTGTGTCACCTGTCAGGGTAAGAAGAATGAGCTCCGTTCTTTTCAGGTTCCCCCTGAAAACGAGTAACAGGAGGTTGTCATCCATAATTTCATAGTCAAGAACAGAATAACTCATGTCCCTGAATACATATCTGAATCTTTCGGCCGAAATCTCAACTTCTTTGAGGCTATATACCCTCGGTCTCATGATCAGTTCAAGGGATTTGGAAGAGGTTTTGATTATATCATAATAAACCATCTCATAGCCGATACAGGAAAGAGTGACCGATGAGGGAACCTTGTCAAGGATCAATGTGAACCTGCCGTCTTTATCTGTCACGGCTCCCCTGTTTGTACCGTTGATCTTTATATCCACATCAGCGACAGGAGATTGGGTTACCTCATCTTTTACAATTCCATGGATTGTATGCTTTTGTGAGAAGACAGGAGTTGCTGATAAAAAGCACACAAGGAGTGGAATCACTAATTTCAGTGAAGAAGCTATTCTATGAAGATTATCCCGATCACAATTTTGGAAAGAAACCATCTTTATACCGGATCAGTTACACCATTAATTCATGTGAACCATCTTCTAATTCCAGTAAAAATACTAAAAAAACAGGCTCATCCCTTGCAGGTTTTTTCCCGTTTAGGAAAGACAGGCCGGGGAAATTATTAACATGCCGGGATTAAATCATTTTCTGTTTCCCGGGATTAACATCCTGAAAGGTTTCTGGCCACCATGATCCCGGTCATATCATACTTCTGAAAGATCATATTCTGAATTGTCTCCTGGGCTGAGTTTACATCCACGATTTTATAACCGATATTGCCTTTGGATTCAGCAAGGTTATCGCTTTTTACACTGCCTGAAATAACCAGAAGGTAATATTTGCCCGGCTTTAAACTTAAAGTATAATTTCCAGTACCGTCTGTTACCGCTTTTACGATACCGGTTAATTTTTTAAATCCTCTGATGAATTTGAAGGTAAAATCCGACAATGTGTCAAAATTGTCACGCATTTTGCTATTTCTGAAAGGATCTATTGAATTATAAATTGACAGCAGATAATCGTATTTGTATCCCTGGAACCTTTCAATCACATTTTTAAGGTCGCCATATCCCGATGATCTGAAATCAGCTTCGCTGATTGCATAAATCAAACATCCCGCATCTGCATAATTGGCCGATGTGTATGCGTCCCTGTATGATGCATGGCCGGAAAGCTTTCCGTTTTCAGCAGGCTGCCCTCCATTGTCAACGATACAGGATAACGTGAGACCAAGCACGAACATAGCGATAAGTATATTTTTCATGGTTTAAATTTAAAGTTTGTAAGGCAAAAGTAGTTTTAAATCAACTGGAGTCCTGTTATTGACTGGTTATTGAGTTGTTAATGACTTGTTATTGGTGCTTAAAAGCCATTTTAAATGGCTAATTTTGTGGAATCAAATGAAACCAAACCGAACCTGGCTGCTTATCGCAATTTCATCCATCGCATTAGCAATGGTGCTGATAATTCAGGTGAATTGGATCTTACAGACAGCCAAAATAAAAGAAGAGTTGTTTAATGAAAAGGCCAATATGGTTCTTTCAAGAACAACCGACGCTCTCCGTTCTGATAAAGAAACCTGTATAAAAATCGGAGCTTGCGTCGAAATGGATAGTACCCCGGGAATAGCTGTGAAATTGGGAAAGGATGAAGTCCATAAGATTGATTCCTTGCTAACTCATTATATGAAGTTTTACAACATTCATATTGAATATTCTTTTGTAGTCGCAAAACCTGGATACCTGACAACGTTAAATGAAAGCCGTTCTGCAAACCTCATTTATAATAAACCTTTGGAAGATGTGGGCAGTAAAAAAGAAGTAGAATTGAAACTTATTTTCCCTGAGAAAAAGCAATTCATTATCGCGGAGATGGGAACACTTTTCATCACTTCAGTCATCCTGATAATTATCGTGCTTATCATGTTCTGGCGAACAATTCTGTCATTTATCAGGGAGAAAGAAATTTCGGAGCATACCACCGACTTTTTAAACAATATGACCCATGAATTTAAAACACCTTTAACAAACATTGCCCTGGCAGGAAAGATGATACTAAAGGATTCTGCCATTAAGGAAGGAGATAAAATAAAACATTACTCGGGAATAATTATTGAAGAGAATGAAAAGTTAAGGCTTCAGGTTGAGCAGGTGTTAAGCATGACTGCACTTGAAAGAGGCGAGATCCCTTTACACAAATCGGAATTGGATTTTCACGAGTTGATCAATGCAGCATTAAAATGTATCAGCTTGCAGATCGAAAACAAACATGGGAACATAAAATTAAACCTGGATGCCGGGCAGTTTATGGTAATTGGAGACCGTACACATCTGATAAATTCGTTTTGCAACCTGATTGACAACGCCGTTAAATATTCCGGGGAAAAACCTGAATTATGCATTCAAACATCCAATATTGGTTACAATTTAGTTGTTGCTGTTTCCGATGATGGTATCGGTATTGAAAAGGAATATCAAAAGAAAGTGTTCGATAAATTTTTCCGGGTCCCTACCGGGGACGTACATGATGTGAAGGGATTTGGTCTCGGTTTGGCTTACGTAAAAAAGGTTGTTGAATTGCATGGAGGAACAATTGAACTTCAGAGCGAAAAAGGAAAAGGGACATCATTCATTATTACATTTCCCAATGCCTGAGAAACGGTTCAAAATATTACTTGCGGAGGATGATCTCAACTTAGGAGTCCTTTTAGTTGATTACCTGGATGCCGAAGGGTTTGATGTGAAACTTTGTAAAGACGGGGAGTTGGCGTTAAAAGCATTTCAGTTCAATCCTTTTGATCTGTGCTTGCTGGATGTCATGATGCCGAAAATGGATGGGTTTACCCTTGCAAAAGAGATCAGGTTAAAGGATAAAAAGATACCCGTCATTTTTATTACGGCAAAGTCTTTAAGGGAATATAAATTAAAAGGATATGGTTTGGGTGCTGATGATTATATCACCAAGCCATTTGATGAGGAGGAATTGCTCTGGAAAATTAAAGCTGTTATCCGCAGGATCCCAGAAAATATAAGTGAAGTGAGGACCGGAACTATTAAAATCGGTGAATATACATTTGACTTTCATAATCAATCCCTGGCCATTGCTGGTAAAGCAAGGCGAATCACCGAAAAGGAAAGTGATATACTAAACTATTTATCCGCACACCCGAATACTGTAATAAAACGTGAAGAACTGTTAAAAGACCTGTGGGGTGAGAACGACTATTTTTTCGGCCGCAGCCTGGATGTGTTTATCACTAAAATACGTAAATACCTTAAGGAAGATCCGGATTTAAGTATTGAGAATGTATTTGGAGTCGGTTTCATTTTTAATGTTCCTGCAAAATAGATTATTGCCCTCTGATACAGAATAAAACCTTCAGGGTTGTTCATTTCATTTGCATTTCTTTTTTCACACCATCAGGATATTTCATTTCCAGTTCAAAATCCAACAGTGATTTTCATATCTTTGAATGTTGCACAACGATGATAAATTTCTTTTGTGCAAATCTTTCATCAAACTTAAAAAAAGCAACTCCCGGAATGGAGATTTGAGGGTATTCAACCGGATGCGAAAAATTTCAGAACCATGAAAAAACTCTATTTTACCATTATCGCTTCGGTGGTCGTGATCCTGATCATCGCAGGGCTTTTTTTTCTGGGTCATAAAAAAGAAAATTCAGGCAGGCAGGAGGTGCTCAGCAATGTTCCTGTCACTATCGACACGGTAATAAAAAAGTCGCTGACCAACCTGGTAAGCATGGTCGGGCTGATAGATCCCGAAAATGATGTGGAAATCATATCCGAAGCAAAAGGGATGATAACGCGATTGAATTTCAAGATAGGCGACCAGGTCAAAAAAGGCACTGTACTTGTTGAGATCGATGATGCCATTATAAAATCGGATCTGGCCAGGCAGGAGATCAATTATTTCAAAGCAAAACGCGATTTCGACCGCAACAAGACCCTGTACGAGCAAAACTCTATCTCGGCATCCCAACTCGACATTTCCAGGCTCGATATGCAGGCGGCCGAGAATGACCTGACCAGGGCCAAAAGAGCCCTTGACGACACCAAGGTCAAAGCCCCGATCAACGGCACCATCAACACTAAAAAAGTCAACGAGGGTTCCTATATCCAGCAGAATTCATCAATCGGGAACATCGTTGATATCTCCACCATGAAGGTGAAAGTGAGCATCTCTGAAAAAGACGCCTTTGTGCTTCATCCCGGTGACAGCGTGGAGATCACAACCGATGTCTACCCGGGCCACCGGTTTTTGGGCCATGTCGACAATATCGCTTCCAAAGCCGACGAAGCCCATACGTATCCTGTTGAGATCCATCTTCCGAACAGCGCCGCTTTCCCATTGAAAGGAGGGATGTTCGGGCGGATTAATTTCACCTCCATCACTTCCCGCGACGCTATCGCAATTTCCCGCGACGCCCTGATCGGGAGTGTTAAGAATGCCCAGGTTTTCGTAATCAAAGGAAATATAGCTTCCTTAAGGAATATAACCATTGGGCGTGAATCGGGACAGCTGCTTGAAGTGCTGAACGGGCTTGAAGAAGGGGAGATGGTAGTGACCAGCGGCCAGAACAATCTTTCCAACAACCTGAAGGTTATCATTGTCAAATAATACAAAACAGCTGCCATGTCGATAACCGAATTAGCGATAAAACGCCCGTCATTTATCATTGTGATCTTTCTGGCCCTGGGAATGCTGGCGGTTTTCGGGTATTACCAGCTTGGTTACGAGCTGCTGCCCAAGATAGATCAGCCTTATGTCACCGTCAAAACCCAATACCCCGGAGCTTCACCTGGCGAAGTGGAAAACAATGTCACCCGTCCTATTGAAGATGCCCTTTCGGGGATCGAGAAAGTGAAGAATATCAGCTCCACTTCATACGAAGGACTTTCACTCATCGCCATAGAATTTTACAGGAATGCAACCATTAATGTCGCTGTTCAGGATGTACAAAGGAAGGTGAATGAAATTCTCTCAACCCTGCCTAAAGAGATTAAAACCCCTTCTTTACTGACCTATTCGGTGAGCCAGATCCCGGTGTTGAGGCTTTCACTTACTTCCAGCCTGTCCCCTGCCAGGTTTTACACCCTGGTCGACGACCAGATCAAACCCCGTCTTTCAAGGGTGCAGGGTGTTGGAAATATCAGTATTAACGGCGGGCTGAAAAGGGAGATAAAGGTTAACATCGATGCCCAGAAAGTCAGGTCCTACTCCCTGTCTATAAGCCAGGTTGCCAACTTCATCAATGCAGCCAATCTGGATTTCCCGACAGGAAAATTAAAAGATCCCCTTCACCAGTACGTGGTTCGTGTTGCAGGCAAGTTCACTTCCCTTGAGGAAATGAAGAACCTGGTCGTAGGCTATTCCAAAGAGGGTGGCGAGATCCGTCTTCGCGATATCGCCGAGATCCATGATGCAACCGTTGACCCTACCCTCATCAGCAGGTTCAACGGCATCAATTCACTGGGGCTTGAGATCCAGAAGCAAAACGATGCCAATATGGTCAAGGTATGCGAGCTGCTGCGAAAGGAATTAAAAGTGCTTGAGGCCGATTATAAGGGAGTGGGCCTTCATTTTGACATAGCCGACGACCAGAGCATATTTACTATGGCTGCTGCCCGTGCCGTGATGGAAGATCTTATGCTTGCTATTTTGCTGGTGGCTGCCGTGATGTTCCTTTTCCTTCATTCGGTGCGCACTTCACTCATCGTCATGGTTTCTATTCCCTGCTCTCTCACCACGGCCTTCGTAGTGATGTGGATCTTCGGAATGTCGCTCAACCTGTTCACCTTGCTGGCTCTGTCGCTGGTAATTGGTATCCTGGTCGACGACAGTATCGTGGTTCTTGAGAATATCTACCATCACCTCGAAAAGGGTGAAGACAAGCTCACTGCCTCTATCAGGGGCCGCAACGAGATCGGTTTTGCAGCCATCTCCATCACCTTTGTCGACATCGTGGTATTCGTCCCCCTGGCCTTGACCACTGGGCTCATAGGCGATATCATCCGCGGATTCTCCATCATCATACTCGTTTCGACCCTCACCAGCCTTCTGGTCTCTTTTACAGTCACCCCCATCCTCGCATCCCGCTTTGCCAAACTGGAATCCATAGACTCCCAAAGCCTTCTGAACCGTTTCGGGAAGGTCTTTGAAGGGGCCTTCAAATGGCTCACCGGCAAGTACGCAATGATCCTCGGATGGAGCCTTGGAAATCCTTATAAGGTGCTGTTCGTCGTTGCCTCGGGCCTCATCATAAGCCTGATTATCCCCGCAGCCGGGCTGACCGGGTTTGAATTCATGAAACAGACCGACCGCAGCCAGTTCTCGGTGGCCCTTGAATACGCCCCGGGAACCACGCTTGAAAGCAACAACCGCCAGAGCCGGAAAATTGAAGAGATCATCTCAACCCTGCCCGAAGTAACGAACATCCTCACCAATGTGGGGAAAGGCAGCGACGGGGTAAGTGCCGATAACGAAACTGAGATCGTGGTTTCAATCTGTGCGAAAAACAAGCGTTCATTATCCACAGCCGAACTGGGTTCAAAGGTCAAATTACTTACCGACAAGATCCCGGGTGTGAAGGTGTTTGTGAACCAGATCGGCTTTACCGGGGGAGCCAGCTCGGCTCCGGTCCAGGTAGAGATAACCGGCATAAGTTATGACTCGATCATGAAGTCGGCCGACATGGTCGCAAAAGCGCTTATACTGACTCCGGGCGTTACGTACCTTCGGTTCTCTGCCACCAGGGGTAACCCCGAAACCCGTGTTGAGATCGACCGTCAGAAGATGGCGGCCCTCGGGCTGAGTGTAAGCGATGTGGGTTCGGCCCTGCAGGTAGCGCTCACCGGGAATAACGACTCGAAATACCGGGACGGATCAAACCAGTTTGATATCCGCGTGGCGCTTGATAAATTTGACAGAACCAACCCTGACGACATCGCACATCTTTCGTTTATCAACAGCAAGAACAAGATCATTGAACTGCAGCAGTTCGCCAACATATACCAGGCCTCAGGGCCTACGAAGCTGGAGCGCAAGAACCGCAATGCCCTCACTACCGTGAGCGCATATACCGACGGCTCCCCCGCGGGTTCGGTGGTCCAGGCATTTTCTGCAAGGTTGGGAACCGCCAAAGCCGGGGGCACAGTTATCGGCTTCGGCGGTGACCAGGAAGAGATGATGACTTCCTTCCTGAGTCTTTTCGCAGCCCTAGTCGCTGCAGTGATCTTCGTATATTTCATCATGGTTATCCTGTATGACTCCTTTATTTACCCCTTTGTCGTGCTGTTCTCAATCCCTGTAGCCCTTATAGGGGCTATCCTGGCACTGGCATTCACCCATAATACAATCAACGTATTCTCTATCCTGGGCATTATCATGATGGTTGGACTGGTTGCCAAGAATGCCATACTCATCGTGGACCGTACCAATGAAAAAAGGTCGGAAGGCGAATCGATATTCGACGCTCTTATCGACGCGGGCAGGATGCGTATCCGCCCGATTTTCATGACCACCTTCGCGATGGTCTTCGGGATGCTGCCTATCGCCACCGCTGCAGGTGCCGGTGCCGAATGGAAGAACGGACTGGCATGGGCCCTTATCGGGGGACTTACCAGTTCCATGTTCCTTACCCTGGTGGTCGTTCCCATCATTTATGAAAAAGTGGCCCGATTTATGGAAAAACGCGATGAACGGAAACGCAGCAGGCATGCTGCCCTGCCTGCTGTGGTTACCATACTCCTGGGGATATTCTTCTCCCTGGCTGCCAACTCCCAGGCAAAGGCGCAGAAACCTCTCGAATTCAATATGCATGCGGTGCACGTCGCCATAGTATTTGACGGCCCGGCGCGCTCAAATTCACTTTACCTCTCCACCATGGAGAAGGAGATCAGAAGCCTGATGTCGGGACAGGTCGATATCGTGTTTACCGAGCCTGCGGAACTCACCACGGGCCAATGGACCATGGGAAGCGTAAAAGCTGTCAACGACAGGCTGCTGGCCGATAATAAGGTGGACATCATTGTGTCGCTCGGCATAATAGCAGCCCATGACCTCTGTCACCGGAAAAATCTTTCAAAACCTGTGATCGCAGCCCCTGTCGTGAATTACCAGCTCCAGGGTATTCCTTATAACCATGGCAGCAGCGGGGTTAATAACCTGGCTTACATCCAGCTAAAACCCGCTATTGAAAATGAGTTCGCCGAGATGAAAAAGATCGCGAATTTCGATGACCTGTCTATCCTGGTGAGCAAGGATTATATGGACATCCTGAATCCTGAACACCGGCCTTTCACCAATTTCGACACCATCAACGGGGTCAGGATCAATATGATCCTTTGCGATACTTCGGCTCTGGAAATCATCAGGGCCCTGCCAAAAGAAACCAATGCAGTTTACGTGGACGCCCTTTTTAAAATGCCCTCAGGGCAATTCAAAATGCTCGTCGATTCACTGACGGCCCGTAAGCTGCCTAGTTTCGGATTTGACCAGGGCGATGTGGAGGAAGGTGTGCTTGCTTCATTGTATCCCCGGCTTATCGACCGGCTTTCGAAACGAATAGCGCTCGATATACAGCAGGTACTGCTAGGGGAGAATGCTTCTTCCCTCCCGGTTGAACTGCTGTCGGGAAGGGGGCTTTTCCTGAACCTGACCACCTTTGCCAAACTCGGATTAAAAATACTTTCCTGGGATATTCTTACAGAGGCTACCATCGTTGACCTGCTCAAACAGGATACTTCGGTTCAGTTCGTTCAGCTCAGGGAGATAATGGCACTTGCTTTAGACAGCAACCAGGCTTTGGTCGCGAAAAAGTTCGAAGTGAAAGCCGGCGCTAAAAATATCGATATTGCGCGATCCAGCCTGCTTCCCAGCCTCGATGCATATGTCGTAGGCGCTTTGAACGACAGTAAAAATTACCAGGCGCCCCAGATGGTATCTGCTACCGGAAGCATCTCACAGTCGGTTTATTCAGAACCTGTCTGGTCCAACCTCAGGGTCACTGCCTCGAACCAGCAGGCATTGGTTGAAGATCTGAACACCCGGAAGCTGGATATCGGAAACCAGACGGCCAGGGCTTATCTGAGCATTCTCGAAAACAGGCATAATTTCATGTTGTTACTCAATAACCTGATGATCAGCAGATCGAACCTCGAGATCTCGAAAATGAAAAAAGAATCGGGTTCAGTAGGGGAAAATGAAGTTTACCGCTGGCAGATCGAAGTAGCCAAAGCCAAAAAGGATGTGATCAACGCCTATTCCACCATGACACAGTCGGTATTTACCCTGCTTGAGCTGATCCATGTGAGGTATCTCGTTTCATACAACCTGGCTGATGTGGAGCTTGAGACCTCCGGCCTTCTCATAGCCGATCCGGAGTTCTACCGCATACTCGAAGATCCTATCAGGCTTGATAAACTAAGTAATTTCCTGGTCAGGGAAGGGAAAGACAAATCACCGGTGATACATCAGTATGACTTCCTGATAGCCGCCCAGCAGCGCGCTGCCCGTTCGGCCAATATCTCGAGGTTTATTCCGAATACCACCGCTTCGGGAAGTTATACGAACCGGCTATACCAGACCATGCCTTCTGATTGGCCCTTCCCTGCTCCTGACGATACATGGAACATCCAGGCCAGGGTGGAGCTCCCCCTGTTTACGGGTTTGAAGAATAACGCCACCATGCAGAAGGCGCGTCTCACGCTGGCCCAGCGCAGGAGTGAACGTCAGTCACAGCTGGATAAGCTCGAATCGGTCATCCGCAGTAACCTCACCACATTAATGTCGGATTACCTCGGCCACCAGCAATGGCTGCTAGCCGAAACCGCCGGCCGTAAAAACCTTGAACTGGTGACCAATCAATACCTGCTCGGGAAAAAAAGCATACTCGATGTGCTGGATGCCCAGCAGCAGTTCATTGTCAGCAGCATGTCGCGAAACAATTCCTATTATTCCCTGCTGAAGGATTATTTCGATCTTCAGCAGTCGTTAGGTCAGTTTGACTACCAGCTTTCCGATGCAAACAGGATGGATTACCTCTCCCGTTTGAAATCTTTTATGAAGCAATGATCCGCAGATTTCATACTGGATTATTTGCCGCCTTTATAATTAGTTAAGCCGAGTGCATGATCTGCCTTTTTCTGACCAGGAAAGACAGGATGACCAGGATCAAAGCAGTTGCAAGCAAGTAATTTGCTATGCCCAGTTCCTTTGAACCCGGGACTCCGCCTGTAAAATCAAAGTAAGGGACGGAATACAGGATGCCATAAACCATAATCGTAAATACTACTTCAAACAATTTGCTTCCCCCGCTTATAATCCCTGAGGAGACTGCAAAGGCAGGAATGAAGACTGCTCCCACAATAATGGCATAGACAGCATACATATTACCTGAGAAGAATTCCCTGAACAATACAGGGACAGCCAGCGACAGCATGACTAAAATGGCAGAGCAAAGGGTTGCGGGTAACTGACGGCGAAGCGGGAAAGCAGCTGAAAATATGTATTCATTGCAGCGGTTTATCAGTTCCCTGCATCCCAGTTTCGAAAGGATAAGCACCTGGAGGAACCATAGCAAGGGCAATCCAAATTTATATGAGAAATCAAGAGGAGCAAATACGGTTGCAATGAACAACCCGGCAGTGAGGATCAACCAGAACTTTGACCTGCCCCTGAGCATAAGTTGCAACTCAGCCTTAACCAGGCTGAAAAAACTGAACCTTGCCACAGCCGCAGGCAGATCACGGTATCTGATGCGGAGTGGCGCAGTGATATCTGCAGCAACAGCAGGCCCTGTCTTTTGGAACCAGGCTTTTTTCTGCTTTTTCTCTTTTACCCCGGAAGCATCGAACCTGTTAAAACGCAGGGAAGCAAGCAGGACCAATCCAAACGCAGCGCACATCCAGAAAATGCGTTGAAGAATGATCCAACCAGTCCAGTGCATTCCTTCCCAGGTAAACACTTTGCACCTCCCGATTGAATCGATGATTAGAATACCGGTTCCATGCTGCCCGTTCCAGTCTGGATGCGCAGCAGCGACGGATCTCTGTATTTCAAGCATGCAGGTATCGACGCCGAAAACGTCTGTCGCCTGCGACAACATGCCTGATGAAACCAGGAATATCCAGACAAAGAAATAAGCGATGTTAGTGAATCCCCTGCCCGGACCGCTTAATGAATCGAAAAACAGGGCCAGGGCTGCAATAATGAACATGGCTGGAACTGTTATGATAAGAAGTGGTAACAGCAATTTACCCAATTCCAGTTGTGTGGTTTCTCCCCTGACCAGGAACATCACTATGGTCATCACTGCAATAACCAGAAGCATCAGCAGAAGTACTGCGAAATTACTGAACATTTTCCCGGTTAGGTATTGAACCTTGTTGATACGCGTTGTCGCGATGATCTGTCCCACACCCGTATCAAAATCCCGTTTTACAGCATTGTTTATAAGATAAAAGCCTATCAGGGCAAAAAAAGGAACACACATTGAAACCATGCTCCCGATCCAGGCTGAGTTATAGAATCCCCGGTAGTTGCCCAGGGATACTATGGTATAACCTGCATTGAGAGCAGGGACAAATGAATAGATGATGAACACACATACGCCGATGGCAATAAGGAAATAATAGCTGCGGGTCCTCTGCAGAAAATCGGCCCTGGCGATATGATAGATACTTCCCGCCGAGTAATCAGAGAACATGGTTCCCTCCGCTTTTTGCAAATGCAATAACATTCAGGTAGGTGTCTTCCAAAGTACCTTTCTCCGTTGAGAAGCTGTGTTCAAGTACCCTGCCCTGGAAAATTATGGTGACATCGTTTGCCATTGTCTCAATGTCTGAGACAATATGGGATGAAAGGATAACGATACGTTCCCCCGACAGTTCAGTAAGCAGGTTACGGAAACGCACCCTCTCTTCGGGATCAAGGCCTACTGTAGGTTCGTCGAGGATCAGCAGCTTAGGATCACCAAGCAGTACCTGGGCGATCCCTATTCTCTGCTTCATGCCTCCCGAGTAAGTCCCGATCGGCCTGTTCCTGACCGTAGTGAGGTTGAGCTCTTCGAGCAGGGCTTCAATCCTTAGTTTTAGGCCTTTTCCTGTGAACCCCTTTATTGCTGCAATGTATTCAAGGAATTCCATGGCTGTGAGATTGGGGTATACCCCGAAATCCTGGGGAAGGTAACCGAGTATTTTTCTCACGGTATCGGGGTGCTTTACGATATCCATGCCGTCAAGAGTGATCTTCCCTTCGGTAGGCTTTGAGATCGTTGCAAGGATCCGCATCAGTGTCGATTTCCCGGCTCCGTTTGGGCCGATCAGGCCCATGATCCCGTTTTTAAGCTCCAGGTTAAAATCCTTCAGACCGAATTTATTGCCCCTGTATTTCTTTGAAACGCCTTGAATTGATATTTCCATAATGCAGATCTATGAGGTTTATAAACATATGACGCGATAAAAGGGGATTGGTTGCTGAACCTGCTAAAACCTTGAGGTCAACCTTCCTTACGTCATTGTTCCCCTGCTCCTGCTGGCGAGAATGCGTAAACCTATGCCATTCAAAAGGAAATGGTAAAAACCTGATAATGCTGACAGGCTGATGTGACCAGCCGGGAAGATTTTGTTATTGAATAATTATTTTTTCAGTCCTGGCCACCGTTTTGGTTTTGATATGCATTAAATATATTCCCCCGGGTATTGAGAGATTAAGGTGGTCTTTCACATAATTACCCGGATTGGGGTAGGTTTTCCTGAAAATCTCACGTCCTGTCAGATCGGTAATATCAATATTTACAGTTTCTGTCCCGGGATTAATCATCCGCAAGTCAATCGAACCCTTAGAAGGATTGGGCCGGATACTGACTGTAAAATCCTGTGATATCGCATTTACACCTGTACATTCATCAAATGAAATATGAACAGTGTCATAAGACACACCTGAGCAGGGTGAGACAGAATGAGCCGCGAATATCAGATCAACACCGTTTAATTTATCCTGGACCCATGGAAAGTATTGCGTTACCGGGTTCATCGGGTCGGTGAAATGGCCGTCACCAAGAGTCATCCATAGTGTTTCATTATATTCTGTAGCGTTGCCTTGCACCGTAAATTCAGGCACATACGAACAATAGATCGTGTCATTACCGGCAAAAGCCGTGGCTTTTTTATGAACAACTAAATGAACGGAATCTTTTACAGTCTTTATCCCGTCACTAACAGAAAGAATGAATGTAGTGGAAACCTGGGGTGCCGCTGCCGGATTTTTCAGGGTTGATGTAAACCCGGCCGGGTTTGACGTCCATGAATACGAGTATGTACCCGAGCCGCCTGCAACAAGACAGTTAAGATAGGCGGTGTCGCCCTGGCAGGTCGAAAAAGGATTGGCTGTGGCTGATACACTCAGGATATTGAAAAAATTAAACGATGCAATTCTTGTAATCCAGTTTGTTCCCATGCCGGCCAAATACTGCTGGGTATACCAGAACGTGGTGCCGTCAGAGGGATCGACGGTCATGGAGCTGTAATCTCCCCAGCGGCAGGTACTCCCCCCATCCATGGAGGTATTGGACCCGGTGCCGTATACGATTCCCCTTTCGGGAAGCGGCATCGTATTCAGTACGTCATTCTTCATCCTTCCCGCATATTTTATGGAAGGAAACATGGTACTGCTAGAAATTGAGAAACCGAGAGCTATGTTATTGGCAGTATCCATTGCTGTACTTGCCATCCAGCGGCAATTCCCGTCACCCGGGGCATATGTTGACTGCTGGTATACATTCCAGGGATTCCCGTTGGGTTTCTGCATCTCATACCAGCGAACACCGGCAATGTTTGATCCGGCATTCACAGTATGATTGCAAACCATTGACCAGTGGTCGCTGAATTTGCGAAACTGCAACCTGTACATCAGGCGGTCAGAGAGGACTTCAGCCGGTGTGGTTGTCCCTTTCTGAGGTATCCCGCCCAGGTTTGAATTGAAGGCAGATACTGGCAACCGAAGCTCATTCCCGAATGTGGAATTTGATGGATTCGACCAGTCAACATGAAACTCAAACACTCCAAGATAGGGAGGGAATTCATTCATATAAACAAAATAATTCGGAGTCCCGGTGGGTGGAAATGCCCCGTCACAACTCGAGGGAAGCAAGGAATACGCATTGTTTGATGCCGGTAGTGTGAAATACAGCATTTGTGCTGATGCATTACCTGCAATCATGGCCGCGCGGTCAAAAACCGCCTGTCCTGTGCCGTCGTAACCGCTTGGGAACCTGTTAACCGACATATAATACCCGTCGGGCCAAATCCCGAATTTGGGATAATCGGGCAGGCCGTTAAAACTATATTCCCAGCGATACCAGCTGCCTGTAGGATCATTCGTCATAGAGACGGCAATCATTACATAATTATATCCCGAAGGATATGATAACTGTGAGAAAAACCAACGGTCAGCAGCTGCATCATACATCACAATACCATCACCTCCGTTCATGTTACCAGGCATCCCGTTCCAGATAACAGAGTTGCCCACAGGTCCCAATAGCTTTGTTCCTGCCTTGTTATAAATGGAAAAATGACAGTTCACCAGGGCGAAATAATGATCCGGCCCAACTTGTCCGGTTACATCAGGAGGATCATATCCCTGCCCGTTGCTGTTGCCGTCAAAATTTGCCACAATGGTATCCTGGGATGTGGCTCTGAATTTAATGTCATTCCTTACCAGGGGGTCTTTCCAGTCGGAAGGAAACTGCGCACCCTGCCTTTTTTTCGCATTAAAATGGTTCAGTATCACTTTCCAGGAATTATCGGCTTTCTCGGGAACGGTCTTCACCAGGTCCCTCAAGGGGGGAGATACGTCGAAATATACGGGTTTAAATATCTCCGGGCCTGTTTGCCCGAAAGAATAACCGGCTGACAGGATACAAAACAGTATCAATAATAATGAACTTCTCATCGTGCTGATAGATCTATGCATTGCTTCAGGTATTTGTCATAATAAGTTTTTCAGAATCCGGCGTCGAAAGTAGTCAATCTTTCTGAGAGTACTTTATTGAAATTATGGAAATGGATAATCTGTCGGGTTAATCCGGCCCGCTGATCATTTTTTGGAGTTAATGTAATCTTCCAGGTCCTTTTTCGATTTAGAGGAATGAAGGGCATCGGCGACATCGCTGTAATTTTGAATATCCCAGGTGTGATCATAAGCAAATTTCGCAAAAGTAAGCCGGGTCGATTCGTTGTCGAACACATAAATTACTTCTTTCACTTGTGTTGATGTCAGACAATGTTCAGTGGCAAGTTTTTTTGCGGCGGAAAGTTTCGGGGGATCAAAAGGAGGTGCTGAGACCGATACGAGGGAGGCTATAAAAGCTGATTCCTCCATGGGATTAGAACAACCTTTGCCATCCGTGTTTTTTTCAGTTTTAACGCTTTCTTTTGATGCTGCCGTTTTCTTATTTTCAGCTGCAGGCGCCGGAATTTCCGATGGTGTTGTTTTCACGTCAGACCATTCTGATGAAGTGGATTCAAGTACATAGACTCCTTTAGGGTTTTTATCCACCTTGTAATAAAAAGTCGTGTTCATTTTGTTGAACACAAGCTTGCTTATTTCTTTAATTGACGGATCACTGAATGTTAGCACTATTTTAAAAGTCGGACCACCCGGGACGTCAGCCTCAACTCTGGATTCTGGACGGCTGTTCTGATTACTGCCGCCAATAAACAGGGTGAATTTCTCGCCTTTTGGGGCAAATACAATTACCTTTGATAACTGGGCGAAAGCATCAATACTTATTAATGAGATTATAACTGCCAGGATAAAACCATATTTTGTTTTCATAGGATGTATGTTTTGATTTAGCATTCAAAGATAGTATAAAAGCATAACTCATTCCCTTGTTAATACCGAAAAGCCGCTCAAACAGAATACTTTAAAACGGTCTAACATTACCATTCACGTTAACCGACTGTCAATAAGCCTATCTTAACGGCAAAAACATTTTTTCAGGCAACCAGGCTGAATTTTAAAGATCAATAAAACAGATGACCTTTAAAAGGCAATCATCAACCTGAAAACACAAGGACCAAAAGACATTAATACAAGTGAAATATGAAAACTATTGCCTTTTCAATATTAATGATGATTGCCGTTTTTCAAAGTCACGCACAGAATTATAAAATCAATTTTGAAGGAACAAGTGCGGGCACAAGTATTGATTCGGTAAAAGTGGAGAACCTGTCACAATGTACCAGCCTTACCGTCGCCGGATCAGATACATTAAACCTTACACCAATAGTCGGGATCAATGGGGAACTCCGTCCAAATGAGTACCAAATGAAAATTTATCCGAATCCTTCACCGGGAAATTGTTCTGTTGAATTTGAGGCGGCAGCAGCAGGTAATGCCGGCATCCTGATATACGATATGGCTGGGAAAATGATCCTGCAGAAAAAAGAGTTCTTTCAGGAAGGTCGCCAGGGGTTTGTTCTGTATGGGATTCCTTCAGGTATGTACTACCTGGAAATTGAATCGAATGAATATCTGTATACGTCGAAACTGATCAGCACTGCATCCTGTCCTGCCGAACCGCCGGTAATAAATACAGGGCCTCAAGGTGGTACAAAAAAGGGACATTATTTACAGGGACCAGAAACCCGGAAAGACATCCTGAAAACAAAATCATTAATAAACATGCTCTTCAATCCCGGTGACACACTGAAACTAACTGGAAAATCAGGAAATTTCAGAACAGTCAGCATGCTTTTTCCACATCAAAGTCAGTCGGTGACTTTCAATTTTGTACAATGCGCCGATGCCGACAGCAATCATTATGCTGTTGTTCAGATAGGTTCACAACTATGGATGGAGGAAAACCTGAAAACCACCAAATACCGGGACGGGTCGGATATTCCCAATGTGACCGACAGCGCTGCCTGGGGGAATCTCAGCACAGGGGCATGGTGTGATTATCATAATCTTCCTTCCGAAGGGCAATATTACGGTCACCTGTACAATTTCTATGCAGTCTCCAATTCCCGGAATATCTGCCCCTCAGGATGGCATGTCGCTTCTAACCATGAATGGAATATTTTAGAGAAGTTCCTTGACCCTGCCATTGATACAACAGCTCTTGGTGGTACAGGCACTGAAATCGGAAGGATTTTGAAGGAAGGCTGCAATACCCGATGGGCATACATGGATTCGACCTATGGATTGAATGCTGCAGGGTTTACAGCACTTTGCACAAATTACAGGACTGCCACAGGCGCATGGAGCCTGGCTCCGGATAACAATCACGATTGCAGTTTCTGGACTGCCACATCTTATAATACCAATTCAGCATGGTACCGAAGCCTGCGCTGGTGTTACAGCGACATATACTCTCTGTTCCCCTTTAAAAAAGGCGGATGTTCAGTGAGATGCATCAGGGATAATTAATCCGGAAAAACCGGGATCAGCATTAGTTTTTTCACGGAAGAAACGCAGAGATAGTTGTTTGCGTTCGGTCACATCATTGAAAAAGCCAACGCTGCATTTTCTTCCCTAAGAACAATGGGAGCGCCGGCAATATCAGCATGGAAAATCGTTCCGCCTTTCTAAGGCAGGTTTGAGCATAAGATATGGGTTTCTCTCACTGCATCTGGGAGGCAACCTCCGACATCACAAGGTTCAATGATTCCTTTGGTACCAAATTTTCAATACGAAGCCTCTGAAACTCTTCTTCTGTATATCCGAATAGTTTGCAGATGGCTGGGTTGGAAAATAAAAATCGCTGGGTTTCGACGTCAACGGCTAAAATACCATATGAACTTCCGTTAAGAAGTACAAGGCCGCAGCCTATGATAACCTTCGGTTGATTATAAGCGCCTGCTTTGAAAAACTGTTATTGCAAGAATTAATTGTTAGGCGCACCATTGTCAATCCAACAAACGACGTTATTCAATTGTGTTGTTGATGCAGAGCTGTTCTGGGGCATACTCCCATCAACAATCCTACTTCTGATTGCAGACCTGTCTGCATATATCTTCGAATAGCTTGAGAAATTTGAATGACAAGTTGAACAAACGCTTTGGAAAACCGGTAAAACATCCCTGCTGAATGATTTCGCTGCGCCTGTGCAGTCCGGTGTAAAACTTGGATTGGTGCTGCTTTTTTTGCAAGCAACTATCAAAGCAGCGGAAAATAGAATTACTGCAAGCATTGTCTTTCTTCTCATCTCTAATTTAATTTAATTAATAGCTATCCAATGAACGGGAAGAATTAAATAAAATTACTTGCGAAATAGTCTAATTAAAGAATAAACCAAAATCTACATGTTTGCTTTATATTTAAAAACCAGTTTATCTTGCATTGAGGATTGCAATACTGTACCTTTACCTTGTTCGAGAGATAAACTGTGTTCACTTTCAAAATATCCGGAATCGCCATATTAGATTCATTCAATGAGTTTCCATAAGGGGTTTGCCATAGCTTTGATTCTCCAGTCTGTTATGACAATCTCAGTCAAAATGCAGCAAACAGAATTTAACAATTCCTGAATAAATAATAACCCCGACCTGTAACAATAATGAACCATGAAAAAACAGATTTTACTTTTCGGAATAATTTGTATTGCAAACTTGTGCTCTTTCGCCCAACTTTCTTTTATTCATATCAGCGACATGCACGTGTCGACTACCCCTGCTGCAAACAGTGATACCAATGCACAGTACTTCGTATGTGCCATAAAAGAATTTGCCGGTCTGAATCCCAAACCCGCATTTGTTCTGGTTACGGGTGATATTTCCGACATAGGCAACATGCAACCGTTGGGCATGTATCCTGCAATTATACAACACCTGTTCCCGCCTGCTCTTACAAACCCGGCTGTTGGCGCCTATTTCATTGATTCTGCTAAAACCATACCCATTTATTTCACACCGGGCAACCACGAATACTGGACGGGATTCGATTCAATCGGCCTGCCCATATCAAATGATACACTGTTTTATTATCCGAAATATATTACACCTGATACCGATTATGTAATTCAGACTGACCTCGCCATTATTGTGTGTATGCGTTCTGGTCATGACAGTCCGTACGGCTATCCCCCCGACCCAGCTCTCATCATGGGAACCGGGCTTTCAAATGCGCAAATCAACTGGCTCAGAAACATTTTAAGCAGTAACAGCAGCAAACGGAAAATTATCGTAATGCATCATCCACCCGTTAATGCGGCCGGCACAAACTCTGATGGCACTCCTTACACTGCATCTGTTTTAGATTCGGCTACCAACTCCCTTCAAAACAACAGGACCACTTTTCTTAATATTTGTGATTCAAATCATGTGGATGTAGTGCTTGCCGGGCATGAACATCAAAACGTAGTCGCGAACAGAAAGGGAGATACGGTCGGTGAAAACAGGCCCGGAGGCACGCGCTATGTTCAAACTGCCGCAGCATTTAACCGATCTTATCGCATTATCACTGTTGATCCGGCATTTGTGACGGTAAGTGCCCCAATGCGAAGTTGCCTGGGTACGGGGATTAATGATGGAAACAATGCATTAAACATCACTGTTTTTCCCAATCCGGCTAAGAATAAACTCACAATTGGATGCACTAAAAAATGCGAAATTGAAATTTTAAATCCCGAAGGGCAAATACTGAAAAAATTAAGGTCAACTGGTATTCAGTCCATGGTGGATCTGGCAAATTTATCATCAGGAATTTATTTAATCAAAGTCAAAACTGAAGAAGGAATTACGGTGAAGAAATTCATAAAACAATAACCGCAAATTGATTTTTCCACAGTACCCGCTTTACCAGCCATAAAAACGATACAGAGCTAAAATGTAAGCACCCGATCCATATCCAACCATCGGTATGGCTCCAATGTACTGATTGCTTTCCTGCCTGATGCAGTTGCACCAGATATTCCAATTGTAAAAATTGGCAGGGACCCTGGTCATCTGGTCTTTATTGCTGTACATTTCCGGAACAGTATTAAAATTATGGCTGGCTTGGAAAGTTACATGGTTGATCAATGTGGCAGCTTGATCTCTTTCACCGAACAACAAACAGGCATTAGCAATTCTAAGGTTGATAAATACCCACTCCTGATTCTCGTAGGGATCATTACTATTCAACCGAATGTAACCCTGACGATCACCCGGAATATGTAAAGCACGATTGCAACCTTTAAGATGTGATGCAAACAATGCTTTGTCGGTCATCAAGCCATTCGCAAACAGTTCATAAACGCCGGCATCAAAATGTTCGTGTTCCGATTGAGCTGTATCCGTTGAATTCCCCATGAAATACCCTTCCCGGCGAAGCATATGAGACACAATGCCCTTTTTAACCCGTTGGGCAGCCATGGCATACTTCTCACCTGGCAGTCCGAATTTCTTTTGAAGCTGCGCATATTGAAACAACCCCCGGGCGCAGACGGCCGAAGTGAAAGTGTAGTGGCGTGTCTTCTGCAAATGGTGTTCCCATGGACCGGAATCTGCCATGATCAAGGAATCGGGACCGATGCAATGAATCGTAACATCGGCCACCTTCTCCCCAACCAGTGTATTCCATCTGCGAAAGAATGCTGTGTCGCCGCTTCGGTCTATATAATCGCTGTATGCAATGAGGAACAGCCCGAAATCATCATACTCGATATTGGGTCCGTACTCGTTGTAGTCGCACTCCTCTTCCCCATTGCCATAATAACGTGTAAGAGAAATCTGATAATCAACACCAGGGCCATAGACTTTCCCGTCAGTATACTTGTAAGAACGGTATTTCCCGGCTTTGGCGCAGAGCATAAATTGCAATGCTTTCCTTGATTCATCAAACATTCCCAAACGAGTCATCGACTGGATGGCATAACTGCCATCGCGCACCCATGACACATGCCACAATCCTGGCCGCAAAGAGGCCAGAATTTGTCCGTGCGACAAGGGGAACACTTCGTTATCGGAAACCTGCGACATTTTAAAAACTGAGATCGATTGCTCAACCACATTTCTCTCCAGGGGGGTCAGGTTTGCCGGGATCCTGCACCGCTTGAAAACCCTTTTCATGAAATTCACCTCTTCATCGGCCAGTGAACTTCCATCTTTGGTCAGAGCAGATACAGCCTTAGAGATAATTGCTGTATCTGTATGATTAGCGTCGGTCAAAGAAAAGAGGAAGTACTTCTCAACGACTCCCTTATCCAGGCAGAGGGTGGTTGTGCCTTTTATCAGGGTTCCATGCAGCCGAACCGGCAAATCCTGCAACGGGTTGCATAATTGGGTATTCCCGCTGAGCGTTTTACCGGCACCATGCTCACCTCTCCATTTTATCTTATCAACCTGCTCCCTCTTACCCTTTATCGCAATATAAAACACCTTGTCACCACGTATGAAAGAGGCAAAGTAGCGGACCGAGAACGACGGGTATTGAACCCGGATCACATGTGTATTTTCCTGGTAACCGGTCTCCAACGGGGTCTCTCCCGTGTCGAGGAAAACATTCCCCATGAAAGGATCGACGTAAGTGGCCGAATCGATGGTAGCGAAAATATGGGGGAAGACATAATCAACACATCCTTTTTTCGCATCATAAACGGCCACTATCAAACCGTTCGAAGTGGTAAGCTTATAATAGGACTGATCGTTAAAGGAGGTCATATTCCTTGCCACCCCTGCATCTGCCGCTGCCTTGAACGGAGGATCGATCACAGCCAAATCCCGGTTGGTGGATTCCCCTAAAGGGAATGTGGTTTTGCATTCATGTATTGCATCCTGACCGAAGAAGAGAGGAGTTGATATCCGTGACTGCATAGCGATCGATTGCCCCTGAAGCGTCCGTTGAACGCTTACACAATTTGGCAGTGGTTGCAATTCGCCATTTTTAACCTGTTCCGCTTTATTCGGGCCAACCGTGACAGGGCCCGTGGCATCCCAATCGTCGTTGTATTGGTTAAGCTGTCCGATCTTCTCTTGTAAAGTCAATACTGAATCAGCCCATTGATAAGTATTGTTTGTCTGCCCGGGTATCAGTGTTGAGAATGCTGTGAATACAAGGGCCCATGAGAGGGTCACCACGGTTCTTGTCATTTTCATTTGAATTTACACCGTTATGTTTTGCAAATTTATGAAGATCGTGGCTTATCATTTAAAATAATTGGCCGTGCGGAGCAAGCCGGCCTGGGTGGCCTTTTTTATATTTCGCATGCCGTATTCCCGATTGGTGGTACCAAAGGAGATAATAGCTGCCCGATTTCCCGGGTGCATATAGGAGATTTTGAAAATAAGTTTTATTTTTGTTATGGATGTAAGAACCTCATTCGGCATCTTCATAAGCTAACGTCCTTTTAACTTAACCGATTCATCATGAAATCAACGATCCTGTTGGGTACGGTTTTTTTTCTTTCCCTGATCGCCTGCCATGAGCAGCAAAAACATGAAAGCCCAAATACTTGTTCCCCCAAAGTAACAGAAGCTAAAGGCTTTGTTGTACCACGCGACAGTATGGCAAAACCAAAAACCGTTCTGGCAGGTCACCCTTTGGCAGTAAAAGCAGGCAAACCAGAAATCATATTGACAAATACCAATATTTTTCCTGCCGGAACTCCCAAAGTAGTAAAGGCAGGCACCCCCAGAATATACAAGCCCGGAGAAGACAGTATTTTCATTCAAAAAACAATTCCGGCCATTGACAGTCCGTTTATGGCCTCTGAGCCTGAAATGGTGCTGGTCAAAGACGCCTATATCAAAGACAACAACCCGAAGAACTTCAGCTCCTTTACCAAACTCCAGGGCCTGAAGCATAACAATATATTTTCCATTATGCAGGACCATAACGGGAACCTGTGGTTCGCCACTGCAGGAGGCGGCGCCACCCGTTATGACGGAAAATACTTTACCCATTTTACTACCAAGGAAGGCCTGAGCAATGATTTTGTCACCTGTATTCTTCAGGACAAAAGCGGAAACATGTGGTTCGGAACCTGGGGCGGGGGCGTGAGCCGGTTTGACGGAAAAAAATTCACAAATTTTACTCAGAAAGAAGGCTTGTGCTATCATGTTATAAAAGCAATAATGCAGGATAGAAGCGGGAATATATGGATAGGCGCACTGAACGGACACATCAGCAAATACGATGGGAAAACCTTTACAAATTTCAGCATACAGTCCGAAAACACGAAGAATACTATTTCATCCATAATACAGGATAAAAGCGGAAATCTTTGGTTCGGCACTTTTTCAAACGGAGTCTTTTGCTATGACGGCAAAACCATTAAGCATTTTACCCCAAAGGAAGGCCTGACCAATATTTCTGTTCCCTGTATGCTGGAAGATAAAAATGGCAACATCTGGTTCAGTATAAGTCGAAATGGTGTATGTTGTTATGACGGAAAATCTTTTTTACAGTATAACGGGAAAGAAGGTTTGGGCAATAAGACCGTTGGTGATATTATTCAGGATAAAAACGGAGATCTTTGGTTCGGTACCCATGAGGATGGTTTATTCAGATATGATGGCAAAACATTCGAACATTTATCAGAGAAAGAAGGTTTGAGCAATCATACCGTATACAGCCTTTTCCAGGATAAAAACGGGACCATCTGGATAGGCGGGGCGGGAAGCGGCGTGAGCCGTTACAACGGCAGCATTTTTACACATTATACTGAAGCTGAAGGCCTCAGCGACAAACGGGTCCTCAGTATTTTTCAGGATAAAGACGGAAATATCTGGTTCGGAACCTGGGCAGGAGGCGCAAACCGGTATGATGGAAAATCCTTTACCCGGTTCACGCAAAAAGAAGGATTGAGCGATCAATTGCTCCCTTCCATCATTCAGGATAAAAGCGGAAACATCTGGTTTGGTACCTGGGGAAACGGAGCGTATTGTTACGACGGGAAGTCCTTCTTGCATTTTACCGAGAAAGAGGGACTGGCATTCAATTATGTGCAAAATATGTTACTGGATAAAAGCGGGAACATTTGGTTTGGCACGGATAGCGAAGGTGAATGCTGTTTTGACGGAAAATATTTTACAACATATGCTGAGAAACAAGGGCTGAGCAATCCTAGTCTTATTTATTCCCTCCAGGATAAAAACGGGAACCTCTGGTTTAGCACGCCCCTGGGCGTGAACCGCTTTGATGGTAAATCGTTTACCCATTTTACCGAAAAAGAGGGCTTGATCAATAATTATGTAACCGGTATGCTCCAGGACCGTAACGGGTATTTCTGGTTCGCTACGAGGGGAGGTGGTGTATGCCGTTACGACGGGAAATCCTTCATGTATTTTACCGAAAAAGAAGGACTCCTGGATAATAACGTGATGAGCGCTTTGCAGGACAAAAGAGGAAACCTGTGGTTTGGTACATTTTCAGGACTGAGCAAATTATCGGCCGACTACATGGAGAAACTGGCAAAAGCAAAAGCAAACGGCAGTGACGATCAACCGGCATTATTTAAAAACTATACTTACGAAGATGGCTTTTTAGGAATCGGATGCAACGGGACTTCTATTGGTGAGGATGACAAGGGCATCATCTGGATCGGCACAAATGACAGGCTTACCGCCTATCACCCCGAAGGTGATGAAGCTGATACTTCAGCTCCGAACATTCAGATGACCGGCATCCAATTATTCAACGAAAACATTTCATGGCTGAAGTTTTATAAGAAAAAAGACACCAGCCTGGTATTGGGAAACGGGGTGAGGATAAATAAAGTCAGATTTGACAGCATTTCGAACTGGTATTTTTTACCTCAGAATTTAAGCCTGGCCTATAATAATAATTACCTGACTTTCCATTTTATCGGGATTACGCAAAAGCAAAGCCAAAAAGTAAAATATAAATATAAACTGGAAGGCCTGGATGAAAACTGGAGCGGTATGACCGGCCGTACCGAAGTCCCTTATGGCAATATCCCCCAAGGGACCTATACGTTTACAGTAAAAGCCATGAACAGCGAAGGCTGCTGGAGCAAAGAATTCCGGTATACCTTTACTATCCGCCCTCCATGGTGGAAAACCTGGTGGGCCCGCATGGGTTCCGGCATGATTGTATTGATGCTGGTTTTAGCGTTTTATTTCCGGCGTATTGCAAGTTTCAGACAACGTCAGAAAGAATTGGAGAAAGAGGTGGAAATTGCCACCGTTGAAATAAGGAAAGAAAAAGAAGAAGCAGAAAGCCAGAGAGCCAAAGCAGAAAAGTCTGAGCAGTTCAAACAGCAATTTCTTGCCAATATGAGCCATGAAATTCGCACCCCCATGAATGCTGTGATGGGGATGACAGATCTTGTTTTGGAAACCTCACTCGAAGAAAAGCAAAGATTTTATCTGGAAAGAATTAAAAAATCCGGTGAAAACCTGCTGCACATCATCAATGACATACTTGATCTTTCAAAGATCGAAGCCGGTAAAATGGAACTGGAACATATTGACTTTTCTTTAACCGATCTGGTGGACCAGGTAAAGCAAACGCTTCAGCACCGGGCAGAAGAAAAAGGCTTAGCATTTATGTCCATAATAATGCCTGATGTGCCCGATATTGTGATAGGTGATCCGGCACGTTTGAACCAGGTGCTGATGAATCTTGCAGGCAATGCCATAAAATTCACTGAAAAAGGAAGTGTTACAATTGAGGTGAGGGGCGAAAACCAGGAAGTACGATTTGCTGTTATTGATACGGGAATCGGGATACCACAAGATAAACTGCAAACGGTCTTTGAAAATTTTTCACAAGTCAATGTGTCCGACACCCGTAAACATGGGGGTACCGGATTAGGATTGAGCATCTCGAGGCAACTGGTTGGAATGATGGGAGGCAAAATTGAAATAGAGAGCCGGGAAGGATCAGGAACAACATTTTCATTTTCTGTAAAATTAGAATATGGTTCTGCTGACCGCCTGGAACAGCTTAAGGGATCGGAGCAAAGTGTGGATGGAAGTATTTTGGACGGATTGAAAATTTTAATTGCGGATGATAACGAATACAACCGGATTGTCGCCAGGGACACGCTGATCTCGAAAGCAAACCTTGAAATCTGGGAAGCATTGAACGGGCAGGAGGTCACTGATTTAGTCGGTAAAATGAAATTTGACGTAATATTGATGGATGTTCAAATGCCTGTTATGAATGGATTTGATGCCACGAGAGCTATCCGTGCAAATGTTGAAAGTGCGGCGAAGGATATCCCAATCATTGGATTAACAGCCAGCGTGCTTCGTACCGACCTTGAAAAATGCAGGGAAGCCGGAATGAATTCGTATATTCCTAAACCATTCAATGCACAACAGCTGATCACTGGGATCGCACAGGTTTTAAATATTGAACTGAAAGTTAACAAAGAAGCTTTGCCAATTTCAAAAGGGAAACAACCATCCAGGGTTACCGACATGGCATATCTTGAACATTTTTGCCTGGGCGATAAGGAAAAAATGCAAAAGTACATTCACATATTCCTTGATTCTGCACGGCCGTTCATTGAAAAAATCAACGGGGTATTGAATCAGGATGATTTTCAGGAGATCGCCATCCAGGTGCATGGTCATAAAACAAAATTCATGATGATGGGAATGCACGATGCGAAAAATCTTTCCGACATTATTGAGAAACAATGCCGTGAAGAAATTAATCCTGATCAGGTCAAAGAAAATGTTTTGCACCTGATCCGGCAAATCGAAACTGCAATCATTGAACTGAAAACGATCGGATAATAAAAAAAACTATAATTGTATCTTAAACAAGGAACCATGGAAACCGGGAAACTAAAGAAAATATTCATCGTGGATGATGATGCGATGCTTACCGAAGCAATGAAAGATTGGCTTACCAGGGAAGTCCCCCATCATGTTTCCACTTTTTTAACGGGTGAAGAATGTTTAAAACACCTTTATGAAAGTCCGGATGTCGTAGTACTGGATTATTATCTCAATTCTGTATCCAAAGATGCCGCAAACGGAATCGAAATTCTTGGGGCAATTAAAAAATACGACCCGGCAATTCATGTGATTATTTTGTCAAGCCAGGAACATTACGGCATTGCTGCGAAGACGATTCAGAAAGGGGCTGAACATTATGTTCGTAAAGACGAGAATGCCTTTGAAACAATTGCTTCCCTGATTAATGAAATAAATTAAGGGGATACCCGGATTATTGTCCGGATCCTTTCCTGAAACCTGATTCCTCAACAACAAGCTTCAGATTTTTTGCATCAGCCACCAATACTGTTGAAGCAGCATACTGTGTGCCATCAGGGAGAGTGTCGTAAGTCACATCAAAAATCACCTTTTCCGAAGGGTTATCAATGTATGTATTGACTGATAAAGCCATTAGTTTTTGATTACCCATGTCCATAGAAATAAACAACTGATCCCCTTGCTGAAGATAACCAGGGAAACCGAGTTTGAACTTTTTTCCCGGATCCAGAATCTGGATGCCAACTTTGCCTGATTCATAGATCTTCTGAACCTTGTCACCGTCGGGAGGCAGGTAATCACTGATCTTATCCATGGCTTTGGCAACATATTCAGCCATATCTTCTTTTTTGTTTGCAATAATCTTTCCTTTCAATCCACCTGGAGCTTTTTGCTGATCAGTACCACCTGTTGCAACTTTAATGAGCTTTCCATCCACACTATAATAACATTGATTTTGTTTTGTTGATTTCAGTTCACCCTTTATCCAGGTTTTAGTGGTCTCAATCCAGGAATACTGCCTCATTTGTGCCTTGCTTTGTACAAGGTCTTTTTTGATTACCGATATGGTTTCCTTCATGTCTGCCTGTGCAGATCCTCTTTCAATACCTGCAAGCAAAGCCATAATAAGTAAAAAAAACATTTTTTTCATACTTCGTGTTTTAATTTTATGCCCGGGATATTTGGTTAACATACCTGTTTCCATTCCTTTAATTATTCGTAATGTTAACAGCTGTCATCAAAGATAATAATTATTTCTGACTGCGGATGACCGAGTTCGATGAATCAGGCATTAGTCATCAGGCAGCCTGACCATGGGTATTAAACACCGGGTTATTTTACTCCCGATGCAGGATGCCGGGGATCAGGATAGCCGGACCGGAAAGGCATGAGCCAACCAGGAGCAATGTCAGAATCTTATTCCCGTTGTAAAAACAACAGACTGTAACTGGTCACTCTTACCACTCATGAAAACATCATTGCCATGGTCAGCATATAAATGCCTGTATTCCATCCTGATATAGCCTATTTTAATGGGTTTGAACTCCAGGCCGGCCGAAAATCCCTGAGTAAAAAGCCCACGCTGCTTGTTATTGTAGGAATACACACCTGAGAGAAAACCATCATAATCATTGAAAAATTCATACCGTCCGGTGATTGCAAATTTTGACAGAAAGAGATACTTCACCTCGATCAGGCCCGAAAACATGGTAGCGATTTTATTGGTATCGGGAGACATCCGGCTGTTGGTTTGTGCAGCAAAATCAAGCTGGCCCGTAAAGAAAAGCTGATCAACCGGATCGTACTGAACAATGAAGTTGTTGTAAAGAATATCATTCTTTACCTGTGCGTTCTTCACAGCCTGGTTGCCAAAGACATTGTTATAGTTGAATGTAAGCCTGGGGGTGGGCTGGTAATTGATAAATATAAGAGCAGCAATATGGGTGTTTTTTTCGTAAGCCAGGGAATAAGGATTTCCAAACATAATTCCTCCTGAGAATTTATCAGATGCATTCCAGGTAAGTTTTACACCGAGCACACTCCCCGGTTCATAATACCCGCCAATACTTACCGTACTAAGGTCGTTCAGGACAGGCCAGGTTGATTCCAACCCGACAGGATTAATGAAATAGCCAAAATCAAGCCACAGTTTTTTACTCACGTGAAATCCGAAATTGGCCTGCCTCAGGTTTTTAATAAACTGGGACTCCGGTAAAGCCAGCAAGTCGGGAGCATCTCCAAACTGTAGTGCAAGCATTCCTCTTACTTTATCAGCCGTATAGCCTATCTCTATGGCTGCAACATTCATTCGGATCTGGTTCTGCACAGGGCAGTTGCTTGCGAAAGGCACCAAATTTGAAGTGTCACTCTTGCTGTTGATAGTTCCGTTATAATAGGCATCCACATAAAACCCGAATGTAAAATGCTTCATCCTTTTAAATATTTCGGTTTTCAACTCATCGGTCAGACTGTCGACTTTGTTCTGGGCGTTAAGGCAAACCTGAAATGCCATCAGTAAGGCCATTACCATGAAAATGGACCTGAACCATTTGAAGATCTTTTCCATATTGTTTATGATTTTTAGCTTATTCTGGTAATTATCAGAACCAATGAAAATGTTTTTTCCGTATCTCGAACATAAGTATCGAAATGGTAAAAAAGATGATATCGGCAACTGTTTTACCGGCAAGGATCCCCCAGAAGTAATTTTTCAGAATGACAGGACCGTATAGCAGGCAGAAGGGACGGATCACGAGGAAATCAAGCAGTTCGGCAAGGCCGAATTCAAATCCCATATTTCTCAGGCACCTGGCAACAAGCAGGATTTTTGCCCGGATTGACTCCGGTTCATGCTTTAAATAACTGTTGTAAATATCCCTGGTAAAGATAAAACCATAAAACCCTGCTGCAGCACCGAGGGTTCCGGCATAGGCAATAGCTACGGCATTTTTCGTTATGCACGATGAGGCCCATCCGCAGAGAAAGGTGAAGATGGTGCTGATGACTTCCGCCCAGGCGTATCTCCGGATCCATTCTTTTATCCTGAACTTCATTCTTGCTGAATACATTACAAAGATATGACCATAGTTCAGCTTATTCACAGCCTTGCAAAAAAAAACAGGGGCTTGTTAGTTTTGAGATAATCGTATCAATCAGCTGAAATAAAATATAAATATGAAATAGTGAAAAGTTTAATTAATTTTACTTGGAATCTTCACCTCATGGGTATTAATCCCATACCAAGTCCCAATAACCGGATCCCTCATCATACCGGAGGAGATATTACACTGTATTATTTTATTTACATAATAACAAAGGAGGTTTCATGTATCTGTACGAAAGGCTGAGCATCGCCATCGTGGATGACGAATTGTCGAAAGACACTCCCGGAGGCCATGCCATGCATGAGCTGATCAGGAAGATGAACGATATCGAAGTCAATGTAACGGAATGGAAATCATTTGAATCGGCCTTGTCAGGAATTATCAGGTTGCCAGAACTCGATGCGGTGATCGTTGACTGGGACCCATTGATCGTAGAGAACCGCAACCTGGCGCAGAAACTGATCCTGAACATACGGAGCAGGAACCATGAGATCCCGATTTTTTTATCGATAAGGCCTGATGTGCTGATGACGATCCCTTTGGAAATAGAAAGGATCATTTCCGAAAATTTCTGGATACTGGAAGATACCCGTGATTTTATTGCCGGGCGTGTCGAAGCGGCTGCCCGCAGGTACCGCAACCGCCTGTTGCCTCCGTTTTTCGAAGCCCTGGTCAATTTTGCCGACGATTTTGAGTATTCCTGGCATACTCCCGGCCATACAGGTGGTACAGCTTTCCTGAAATCTCCTGCCGGGAGGATATTTTATAATTTCTTCGGGGAACAGTTGTTTCGTTCCGATCTCTCCATCTCCGTGGGGGAACTTGGCTCTCTTCTCGATCATTCAGGGGCCATAGGAGCCGGGGAACGGTTTGCCGCAAAAGTGTTTGGCGCCGACCGCACGTATTATGTCACCAATGGGACTTCCACAGCGAACAAGATCATCTTCATGGCCTGTGCCGTGGAAGGAGATGTGGTGCTTATTGACCGTAACTGCCATAAATCGCTTGAGCATTCGACCATCCTCACAGGTGCGAGGCCGGTATGGATGATCCCGGTAAGGAATCACCTGGGTATCATAGGACCTATCCGTAAAGACCAGATGAATGCCTTGACCATCAGGAAAAAGATCAGTGAATGCCCCCTGGTCCCCGACAAGTCAGCCGCCCCGGTATATGCAGTCGTAACAAATTCCACCTACGACGGGGTTTGTTATAATGCCGTTGAAGTGGAACATCTGCTGGGGAAAATCGTTCCCAGGCTTCATTTTGATGAAGCCTGGTACGCGTATGCCAGGTTCAACCCCATGTACAGGGATCGCCACGCAATGAGGGACGGGGTGAGGGATCCCGATGCTCCCACAGTGTTTGCCTCACAGTCAACCCATAAGCTGCTCGCTGCCATTTCGCAGGCTTCAATGGTGCACGTAAAAGAAGGGCGTGAGCCTATAGAGCACAACAGGTTCAATGAATCCTTCATGATGCACACATCTACTTCACCTTCCTATGCCATAATTGCCTCCTGTGATGTTTCGGCAAAGATGATGGACGGCCCGATGGGGAAGTCCCTTACCGATGAAAGCATCATGGAAGCTGTTACCTTCCGTACAACCATGGCGAGGATACGCAGGAAGATCATGAGCGATAATACGAAAGACTGGTGGTTTGAGATGTGGCAACCCGATGAGGTCACTAATCCGGCAACCGGCAAGCGTATCAATTATGCAGATGCCCCGATTGAATTACTGACCAGGGAACCCTCCTGCTGGGTTCTTCATCCCGGCGAAAACTGGCATGGCTTCGGAAATATCGATGACGGGTACGCCATGCTGGATCCTATCAAAGTAACCGTACTGACACCAGGTGTGGAGCGTGACGGATCCCTGTCTCCATGGGGCATACCGGCTGCACTTCTGGTCAAATACCTCGATTGCGAAGGGATAATCAATGAGAAGTCGGGCGATTACAGCGTACTTTTCCTCTTTTCAATGGGTATAACCAAGGGAAAATGGGGAACACTTACCACAAGGTTTTTCAGTTTCAAGTCCCTGTACGATGAAAATGCCATGCTGGACGATGTTTTTCCCGACCTGGTTGAAAAATACCCCGGGGTTTACAAAGGGAAATCACTGCCGCAGCTTGCGAGTGAGATGCATGAATTCAAGCGTGATTCAAGGCAGCTGCAATTGCTGGATGAAGCATTTTCGTCCTTGCCCGAACCGGTGATGACACCGGCCGGGGCATACAGCCGCCTTGTTAAAAACAATGTGGAAAGGGTTACCCTTGAACAATCCCAGGGAAGGATAATGGCCGGAGGAATTGTTCCATATCCGCCGGGAATTCCGTTGCTTATGGGTGGTGAACGGGCCGGTTTGATAAATGAGCCTGTTTTAGCCTATTTAAAAACCCTCCAGGATTTTGATAATAAGTTTCCCGGATTCGAACATGATATTCACGGGATTGAAAATGAAAATGGTACGTATCGAATGTATTGCATAAAAGATTAAATTTCTGTTATATGAGCGATCTCCAACAAACACCGAAAAAGAAGACCATGGGCGTGCTGATGCTTTCCATGATCAGCGTCGCGGCCGTTTTATCGGTCAGGAATTACCCTAGCATGGCCGATGAAGGCTGGCAATTGATCACGTGGTATTTTGTAGGCTCTTTTCTCTTTCTTCTTCCTCTTGCCCTGGTATCGGCTGAACTGGCTTCAGCCTGGCCCAGTGAAGGTGGTATTTATTCATGGATAGAGGAAGCCTTCAATACGAAAACAGGTTTCATGGCAATTTGGGCAGTTGTAGTTGAGAATATCCCCTGGTATCCCACTGTCCTGTCTTTTATTGCAGTTTCGGTTGCCTATATTTTCAGCCCCGACCCTCACGCCCACATCCTTGGATTACCTAACCAGGTTTTTCTGGCCATCGTGATGCTGGTCGTATGGTGGGGCCTGACCCTGTTCAATTTCCTTGGTCCGGCAATCGCGGCAAAATTGAGCTCCACCGGGACCCTGCTGGGTGCAATTATACCTTCTCTCGTGCTGATCCTCCTGGGCCTGGCATGGATCATTACCGGGAAGCCCAGCCAGCTGCCGCCTTTTACCTGGTCGGGACTTGTCCCGAAACTGGATATTGGCGCACTTGTCTATTCATCCTCCATCATCCTGACATTTGCCGGCATCGAGATGTCGGGCTACTATGCAAGCCAGGTTTCAAATCCCCAGAAGTCATATCCCCGGGCGATGTTCTTTGCCACTATCCTGATCTTTGTTCTTAGTGTCATGGGAACGCTGCCCATCGCGATTGTCATTCCGCTGAAGGATATCTCCCTTAACGGGGGCGTGATCCAGGTTACAGAGACAATGTTCGCGGCTTTCGGAATGAAATGGGCCGTCCCTGTTATGGCCATTCTACTGGCCATTGGCGGAATATCACTGATGAGCACCTGGATGCTCGGGCCTCTGTTAAGCATGGTGCCGATCTCGAAAGCAGGGACCCTGCCTAAATTTTTCCGTAAAGAAAATAAGTACGGTTCTCCTACCGGTACCTTGATGGTCCAGGGAATCCTCATTACATTCCTGGCAATTGCAATGGCAATAATTCCCGGGATCAATGAAGTATACTGGGTGTTTTCTTCCTATACCACTACACTTTTATGTATTTATTACCTGCCCATTTTTGCCGCTGTCATCAAGCTGCGTTACAAGCAGCCGGATACTCTCAGGCCTTTTAAGATCTTTGGAGGGAAACCCGGGGTGTGGATCATTGCAGGGCTGGGTTTCCTTTCAACAGTCTTCTCGGGAATCATGGCCCTGAGCCGTCCCAGCGGGGTCACAAACATTTCGTTCTGGGGGTATTTTCTGATGATGATCATAGGGACATTTATCTGGATGCTGCCTTTCTGGCTTTTCAGGTTCTTCAAAAAGCCAGGCTGGGCGGAAACCACGGAAACGAAGACTCCGGCACAAAAACCATAAACAAAGACAATGATAATCAAGACAACCCTACTTCATCATGAGACATTTTTGCTGCATCTTTCTTTTTCTTTTTTCTATCGCTTGTTTCTCAGAGGATACGATAAAGATTACTCTTTATCCGCTTGATACATTAAATGTGAGGCTTGGCGGACAGGTGGTAAATTCAATGGGAACAATTCCTGACTATAATTGGACATCATTGCCAGTTACCTCGCATACGACAAAATTCCAGGTTAATGCCGGATCAGCGGTTGTAGTAAAATTTAATTGCCAAAATGTAACTTCTGTCATTGATAATTCTGGAAAAAATAAACACGTTCTCAACCTGTATCCCAATCCTGCTTCCGGGAAATTAACTGTTATTACAGGCACTTCTGAGCATTCTCTTTTTTCAATTTACAATCTGCAGGGACAAATCCTTTTGCAACAGCAGGTGCAACAAGCTAAAGCAGACATTGACGTAAGTGAACTTCCAAAAGGAGTTTATATACTGAAATTAAATTGCAACTCCGGGGCAGAAACAGGCAAGATAATAAAAGAATAAAATTTTGGAAAACAGAAAAACCTGTGTAAATTTGCAAACTGAGTATTAAGTATATTTAGTTATGGCATATTCACTTTCCTTTTCTAAGTCTATCCTGGTCCTGGTTTTTATATCTGATAAAATCAGAAGAGGTGAAACAGAGTATATCTCTGCCAAAGTGATGTCAGAATTGCTGGATATTCCGAAACCTACTCTCACGGTGATCTTTAACAATTTCATCAGGGCCGGCATCCTGGAATCGAAGGAAGGGATCAACGGGGGAGTCCGATTTGCAAAAAATAACGAACAAATCAATCTGCTCGACATTTTACTGGCGATTGAAAATCAAAAATCACTGTTTCACACCAACTTTGAAATCAAAGTATCGGGGCGACGGCCCAATGCCGTAAAAAAAGCGGTAACTGACAGGCTAACCCGGGTTGAAGAGGTCATGAAAGCTGAATTGAAAAGAACTACATTAAAGGATATACTTGACTCGAAATAATTTTTTTACCTATACTATATATTCTTTATATCTTGTTTATGCATTTTAACAGCTTTGACTATTCACAATGACAATAATTATAAAACCATACACATGTCTCTTTTTACAAAAGCAACTAAAAGCTCGTGGTACCTTGAATTTTTACAACCGGTAGCAGAATCCATTATTATTGGTTCTTCCGCGAAAAAGATACTCGATATAGGGACCGGCCCCGGTAAATTACCTGAATTGCTCCATTCGCAGGATGCCAGCCTGGTTATCACCGGGATCGATATTGATGAATCAATGATTGATGAGGCAAGGAGAAATCTGAAGACGGAAAACATTTCCTTTCTATATCAAAAACGGGATGCCCCGCTTGAATTCGCAAATAATGAATTCGACTTGGTTACATTTTGCTCCGTGTTATTCCTGCTTGATGATCACACGAAAACATGGTTATTGCAGGAGGCGCTCAGGGTGCTTAAGCCGGGAGGAAAAGTAATCGTTCTGACGCCAACCGGTCGGAAGTCAATTATTTCGGCATTCCCGGAAGCAAAAACATTTCCTCTATCTGCCTATAACTGGACTTTCCCTCTATGGCGGATGGCTACATCCTGCAGGGGGAGAAAATGGCAAAAGCAAACCTGGCTGAAGGACTATTCAGTCAATGAAAGCCTCGGGTATTCTTCTTGCCTGGTTTTTAACAATAATGCAACAATTGAAACAATAACAAAACCATTCACAATTAAAACCAAAACATCATGAACACAACATTATGGATTATTCAAGGCATTCTTGCCACTGTTTTCTTCACTTCCGGATTGGTAATCATCCTTCTTCCGAAAGAAAAATTGTCAAAGAAACTCTCATGGGTTAAGGAATTTCCCGACTGGTTGCGCTACTTCATCTGCTCCTCAAAAATGATCGGGGCAATCGGGCTGTTCCTGCCTGTGTACATGAACATTTTACCAATTCTGACACCCCTGGCTGCATGCGGTATTGCAATAATAATGACCCTCGCCATGGGCTATCATTTCCGCAAAAAGGAATACAAAGATATTCCGGCAACAATCATTTTTCTGGTGCTTTCAATTTTTGTGGCAGTGAACAGATTTTAATCCCCCGAGCAATCCTTGAGCATGAAAGTCCCTTAAGACCCACTTTCCTTTCATTCAATCCACGAGTTGGAAGAACCTCACAAATTGACCAGCCTTCACCGGAACAGCCTGCTTTTTTCATTTCAGTGATTGCTAATATTATATGGCGGCCAGCCAAAACCGGCGACAGGTGGTCACAGGATCCGTTTTGACAACTTATAGAGCAATAAAAGAATAACATGCTATTGTTTCTAACAATGTCTACTTTTACACTGCTATTCACTTAAGCTTTTTATGAAACGGGCAAATACTGTCTTAAAGCTGGCGGTCTCCCTGGTATTGCCCCTGGGAGCCGGGGCTATAGCCGGAATATTCACTGCAAAAGCAGTGCCTGGATGGTATGCATCCCTCAACCGTCCTTCTTTTAATCCCCCAAACTGGGTGTTTGGCCCGGTTTGGACAACACTGTACATTCTTCTTGGTATATCGCTGTTTCTTATCTGGAAACTCGATTCAGGGAAAGAACGTAACCTGGCAATCTTTGCATTTTTGCTGCAATTGATGTTAAACTTCGGATGGAGCTTCCTTTTCTTTTATTTCAAAATGATTGGTGTTGCATTGTCTGAAATAATAATTTTATGGATCGCTATTGTCATAATGCTTTCCCTCTTTTATAAAATCAAACCAATAGCTGCTTATATCAATATCCCTTACCTTTTGTGGGTCACTTTTGCAAGCATCCTTAATTCGGCTTATTATTTTCTAAACAGAGGCTAAACCTCTCCGGCAAAATAGTTATGATCTTTCCTTTTAACAATTTCATTCCCCTATGATGAAAACACCCGGGGTTTTATATCTGGGCGCTTGTTTTCTCCTATTTCTTTCATGCGCTTCTCCGGTAAAATCATACCATAAAGCCCTTGCAACAGCGCCTTATGACGTTTTGATAGTACCAGGCATCCCCTACCAGGATCAGGACTGGACAAGCAATATCATGAAGGACCGTGTTGTCTGGTCTTATTATCTTTACAAGAAAGGGATCGCCCGTAATGTGATCTTTTCAGGCAACGCCGTCTATTCGCCCTATGTGGAAGGGAAGATCATGGCTATGTATGCCATTGCATTGGGCATCCCTGAGAAACATGTCTTTTCTGAAATAAAGGCAAAACACAGCACTGAAAACCTCATCTATTCTTACCGGATTGCAAAAAAAATGGGCTTTGAAAAGATTGCAGTTGCTACCGATCCAAACCAGTCAGCGGGCCTTAAAGCCTATGCCTGGGATTATGGTATACCGGTCGTTTTTATTCCTATCGTTTATGATTCACTCCGTTGTTTTACAATTGATCTATCAATTAAAATTGATCCGTCAGAGGCTTACATAAGCGATTTTGTACCACTCCCTCAAAGAGAGAATATTATAAATCGTATCATGGGGACCCTTGGGTTTGAAATCAGGAAAGCTGAACCTGAGGGAAAAAAATAGTTACTCGAAAGCTGTGATGAAAACGATATCAATATGTTATTACATCGTGAAAAATAGTCTTGCTGTCAATATCGGGCTGCTCGGAGCGGTCTATACTCTTCAGCCGGCAGGGCCTGCCTGGGTACATAGCGCAGCCATGCCCGGAAGTATCCTTTTTGCTTACGAAAAAGCAGGTCTGAAACTTTAGTGAATAACTTCATTTTACATCAAATTCCGTGAAGCAGGGTCCTAGTTTCCTATTTTTCAGCTAATGCTATGGCATCGGATATGATTTGCAGCCCTTCGTCGATCTGCTCTTTTGTAATGCATAAAGGAGGTGCCGTGAAAATATAGTTCCAGCGGACAAACGTAAACATTCCCAGTTCCCTGATCCTCGCCGCTACCCTGTTCATTATCTCCATTTCAGCCGGTTTTGCATTCCATGGGGCCATAGGCTCTTTGGTTTCCCTGTTCTTAACGAGTTCAATACAGCCCAGCAATCCTGTGTTCCGGTAATCGCCAATAGAAATGTGCTTCTTTTTCAGTTCTCCGACCCGCTCTTCAATGTACTTTCCCATGAGGGCTGCATTTTCCACCAGCCCTTCCTTTTCATAAATGTCAATGACTGCATTTGCCGCAGCACATGCCACCGGATGGGCCGAATAGGTAAGCCCCAGCGGAAGGGGGTTGTTGTCGAAATGTTTAGCGATTTTCTCAGAAACCACAATGCCTCCCAGAGGAATATACCCCGAGGTGAGACCCTTTGCCATGCAGAGGATATCAGGTTCGACCCCATGGTGATCTATACCGAACATTTTCCCGGTCCGGCCGAAACCGCTCATGACTTCATCTGAAATGATCAGGATCCCGTATTTATCGGCTATGGCCTTGATTTTTTGCCAGTATCCCGGGGGATATTTGATGCATCCTGAAGTACCGGATTCCCCTTCAAACAAAATAGCCGCCACACTGTCAGGATTTTCATACTTTATCACCCGTTCAACATGGGCCGAGCAGATATCAGAACATTCCCCTGGTGTTTGACTGTTCCAGGGACAGCGGTAACAATAGGGATTCTCAACATGAATGAAATTGGGTGCCGCCTGGCTGTCGACGGCATGCCGGCGCGGGTCGCCACCGGCTGAGAAAGCACCGTAAGACGCCCCATGAAATGACTGGTAAAAGGTAATTATCTTAAACCTTCCGCTATAGATCCTTGCAATCTTAACGGCATTTTCGACCGACTCGGCCCCTCCCAGGGTAAAAAATGTCTTTGTCAGGCTTCCCGGTGTGATCTCCGATAACTTTTTCCCCAGCTCACCCCTTGCTTTGGTGATCATACCGGGATATACATAGCTGACCTCTTCCATCTGCCGTGAAACAGCCTCCCTTACTGCTGGATGCCCATGGCCTATGTTTACATTCATCAGCTGTGATGAAAAATCAAGATACCGCTTCCCGTCATAATCATAAAGATAGACGCCTTTGGCATGGTGGACATTGATCGGGTTCAGGCCTGCCTGTTTAGACCACGAGAACAAAGTGAAATCAAGGCTGTTCTTACGGATTACGTCCTTTTCCTGCTGGGATACTATTTCCTCTTGCATTGGTTGTTTGATTTAAATTATTACTTTTCAGCTCATCCAGTTTATTCCTGCTTCAGGGTTCCACTTTGTTGTAATTTTTTTCAGCTTCGTCCAGAAATGAATGGAGCTTTTCCCGGTAAGATCACCAACCCCGAATTTTGAGTCGTTCCAGCCGCCAAATGAGAAGGGTTCTCTTGGGACCGGTACGCCGATATTGACCCCTATCATCCCGGCGCTGGCATTGTCGGCCAGATATTTTGCCATACCGCCGCTTTGGGTATAGATTGCTGCCGCATTCCCATAAGGGTTGGAATTTTCGATAGCCAGTGCTTCATCAAGATTATTCACCCTGATGATGGAGAGTACCGGTCCGAAAATTTCTTCGTTGACCACACTCATGCCGGGAGAAACCTGGTCGATGACAGTAGGGCCCACATAAAACCCGTTTTCCTTTCCCTCCACAATCACGTTTCTTCCATCAACAAGGATCCTGGCACCCTGGTTTTCGGCTTCAGTGATGAAATTTTCAATCCTCTCTTTCGCTGCGCCGGAGATCACCGATCCCAGGTTCTTCCCCGGGATGATTTTTTTTGCTTCCGCACAAACAAGCCCGATAATGGCCTCACAATCACCTACCGCTATCATGACAGAAGCGGCCATGCAACGCTGGCCGGCGCATCCCGACATGGAAGCAGCCACATTTGCAGCGGTCATTGATGGGTTTGCATCGGGCAGAACAACCAGGTGGTTTTTTGCCCCGCCCAATGCCAGCGCCCTTTTAAATTTGGAGGCAGCCCTGGCATACACGATTTTAGCCACCTTCGTTGAGCCTACAAATGACAGCGTATCAATGCCCGGATGATCGCAAATAGCCTCTACAAGGCTGCGATCCCCGTTCACAACATTAAACACTCCCGCAGGTAAACCGGCTTCCCGGAGCAATCCTGCAATTCTCATCGCACTCAGGGGGACAACTTCAGAGGGTTTCAATATCATGGTATTCCCCAGGGCCAGGGCATTGGGAATGGTCCAGTGCGGAACCATGCTTGGAAAATTGAACGGTACTATACTGGCAACAACACCCACCGGGCACACTTCGGAGCGGCACTCCACGCCCCTGCTAACCTCCAGGATCTCGCCTCCAATCATCTGTGGCAGGGAGCAGGCGAACTCAGTAAGTTCGATACTCTTTTCAATCTCTGCCTTTGCCTCATCGAATGTCTTTCCGTTCTCTTCACTGATCAGCTCTGATAACGCTGTTATGTTCTTTTCAAGCAGCGCCTTATACCGGTAGAATACCTGGACACGCTCTTTGATCGGAACCTTTGACCATATCAAAAAAGCCTGCTGCGCCTTAGCTACGGCATCATCAAGATCCAGGGGACCGGAGAGCGGTGTCTTTGAAAGGATTGTCCCATCAATAGGGGAAATAACATCGAGGGTTCGGTTGGTTATGGAGGGAACAAACTCCCCATTGATATAATTCCTGACTTCCGGATACTTCATCTCTATAAGTTTTTGGTTATGAACATAAAATGGGAATACGGCCTGCAGTTTTGAATTCAGTGTTTATCTCTCAATGGTGGATTCTTCAATGTTTCCCACAGGCAATCATTCACTATTTTCAGGATCTGCTCCATCTTGTGAAGATCAACCCTGGCGAAATCATCCAGGGGTGTATGGTATTCAACCGGGAAACCGGCATGAAAGGTCAGGATTGGAACTTTCCGGTCGGAAAATGGCCGGTAATCACTTCCTGTTGCGCCGGTCACATCCCAGAGTTCAAGTACAAAAGGATGCTCAAGTTTTGAATTGACTTTTTTTGCCAGGGATCTCAGGTCTTCATTCAGGGTCAGGGTCCCGATGCTAAGTCCTATCCTTCCCGTGTCTTCCGGGGCACTCCGTGAGATCATATCCATATTGATGACCAGGGAAACCTGCCTTGGAACCAGCCGTGAATGCATCGCGTAGTAGGTACTACCCAATTTTCCTCTCTCCTCCCCGATCCAGGCGGCAAAAATGAGATTACATGGGGGCTTCCCGGGATGAGAAGACCATGCCTTTGCCAGGGCGAGCATTCCAGCCACACCTGAAGCGTTGTCGTCAGCCCCGTTATAGACCTCGCCTTTCCTTACACCCAAATGATCATAATGCCCCCCTATAATGATGTTCATCGTTGTGTCGATACCCTGTATCATTCCAATGACATTCCTGATCGGCACCTCTTCGGAACTGACAGTGACCGAGAACCTGAGTTTTTTGCCCTGGATCAACCTGGAAGCAGGTAAAAGGTCTCCGGCTGCTTTTTTTTCAAATCCCGGCAGGTCGATTCCGGTACCATCCAGGAGTTGCAGAATTGCATCTGTTCCAAGTGTGAAGCAGGGTGTTTTCAGCTTTCCTGTATCGCCGGGTAAATAATGACGGGGATTTTCATAATCTCCGTCTCCGGATCTGAGTTCATTTATTTTGTTGTTTAAAACATCCGGGTCGACAAAAACCACAGCTGCCGCTCCATGTCTTTCAGCAAGTTTTAGTTTCTTCCTTATGGTCGCATAGTCATTCTCAAAAGATCTGCCCAGCTTTTTCCAGGCGAAGGAGGTGGTATCCGCGTGACCGGGATACCCATCGACAACCACGACCACCTTGTTTCTGACATCTGCACCAGCGTAATCATTATAACCCTTTCCAGGGGCTTCAATACCATAGCCGACAAATACAACAGCTGCCTCAGCTTCCCTGGCAAACGGAACGGGGTCAACGAGAAAATCGGTGCCGCGGGCGAAAATGATCACAGGTTCTCCCTCTGAAGAATTCCTGATCAATTCAAGGGAAGATCTTTCAACACGGCATCGGATTATCTTAAAATTCTGAAAAAAGGTCAGAGCGGGGTTTACCGGGGATCCAGGGTTGCTCGTTATTTTTGCGTCACCGTATGGTATCAAACCATTGAGCTGCATCATGGAGGCAACATAGTCTGCTGCCATTGAGGCGCCCCGCGTACCTGTTTCACGACCCTCCATCCAGTCGGAAGATAAAAATGACAGGATCCCTTCAAAATCTTGCTTTAAAGGAGGAGGAACAGGAGTGGAAATGGTCTGCGCCCGGAGGGTCAAGGCTGAGAACCACATGAACAGCAAAAAGAGATAGGATCTGCACATAACTTAGGATGTATGGTGAATCGTAAATTAAAAAAAAATCGTAATTCGTAAAATACAAGAATTCCGGTTGCATTGTACCGGGACGAACTGCCAATGGCTATCCATTGTGTTGGTAACTATTTCATGGATCGGAATGGATGACATGACCTGAATGCCCGGGTTTAATTTTTGGCTCTGACTAGCCTTAATGCAAATATAACTATATCCCGATAAAAATATTAAACCTTGAATATTGAAAGTAAAAATCGGAAAATAAGATACATTTGTACCAGTTTCCTTCACCCTTTTAGCAAACCGGAACATGGAAAAGAAAAAGATGCCGCACACCCTGATTATTATTTCAGTTATCCTGATCCTTTTTCTTATTCTGACCTGGATCATCCCATCCGGGCAGTTTGATCGTCATGATTATCACGGCCGGCTGGTTGTGGTTCCGGGAACCTACCACAAGGTTGATCCGCATCCACAAGGGTTTATGGAGCTGTTCACAGCACCCATTAAAGGCATGATGTCGGCTTCCCAGATCATTGCCCTTGTATTGCTGATTGGCGGTGCCTTTGGGATTGTCAGCAAAACGGGAGCAATCAATTCCGGGCTGGCGCGTGTTCTTGAGGCTACGCGTAAAAATCCGAAGATCAAGAGATTCATTATTCCCATTATCATGTTCCTTTTTTCGTTGGGTGGCGCTTCCTTCGGAATGGCTGAGGAGGTAATGGTCTTTGTCCTGATCACCATCCCCCTGGCTATTGCCATGGGGTATGATTCACTCACAGGGATCGCCATGCCCTTTCTCGGGGCTGCATCAGGTTTTGCAGGCGCATTCAGCAACCCGTTCACCATCGGTATCGCCCAGGGCATCTCGGAGATCCCTATATTCAGCGGGTGGGAATACCGCATCGTGGTCTGGCTCGTGCTTATGACCACCGCTATTATTTTTGTCATGCTATATGCAAGGAGGATAGAAAAGAACCCTGAACGAAGCCTGGTTTATGAGATTGACAAAAAAAGAGATCTTGCATCCTATCATTCTGCCGAAGACCTTGCCTTAACACTGAAAAGAAAGCTGGTACTGATCATCTTCTCTTCCTCCATCGTCATGCTTATTGTCGGGGTCAATCTCTGGGACTGGTATATCAATGAAATTGCCGGATTGTTCGTGTTTATGGGAGTCCTTACGGCACTCGTTTACCGGCTTAACCCGGATACTGCGGTGGGGTCATTCCTTGAAGGTGCCCGCGACATGATGACTGCAGCTTTCGTCATCGGGCTTACCCGCGGGATGCTGATCATTGCCACTGATGGAAAGATTATTGACACCATCCTTGCAGGCATTGCAGGGACCATGGGGCAGTTCCCCAAAGTTGTTTCGGTTCAGATGATGTTCGTATTCCAGGGCTTTATGAATTTCTTTGTTCCTTCGGGTTCGGGCCAGGCTGCCCTGACCATGCCCCTGATGTCACCCCTGGCCGATCTGATCGGTATCACCCGCCAGACGGCTGTGCTGGCTTTCCAGCTTGGAGACGGGCTCTTCACCAGCATTTTTCCCACAAGCGGTGTTACCATGGGGATCCTGGCCATTGGGAAAATTCCCTATGATAAATGGGTCAGGTTTATGCTGCCTTTGTCACTTATTTTCCTGATTCTGGGATGTCTGCTGCTGATTCCTCCGGTAATTTTATTTGCATATCATTGAGAGATTTTGAAGGGTGGAAGAAATATTCATCCTGGCCAGTTCCGGCCTGAGTAAATTGATCACCACAGATCATCCCGTTCAGGCGAAAGCTGGTCAAAGTGAGCTTTTTTCCCAATCATTCACCCTGTCACTTAACTTTAACCAGAGGTTTGCCGTTATTAACCGACAGTTTACCATTGACGATCTTATAACTATAGGTTGCAGAGGCTTGTCCTTCAGGCTTTAAAGTGTAGGTGTCTTCAGATGCAACAATCTCTCCTTTATGACTGAATGATACATCTTTACCGCCCATCTTCCCTACTGCCGAGTAGGAATAGGTATTGTTTTTATTCACCACGAAGGTCGCCATCAGAATTTTATTGTCGTCCTGGTAACCTTTCCATGTACCCACTAAGCTAAGTGGTACCGACTTTGAAACAGATTTAGCGGTAACGACGACAGGCTTGGCACCTGCATTTTCCAAAGCCTTAACAATATCGCTATTATTCACCCTCGCCCTGCTGGCATAACTCCATGCCGGATCACCCACTTTATTTACTGCATTCACGTCGGCGCCACTCTTAATAAGTAAATTTACGAGTTTTAAGTTCCCTGCTTCCGAAGCCAGCATGAGTGCCGTTTCACCAGCGGTATTGGCCAGATTCACATTGGCTCCGCTTTTAATTAAAACTTCACAATTCTCAACAGCAGCTTTCCAGCCTTCGCTCGTACCAAGTTTTGCAGCACACATGACAGCAGTCATGTCCTGCGCATGCAAAACATTTGGATTTGCACCTAATTCAAGTAATTTCGTGATGGTTTTAAGCCGCGGTTTTTTATCGAGCGGACTAAACATCATGGCTAATCTGGCCAATGGTCCCACCCATGGCGATTCTTTCGATACTTCATTAACATCAGCACCACTTTTCACCAACAGGTCTAACATTTCCAGGTGATAACCCACCGCGGCATAACTGACAGCATTGAAAAACACTGAATTGTATCCTGTCAATTTAGCTTTCTGTTCGATCAGATACTTTGCGGCATCCAGGCTGTTGTTCTGGGCTGCCATTTGGATTGCATTAATTCCCTGGGAGGTTGAAAGGTTAATATTTGCACCATGTTTAAGCAAAAAGTTTATTCCCTCTACATTGTTCCAAAACGCAGCTACATTGATCGCAGGTTCATCAGCAGCGGTTCCGGCTTTACCCAGGTGATTCACATCCACCTTATACTTGGTAATGAAATACTCAGCCCATTTGACATCTTTCGCTTTTAACATTGCCGAATTTAATGGCATCCCGCTCGTACCGGGACCATACTTATTGGCTCCGTATTTCATAATAATATCCAATACGTCAAAATTATCATGCTCGATTGTTTCCGGAATCATCCCACCCCAGGACTCAGACGAACTAACACCTTCCACTTTTGCCCCTCGTTTTAAAATTGCTTCAACCGCTTCGGCAAACTGTAAATTAACGCAATCAAGGTACCCGGTAGCATCATATTTACCCATGTAATTCACGTTCAATTTGGGACTGGCGTTGTTTAATATAGCCATTATGACCGCTTTTGACCCCTCATCACCATGCCCGTAAGACGCTACTATTAATGCATCAAACTTGTTATTAAATTCGCTGTGATAATTGATGTCGACCCCCATTTTGATTAGCCGGATTACATTGTCCAGTTTTGAGTCATAACTGGGGGAACTAAGTAAGGCAAGCAATGGTGTTGTAGCCCACGAAGGGTCGTTCCCCGGGTCTAAAATTGTTATTGTTTTCACATTGATTTTAGGCGAATCAAGCAATACTTTAACGAGCTGGTTTTTCACCTTATTCTGCAATGCACTGCATGCATAATTCAGCAAGGAAATACCATCGTAAACCGCATTAACATTTGCACCTGCACTTACTAAAACTTTTAACTCATTAACATCACCTTTATCCACTGCAGCGAATGTTAATGGTTTAAATCCCGGAGTCTGAGCGGATGCTGCGAGGGACAAAAGTGATACACAAAAGATCACAATGAAATTTTCAACGTTTTTCATGTCGTGTTAAGGTTTTTTGCTGCTGATTTTCGGGTATGATGAATGCTGATAATGGAGGGAAACAGGTACGTTTTTTTAACATTGTACGAAAGAACAATGCATTGGTAGTGCAATATCAAAACAAAGACCATGCTTCGTTGCAAAAGTACAAAATTCTTCAGAAGTAAATCACTCCCGCTCGTTCTGTATTCTGCAGGAACTATTAAGAATCAGGCTCTTTATTGCTACATTTGGGCGACAAATGAACATGAGATGTAACCATGAAAAAACAAGGACTGTTCAGACGAAGCATTGTATTAATTACGGGTCTGTTCATCCTGACCCTGGGCATAGCCTTGTCGGTCAAGGCAAACCTGGGAACCTCGCCTGTGTCAAGCAATCCATATGTTTACAGCCTTGGTTTCCCTCTGACGATGGGGATGTTCACAGTGATCCTTAATATTATTTTCATTCTTTTACAGATGGCTTTGCTGCGTAAGGATTACCAGTGGATACAACTCCTGCAACTGCCGGTTGCCATGGTTTTCGGTGCATTTACCGATCTCGCTCTATACCTTGTTTCCTCAAATGTGCATGTGTCAAATTACCTTCTCCAGTGGCTGTTTTGCATCCTGAGCATCGGTTTGGTTGCCCTGGGTGTTTACCTTCAGGTTAAGGCCAGGGTGATTTACCTTGCCGGGGAGGGTTTATGCCTGGCCATATCCAAAACCTTTCATCTGGAATTCGGGAAGGTGAAAGTAGGGCTGGATTGCAGCCTGGTTGCGATAGGTGTGATTAGTTCATTCATCCTTCTTCATGACCTTAAAGGTATACGGGAAGGCACGGTGGCTGCTGCATTGCTGGTGGGCACCACTGTAAGGCTTTACAGCAGGAAGCTGAAGTTCCTGGATCCCCTGCTTGGCGAAAAAGAGATTGATGTAACAGCGACCGGGATCACATCCGCAGACCTTAAAAAGAATCTTATCATTACCATTGCCCGGGAATTCGGCAGCGGCGGACATGAGATCGGGCAGATCGTGGCCAAGGCCTTCAACATTCCTTTTTATGACAAGGAACTGATAGACCTTTCGGCAAAAGAAGGCCGGCTGTCACCCGAATATGTTAAAGCCCATGAACAGAAACTCAGGCACAGCCTGCTGTTCGAGCTTATCGAACAGAATTATGCTTACGTGGAAGGGGAAAGGTCGGCGCTTGACACCCTGTTCGAGGCCCAGAGCAAAGTCATATGGGATATAAGTGAGAAAGGTTCCTGCGTGATTGTCGGACGCTGCGCGGATGTTATCCTGAAGGAGCATCCCGGCTGTTTTACTGTATTTATTCATGCTCCTAAGGAATTCAGGCTGCAACGGATCATTCATGAATATGGCCTCAGCCCGGGGAACGCAGGCAAAGAGATGGCAAGGATTGACAGGGAACGGGTGAATTATTGCAGGCATTACACGCCGTTGACCCGTGGCAAGCCTGGAAGTTATAATCTCAGCATCGACAGTTCGTTAACAGGTATTGAGAATGCAGCAAAAATGATCATTGAGGCTTTAAACAAAGGAAGATAGCTGTTACAACCTTCACCCGAATTGGACAGGCCGCCTTCTGTGACCGCCTTCTGCCGATTTTTATTGACCATATTACCATATCAGCAATCAATAAAATGAGATGGTCAAGTCGTTCCGGCGAGGGCTGGTCAATGCCGGCGTTTCTTCCATTCACGACCCCTTTGTTAATTTATTAACACCATTTTCAGTAAGGGTGTTGCTTTTCGCCTGAAATGCCTTATATTTGATTACTCCTTGAGGATTCTACCTCGAAAACACTGCCTTAAACCTGAGAACCGGCGACTAAAGCCAGCTAAGAGAAGTCAGATGCCAGAGAACCATCAGCCACCGATCACAAGCCACCAAAAAACCCTGCTATATGAAGAAGTTTGTACTTTTTTTGCTTGTATTGCTTGCATGGGCCGGAAGCTCACAGGCGCAATACATCCTGCCCTTTACCGAAACCTTTGAATCGACTTCTTCTTTGCCTGCAGGTTGGGTCTCCTGGCAATCGGCCGGGAGCGGAGATTTCTGGGCTGCCGATTTCGGGATGACCACCGGCTGCGCCTTCAGCTGGTATAACGGCACAATATGGCTGATTTCCAAAGCAATCACTGTTCCGGCCGGAGGATCGGTCGACATCAGTTACTATCAGAAGGATGTGTTTCCTACGTATTATGTAAAGCACGGACTTTATTATTCTACCACAGGGGCTCAGAATCTCGGGGCATGGACTGCGATCAATGCCGACCTGGGAGCCGGTGACTGGAACTGGGCCGTCTCCCCTACCTATACGCTGACGGGCTATTCGGGAACAACAGTATATGTTGCCTGGGAATATGAAGGATCTTTTGCGGATGGATGGTACATCGACAACGTACATATGGAAGTCACGAACTTATGTCCGTTGCCCACCGCTGTGAACGCAACGGCAATTACGGCAAGCACCGCAACCCTTGGCTGGACTGCCCCCTCTCCCGCTCCTTCAGGCGGCTATGATATTTATTACAGCACTTCATCCACTCCCCCGACTTCATCCACTGTCCCCACGGCTACGGTGGGCGCGGGAATCACCTCGTATAACATGGTTTCTCTGAGCGCAAACACGGTTTACTATGCCTGGGTGCGTTCGAACTGCGGGGGCTCGAGCGGTTCCTGGACGAATATTTATTCTTTTACGACGCTTTGCAATGCGGTGAGCGTGCTTCCGTTCAACGAGGGATTCGAGTCGGGGTATACCGATCAGGCATCTGTGGGAGGCTGCTGGACCCAGGATGGAGGAATTTATAGTTATTACTGGACGGCCAACAGCTCCCAGACTATGTTCAACCGCGCACCTCGCACGGGGAGCTGGGATGCAACTTTGCTGCATTACGGCAATGCCTGGATGTTCAGGAAATTTACGTTAACCGGCGGAATGTCTTACAACGTTTCCTGCTGGGCGCGCCAGGATGGCTCAACTCCCACCGATGCCAGCATTGAACTGAAATACGGCAGTGTGGATTCACCAGCCGGGATGACGGGCGCTATCCAGTCGGCCACCGGCCTTACGGCAACCTACGCACAGATCTCGGGATCCTTCTCTCCCGCAACTTCAGGCGACTATTTCATCGGCATCCACGGTGTGATCAACGGTACCCCGATGTATATCACCCTCGACGACATCCAGGTTAGCCAGACTTATTCCTGTTTTCCGCCGACTGCCGTCACAGCAACTGCCATCTGCCAGACTTCAGCCGGCATCACCTGGACCCCGCCGGCATCGGCCCCGGCAAGTGGTTACGACATTTATTACAGTACTTCCTCCACACCCCCAACCATAAGTACCACCCCCACAGGTTCGGTTGGAGCGGGAGTAACAGCCTATACGATGACGCCTCTGACCATCGGGACAACCTATTATGTTTGGGTGCGTTCGAACTGTGGAAGCGGAAATCTTAGTGTGTGGTCAACGGTATATTCCTTCTCAACCTATGGTGTGGTTCCAACAGCGATTACCGTCCCGGGAACTTATCCGAGTTTAACCGGCGTGGGCGGTGCATTTGAAGCAATCAATTGCGGCGGATTGAATGGAAATACCACTATCAGCATCATTGCCAATCTCACCGAACCCGGTACCAATGCCCTGAATGCCTGGACCGAAAACCCTGCAGGGTCAAACTATACCCTGCTGATCAAACCTGACGCCACGACCCTGAGAACGATCAGCGGCACGCTAACTTATTCGGCATCCCTGCCGGCCCTGATCAGGACCAATGGCGCAAGCCGTTTTACTATCGACGGACAGGCGGGCAAATACCTGACGTTCAGGAATACTACGTCATCACCGGCCGCTACGGCTGGCACAATACTGTTCAACAACAGCTCCCAGAACTGTTATCTGAAAAACTCCACCATTGAGTGTAACTACCGCGCGAATCTTTATGGAACAGTGACCATTGGAAATACCGGCAATAATTCGGTCGAGATCTCGGGAAACGATGTGCGTGATCCGACCGCAGGGACCACCGGACTCCCCGGAGAAGGGATTTACTGTGCTTCCCCGACCAGTTCACTGAGCATACTGAACAATAACGTGTATAATTTCAACTACTACGGCATAAATATGTTATCTGTGGCCAATGGCGCGGTCATAAGCGGAAACAGTATATTTTATAATTCCCCCACGGCGCCGACCTCAGTACAGTCTTGCATTTACATTCAGCCTGCGACATTCAACCACGTGGTAACCAACAATTACATCGGAGGCCAGGCCCCGCTTTGCCAGGGAAATGCCTGGAATTATCCGGGCACAGCTGACTTTACAGGTATATATACAAACGGCAATAATGCAGGTGCTGTAACGGTTTCGAACAACATAATAAGCAACATTGCCATGAGCAGTTCCGGGGCGCCAAACTTCTACGGGATCAGAATCGGAAACGGACTGTTCAACATCATGAACAACACCGTGGGCAGTCTAACTGTTGCGGGCTCAATCACCTGTGCAGGAACAGGAAATGTTTACGGACTTTACCTTTCATCGCCAAATCCTGCCAACACGGCCGAGAACAACATCTTCGGGAACTGGTCACTCACCGCAGCTTCAGGAACCCCGTCAGTGTATGGAATGTATGTGTTTTCGGTGAATGCCAGGAAAAACAAGATCTTCGGTATCTCTGCTGCAAATGCTGCTCTCACTCCGGTTATATATGGAATCCATACTTCCAATATGAATACGATAGTCAATGAATTCTCCAATAATATCATAACCCTCGATGGCGGTGCTGCAACAAATCCGACGATTAAAGGGTTTGGCAATAATCATCTTGATGATATGAACCTGAAGCTTTATTATAATACAATTATAATCAGCGGTCCGCCAACGGGAACTTCATCAACGTATGCTTATATTAACGAGAACAAAACCAACCTCGACTTTAAAAACAACATTTTTGTCAATCTGAGGGGTGCAGGCGGAACAGGCAAGCATTATGCATTCCATATGCTGAGCGCACCTACTGTTTTCAACGTAGATTATAATGATCTTTATTCTGTTGCGGGACCGCTCAGCCATTATCAGGCCTTTGACCAGGCTAACCTGGCTGACTGGCAAACTATTACCGGACAGGATGCCCATTCAATAAGCACCGATCCTTTATTTGTTTCCTCTACCGATCAGCATCCACGGCAACCCCTACTCATCGCCGGAATTCCGGTGACAGGCGTCACCACCGACTATGCAGGAATAACCCGTGCAACAATTCCGACCATGGGTGCATATGAACTTACCCAGGTAGCTACCACTGCTGCGACTTCTGTCAGTCAGACTGCAGCTATCCTGAACGGCCAGGTGAATGCGTGTTCTCAAAATGTAGTCACTTCGTTCGAGTACGGTCTCACTACCTCTTACGGAAGCAGTGTTGCCGCCACTCCTTCGCCTGTTACCGGGATTATAGCAACCGGGATTACTGCGGGTCTGACGGGTCTGACGATCAATACGCTTTACCATTACAGGGCTTTAGGGACCGTAGGCACTGCAAAATATTACGGGGCCGATATGACCTTTGATCTGATGCCGACACCTTCCATCACTTCGGGTCCGACCCCTGTTTGTGCCGGAGCACCCGGAAATGTTTACACCACCCAGGCCGGGAAGTCGAACTATGTGTGGACCGTGGTTGGAGGTACGGTTACGGCAGGCGGCACATCCGCCAGCAATACAGTAACAATAACCTGGACCACAGCAGGATTGCAGTCGGTAAGCGTAAATTACCAGAACTCCGCCGGCGTTCCGGGGCCCTCGCCCGGAGTATATAATGTTACCGTCAATCCGGCTTCGGTCGGAGGCAGCATAAATCCGGCTGCAGTGACCATCATTATCGGTTCTTCCACCGGCACACTTACCCTTGGAAATTATACCGGGGTCATCCAGAAATGGCAGAGGCGGTTTAACGGCGGGTCTTATACCGATATTCCAAACACCCAGTCAACCTATTCTGAAATTCCCGGGGCCGTAGGTGTTTACGACTACCGCGTTGAAGTGATGAGCGGTAATTGCGGTTCAGCCTACAGCGCCCTCTCCACTGTGACAGTGAATTATCTCAACCTTATTCCCGGAACTGTCTTTTCAAACGCCTCAGTCTGCAGCGGTTCTGATACCCCCATACTCACAAGCACCCCTCCCAACGGAACTTCGCCAACCTACCAATGGCAAAGTTCGACCGACAATGTCGTGTTTACCAATATCGCGGGACAGGTTGGTGCAATGTACAATCCGGGCCCCCTCACCGCCACGACTTACTTCCGCCAGATGCAGAATTCAACCGGCACCAACGGAGGGCCCCTGCCCACAAACAGCGTGACCATTACGGTGTTTCCTCGTCCTGAGCCAACCATAACCGGTCCTGTAACCATTTGTGCGAATTCAGGTTATTTCAATTACCTGACCGAAACCGCAATGATCGGATATACCTGGACCATTTCACCCGGCGGGTCCATTACGGGCGGACAGGGAACACACTATGTCCAAGTTACCTGGAATACTCCCGGGGCACAATGGATTGCGGTCAATTACATCAATATGTACGGATGTACTGCAGCCACTCCTACCCAGCTGAACGTCACCGTGAACGGTACACCCGGTGCTGCCGGGGCAATCACCGGCGAGGCAGCAGTGTGCGCCCCTGCCACCGGTATAAACTATTCTGTTGCGCCGGTAGCCGGAGCCACGGCCTACAGCTGGACATTACCCCAGGGGGCAAGCGTCGTTTCGGGACAATATACAAACTCTATCATGGTTGATTTCGCAGCCAATGCCCTCCCCGGTCCGCTCACAGTTTCGGGCAACAATATGTGCGGAAACGGAATTGTATCCCCGTCTTTTGCAGTTACAGTTCATCCTCAGCCGGCAACACCCGTGGTGACAGCAAGCGGCAACACCCTTACAAGCAGCGCCTCTGCCGGAAACCAATGGTACTGGAACGGGACGGCAGTTACAGGCGCCACTTCGCAGATTTACAATGTACCTGCAGGCAATCCGGGATGGTACCGAACCATTGCAGGCCTTGAAGGATGCTATTCAGATTCTTCCAACCAGGTGTATGTTGCCGGAGTAGGAGTCGGGGACAACGAAAACGGGTCAATCAATATATATCCCGTTCCAAACAAAGGTTTGTTCACGGCCGAAGTCAGCTCATCCCATGCCGAAGACTTCCGGATTCAGATCTACAACACCCTGGGTGTGATGGTTCACCAGACCGCCGGATTCAGGGTCAATGGAATCTACAAGGAGAACATTGACGTGCATCAGCTCCCCGAAGGCATGTATTCGCTGGTCTTTATCAGCCAGGAACGAAAAATCGTAAGGAAGATGCTGATTAATCGGTGAGCGGGGAGTTCGTGAGGGGGTAGATCGTGATGTAGTTCGTGATGAAGGGCGATTTCCCTCACGTTTTACAGTCACGATCTATCCTCACGATTTTCTCCAGGTAGTATCGGATCCACGGATTTGGGGTTCGAATTTCGATTAATGCTCCTTTAATGCAACAGGACTTGAAGTTGTCATTTAAAACTTCCATCAATATACTCCTGGAATTTTTCTTTGTATTGCTCGCTTACAGGGATACATACTTGGACAGACCTCCATCTTTGACCACTTGCTGCCGATTTTTATTGACCACATTACCATATTAGCAATCAATAAAATGAGATGGTCATGTCGTTCCGGCGAAGGCTGGTCAAAGCTGGCGTTTCTTCCAGTTATAGCGTTAGATTCACACACATTCAAACATTTCAAACAACCAGTACAATTGCTTCCATTGACGATAAGAGCATGCTTATGCCATGGTAGATTCACCCTGCCTATTACATTATTTGAACATTTCTCCCGGCACATCCAGCAGGCTATACATTTTCCGGTGTCGAGATTAACATATGCTGTTCGTGCATGCTCACTTTTGCTGAATCTTGGTTTCATTTTGGAATTTTCTCACAAAAATGCTTTAGATGAAGCATTTTGACGATAACAATTGTTAAGAAATGAAACCTATTTTCTATTTCTAATCCTGCTAAGTGAAATAGGGGTGATACCTAAAT
>CAILVF010000040.1 GCA_903837605.1 uncultured Bacteroidales bacterium | reverse complement strand
TGGTGGGAAACTAGCTAAAGGACGTCCACTTGTTTTGGGGATTACCAAAGCTTCTCTCGCTTCGTCATCATTTAACCTGGAAATCGTCTGGTGCTTCTTTTCCATAACGAGGAGGATGTTCCTGTGGGTTTTCAGAAATTCTATGGCTCCGAGCAGGATCATATGTTCCATACCTTCGGCATCCATCTTGATCAGGATTTTCTCGTCGGGCGAAATTGCAAGCCGGTCAGCAATTGCGTCCAGCCTGAAGATATTTAAATTCAGGATCTCCTTACTGTTCTCAGGCCCCTCGTAATCGGAAGAATTTGAAGCAAGCCTTGAAGCCCCGGTATTGATCTTCTCGTAAATAAATTCGCTGGTGCAATCCTCGCATCCTAATGCATAATTATGACTGCGGATGTTATTCTCCAGGTTATTAAGACCAATGTTTGTAAGCATGGCCTTGTAATTGTCGGGCATCGGTTCAAATGCATGACAAAGCAATCCCTTTTGAGCCATCAGGATACTGTAAATGCCGATATTTGCACCTATGTCGAGGAATACTGAATACTCCTTGTAATGCTTAAGGAAAAATTGCTTGACATCCCATTCGTAGGCATAGTTGGCGAATTGAAAATCAATAGTCCCTTTTCTTACATAAAACTTGCCCAGGCTGCTAGTGTATTCTCCCGATTTCTTTACGGGACGTTTGAAAAGCTGGTAGCCAATTGCAGTAAAAAAATAGCCGTATTCCTTATGTTTATAGTAATCCTGAAAATACCGTATATAAGTTGATATCTTGTTTGACATCCTGAATTGTTAATTCTTTGCTAAAGTAATACTTATTATTAAAACGGATAGCCAATCCCGAAATTCCAGACGATATCCTGTAATTGCATTTTGTTAAAATACCAGCGCTGTCCCTGGGGATACCAGGGAACACGGATCGGGATAGCGGGGTCAAGCCTGATCATAAAGAAATTAAAGTCGAGCCTGAGTCCGATGCCAGCATTGATGGCTATATCGGGCAGGAAGTTTGAAAGGGTTATTACGCCCCCGGGGAGGTCAGATGAGGGTTTAATCAGCCATACATTACCCATGTCAAGGAACAAGGCACCTTTAACAACTTTATATATGGGGAAGCGGTATTCCACATTTCCTTCGATCTGCATGTCGCCAAACTGGTTGTAATTCCCGGCAGTAGTGTCGTTATGATAACTACCGGGTCCGAGGTACCCCATTTTCCACCCCCTCAGATCGTTTGCACCACCCGCGAAAAATGCTTTTTCAAAAGGCAGGGCAATTGAATTTCCATAAGCAATCCCAATGCCTGCATAGAAGCGGTAAACAACGGTATGCTGTTTGTTTATTTTTTGATAATAGCGGATGTCGAAATCGGGGCGCACATACTGGGCGTATTGAATATTGAGCAGGGTATAATAACCCGAACTGTTTTTCGGAGCCTTAAAAAGGTTATCAATGCCATATAAAAGATTCCCGCCTGTTTCAAAGTTCGTCCTTAAATAGATATAATCATTGAGCCGGTTCAATTTCTGGCTGGTGTACTGAAGGGTATACCTCAACCCGGCCACAAGATGGTCGGTATACTGGTATTTTAACCTCTGGTCGGTGAGCGTGGCAAGATAATCGTCGAAATATTCATCTCCGAAGACTTTCACAAGGGCGATTTCAACCGGGTTGATCGTCTGGCTGAGCTGGCTGTTCTGGACCCAGGTATATCCAAACGTCATGTTGGTGATATGACGGTCGTAGTCTTGTTGCCTCTGGAAGTTATAGCCGATGCTGATGGTCGTCTTCGGTTTCATTTTCTTTGGCAGATGTTCAGGTTTTATCGGGAAGAGAAACTGGGGGAAGGTAAGACTGGCGCTGAGCCCGATCTCGAGAACATTAAATAACCTTTTAGGCTGGTCAGCATACAGCGGAGGCTGGGTTTGGGCCGAAAGGCTGAGGCCTAACCTGAGAAGCTGAGCTCCCCTGAATATATTCCTGTTCGAGTAAGTGAGCCCTCCCTGCATGCCAAAAGCGCCTGCCGAATTTGTGCCGTCGGCAGAAACGGAGAAGGAATGGCCCGGTGATCTTGAAAGCTGCACCCTGCAATCGATGGGATCGGCATACTTTTTGGAAGTATCCCTTTTTGATTCTGATGAGGCAAAACGAAGATTGATGTATTTGAACACCTGCAGGCCGGCGAGGCGGCTGTATGTTTCGTTGACCAGATCAAGGCTGTAATAACTTCCCGGCTCCACAAAAATCGATTGGGTTATGGTCCGGGGCTTGATCGACATTTTAGTGTCGTACAGGAAATAATAACTATACTTCGATTTTTCTTTCTTCGGTCCTTCAAACTCAGTAAGAAGTGTGTCGTATTTAATGGAATCACCGGCCAGATGGTCAAACTCAGGATAGATATACATCCGGTTGATGTAATAGCGTTTATGGGGAACTGCAACCATCATGGCCGGGTCGTCGACTGAAGGAACAACCGGGTCGGTGATTTCAATAGTAACATCCATTTTACGCTGGCCAAGTGCACTGTCGACCCGGTATGCAATATAATTTGTCGTGAACCTGTAAAACCCTTTATTATTAAGGTTGGTGGCAATCCGCGTGCGCTCATCGTCAAGTTTATAAGCATCGAAATTCATACCCGGCTTTACCAGGGATTTGGAAGTATCCTTATATATAAACCGGGCTACCATGGTGTCAGGTATGGCATATTCGATTTTTATGATTTTATAGGGGGTAGTGGTTTTTACGTGGTAATGGACACTCGCTTTTTTCTTGTTAATTACCACGGTATCCCTGACTGTTGAATTGAAATACCCTTTATTGGCCAGGTATATCGTCATTTGTTTGCAAGCCATTACGGCAAGGCTCGTGTCAAGCAATACAGGGGCTGCCCCAGCCGTATTCCTGAGCCACTTTTTGAATTTGCTGTCTTTTCCTTTGCAGCCCCAGTTGTATAAGGCAATATTAGTCCTGAAAAGGCCGAACAGTTTTTTATTCGGCTGCTGCTGGAGGTACCCGCTAAGGTCATCCGCAGACACCTTCATCGTATTGATCTTGAATTTGTTCTGTATGAGAAGGTATTCCTTTGGCCCCAGGTTTTTAGTGACATTACAAGCAGTAAGGATCATCAGTATGCAGGTAAAACAGATCCACGGCCGAATTTGTAATGGCTTCAAGTCAAAGGAAATTAAGAATGGCAAACAAATGTAGCGAGAATTATTTAGATCGAAAATTATAGCCAGGCCTATTGGGATATGAAAAAAATTCGTACTTTTGCACCCTCGAATTAAGGGAGCATAGCTCAGCCGGTTCAGAGCATCTGCCTTACAAGCAGAGGGTCACAGGTTCGAATCCTGTTGCTCCCACTTCAAAAAAACCACTTATGAAAATTTCGTAAGTGGTTTTTTTATTGGTTGAATACTTTTATACCTACACGACTCCAGATTTTCCTTGTTGAATATCTTTAATGAACATTCCACAACGTACTTTCAGTTCAGAGAATTGAAATGATTTCATATATGTAAGTATTTGTGTGTTTTTTCTGGTAAATTATTACATACAAAATGTACTCTTCAATAATCATTTTTAGACCTTCCATCATCTAACCCAGCTATTGACATATCGTTGAATACTTTCAGCACCCACGATCTTAGTAAATGTTGATAGTTTACCAACAAGCACTCAGGAAGCTCAATATTTTGCTTAATAAAACATTTTTACGGCAAAAAAACCTGTCAAAACCACTATTTAAGTTAGCCAACTTACCTTCCAATCCAATTTTCATACCCTCATTTTCAAAAAAATGCTTGGAAAGCCACGTCTACCATCAATGAACCACTTTTTGATGAATAAAAAGGAATTTTTGCCCTTTTTAAAAAATGGTCAATTTCCCCGGTTTAAGTCCCTACGTCCGCACATGCATACGAATTTTCAGAAATTGCCGATAAAGTTAACCAAATGATGATGAGTCCATTTGTAGTTTCCCCCTTGAACTCACTGGTATAGAAAATCTTAAGCTTATTATTTGGATGATAAGTAGCAGAACCAGTGAGTTCAAGGGGGAAAAAGGCAAAAAATGAAAAAAAATGCAGGCCGAGACCTGCATTGGAATTAAGATTTGCCTAATTGGTTCAAATTTCACCTTGGTCGGCGAAGGAATAGTACCCATCCGATGTTATAATCAAATGATCAAGTGTAGAGATATCAAGCAAGAGACCTGCATCCCTGATTTTCCTTGTGAGTTTTATATCGGCCTCGCTCGGATTCATATTCCCTGAAGGGTGGTTGTGAGCCAGTATAATATTTGATGCATTTGCCTTCAAGGCAGCCTGAAAGATTCGTTTCGGATCCACGACCGTCCCTGATACCCCGCCTTCAGAAATCTTAGATATACCCAGTACAACGTTCGACCGATTCAGTAGCAACAAATAAAACAATTCACAATAGTCCAGCTTATCGCCCCAATAACTCTTAAGCAATTCAAAACAGTCATTGGACTTACTGATTTTTACTCTATCCGAAGCCTTAACCTTGTTCCGGTAAACGATCTCGATTTCCGCCACTTTTTGATTTATTATATTTTCCATAATATTTAGCCATTAAGCTGTTTCACACAGCAGTTTTAAATAATATTTCAGTATTTGCTGGAGCAATGCTCCTGGAATAAGCACCGAAGGGATATGCTTCTTAGCAAATCCCTTCAGGCTATGATGGTTGATGATATTCCAGAATGCCCGACAGTCAATTGAACTTGAACAGCAGTTCAATCGCCTTAAGCAGATGGGATTCTTGAATAGGCTCATCAAGCTCAGGTTCAAGGTTGGTAATCCAGAATGACATAGGTCGACTGTAGCAGGCTTTCATACTGTTTTCATATACAAAACCCATTTCAGTTAGCCTTTCACCAAATGGCTGGGTATTGCCATTTACCCAAGTCCAAGTGCCTAACAGCTCGACTTTCAAACCCCAGCCAATCAGTTTGTCAATCTTATCCGGATATTCCAGAAAGTCTAACTGGAATCCATCCGACTGAATGCTAAACTTCATCAATGGTTCTTGGGATTTGGAAAAGTACTGCAACCGGCACAAGAATAAGGTGATAGAATCTCTCCCAGTAACCGGATGATACTCTTTAGCCATAGCCAAATACCGATGCTTTAGGTCATGCAGATCGAAGCATCCTTCAAAAAAATGTTTCTCCATAGTTTTAAGTTTTAATGGTTTATGGAAAAAATGAAAAGCCGCCGTATAGGCAGCTTTTGCAAAATGATGGATGCTTGTATCTGGTTTTAATGTAAAATCAGCCCAGAAGTCACGGCAATGCATTTATTTTGGGATTCTGAAGGTTAGATATAAAAGCATTCTTTTGAGCCAGAAAATAAACATGCCCCCCTCGAAGCTGAATTGTCCCAACTTGTCAAAAACCCCATAGTAGGGCTGACTGCACAATTACATCAACTTTGTCACCACCGGATCAAAAGATGAAACTAATACTGTCATTTGTATTAAACGATATTTCATTTAATATCATAGTTTTCTGGTAAAAGGGTACATACTGAAGACCATAAAACTCATCTCTTTCACTTTTCGATTAAAGCCTTTTACTTCAATATGTTATTATTCTTCCTTATGCAGGCAAGTAAGAAAAGTGATTTATTTTATAAAATAATAATTTGCGAAAAATTCGTGATCCATGAATTCACGTAAGTGATAGTTTTTAATACACAGCGATGATTTATCAAATGGCAGCGATAAATAAATCGGAATATGCTTGTGGATTATTATTGTTAAATTTATCAATCATTTAGTAGCACATTTTCAATCAGATCATTTAGCAAGTAGATAAATGGCCCTTTGAACTTTTCCATCCCTGAATTTTGAATTTGTAAATCACAGAAACATATAAGGCTTTATGAAAAAATGTTTATTGATTACAATATTTTTTTTATTGGCAAATTTGAATCATACAGCATTCGGTCAGAGCAGAAGCAGTAATGCCACCCGGATACAATGTCCCGACGGTATCGAAACCTATTATTCAACTCCCGTCTACTTTGACATCTCTCCCCCTTTAAGGGATATGAATTTTTCTGAGACCAGGAAAGACAAGAAAGAAAAAGACAAACATGAAGTCCCAAACTTCGTGAGTAATATGGAGGGAACCGTACCGGCGAACTTTAGGGCAGACCCAGTATGGCAAAAACAGGGGGCAAATACAAATCGCCCTGCTTCTTACGGACCAATTGTGAATATTGAAGGGATCGGCAACCTTGATGGCGTCATGCCTCCCGACGCAAACGGCGATGTTGGGACTGACAGGTACATCCAGGTAATCAATTCGTATTTTGCAGTGTATCCAAAGACAGGTTCACCCACCCCAATAATGGGACCTGCGCATTTGCATACAATCTGGGCCGGTATAGGTTCGCCATGGGAAGGAAGAGATGACGGGGATCCTATCGTACTTTATGACCAGGCAGCAGGACGATGGATGATTTCACAGTTTTCGTTACCCAGCAGTAGTAGTAATGGTGTTCTTATAGCTATCTCAACAACATCTGATCCTACCGGTACATGGTACAGGTACGTTTATAATTTTAATTCCATCATGCCCGATTATCCGAAATTCGGTGTCTGGCCTGATGGTTATTATATGTCGGTAAACCAGTTTACCGGTGCCACTGGTCCTGCAGCCTGCGTCTGGCAACGCAGTAAAATGCTGAACGGGGATCCTACCGCCGGCTTTATTTATAAAAATTGTTCATCCGCAAATGGGATTATGATCCCTTCCGATTGGGATGGTTCAATGACACCTCCAGCAGGCGAATCCAATTATTTTTCATTTATCAGTGGCGCCAATCTGAAGATATGGTCATTTCATACCGACTGGACCACTCCTGCAAATTCTACAATTTCTGAGACTTCCAGCCTTACACCTGCTACATTCAGCTCTTATTTCTGCTCTGCAAGTCGCGGACGTTGTATTCCCCAACCTGGAACATCACTTAAACTGGAATCCTTATCTGACCGCCTGATGGTGCGTTTACAATACAGGAATTTCGGTTTATACCAAAGCATGGTGACATGTCATACTGTTAACGTAGATGGAGCCGGGACTGCTGGAATGAGGTGGTATGAATTAAGAAATTCAGGCAGCGGATGGTCAATCTACCAGCAAGGAACCTATGCTCCCGATGCCTCATGTCGCTGGATGGGTAGTGTGGCCATGAACGCACAGGGAGATATTGCACTTGGATACTCAGTTTCTGATGCCGCTTCGGTATACCCTTCAATACGTTATACAGGCCGCCATGCTTCCGATCCCCTGGGGATGATGACTATCACTGAACAAACTGTAGTTAGCGGAACTGCTTCTCAGACAAACTCCTCTTACGGCCGTTGGGGAGATTATTCTGGGATGTCGGTTGATCCTTCGGATGATATCACTTTCTGGTATACCAATGAATATATTTTAACCTGGAATAGCTCATGGCCATGGCAAACCCGCATTGCATCATTCAGATTCGCCAACAACCCTTCAGTCACAACTACTGCAGCAACTGCTCTTACTGCAAACTCTGCTACTTTAAACGGATTGGTTAACCCGAATGGTATAAGTACAACTTATCATTTTGAATGGGGCACAACCTCCTCCTATGGAAACAATACGCCAACCCTCTCTGCAGGGTCGGGGTCAGGCAATATCAATGTAAATGCCGGTATTACAGGTCTGAGTGGCGTAACGATGTATTATTACAGGCTCGTTGGTGTAAATAGCGACGGTACCTCCTATGGGAACCAAATGACGTTTTCCACTCAGGGTAATCTGCCAACGATAACCACAACCTCCGCTACCAGCATCTCTCAAACTACCGCCACCACAGGAGGTAATATCACATCCGACGGGGGAGTAACTATTACAGCAAGAGGAGTCTGCTGGTCAACATCACCCTCTCCCTCCTTGGCAAACAGCCACAGTTCCGATGGAAGTGGCGTGGGGAATTTTATCACAAATCTGACAGGGTTGACTTCAAATACACTTTTTTATATAAGGGCATATGCGACTAACAACGTTGGAACTGCATACGGGAATGAATTAACATTTACAACCTTAATAAATCCTCTGTTACCTTTATTAACAACATCCGCATTGTCAAATGTTACCCAAACCACCGCTACCTCTGGTGGAAATATAACCGCAGATGGAGGAAGCACGGTTTCGTTCAGAGGGGTTTGCTGGGGTACCAGCCCGGGCCCTACAATGTCAAATAGTTATTCGACAAATGGGAACGGAACAGGCACGTTCGTTAGCAATCTTACCGGACTTACTTCGAATACCCTTTATTATTTGAGGGCTTATGCAGTGAACGCAAACGGAACATCCTTTGGAAACGAAATATCTTTTGTAACTCCTGTAATCATAACCACCACCGCCGTGACTGGTATTACTCAGACAACAGCCAACAGTGGAGGAACCGTAACGGCCGGGGGGGGTGCAATAATAAGTGCAAGAGGAGTTTGTTGGAGTACATCCGCAAATCCGACAATTGCAAATAGTCATACCACAGATGGGACCGGATCAGGAACCTTTGTAAGTAACCTGACAGCACTTACAGTGAATACATTTTATTATGTAAGGGCTTATGCAATTAATGATTACGGAATAACATATGGCAACGAACTAAATTTTACAGCGACTTGGACTTGCGGAACTTCCATGACAATTAACCATGTGGCCGGAACGGTAGCACCAGTTACAAAAACGGTTACATATGGTACCGTCACCAATATTCCCGGCGAAACATCAAAATGCTGGATTACGAGTAACCTTGGAGCAGACCACCAGGCAACAGCCGTGAACGATACGTCGGAAGCATCAGCAGGATGGTACTGGCAGTATAATCGTACGCAGGGATATAAGGTTACCAATAATGGTACACGTACACCCAACACCACCTGGATAACCTCTATAAATGAAAACCTTGATTGGCAGACTGCTAATGACCCTTGTACCATTGAACTTGGCAGTGGCTGGCGAATACCTACTAACAGCGAATGGACAAATTTAAGCAGCGGATGGACAGATTGGAACGGACCTTGGAACTCTGGTTTAAAAATGCATGCTGCCGGGGAACTTAACAACGGCGCTGCGTTGTGCTATCGTGGCTCACACGGCTTCTACTGGAGCAGTACGCAGCTCAGTGCCACTTCGGGCAAGGCCCTGCACTTCGAAAGTACGAACAGCAAAATGGACGCATTTGGCAAGGTGTTTGGCATTCCCCTTCGCTGTGTCAGAAACGCTCCTCCCCCAACAGTTACGACTACCTCGGTTTCCAATATCAATCAAACCACTGCAACCAGCGGGGGCAATGTCACTTATGATGGTGGAACCAGTGTAACATCACGGGGAGTGTGTTGGAGTACAACAGCAAATCCGACAATTATTGACAGCCACACTTCAGATGGTTCTGGAACTGGTACTTTTATAAGCAACCTTACAGGTCTCATTGGGAATACAGATTACTATGTTAGGGCTTATGCAACTAACATTTCCGCAACCTCTTACGGGGATCAGAAATTTTTTACGACCTCCCCAACCATTCCCATTCTTTCAACAACTTTTATCACCCTTATTACAACAACTACCGCCGTAAGTGGGGGAACAATTACATCCAACGGAGGAGATTCAATCATAGCAAGAGGTGTATGCTGGAGCATAACGTCAAATCCAACTATAAATGGGAATCACACAACTGATGGAACAGGGTCGGGTACATTTATTAGTAACCTTATCGGTTTGACAGAAGGCACGATATACCACGTTCGTTCATATGCAACCAATAGTATAGGTACTTCCTATGGTAACGAAATCATGTTTACAACTTTTTCTTTACCTTCAATAACCGGGCCGATGATGGTTTGTGTGCCATCTTCAGTCTCTATTTATTCTACTGAATCAGGAATGACCGGATATACCTGGGCTATTTCTGCTGGCGGAACAATTACTGCCGGAGCCGGAACAAACACCATTACCGTTAATTGGAATACTGCTGGCACTCAGTCAATAAGTGTTACCTACACCTATCCCAACGGGTATTCTCCGGCAACACCAACCCTAATGAATGTTACAGTAAATTCAATGCCAGCTGCTATTGCAGGAGAGGATAGATCCATTTGTAATGGGTCAGAAACACAACTCGGAGCAACTCCGGTTGCCGGGAGTACATATCGCTGGACCTCTGTGCCAATAGGATTTACATCAGTAGTTGCGAATCCAACTGTTAATCCTGCTCTTACGACAACTTTTATATTAACGGAGACTGTAACTGCTACAGGCTGCAATCAAACCAATAGTGTAATTGTTACTGTTTATCCGAAATCCATTGGAGGTTCGATCGCAGGCTCAACTTTCGTTTGTACCGGCACGAATAGTACCGAGCTCACGCTATCAGGATATACTGGTTCCATCACGAAATGGCAAAAATCGACCGACAATTGGGTTACACCGGTTGATATTTCTAATACGGGATCGACATACGTAGCGACGAATCTTTTGACAACAACAAAATACCGGGTGTTAATTACAAGCGGAACCTGTTCCTCGGTTTATTCGTTTGATGCTACTATTAGTGTTGATCCTGTTTCGGTGGGTGGCATTATAGCAGGTAGCACAAACGTTTGTACCGGCACCAACAGCACAATACTCACGCTTTCAGGTTATAACGGTTCTATCATAAAATGGCAAAAATCGACCGACAGTTGGGTTACATCTGTAGATATCTCTAATACCATAGCGACTTATACAGCGACCAATCTCACAGCAACCACCAAATACCGGGCGGTTATCCAAAGCGGGGTTTGTTCTTCAATTAACTCATCCGACGCCACTGTAATTGTAAATTCACTTCCGGAACCCACTATTTCAGGTCCTGCAATTGCCTGTAATAACTCAACAGCAAATATATATGCGACTCAGTCAGGAATGACCAATTACAAATGGACCGTTTCAGCTGGTGGAGCAATTACATCAGGTGGAACATCCGCCGACAATACTGTTACAATTGCCTGGAATACAGCCGGCGCTCAAACCGTGAGCGTGAATTATACAAACCTCAATGGATGCACTGCTGCATCCTTTAGTGTAAAGAATATCATAATAAACCCCCTTCCTGTTCCGACCATTGCTGGTCCTGGTACTGTTCTGGAAACCTCAACGGAGAACATTTATACTACTGAAACCGGTATGAGCGGATATGCCTGGACTGTATCTGGTGGTGGTACAATTACAGCCGGAGTAGGCACAAACGCTGTTACTGTAACCTGGAATACTCCTGGTGTTCAATCCTTAAGTGTAAATTACTTTAATTTCCTAGGATGTGCGGCAGCATCTCCAGCCGTAAAATTAGTTACAGTTAATCCATTATTGGTTCCAACAGTATCAACAGCTTCCATGTCAAATATCACTCAAACCACTGCAACAAGCGGGGGAACAGTTATTTCTGATGGAGGAACATTTGTGACAGCCAGAGGAGTATGCTGGAGTGTAAATGCTAATCCGACAATTATTGATACTCATACTACCGATGGCAATGGTTCCGGAACATTTATAAGTAACTTGACAGATTTGACAGGAAGTTCTATTTACCATGTTCGAGCTTATGCAACCAACATTGTGGGCACTTCCTATGGTAATGAAATTAGTTTTCCGACAACCAGCCTGATTCATGTTACTTCTCCCGACGGAGGTGAAACCTGGCTAAGCGGAACAAGTCATGAAATAACATGGACTTCTAACGATGTAAGTAAAGTTAAAATTGAATATTCGATCGATAATGGGACAACATGGAATGCGATTATTAATGACACTCCAGCCATACCCGGGATTTATGCCTGGACAGTAACAAACCCAAACCCGAATGTGCTATATGTGCAGTGCCAGGTCAAGGTTACAAGTACCAATAATCCAAATGCTTTCGATGTCAGCAATTCCACATTTACAATTTTGAACAGCTTAAAATATGCTCCATTAACCTATACCGATACAATTGAAGCAATTAATTATACCCCAATCACAGTACCTGTGAAAGTGGACAAATTCAGAAGAATTACTGGCTTGTCCCTGAGGATCGACTATAATCCTGCGGTGCTGACATATACTGGTTTTGCTAATCCCAATGCTGCTTTAGGAGATTTATATGTGAACACTTCTCCAATCTCCTCATCATTAAGTAAAGTGTATATATCATGGTCCGATCCATATCCTGTTACCCTTGCCGATGGAAGTAAAATCGTAGATATACAGTTTACACATAATTCAGGTGCAACAACCCTGGTATGGAATAACGAAGAGAGCGGAGGCCAGGATTGCGAATATGCAGATTCGGTGGGTAATTCACTCATTGATCTTCCTACAGCGATGTTTTACCGCAATGGGGAAGTACATTCTGCTCCGGGCTGGCATTTGTCGGGATTTTTCAACTACAATAATTCTGCCTCAACTATTCTCGACAATGTTAATGTATTACTGTATCGTAATACCACCCGAATTGATTCTGTTACGACCAATTCATCAGGGAATTATCAGTTCAACCAGGTACCTTCCGGTACTTATACGATAAAAGCGACCACTAATAAGTTATGGAGTGGTGTAAATGCCACGGATGCAGTTAAAATTCAACGACATTTTGCGGGTCTGGAAATGCTGACAGAACCAGTACGCTTATTAGCTGGGGATGTCAATAACTCCAATAGTATCAACGCAACGGATGCAATCAAAGTAAAACGCAGATTTTCAGGTTTGGATAATTCTTTCGATCGTGGGAACTGGACATTTGCAAAACCATCTGGGGGAGACACTGTGATCGTTAACAATGTGAATCTCACACAAAATTTCTACGGACTATGTGTAGGCGATGTAAATGGTTCAAATATTCCCTCCTCAGTGAAATGGTTATCTCAACGGGTTGAAATTGCTAATGAAGGAACCATCCAAGTCAAACCTGGCCAGACCTTTGAACTCCAGGTTAAAGCCAAAAATGACATGAATGTAAGTGCAATCTCACTGGTGATTCCTTACCCCGAAGACCTGCTTGAGATAGAGGATGTTCAAATCAACCAGGGTGTTCCTGTATTTAACATTCTCCCCGGCCAGATACGCATAGCTTGGTCGGAGCTGCAGCCAATGAACCTTAAAGCAGGAGAAACCCTGCTGACTCTGAAACTCAGGGCAAAAGAAGCTTTCACGGGCAGTCAATCCATAGAACTTATTCCAAACTTTGAATCAGAGCTGGCGGATGATCTGGGTGAAGTAATTCAACTTGCAGAGTTGACAAGCCTTACTATAAAACCGTTAAATCCAAACGGTATAAATGATTATGGTGAACTGATGAGTTCCTGTAAAGTCTACCCGAACCCGGCAAAGGATTATATCACGATAGAACTTCAATTGAATTCAACGGCGGATTGCGGAATAAAGTTACTTGACATTGTGGGCCGTGAAGTTAAAGTGATCCCGGTTCAGAAGTTTGAGAAAGGAAATTCCAAAGTGATCATCCAAACGAAAGAACTGGTAGAAGGAATGTATACCGTAAAAATAACATTGATTTCAAGCGGAGTTCAAAAACATTATCTGAAGAAGATTGTGGTCAGCAGGTAGAGAGGGAAAGAAGGTAAGATCGTCCATCGCCAGGAAAGAAGATCTGACCTTCCTTCCGATAATCTTGAACCCTCAGAACCACATAAAATCTTACCATTAAACGCCTTTCTATTTAAATATTCAACATTAACTTCATATGCCTGGATCAGGATCAGGAAGCAATTTTTCAGCCCATTTCCTTTTTTCCTCTATCTCAAAATTAGCAAGGTAATTTTGCGTGGTACTGATGTTCTTATGTCCTAATGATTCACTAATAAACTCAACACTGGCCCCGGTTCTTTTCAATACTGTTGCAAAGCTATTAGATATACAAGTAGGCAAGAATATAAGCGAAGTCGAGCTTAAGAAACGCTTTATAAAAAATAATCTTTATGGGGTAGATATTGATTCGGGCGCAATTGAAATAGCAAAACTAAGACTATGGCTTTCCTTAGTTGTTGATTATGAAAAGAAAGAAGCCGAGCCGCTACCAAACCTTGATTTTCTATTTCGTATTGGCGATTCGCTACAAGAAAAGATAGGTGACATAGATATTTTTAATACATCATTTAAGGA
>CAILVF010000039.1 GCA_903837605.1 uncultured Bacteroidales bacterium | reverse complement strand
GGGAAACGGGAAACGGGAAACGGGAAACGGGAAACGGGAAACGGGAACCAGGAATCGGGAAACGGGAACCAGGAATCGGGAAACGGGAACCAGGAATCGGGAAACGGCTCATGCCTCATGGCTAATGGCTAATGGCTCATGCCTCATTAAACGACTTCCCCAACGACAAATGTGCTTCCGCCTACAAATATCAGGTCGTCTTCCTTAGCGGCCAGCTTTGCAGCCTGGTAGGCCAGTGGTACGCTTTTAAAACTTTTTCCTTTTAGTTTGTATTCAGCAGCTAATAATTTCAGCGAGTCTGCATCCAGGCCCCTTGGAATATCTGCCTTGCAGAAATAATAAGTTGCCTTTACAGGCAGGTGTTTCAGCAGAAGATCGGGATTTTTATCACTTACCGTACCAAAAATAAAATGAAGTTTTGTGTAAGGTATGGTTCCTATCTGTGAGATAACCTCCAGAATGCCTGCTTCATTATGCCCGGTATCACATATGGTAAGTGGCTTGAGGCTTAAAACATGCCAGCGGCCTTTGAAACCTGTCCTGACAGCCGAATAACGTATTCCCTTTTTAATATGTTCTGCTGAAATCTCAAATCCCTGTTTGTTCAGTTCTTCAACGATCCCAAGCAAAGTGACCAGGTTCTTCAGCTGGTAATCCCCTCCCAGGGGGCAGGGGATCTTCCTGATGAATATATCATTGTCTCGGTATGCGTCCACATTCAGGTGAATGGCTTTGCGGCCCCAGTTCCTGATCTTAACAACAGAATAATGATCAGAGGCAAAACTGATTTCCGATTTCATGAGTTTTGCCTGTTTTTTGAACACTGCATCAACATCCTCCTGCCTCTCACCGATCAGAACCGGAACCCCTGGTTTAATAATGCCGGCCTTTTCCTGTGCAATTTTTGTCACTGTCTCACCCAGAAACTGCATGTGATCCAGGCTGATGTTCGTGATGACCGATAAAATAGGAGTAATAATGTTCGTGGAATCAAGCCTTCCCCCCATGCCAACTTCCACTATAGCCACGTGGACATGCTGTTCCTTGAAATACTGGAAAGCCATTGCCACGGCCAGCTCAAAAAATGAAGGACTGATCTTCTCAAATTCTTCCATATGTTTTGAGAGGAATGCAGGAACATAGGCTTTGGATATCTTTTTGCCGTTAACACGGATTCGCTCCCGGAAGTCCTTGAGATGGGGAGAAGTATAAAGGCCGGCCCGTATCCCTTTTTGTTGCAATATGGATGCAAGCATATGGGCAACAGAACCTTTCCCGTTTGTCCCGGCAATGTGTATGCATTTAAAATTATTTTGCGGATTTCCCAGCAACCCGCACAAAGCGAGTGTATTGTCAAGATTTGCTTTGTAAGCGGCAGCTCCAATCCTATGGAACATAGGAAGCTGGGCATTCATATAATCGATGGCTTCTTTGTAACTCATAATCTGTGCTTTTATAAAAAATATACAATCAGCTCATTGTTGAATGATTATACTCAGTCTGAACAAAGATAAAACAATTAAATTCAAAAGTCAATATATCGCCCCAAAACAGCCGTCGTGCGCGGCGCCCGTGACGGTACTGAGGCAATTGACTTCATTTCTCCATCGCAGAACCCCAAGAAATGCAAAAATGAGTGCTTCTTTAAAGTCGATAGTAAGCTTGTCGGGAATGAATATTTGAGGTTTAATCAATGACCTGATCCCTGACACCAGGTATTTATTATGCGCACCTCCCCCTGTAACCAGCATTTTCTTTTGTTCGTCAGTCCCGGTCTGCAAGGCAATCTGCTCCACGATATGAGTATAAAAAGTACTCAAAATATCTTCGGGTCCCAGGCCTGAGCTGTTAAGTATGGGCAGGATAACCTCATCAACCCATTCTTTTCCTAAGGATTTAGGACCGGTCTGACTGTAATAAGGCAGCTTGTTAAGGGTATTCAGCAAGGGCATACTGACTTTGCCTTTTGAGCCGATGGAGCCGTCTTTGTCATAAGCCTGCCCCAGTTTCCCTGCGAAGTGGTTCAATACCGTATTCACAGGGCAGATATCGAAGGCGAGCCTTTCACCATTGTGGTCGAAAGAGATATTTGCAAAACCTCCCAGGTTCAGGCAGAAGTCAAATCCGGAAAAAAGAAGCCGGTCCCCCGCAGGTACCAGTGGAGCTCCCTGTCCGCCCAAAGCCACATCGCCTGAACGGAAGTCGCAGACAACCGGAAGGCCCGTTTCGGCCTTGATTGCAGCTCCGTTGCCGATTTGCGAAGTAAACCCCCGGCCGGGCTGGTGGAAAACAGTATGCCCGTGTGAGGCGATAAAATCAGCCTTAATTTTATTTTTTTCAATAAATGCCCGGCATAGTTTCCCGAGCAGGTGGCCATATAAATGGTCGGCAGCAGCAAATTCAACCGCCGCTGATCCCGGTAAGCCCGAAAGCCTGTTCAACCAATCTTCAGAATAGGGAATGGTTTCAGCAATGGAAATAGAATAGTCCCAGTGCAGCTTGTCATACCTGAAAACACAGCGGGCTATATCCAGTCCGTCAAGGGAAGTCCCCGACATTAATCCGATAACAGTATACTTCATCACCTATAGAATCCCTGCAACAGTTTCAAGTTTCATTCCACGGCTGCCTTTGAGCAGGACCGTTTTACCTTCAAGACCCTGGTGGCTGAACCAGAGATGCGCCAGTTGGCTGTCGTCAAAACAAAGAAACTCCCTTTTGGTATTTACGCGGGTGAAGGTAGGGCCTACGAGATATACTTCAGTAAAAGAGAGTTCCTCAAGAAGCCTGAGGATCTGTATATGCAAGGCATCCGATTCGGCTCCAAGCTCAAGCATATCGCCCAGGATAAGCACTTTGTGGTTATAACCGGCAGATGCGAAAAACCTGATGGCCGCTTCCATGCTGCTCGGATTCGCATTATAGGCATCCATTATCAGCAGGTTCTTCCCGGTAGGCCTTACCTGGGAACGGTTATTTGAGGGCTCGTATGATTCAACGGCCAGTTTAATACCTGTATCTCCGATATTGAAATACCGGCCGATACAAGCCGATGCCAGTATGTTGACTGCATTATAATCGCCGAAAAGCCTGGAGTGAATTGTGAATATTGTGCCGTTCGACATGCTTATGCCGACTTTTATAAGGTCCTTTGATTCCTCTATCGATCCCCTGAGCCAGGCTGCCTGGCCAAATCCGTAAGTTATCCGTTCAATCCCTTCAGAATGCTGCATAAGCAGGCTGTCATCCGCATTCACAAAACATTTCCCCTTTACTTCGGCCAGGAAACGGTAGAGTTCTGTTTTAGTGCTGATAACCCCCTGGAATCCTCCGAACCCCTCAAGATGGGCCCTGCCTATATTGGTAATTATACCATAGCCGGGAAGAGCGATCCTGCAGAGGAAGTCAATCTCCCCCGGATGGTTGGCTCCCATTTCGATAACAGCGACCTGGGTGCTGCTGTTCAGCCTGAGCAGGGTCAAAGGAACACCAATATGGTTATTGAGGTTGCCGGCTGTAGATACAATATTGTATTTTTCCTGCAGCACCCTGCTTGTCAATTCCTTGGTAGTGGTCTTGCCATTGGTCCCGGTGACTGCGATGAGAGGGATGTTAAATTGCATGCGATGGTGACAGGCGAGATCCTGCAATGTTTTCAGAACATCTTTTACCAGGATGCATTGGGAGCCGGTCATGGATTCCGGCTCATCAACCACTACCCAGGCAGCTCCTTTTTCAAGGGCTTCCGCAGCAAACCTGTTGCCGTTGAAATTATCACCTTTAAGTGCGAAAAAAATGCATGATGGAACAATGTTACGGCTGTTGGTAACTACTTGAGGATGCTGAAGAAAGACGGAATATATGTCGGAAAGGCTGTTGAACATTAATTCGTGATTTCGGTGTAAATTTACTATAATTCGGATGGATTACATAAAAAAAGCTGCCTTGTAATCACAAGGCAGCTTTAAGCAAAAATGCGTTCTTTTATTTTCCCGGGATCGCTCCGCCCACGCGGGTCATGGCACAGCGGAAGCCGATAGCATCAGATGCATCCGTTTCGTCAAGATAACGGCGCATGCCGGGGCTCATGTAATAAGCAGGGTCTTTCCAGCTGCCTCCTTTATAAACACGGGCTTTATCGCTGATGAGAGAGCTTACACCATACTGGTACATCAGGTTTGTTCCGGATGTATCGCGGGTAAACTCCTTCCAGTATTCCGTGCCGATGTTTGACTGGTAGTCGCCATCGAGGTAATTGATATTGTCGGCCTGGCGGTAGTTCTTACGGTTTTTAGCTTCAGCGGTGGTTATATTCCTTACTTTGAGGTGGCCAAGGCTGTCTTTTTCGGCCAGGAACCCTTCGGCATCCCTTACAGGGGTAGTAAATACGTTACCACGATAGGGGCGCATATCCGACATGTCGTTGAATGAAAGGGGGCGATATACGTCGGCAACCCATTCGCTCACATTACCTGCCATATTATAAAGGCCGTAGTCGTTGGGGAAATAGGATCCGCAGGCGGCAGGGATATCGGCACCGTCGTTGAGGTTGCCGGCTACGCCCATATAGTCTCCTTTTCCGCGTTTGAAGTTGTCCATAAAGGTACCGTAGTAGCGCGACTGGTTGGTACGGACGTAAGCTCCGTTCCAGGGATAATTCTTGTGTTCTACTACTCTTTCATATACAGTGTTCCCGATCAGGCCGAGGGCAGCAAATTCCCATTCGGCTTCGGTCGGAAGGCGGTATTTCGGAAGCATGATGCCGTCTTCCATTTTAACTTTCCTGGTACCGGTCCCGTTAGGATTGAGGTCGGGCATAGGTTTGTCAACAAGGCCTTCATACTGGCCGGCAAGATAAGCTTCGGTATTGAAATTGTTTTCGTTCTTCTGTGCCGGGTCCATGGCAAGGATGCCTTTGCGGATAAGGAGCATTTCGTTCACCCTGTCGCTTCTCCATGCACAATAATCATTAGCCTGAAGCCAGGTAACACCAACAACGGGATAATTCCTGTAAGCCGGGTGGCGGAAATAATATTCAACCAGAGGTTCGTTGTATGCAAGGCGATCGCGCCAGACCAGGGTGTCGGGAAGCGCTTTGCGGTAAACGCCGGGGTAATCTGCCCCGTAAACACGGCTGAGCCAATACAGGTATTCCAGGTAATCCAGGTTGCGGGTTTCGGTCTGGTCCATATAGAAACTGGTGACCGTAACTCGTTTTGGCTGGTTGTTCCATTCGTAAAGAACGTCATCCTGGGTCTGGCCCATAGTAAATGTGCCCCCCTCGATGAACACCAGTCCGGGGCCTGTGCCCTGGTCCTGGAAAGAACGGACTTCAAAGCCCCCGTTCTTGGAGTTGTTATACTCCCATCCTGTACTGCGGGAAACTTCTTTTTTGCAGGCGCCTGTAAGCAGTAAGGCTGCAACGATAGCGCTTACATGAAACCATTTTTGAACTTTCATCCGTGGAAATTTTTTGCAAATATAGTTATATAACTAAAATCTCGGGCATTTTATTGCCCTGATCTTTCTTTTTCTTTCAAAGCATGGAAATTGCCATGAGGCTGAAACCTCGTGAGCCCCGCCCGACACTGAGAACAAGCGTGATACGTTAAGATCATAACTGTATCCCACCCTCAGGTTTTTGTAATGAATCCCGGCAAGGATGATCACGGCATCGGCATTTTCGAAGTTATGGCGGTACCATAACCCGACTACCAGCGGGTCAAAGGTAAGGTAGGCCCCTAAATTAAGCTGGTGGAAACTGCCCTGTTGCTGGTAAAGTATATTCGGTGAAATCGAAAACTCCTTTTCCTCATCATCGCTGTAACCCTTTTTCAGGTTTATGACCGAGCCTGCATGTGCTGTGATTTTCATATTCAGGCGGGAGGTGTTGTCGGCATAAAACCCGTTCTTAGGCTGGGTGAGGTGGTCAACGGCCAGTCCCCCGTAAACCAGTCCGTTGTAATCGAGAAACATCCCGGCCGAAAAATCAGGGGCGATAATTGAGGAATAATCCGGCTCCTTTTCATTGGTCGGCCTGATTACTTCGCCGCTCCTGGGATCTATCTGGTCGCCGAAGATGAAATTCTCCCAAACAATGCGCCTCTGGTAATAAGAACCACGCACAGAAAGGCTGGCATTCAGCTTTTCGGTGATCCTGAACATGTATGCGTACGACAGGCCGATTGTGGTGGTGTTCAGGCTCCCGCCACCTGCACGGTCGGCCATCACCAGCAAGCCCAGTCCGCCGTGTAAAACACCAAAGTACTGGTCATAAGAAAAGCTGTAGGTACTATATGCTTTACCTAGTCCGGGCCATTGGTTCCTGTAGTTCCCCATGACCCTGGGGCATACGGTGGAACCGCTCAGGGCAGGGTTCAGGTACAGGGGGTTGGCGTAAAACTGTGAAAACTCAGGGTCCTGGGCAAATAAAGCATGCGCCAGAACAAGAAATATAATTATTGTAAAAGATGCTTTGAGTTTCACAAACCCGGTTTTCTGCATAAAGGATGCAATGACAGCAAAAATAGGAAAAAAAACAGCAATAAGTCCCACTCTTATTTACAATATATGGTCCAATAGAACGTTAAGAATGATAATTTCGTATTCAGATAAATATTTAACATCAGCAAACTTCCCGGGGTTTGTTGCTGTCTTTCATATCAGGCAGTAAAATGCAACAAATGGTACTACGATATACATTTCCGAAGCTTTTTATACTAATCCTGGTATTAATAATTTCCGGTTCTCCGGCAACATCCGCGGCTCAGAATTCATTCTCTTCCGCCTCTGTGCTGTCAACGGGAAACTGGTACAAATTTTCGATTACTTCCAGCGGTGTTTACCGTCTTACATACACCGACCTGAAAAATGCCGGCGTGCCTGTTGCATCCATCAACCCTAAAAATATCCGTATCTATGGTAACGGCGGTGGAATGCTGCCCGAATCGAATGACAGTACGAGGTTAGATGACCTCATCGAAAACCCTGTTTATGTTTCAGGCCAGGATGACGGTGTCTTCAATGAAGGGGATTACATACTGTTTTACGGCAGCGGGCCCGACAAATGGAATTACAATAAAACCGACCATCTTTACCATCATATAAAGAATATCTATTCGGATGCGGCCTGTTATTTCCTGAATTGCGATCTTGGCGAAGGGAAGCGGATTCAGACCCGGGCTTTCATCGGAGCTCCCGCCGGCGCCACGTATACGAACTTTAACGACTATACGGCATATGACAGGGATGATATCAACCTTATCAGTTCGGGCAGAGTATGGTATGACAAGGAAACTTTTGATGTGACCACTTCGAGGAATTATTCTTTTACATTTCCCAATCTTGACCCCGGCACTCCTGTGACAGTAACCCTGAACGCAGCTTCACGCTCGCTCGGCCTTGCTTCCTATTTCAATGTTAATGCCGACGGTAAATTGCTTATGTCACTTTCAATAGACCCCGTTTCAAACGCATTTGAGGATTATTATGCTCATGAAGGGTTCGTCAGCAAGCTGTATGCAACCTCGAATCAGACTGTCAACCTGAACCTTGTGTTTAATCCTATGGTACCGGGAGCAATAGGGTACCTGAATTATTTTGAACTGAATGCAATGCGTTCTCTTACAATGAACGGAAGCCAGATGAATTTCAGGAATGCGGCATCCTGGGTAAAAAACCAGATCAGTGAATTTCAATTGAGCGGGCAGGGGCAATCCCTGACCATATGGGATGTTACCACTCCATATAATGTAAGGAACCTTGAGACCCGTCAAAACAGTAATGTTTTTTCCATCAGGATGTTTACAGATTCCCTCAGGGAATTCGTGGCTTTCGACGGATCCTCCTTTAACACCCCTGCGTTTGCAGGAACTGTCGCCAACCAGAACCTGCACGGCATCAGCGATGTGGATTATGTCATGATATCCTATCCCGACTTTAAAGACCAGGCCGAAAGACTTGCCGGTTTCCACAGGACCCATTCTGGTTTGAATGTTTTTGTTACCACCCCCGGGAATGTGTACAACGAGTTCTCATCGGGGGTGCAGGATATTACTGCCATAAGGGATTTCATGCGGATGCTTTATGAGAGGTCCTCCACGGGGCATTCCATAAAATATCTCCTGTTGCTTGGGGATGCATCTTATGATTATAAAAACCGTATTGAAGGGAATACCAATTTTATTCCATCCTACCAGTCCCAGGAATCACTGGGTCCGATAAGCTCTTATGTTTCTGACGATTACTACGGCCTGCTCAAAGGCGGCCACCTTGCCGATACATTATTTATCGGCATAGGCAGGTTCCCTGTCAGGACAGCCCAGGATGCCCTCAATGCGGTGGACAAGGTTGAGCATTATTCCAATAATTCTGATTCCGTCAAGTCTGACTGGAGGAACATGGTCACTTTTGTTGCCGACGACCAGGACAATGGAGGAGGGAATTCCTTTATGGCCGATGCAGACCTCCTTGCGGGCAAGGTAGCCAAAGCATATAATGTCGACAAGATATACCTTGATGCATATACCCAGGTCTCAACACCCGGCGGGGCCAGGTATCCTGAAGTCAACGATGCCATCAACAAGAGGATTGCCAAAGGTACTTTGCTGATCAACTACATCGGGCACGGAGGCGAACTTGGCTGGGCTCACGAACGGGTGCTTGAAGTTCCCGACATCCAGAACTGGACAAATTATAATAAACTTCCCGTTTTTGTTACAGGAACCTGTGAGTTCAGCAGGATGGACGATCCCGCAAGGATTTCGGCGGGTGAATACGTATTCCTTAATCCAAAAGGAGGGGGAATAGCTTTATTTACAACCACAAGGGCTACATTCTCGGGTGGGAACAGGGATCTTATGCTGAATTTTTACAGTCATCTGTTTGAGAAAACCAATGGAGAACACCACCGCATGGGTGACCTTATCAGGCTTTCCAAGACCGATAATGACGCGAATACAAGAAAATTCGTTTTACTCGGCGACCCTGCTCTCATGATTGACTACCCGAATCTGAACGTAGTAACCACCTCGGTAAAAACTGGAAGCCCCCAGCTTGCAAATGACACCCTGAAAGCTCTCACACAGGTCACAATAGAAGGAGAGATAATGGAAGACGGCAGCCTGGCTTCTGATTTCAACGGCACCCTCCTGCCCACGATATATGATAAAATGTCGATGGTCACCTGCAAGGCAAATGACCATGAAGCACCCCCGTATACCTTCAATATCCGTAAAAATGTTGTTTACAGCGGGAAATCAAATGTTACCAACGGCAGGTTCTCATTTACATTCATTGTTCCCAAGGATATAGATTACCAGTACGGCGCCGGCAGGATAAGTTATTATGCCAGCAGCAGTGCAACCGACGCTAACGGCTATGATGAGAACATCATCGTGGGAGGCTATGATAACAACGCCCAGCCTGATACAAGCGGCCCCTCTATGGCATTATTCATGAATGACCGCAGGTTTATAAACGGCGGTGTTTGTGACCAGAACCCGGTGTTACTGGCAGATGTTTTTGATGAATCGGGGATCAATACGGTAGGTAACGGCATCGGCCATGATATCACAGCCGTTCTTGATGCGGATTCCAAGAACCCCTTGATCCTTAACGATTATTATGTGACCGACCTGGATACATACGCGAAAGGCGTGATCCAGTATCCCATGTTCAAGCTGGCCGATGGTTCACATCACCTGGATGTGAAAGTTTGGGATGTGTACAATAACTCGAGCGAGGCGGGAATTGATTTTGTTGTGGCCTCTACGGCCTCCTTTGCCCTTGAAGAGGTCATGAATTATCCAAACCCTTTCCATGACAATACAACCTTTTCGTTCCAGACCAACCAGGCCGGCAATAATCTTGAAATAGAGGTCAGGATTTATTCACTCTACGGCAGCCTTGAGAAGACCCTCAGGACGACAATGTATTCAGGCGGTTACCGGGTCGAGCCTTTCCATTGGGACGGGCGGTCTGATTCGGGGACTCTGCTCGGGGCAGGAACATATATCTACCGTATCACCGTTGTATTACCCGACGGTTCAACCGCTGCCAAATCAGCCAAGCTTATTTTTATCAGATAGATGCCAGATATATCCATGAAGATCCGTTACCGTTTGCTGTTTCTTTTAATTCTTATACCATGGATTTTATCTGCAGGAAAACCTTTCGCGGCGAGTTCTGTGCTTTCTGCAGGGAAGTGGTATAAATTTTCGATCAGCCACAACGGCTTGTACAGGATTGGTTACCATGACCTGGTAAAAATGGGCGTGCTCCCCGGCGAAATCACCCCCGCCAACATCAGGATCTATGGTAATGGAAGCGGCATGGTGCCCGAAACAAATAATGCTTCAAGGACCGATGACCTGAGGGAAATTTCAATTTTGGTCCATGACGGCGGGGACGGTAAATTCGATTCAACGGATTATATCATGTTTTACGGGGAAGGCCCCGACAGCTGGAAGTTAAACACCACTACTTCAGTTTATACACATTTGAAGAACCTGTATTCCGATGTTACCTGGTATTATCTGACCTTTGATCTTGGACCCGGGCGGAGGGTGACATTCAAACCCACTCCGGGCGGTGCGGTCAACTATGTTTCCAGCCGGTGGAACGACATGGTTGACCATGAACTCGACCTGGTCAATGTGATCAAATCCGGGAAAAAATGGTTGGGCGAAAGATTCACCAGGAGCAACAACAGGTATGATTTTGACTATTCGTTCCCTTATATCGACAGCCTTTCCCCGTTAAGGATCAAAGTCGGGGTGGTAGGGAGATCTGCTGTCCCAAGCAAGTTTACGGTTTTCAGGAATTCCGCAGGTATCGACAGCGCAAACATTGACCCTGTCATGATGGACCAGGCCGGCGATTATGCCAGAGCCGCCGATATGGAGAAGAGCCTTAGCCTTGCCCGATCAAGCTTCAGGATATCCGTGGAATATAATGCCCCTGACGATGCATCTACCGGATGGCTTGACTATATTGAGATGCAGTTAACAAGGAAGCTTTACTGGACAGGGCATGAATTCACATTCCGCGATCTGTATTCCATTGCGCCCGCCAGGATTAGCGAGTTCAGGATGAGAAAAGCCCATCCCGGTATTACAGTCTGGGACATTACACAGATGACAAGCATCAAAAGGCTGCAAACCACGCTCACCGACAGCATCCTGGCCTTCCGTGCACAAACCGATTCACTGCGTACTTTTTTTGCGTTTGACAGCACAGCATTTGATACCGTAAGTTTCGCCGGAACCGTTGCAAACCAGAACCTGCATGCCCTGCAGCCAGGCGAGATGATCATCGTAGTTCCTCCTTTGTTCGAAGCCGAGGCCCAAAGGCTTGCCGATTTCCACAGGAACCATAACCAGATTGAAGCCCTGGTTGTTTCAGTTCCTGAAATTTTTAATGAATTTTCCTGCGGACAACCCGACCCGGGAGGGATCAGGGATTTTGTCAAAATGCTTTACGACCGGGGTTCGGCTTCAGGCGGTCCGAGATATCTCCTCCTTTTCGGCGATGGTTCGTATGACCCCAAGGACCGGACGCCAGGCAATGATAATTTCATCCCCACCCTTGAATCCCAGGAATCCTTATCCACCACCGTTTCATTTGTGAGCGATGACTTCTTCGGCATTATGGGCCCCCTCGAGGGTTATGATGCTTCGGGGAGCATAGAAATAGGAGTGGGCAGGTTCCCGGTCAACACTGTTGCCCAGGCAGGGATCCTGGTTGACAAGATCATCCATTACAGCGGTAATTCAGACACTTTGAAGGCCGATTGGCGTAATATCATTGCCCTTGCATGTGATGAAGGCGAAAGGAATTACTTTGTCAACAATTCGGAAGAGATCGCGGGCATCCTTGCATCCAAATTCCCCGTGATCAATGTGAACAAGATATATTTCGACGCTTATCCCATGGTGAGCATCCCTGCCGGATCGAGATTCCCGGAGGCAAATAAGGCACTGAATGCAGCGGTTGAAAAAGGTACCCTCATTATAAATTATATCGGGCATGGAGGTGAGACAGGCTGGAGCAGCAGGGCTGTACTTACCATGGCCGACATCAACTCCTGGACAAATTCAGAGAAACTGCCCGTCTTCGTGACTGCCACCTGCGAATTCAGCAGGTTTGATAACCCTGAGCGATTTTCGGCGGGGGAGGAGATCATAGTTCGCCAGGGCGGGGGCGGGATAGCCATGTTCTCAACCAGCCGCACCACTTTTGCCGGCACTAACCAGTCACTGGATACCAGTTTCTTTCGTCATATTATGGACAGGAAAGATGGCAGGTACCTGAGCATGGGGGAACTCATCATGTTATCCAAAAACAACAACCAGAATAATTCTTACCTGAGGAATTTCGTATTGCTTGGCGACCCTGCCCAGCAAATCGCCTTCCCGGAAGATGATATCATTACAACAAGTATCAATAACCTGCCGTTAGAACCTCCCGATACAGCGCTTGGCCTCTCGGCTGTAAACGTGATAGGAAGGGTACAGGATTTCGGGGGGAACTTCGTTAACGGTTTCAACGGGACACTCACCGCGAAGGTATTTGATAAACCTACTATTTACAGCACCCTTGGCAATACATACGGCCAGTATGGCGGAAGTTATCCGCAGAAATTCAAACTCCAGGACCATCTGATGGACTGTATCAAAGCGAAGGTGGAAAATGGTGAATTCAATTTTTCATTTGTTGTGCCCAAAGGCGTCGGGCTGAGTTTCGGAAAGGGAAAGATCAGCTACTACGCCGAAAATGGAATCAATGACGCCAAAGGGTATTCCGATAATGTGATCTTCGGGGGCAGGGATCCCATGATCATCCCCGAGGCTAACGGTCCTTCCATCAGGCTGTATATGGATACCCGCAACTTTATCTCCGGCGGTGCTACAGGCCCCGACCCCCTGCTGATTGCCGACCTGTATGATACCTCCGGCATTAATTCAACAGGATTTGGCATCGGACATGATATCATTGGAATACTTGACGGTGACTGGGCTCATGTGATCAGCCTGAACGACAGCTATGTGCCCCAGGTCGGGAGTTTCTCCCGGGGCTCGCTCAGTTACCAGCTTTCAGGCCTTAGCCCGGGCCAGCATAAATTAACAGTCAGGGCTTTTGATCTGTATGATAATTCAACCCAGCAGGATATTTATTTCTGGGTATTCGGAGGATCAACCCTAAAGGTGCAGAATGTATTCTGTTATCCCAATCCCGCCATAACCGATGTGAACTTTTCCTTTACACCTGTTATTGCCGAAGGGGGCTTCAACCTGAGTATTGACATATACAATATATCGGGGATCAGGCTTAAAACAATAACGAAGTATTATCCTGAATCCGGTATCACTCCCCTTATTGTTAACTGGGATCTTACCGATGAGGGTGGAAATAAACTGTTTAGCGGGGTTTACCCCTTTACGGCTAAATTTACCGGTAACGGCTCATTCGTAAACACCTCCGGGAAAATATTGATAATTCACTAAAAAACAAATAGTTATATCCAATTTTCTGAATGAAAGCAATATAGACAGCTTTAATTCGTTAATTTTGCAACCCGTTTTAGTAAATACATATAATAATATTTTGGAATGCGACAGATTAAGAACAGACTGGTTTTATTGTTGGTTTGCACCTTTGTAGTATCAAATTTATTTGCACAGTTGCCACCCGAGCCCGCCGATGGTTCCAGGGTTATTTCGACAGCAGTGCCATTTCTCACGATTGCTCCCGATGCCAGGTCGGGAGGTATGGGAAATACGGGAGCAGCAACAGCTCCGGATATATATTCGATGTTCTGGAACCCTGCAAAGTATGCATTCTGTGATAAGGCCGTCGGTATTGGTATAGGATACGTTCCATGGCTCAGGGGCCTCGTGAACGACATTGGGCTGGCTTCCCTTTACGGGTATGTCAAGCTTGGCGATAAACAGGCCCTGGCTATGTCGCTGAGGTTTTTCTCCATGGGTGAAATTCAATACACGGATGAGAACGGAAAGGATCTTGGAAACTACAAGCCCAATGAACTGGCCGTTGATGCCACATATGCAAGGAAGTTTTCAAGGGAGATCTCAGGTGCAGTAGCCGCAAGGTTTATTTATTCAAACCTGATACCGGGTTATAATGCCTACGATGCCAGCGTTAAACCCGGTTACTCGGTAGCCGCCGACATTGCCTTCTATTACCATCACCCTATGGAGATCAAGGGGACAAGCGGAGGTACTATTTCTTTTGGATTTGACATTTCGAACATAGGAGCCAAGATCTCATACAGCAGTTCATCGGTACAGAGTAATTTCATACCCACCAACCTCAGGCTGGGACCTGCATTTACTCTTAATATCGACGATTATAACAGTATTTCATTTGCCCTTGACCTGAATAAATTGCTTGTTCCGACCCCTCCAGTGACTCAATATGACAGTGCGTCGAAATCGTATGTGATCATAGCCGGGAAGGATAACAACGTTTCTGCTGTACGCGGCATGTACCAGTCCTTCTATGATGCGCCTTACGGATTTAAGGAAGAACTCCAGGAAATCACGGTTTCGGCATCCACCGAATACTGGTACAACAAATTGTTTGCGATCCGCGCCGGTTACTTCTATGAGTCGAAATACAAGGGCAACAGGCAGTTCTTTACGCTTGGGGCGGGACTAAGGTATAATGTCTTCGGACTTGATTTCTCGTACCTCATACCGATAAAGAATAACAACCCTTTGCAGAACACCATGCAGTTTACCCTTCTGTTCAATTTCGATACTCAGAAGAAGGAGAAACAATCTTCGCAATAATACACGTGAGCCGTGAATCGTGAACCGCCAGCCGGATCACGGATCACGGATCTCGGACCTGGATATGATTCGTATAGGTTTCGGTTTTGACACCCACAAACTAGAGGAAGGCCGCACCTTCATCCTTGGAGGCGTCCCTGTTGAGCATACCAAAGGCGCTTCAGGCCATTCCGATGCCGACGTTTTAATCCACGCCATCATTGATGCCTTGCTTGGCGCTGCAGGGCTTCCCGACATAGGACAGCAGTTTCCCGATACCTCATCCGAATACAAAGGGATAAACAGCAGCATTTTGCTGAAGAGGACCCATAAACTCATCAGTGATACAGGATACGGGATCGGGAATATAGATTGCACCATTGTCCTTCAGAAGCCAAAGATCTCTGAATTGATCCCCTCAATGATAAGTTCGCTTTCGACCACCCTCGCATGCAGCCCCGGCTGTATCAATGTAAAAGCCAAAACAAGCGAAAAACTCGGGTTCATCGGCAGGGAAGAAGGCGTTTCGGCATACGCTGTCGCGTTGTTGGTGAATAGTGACAAATAAGCAGCCATGAGCCATAAGCCATAAGCCATGAGCCATGAGCCATGAGACATGAGCCATAAGCCATGAGCAATCGGCCATGAGTCCCCAGTCCCCAGCCCCTGTTCCCTGTTCCCTGTTCCCTGTTCCCTGTTCCCTAGTCCCTGCTTCTCCCGAAAATGCTGATTCCCATATCATCCATCATAAACGATCCTTTACAGGGGTTCCAGAGATAGATCTTCAGTTTTGCGGCCGGGTTATTGACCCTGGGGATACATACCGAAAAGTTAAGAGGTCTCCATATTCCGCTGCTGGACTGCGGAATGTCGTTCAGGCGGAACGCCACGTAGTAATTATACGATGCTGAGTGGTTTTCTATGCTGACGACAATCATTGCCTTGTTTGATGCACCCGGGATGCTGTCGCGGATCATCAGGTTTATCCTGCAGAACAACCAGGAGGGATCATGCCGGAGGCTGTCATACCACACATTGATCCCCGGGCCGAATTCCCTTTCCTTTGTCAACATGTAAACCGGGTTGTTATTGACGACCTTGCTCCAGTTAACCCAGGGTTCCTGTCCGAACCATCCTTTTTCCTGCTTGTCAAATCCGTTGGTAAAGATTGCCAGGGGATGGCTGAGGTCGGCTTTATAGAATGGCTCTTCTTCGCATCCCCCGAGGCAGTCACGGTACTCATCCGCAGTCCTGAAAAAAACATAGAAATATTTCTGACGGTTCATATTATCCGCTGAAATGATTTTCTTCCGGCACTGCCATGTCTGGAACAGGTTGAGAAAGATGAAAATCGTAACAAGTGAATAAATTACCCGCCTTAGCGTTTTGGACCCGGGTTGCAGAACGGAGGCAAGGGGAATGGCAAAAATTCCATAAAAATCAATCAGGGGACGTTGTCCGAATCCATCCCCGTAATACCAGCACCACCAGGAGGAACATATATAAACAAGGATAGCAAAAAATAAAATGAAGCCGGCAGTGTTGCTGAATCTTCTTCCGGGAAGGGAAAAGATGCCGGCCATGGCAAGGAGCATCACAGGGGTATAAATGAACCAGCCTCTTCGGTATGAAAACAGGAAGTCGGCAATGCGCGGATGGAAAAAATTAAAGCCTTCATCAGGGTAAGGACGGATGATCCACTGGTTGGATTGAAGGTACCACAGGATCATTTGTATTGAAAGGGTTAAAGCCAGGGTCAGGATCAAAACCGGATTGAGGAATACCCGGAATTTTTGTAAAACAGGGCCTGGCTGATGCTTCAGGAAGAGGGGGAATGCAAGAAGCGGTATCACATTCACCGGCCGCAGGAGAAAAATTATCCCGATCAGAAAACCCAGCAAACATGATGAAGACGTTGATAATTTGTGGTTGTTACGGATGAATGTCCAGGTAAACAGTATGATTGCAAAGAATGAGAAAAAATGTGACATGGCCGGCTTTTCCATGGAGTAGTACAACAGGTTTGTTCCGAAAGCCAGGGCCGGTATCACAAGCGAGATAGTTATCTCCCTGAATTTGAAGAATCCAAGGATCTTTCTCAGGTAATACAAGCCTGCAAGGATATAAAACAACGAACCCATGCCTGTGAAAAGCTGGAAAAAAAATGAAAGCCCGTTGAGCCCCGATCCTGCGATCCAGGAAAACAATAAAGCGGCAAGAAAAAACGGGAGCAGTAGTATTGCTTCCCCTGCAAAGTATTTATTTACCGGTTGTCCCCTGGTTTGGGTGAGGTATTGAGGGTTATAATCATTGTATCCGTATGCTTTGCGTTCGGCGGAGGTGAATTTTTCCCAGTGCGGATCTCCGTAGATAAGAAATGACGGGAGGTATGCATAATAACCTGCCCAGTCGCTGGTAATGATTCTTTTCCAGCCGTTTCCCTCTCCTTCGAGGAAGCGGGTATGGACAAATAAAATACTCAGAATGACAGCTGTCAGTCCGAGGGTCAATCCCGATGCATTAAGATTCCCGGAGAATTTACGATGAGTTCCTTTTGCCGGATCAGACATAGGGGAGGCAGCACTTAAGGACTCCAAAGATAGGCAATTAAATTCCAGACTGTTTGGTTATCTCCTTTCTTATTCTTAATTTTGCAGCCCGTTTTATAAAACCAAGTTAAATTCATTAAAATCAACAGGAAATGTTAAACCAGTACGAAACCGTTTTCATTATGACTCCCGTTTTATCTGAAGAACAGATGAAGGAAACGGTAGAAAAGTATCAGAAGTTCCTCGTCAGTAAAAAGGCCGAGATCGTTCACGAGGAACATTGGGGATTGAAGAAGCTCGCCTATCCCATTCAGAAAAAGAGCACGGGTTTTTATCATTTGATGGAATTTAAAGCAGAACCCGCAATCATTCGCGAATGGGAAGTAACCTTTAAACGTGATGAACGCATCCTTCGTTTTCTTACGATCGTTCTCGACAAGCATTCACTTGCTTACAGCGAGAAGAAACGTGCGAAATCAAGAGACAAGAAGAAGGAAAAGGAAGTTCAGGAATAATTTAAAAAATCAGTAAAAATGGCTACACAACAACAAGGCGAAATAAAATATCTAACCCCTATTGCGGTAGATACCAAGAAGAAGAAATACTGCCGTTTCAAGAAAAGCGGCATTAAGTATATCGATTACAAGGATGCTGACTTCCTGCTCAAGTTCATCAATGAGCAGGGAAAGATCCTTCCCCGCCGTATAACCGGCACCTCGACCAAGTACCAGAGGAAAGTGGCACAGGCCGTGAAACGCGCCCGCCACCTGGCTTTATTACCTTACGTTGCTGACATGTTAAAATAGGAGGGAAGAACGATGGAAGTTATTTTAAAACAGGATGTTCCCAATCTGGGATATGCGAACGACAAGGTGAATGTAAAACCCGGTTACGCACGTAATTTTTTAATTGCCAAAGGTCTTGCAATCACTGCAACTGAGACCAATAAAAAGATCCTTGCCGAGACCATGAAGCAGAGGGCTCATAAGGAAGAGAAGATCTTCAAGAGTGCCGAAGAGCTTGCAAAGGCATTGGCTAATGTAACTGTTAAGATCGGCGCAAAAGCTGCCGAGAGCGGAAAGATCTTCGGATCGGTGAATGCCCTCCAGGTTGCCCAGGCTTTGAAGGACCAGTTCAATTTCGATGTTGACCGCCGCAAGATCCACGTTGACCATGAGCATATCAAGGAGCTCGGGGTCTACAAGGCTAAAGTTACCCTGCACAAGGATCTTCATGTTGAGATCAAATTCGAGGTATTTGCGGAATAGTGACTAATGACTTGGTAACTGGGTTACTGGGTTACTGGGTTACTGGGTTACTGGGTATCTGTTCTGCTGAAAAATTTACTAATTTTATCCCGGGATCACCACCCGGGATTTTTTTATGCTTTCAAATAGCCAGGTTAAACACATCAATGCCCTGAAGATCAAGAAGTACAGGGATGAGTATAAGGAGTTTATTGCCGAGGGCAATACCCTGGTAGCCGATTTGATCGAAAGCCCTTACGAAATTGCCGGGGTATACGCCGAGAGCCAGTGGATCGTCGGGAACCTGGAGATGATCAGGCGACATAATGTTCCGGTATTTGAGGCTGAGCCACAAGACATGGACAGGATCACGTCACTAACGAGTCCGAGCCCTGTACTTGCTGTTGTTAAAATCCCTACGGGATATGGCGATGTCATTGAATTTCCCGATACAGATTCGGTTGAGAAAGCAATCCCGGGTTTGAAAAATGTCCTCTCATTTATGCTTGAAAGCATCAGCGATCCCGGGAATTTCGGGACCATGTTGAGGATTGCCGACTGGTTCGGGATCAGGAACGTCATTTGTTCTGAACATGGAGTGGAATTATACAACCCCAAAGTGGTGCAGGCCAGCATGGGGTCTGTGGCAAGAGTTAATGTAGTTTATACTGATCTTCAGGGGATTCTTGAAACATTGAAAGGCAGTATCCCGGTTTATGGTACTTTTCTGCAGGGTGATTCCGTTTATTCAGTTCCATTGAGTGAGAATGGGATAATCATTATTGGAAGCGAGGCCCATGGAATCTCTGAAAAACTCACTCAGTTTGTAACAAAGCGTCTGTTTATTCCTTCATTCGGATCATCCGCCGATGGTAAAGCCGAATCCCTCAACGCTGCCGTTGCCGCGGCAGTTGTCATCTCAGAATTCAGGCGCAGGATCACCTGATCCAGCTATCCCGTTATCCAGCCATCCAGCTATCCAGCCATCCAGTCATCCAGTCATCCAGCTATCCAGTTATCCAGTTATCCAGTTTCCCCGATTTTCATCTACACTTACTAATAATTCCCAAACACTTACCTTTTTGAGCTTGCAATCGCTTTCCTGCATGAATAAATTAGCAGAAAATTCATAATCTGGATTTTACAGAGAAAGGCAAACATTCAATCTCATAAAAAAGGAATAATGAGCACTCCAAATAATGGCCCATGGCTGATCACCCCGGTTATAAGAGATAAGGACTTTCTTGACATGAAAGAGCTTTCCATAGAATTTGCCACCGCTATGGACTTTGAGCTGGATTACCAGCAATTGCTGCGTGAATCGGCTTCGATCAAGGAGATCTATAAAATGCCGAAGGGTGTGGGATTTTTACTTAAATCCAATAATCAGAGTATAGGTTTCATAGCCTTGAAAAAAGCGAACTACAATACTGTTGAGATCAGGAAATTCTATGTAAGGCCATCAACGGCCTTCCTGAAATGGAGCCATAATTTACTCGAAGTTGCCGTAGACTGGGCTATGCAGTCCAATTTCAAAAAGATCAGGGTTGAGCCTCCGTCAACCCATCCTTCCCTGAAAAAATTGTATCCGGAAACTGATTTCAGGGAGAAGTTCATCAGGGATGAAACCTCCTCGCAGTTAGTGAAGGTATTGGAAAAAGCTTTAGTAAGCGTCCCCGAGTATTTTCAGTTATAGAAATTGTACATTTGCCGGTTAGTAAGCTTGAACATTTCTTACCGGCTCATGAGAAATAAAGTTTCCTTTTTCATCCTGACGTTTCTGGCCATTTTAGGTAATACATGCCTTGCAGCCGATTTCCCCAATGAGAATATAACCTATGATCCGGGAATAAAAACGGTTCAGTTGTATAAACAGGGATTTGAACTGTCCTCCCCCATATTCCAGCTGAATTCAACTGAAAGACTGGCTCTTGATTTTGATGATCTCGACATGCAGTCAAAGGCCTATAAATATACGATAAGGCATTGTGAATCCGATTGGTCTACTTCTTCAGACCTCAGACCCTCAGAGTATATCAGCGGGTATACTGAAGAGAATATCAATGATTTTCAATATTCAATCAATACTACGGTAAGGTATGTTCATTACTCCTCAAACTTCCCTTCGAAGGACATGGCCCCGAAGATATCCGGAAATTATTTGCTGATAGTATATGACGATGATCCGGCTTACCCTGTTTTTACCAGGAGGTTCATGGTTGTTGAAGTATCCACCGTCTCCATTGAAGGATCGGTTCAGCAGGGGTCCAAAACGGATGAGCATCTGACTAAGCAGCAACTGGATTTTATAGTGAGGTTAAATGGCTTCCGGGTTATGGATCTTAAACGCGAATTAAAAGTGGTTGTCCAGCAGGATGACCGTTGGGATAATTCCTTGTTTAACATCTTTCCGAGGTTTGTAAGGGGGGACGAACTGGATTACCGTTACGACGAAAACAATGTATTTAACGGGGGAAGTCCGTACCGTAACTTTGATATAAAAAGCCTGATGTACCAGACCGAGCGTATTGATAAAATTTATTATGACACTGTGAACCAGGTGCTTTTACTGGAAGACAAGCCCAGGACCTATAAGAATTATGTTTACAATAAGGATATTGGCGGAAGGTATCTTATTAAAAATGAAGTCAATGCTACGAATTTTAATATTGAATCCGACTATGCACTTGTTCATTTTTTCCTTCCTTTTCCCATGAAGTTCACCGATGGTGATTTTTATCTCATGGGGGCTCTAACAAACTGGAGGATGGATGCTCAAAGCAGGCTGCTGTTTAATGATGCCACCAAACGGTATGAGATCAGCCTCTTTTTGAAACAGGGGTATTATAATTATATATATGTCCTTTTGAAAAAAGGTAAAACCGCGGGGGACGAATCCCTGGTTGAAGGGAATCATTGGGAGACTCCGCATATGTATACCGTTTACGTTTATTACCGGCCGGGAGCTGCTCAGTGCGATCAACTGATCGCAGTGCAAAATATTAACTCCATTCAACAGAATTAATCCTTCTTTTAGCATAAAACATCGTATATTTACTAAGTAAGTAGTTACACTTACGTATTATAGCTTTTATTTAGTGCTGTTGACATCTTATCTTTGCTAAAAATATATTCATATGTCAAAATCAAGCCCTGCAATAAAAAACATACTGCTGATGACTTCGGCAGTGCTTGCCTTTTCATTTATTCTCCCGTCCTGCAATAAAAATAAAGGTGATTCCCCTTCCCAGGCTGCGACTTTCGACCAGCTTGTTGTTCCTTCAAATTTCACATGGGCTACCACAACTGATGTGGCCATAAACCTTTCGGCCCAGGACAACGGGGGCAATCCTCTTCAGAATGTTAAATTCAGCGTATATACTTCCCATCCCGATTCAGGCGGGGTCCTGATGTACAGCGGGTCGACCGGTATTAACGGGACATGGGTTGTAACACAGCCATTCCCGACGTCCCTGAAACAGGTTACCGTTACAACAAAATATCTCGGGTTGCAGAGAGAAATGAACCTGCAGATAAATTCAAGCCGCATTGAAGCAATTTTCGGGGGGAAAGCCCCCGCCCCTGTAAATCTTAAATCGGGTTTCGGAGGTTGTAATGTAAAAAGCGCCGCTGCGACAAAAGTTGTTTACATGGGCACATATGACAGCCAGGGTGTTCCCAATTATCTTGTAACACCAAACGATGTAGTCGACCAGGCCTTATTGACGGATCTGAATTCAACCTTGCCTGAGTACCGGCCGGTTCCCACATATCATCCGGAATATCTTGCTTCAAACGCTCCATGCAACCTTGAATTGATCGAGCAGTGCGACGTATGGATCACTTATATTACTGAAGGAGCCGGGTGGCAGAATGCAATGGGCTTCTTTACCTTCAATACAAATAATCCGCCGACAACTGCGGCACAGATCGATACCATTAAGATTATATATCCCAATCTCTCCAATAACGGGAGCGGAGGCGGGCTTTACCCTGGAAATAAAGTGTTCCTTGGACGCTTCCCCGCCGGAAAATCCTTGGGTTGGGTGGTTATCGCTGCCGGTTGGAATGGCACTTCAAAAACCGTGACCAGTGGTTCTTATTCCCTTTACTCAATCCCAGGGCTGAATCCTGAAACAGATCCTGCCCTGAGGAAGCATACATTATTATTAAAAGATATTTCACGTTTGAAATTCATGTTTTCGTTTGAAGACTGGAGGCGCGACCAGGGATCGGACCAGGATTTTAATGACGGGATCCTATACGTAACAGCCAATCCGGTTGAAGCTGTAAATACCGTGAATATGCCCAATATAGCTACCACGCTTCCCGATGCAGACCATGATGGCATCCCCGATAACCAGGATGATTATCCAAATGATCCAACAATGGCTCACGACAATTTTTATCCCAATAAAACTTCTTATGGCTCGCTTGCTTTTGAAGATCTCTGGCCAACCAAGGGGGATTACGATTTTAACGACCTGGTGGTAAGCTACCGTTTCGACCAGATCACGAATGCCGACAACAATGTGGTGAAAGTGCAGGCAACCCTGATTACTGAAGCCATGGGAGCGACCCTGCATAATGCCTTCGGATTCCAGATGGGCTGTTTGGCAGCAAAGGTTGCCGGTGTAACAGGCATCGATCTGAAGCATTCCTATATCAGTCTTTCAGCCAATAACTGCGAGGCGGGTCAAACCAAAGCCGTGGTTATTCCTTACGATGATGCTTTTGACAGGCTTCCTTATCCCGGAACCGGTATCGGAACCAATACCACGATGGGTGCGCCTTATGTTACCCCCGATACGATCAGGCTTACTATAACCCTGGCTCAGCCTGTGCCTGTTTCCACAATGGGGACACCGCCGTATAATCCATTCTTAATTGTGAACCAGGATCGCGGGCATGAAGTACATCTTGTTGACAACCAGCCAACCGACAAGGCCGATCTTTCCCTGTTTGGTACGGGTGACGATAACAGCAGTGTTGCTGCAGGCAGATATTACAAGACCTCTTCGAATCATCCCTGGGCTATCAATATTGCCGAAAAATTCAATTATATGATTGAAAAACAGCAGATACTCACGGGTTATCTCAAGTTCTCGACCTGGGCTGAAAGCGGCGGTTCTAGCTACCCTGACTGGTATAAGTCCACCTCCGGTTACAGGGACAACTCGAAAATATATTCTCATTAAGTTCTCATAGGTTGGTTTTTGGTTAATGCAAGGGGGTTGTCATGGTTGACAACCCCCTTTTTTTTTATCAGGGAATAGCGATTTTCACACTTACCTTAAAAAAAGCTACACTTACCAAATTTCTATACACATATGCTTGCATAGTTTAATATCTTGTTTTATATTTGTATAATCGAAAAAGTGTATGAACTTTTATTCATAATTAATTATGAAATTTTAAACCATCAATCATATGAAAAAACAATTACAAAAATTCAAATTATTAGCAGTGTTTCTGGCGATAGCCGGTATGCTGTTAAGCAGCTACTCCTATTCGGCGGTGAGTATTTCGGGGACGTTAACCATCTCCTCGAATTCCACTAATTACCCTATTGGTCCTTCGGGAATTCAGATTGTAGCTCAAAAAATTAAGGCTGGAAATGTGATCGGAACATATTCTGCCTATACAAATACAAGTCTGCAGTATGCCTTTGGCGGTTTGCCAGATTTAGCAACAGGGGAAACTTATAGTGTAAGAGCATCTGTAAACCTATTTTACGGTCTTCCTGAAGTAATATCAACTCTTGGGTCTGGTTCTTACACCAAAAACCTCTTTATTATTTTTAATAAAGCTGGTTTTGAAGGTGGCAACGGAGGTTTTCCGCTTTGGGAGCAGTTTCTGTCAAGCGCTTCTTATAGTGGTACTCAACTTGGAGATGGTGATCAGATTGCTATTTACAATGACTTAGCATGCACTCAATGTGTTGGAGTTATTATTTTTACATCTGGTTTAGTTACAAGTAATGTTTTTGATCCTGCAAACAAACTGATCGCTTATTCCACTTTAGCTGCTATTCCGGGTGGCAATCAATTCCCTGCTGGTTATTCATCAGGTAATGTTTCTTACTATAAATTGTGGAAACTGGTTGGGGCAGTATATACTGCATATACTGATGTCACTCCTGCACGTTTTAATATTGACGGTGTTTGTTATTTAGAAAATACATTTCCGGGTGCAGGTTTATATGTTCATAGTGTAACAAGCCTGGATTTCGGGGTTTCAGCCTATAACGCACAATTTACAATTAATGATTCCTGGTCAGGCGCGACTTCGTATATAAACGGAGCAAATGTTCAACTTCTTAAAAACGGCACTGTCCTTTTTTCAGGTTTGACCAACGCAAGCGGACAAGTCACCTTATCCAATGTTGCAGATGGAAATTATACTCTGGTTATAAGTAAAGCGGGGTATACAACATTAACAAAGGCATCATATGGAATTCATAATGCCGGACCTTATCCAGAAGCTTTATCACCAACCGGAGCAATAAGTGGTAATATTACTGAAGCAGGTACAGGCACGGGTATTGTTCAAGCATTAGTTACTGTTATTGATGCTAGTGGAAAATCCCAAACAGCACTTACAGGTATGTATGGGAGTTATACTATAGGAAGTTTGTCAAACGGCGCTTATTATGTTACGGCACAAAAAACAGGATCATACAACCTTTCAAGTACTAATACCTTAGTTTCAAGCGGCCTTACAACAAATGGTGTTAACCTTGCATTGACACCAGCCGACTCGCACTTTGATGCCGTTTCCGGTGATCCTTTGCAAACCTGGACTATATATCTTGCCCAGGCAAGAATCGGGAGTAATGATCTGGTGGCTGGAGATGAAATTGCAATTTTTGATGTCAATGGAGGAACCCAAACAATTGCAGGTAAATATAAACTGGTTGAAGTTTTAACTCCAGGTACAGCTCTGAATCATGATATGGTTGCATTCAAATTGGTTACTCCTCCAAATTCAACTGGTTTTGTTCCTGGTCGTGCTTATACTTTTCAATGTTATCAGAAAAGTACTACTAATTACTATGGATTAGGCAGCTTTTCAATCGATGCTACCAGTTCCTGGATCGACAAAGATCACTCACCGGATGCCTCTTCTACATTGACTAAATATTCAATTGTGACCCTGAATTTTCTTGATTATAACCCTTCGAATGTACAGCAAAATATTTATTTGAGGCAGGGTGTTAACTGGATATCATCCTATATTACTCCTGCAGCTTCATTGTTTCAGGAAATCATTCCCCCCACACATTATTTATGGGCTGGAAACGGACCCGGAACCTGGTCTGCCAATACAGGTAGTCCTTTACAATATGTTCAGGATGATTGGGGAACCCAATTCGGTGTAACAACAAATTATGTTGCTGGACCTCCGGTTGTTCCTACTGCTTTGACCAATAATATTACATATTATGCTGGTGGAAAATGGAATAACAAAGCCGGATATATGTTCTATATGAATTCTGCAAATTCACTGATCATCACCGGAACAAGATATGATGCTTCCACAAACATTCATGTTGCCCCTGGTTTCTGGTTCGTTGGTAATTTACTTGGTAATTCTATTAACGCTGCGACTGCATTTAAACAACTGATAACTGCAGGAACATTGTCCTCAAGTGTTAATTATATCAAAAATTCTGATGGTCGTATGTTCTGGATGATTGGAGGCACATTGGTTAATAACATTGGCAATGTAATTCCAGGTCAGGCCTACCAGTTCTTTGTTGCTCCGGGAGCAGGTGTTGATTTTGTTTACCAGACAACAAAATCGGGAGATTTAGTTGATGAAGATTATAGTACATCTCATTTTATTGTCAATGGAAATGCTGGTGATAAAGTGTTTACGATTTATGTAAAAACTTCTGATTTTACAGCCGGTGATGAGATCGCTGCTTTTGACGGTGATAAATTGGTTGGCTCAACCAAACTTATTTCAACAACAGGCACTTTCAGCAATCCCATTCCTGCCTTTATGACTCTTACAACCGGGGAAGGATTTGTACCCGGCCACGCATATACCTTGAAGGCATGGAACGCTTCGGAAAACAAAGAGTACGATGTTACTTTTACACTTGAAAATACTGATGGCGCTTATTACAATACTGTGTATCCAAACAGTGACGGTAAATTCTGCATCGCAACTGTAAAGAAGAGCACCCTCGGCATCAACGATGCCTCAGGTATCGTAGCTAATATATATCCGAACCCCGCACATGATTACCTGAAGGTGGTTGCCGATCGCACGATCGATAAACTTACCCTCATGAACATCATGGGCCAGAAGGTTGCTGAGAAATCAGTAGACGCTTCCACCGCACAGCTTAATACCAGCAGTATTAAAGCAGGTGTTTATTTCTTAAGGATTGAATGCAACGGACAGGTTTCGACCCAGAAAGTTGTGATCCAATAAGCAGAAAAATGATTGATGGTAAAAAGAGGGTGTCTCAAAAGTCGAGACACCCTTTTGTTATTTATAACTCTCTGATTGTTAATAAATTAGTTCATAAGTTTTAGATGTAATTGTCTGATATTCTGCAAGATAAGCTTAT
>CAILVF010000038.1 GCA_903837605.1 uncultured Bacteroidales bacterium | reverse complement strand
GGTGCAAAATCCGCTGATATTGACCACCTAAATCCGGATGAAAGTGACCACCTTCTTTCCGGCGCAAATTGACCACCTCCATTTTTTCCTCATTTTCTTTTGATTTTATCGGTTTTAGACGGTTATACAAATATACATTTTTTCATTACCAGTAATTCTTTGCGTCTTAGTTCAATAATTGTTGCTTTTTACGTAATGATTCCCCGATCATTTCTATGCGGTGAGCATTGTGAACAATGCGATCCAACACTGCGTCAGCAATGGTTTTCTCTCCAATAACATCATGCCACTGTCCGACGGGAAGTTGGGCTGCAATGATGGTAGACCGTTTCCCATGCCGGTCTTCGATGATCTCAATGAGCGCGGAACGGTTATGACTGTCCAGGGGTTGCATGCCAAAATCGTCGAGTATAAGCAGGTCCATCTTTTCGATCCTGGCAGTTTCGCGGATAAAAGAACCATCTGCCCGTGCCATTTTCAATGTTGCAAAGAGTTTGGATGTACTGGCGTAAAAAACTTTGTATCCGAGCATACAGGCCTGGTTGCCAAGTGCCGAAGCAACATAACTCTTTCCGATACCGGTGCTCCCAGTAATGAGGATATTCTCGTTTTTTTCAATAAAGGTGCATTCAGCAAAACGGTTCATAAGGTTCTTGTCCAGGTTACGCTCTATTTTAAAGTCGATCAGCTCAACATCAGCCCTGTAACGGAAACGGGCTGTACGGATGCGACGTTCAATACGCCGGTTATTCCGGTCATCCCATTCTGATTCAATTAAAAAAGAGATCATCTCATCGGCTGTAAGATTAACTTTCCCGCCATCTTCCAGGCTGGTTTTAAATGCACTGGCCATGCCATGCAACTTCATTTGTTTCATTTTCTGCAGGATTGCTTCATTCATGATTTATCTGTTTTTAGGTGATTGGGTTTTTAATGAACTCACCCTATCCGACCAGGATATGATTGACCGGACAAGGTGAGTTAGATATTCTATCATTATGCGTAATAAGTGTTGCCGCGGATATTACCGTGGTTTGGCATAGATGCCCGATCATTATCCGGATCTATCGGCACGCTGTCAAGATGCTTATCCAGGATGGCCAGGATGGTCTTATAGCTGTAGTCCTCATAGAAGTTGGCCCGCAGACAAGCTGCATTTAGCCGTTCGTTACCGACTTTGGCGGCATAGTTCAGGATGCCTTGGCAGGTTTTATAGGCCTGTTCGGGATGTTGCCTTCTGGTGAGGATCTCGGTGATGTACTTCTCGGTTTGTTCTCCGATTGTTTTTGCCCGTTCAAGGAACTTCTCCGGGGTCCAGCCTGATTGGAACTTATGTCTGGATGCAAGGTGATCCTCAACTGTGGTGAACATAAAAGGCCTGCGGTTACGCTTGTGAGCGGCAATATGCTCATAACGGTAATAGATATCGACCTTGGTCTGACTGTAAAGTATGCTCACCTTCTTGCCGATATAGTGATAAGGAACACTGTAATAATGCTTGTCTTCACCCAGGCATACATAGTTGTTCTTTGACACCGTTGCAATCCGTTTGTTTTTTAGTTCATACCGATACATTGCCAGAGGCTGAAGAATAGACCGTTCGATCTCTTCAAACATCTGGCGGCGACTATAGGGACGGCCCCTGAGCGGATTATTGTTATGGATATCCAGTAACACCCAGATCGCATTGTTCAACGCCTCAATCGAAGTAAATTCCTTCTCTCGGATAATCGTATAAATCACCTGGTAGATGATTTTAACGGCACCTTCGACCAGTGCTTTGTGCCGTGGCTTGTACGGTCCGGCCGGAAGTGCAGTCATTTTGTAATGCTCCACAAAGTCCCGGAAAGACTCATTGATTGTGGGCTCATATTTATTGCCTTTGATAACAGCAGACTTCAGGTTGTCCGGAACAATGGCCTGGGGCGCTCCTCCGAAGTAATACAGGGCATTTTCACAAGCACCGATAAAGTCTTCCTTTCGTTGGGTCATCGTCGCTTCAACATAGGTCAATTGGCTTGCTCCAAGGATGGCGACAAAGACTTCCACTTTGCATACCTCTCCGGTATCCGGGTCAACAAACTGCAGTTTTTCTCCGGCAAAATCCACATACATTTTATCTCCGGCCTTATGATCAATGTGCATTGTGGCATTGCTCCGCTTAGACCATTGCCGGTAATGTTCATTAAACCGGGTATGCTTAAAACCATCCGGATTTGTTTTCAGATAGTCTTTCCAGAGCTTATGCAGGGTATTACCTTTCTTCTTCAACGCTTTATCTACCTCCGGAAAGAAAGCTATCAGCTCTTTTAGGCGATGTTCCGGTTCTTTAACCGGCTTGGATAAAAAGAGCTTTTCCAGTTCAACGTCTTTTAAGCACAGGATCTCTTCCAGGGTCTTGTCCATGGCGATGAACTGCCGGATGTAACTCTTTACGGAGTTGCGCGATACGCCTGCCTTGAGGCTAATCTGTAATTTAGGAACACCCTCGGTGTACCATTGCAAAATCTGTTTAACTTTGTTCATAGCGATTAAGTTGTTTGACATAAATGGTTTGTGTTGAGAAAATTGTTGTTCACAACAATAACTATTTATGCTGTCCTTAATCGATAAAATCTATGAAAATGGGTGGTCAATTTGCTCCGGAAAATGGGTGGTCAGTTTGCTCCGGAAAACAACCAAAAAGTGACCTGCTCAGAGGTGGTCAATTTGAGCCGGAATCAGGTGGTCAATTTGAGCGGATTCTCCACATATACACTAATACATGATATTTTACTTGATACGGTTAGGGATTTTTCAAACCTGAGAAATTGGTTGGATAATGAGCATGCTATTTCTGCTGATTATCAGATTATTGATTCTTGGTTGTCAGAAAAGAATACTACTTCCGCACTTGCTTTACTTGATCTTCTTCCTCAAACTTATTCTATGGACTCCTCAGCTATGGTTGAATATAATTATTATAAGGATATGAAAATATTCCAAGCTGGGTTAATAAATAGTAATACGAATATGTTCCAGCTTGATTCTGCTCAAATCGCCTTTCTGAATTATACAGCATTGAATAGTAACGGTACTGCGGGTAACGAAGCACGAAATATTCTTGAATTTGGGTATGACGTTTTTAATATCAACTGCCCGCCTAGTCCTGATTCTCCTTTAAAATCAAAAATACCTAATTCATCTAAAAATCTCAATGCGCTTTTTGAACCTAAGATCTCTGTGATACCAAATCCCGCGGGAAATTGGGCCGTGTTCAATTATACCTTATTGGCCGGGGTCAACAATTCTTCGATAAAAATTGTGAATATCAAAAACCAAGTAATTAAAATTATCCCCTTAACAAAGTTTAAAGGGCAGATTACTTGGGATACAAGGGCAGTACCAGCAGGTTTGTATATATACACTTTAATTAATGATAAATATACCAAATCCGGGAAACTTACAATAATTCATTAATTTCATTGCATTCAAACTGAACTCCTCACTTGTTTTAACCTGGGGAGTTCATTATCTTTACAATGATAATTCAATAATATGTTAACTCACACCTTAGCTAAAATCTTGAGTAAGCAATTACGAAAGTTTTCCTTATGCATGATAGTACTTATTTTTTGTGGTCTTTATGTTCAATCACAATCCTTATCAATCTTATGGCAGAAATGTTATGGAGGGAATGGGGATGATTATGGATTATCAGTTCTCCCATCAAGTAACGGTTTTTTCCTGTTTGGTCAATCTAATTCTACTGATGGTAATGTATACGGGAATCATGGAGATAGTGATTTCTGGCTACTAAATGTTGATTCATCAGGTAATTTTTTGCAATCAACCTGTTTTGGTGGAAGCGGTTTTGATATGGCATGCAAAATGAAAGCTTGTACTGATGGAAGTTATGTTTTATTTGGCACTCCATTTTCAACCAACGGTAATATTACCAATAACCATGGCGGCGGTGATTATTGGCTAATTAAAACTGATAATTATGGGAATCTTCAATGGCAGAAATGCTTTGGAGGCAGCTGTAATGATATTATTGCTGATCTTGATATTACTTCAGATTCAGGCTTCCTCTGTTCAGGATATTCCTGTTCTACAGATGGAGATGTAACAGGCAATCATGGATACAATGATTTCTGGGTCATAAAAGTCGATAAAAATGGTAATCTGCAATGGGAAAAATCTTTCGGAGGATCGTCTCAGGATGAAGGTTTATGTGTGAAGGCAACAAACGACGGTGGAGCGATTGTCGGAGGTTGGACAGGTTCGACTAATGGCAGTGTAAATTGTCAGCATCATAGTGAAATTGATGCTTGGGTAATTAAGCTTAATTCATTCGGGGATATTGAGTGGCAAAGATGTTACGGTGGAACCAATGGTGAATCTATTATAAATATAATACAATTGATTGATAGTTCTTATCTGTTTATAGGTACAACTGATTCTTATGATGGCGATGTAAGTGGTAATCATGGTGGTTTTGATTATTGGGTGATAAAAACTGATAAATGGGGGAACCTGCTATGGCAAAAATGCTATGGGGGTTCAGCTGATGAAACCCCTACTTTTATTCAATGTCTTTCCGATGGAAATTTTATATTAGGAGGTCATACTTATTCGAATGATGGTGATGTCAAGAATAATCATTCGTTTTCTGGTTATGCTGACATGTGGCTTATTAAGATTTCGCCTTTCGGTAATTTAATATGGAGTCATTGTTTTGGAGGTACTGACAACGAAACAATGCATGAGGCTATTGAACTATCAGGTAATAGACTTTTATTAATAGGAGGGTCATATACTTCAAATAACACTGGAGATGTTCAATGCAACCATCACGGCCCAGGATCCGATGATATGTGGCTTGTAATGGTATATGATTCCACGATGGTAGGTATTAATGAACAAAGAAATTTGTCAGACATTCTAGCAGTATATCCCAACCCGGCAAACGATTATGTAAAATTCTCATGTATAGCCAAAGACAATATATTTGGCATCCGTATTCGGCTTGCTAACCAAATAGGCCAGGTTATTAAAGAATTAACCATACCTGCAATGATTAATGAAGTGAAATGGGATACAAGTATAATTCCAGCTGGAATATATTTCTATTTTTACACTTCTGGTAATATTTTAAGAACCGGTAAGGTTATTGTTATTAAGTCCTAAAAAACGAAACTGCAGATTAAAAGGTTTATTACATGCCTCTCATTCTATCTAATTGTTGTTTGACATGAATGTTCAGGTTGGTGATTCCTTGCTGGTCTATCCGTTGTACAATTATCCGACGGCTAACTTTGATTCCATGATGTATTATATTACAGTGAAAGACAGTCTGCTTATTGGCAATATTTATCGCACGCAATATCATCTAGGTCTTAAAAGACCCTATTGCTTTTTGTGGGTTGAATTATTAAGTTGACGGCATAGTCTTCCTCAAGCTAGCTTCATAAATTTTAATTCTCAAGGCCAGGCCCTTCGGGTGCCGTCATTTTTTTAACTCTTCTATTTCTTCAGCGTAAAAAAATGACCGGCAGCCTTGATAAACGCTCCGCTTTAAAATTTATTCCGCTTATGAGTTGCCTAAGATTTTCATTTATCGCATAATCCATTTAAAAACCATAAAAGCGGAGGTTCACATGAAAGCAAAAGCAAATTCAAGTAAAAACATCTAGTCAGGCAAGCATTATCCAACCAATCGCCAACTCGGCCGGCATTTGAAACCAATGAGGCCAGTCTGGCAATGGAACAGGCAATTAACTCATTCGGCCCAGGCGAAAAGCCCAGCGCCATCTTCAAACTCAACATCTATGCACCCAGCGGCAAAACCTCAGCAATGTATAAGTTTGCCACCGCTCGGGAGCTTCGCAACTTCATCCTGTTAAACGATATTCCCCGTTATCAAATTTGGGGGTAACAATAAACGGGGCCTCTGGCCCTTTGAACCAGAGGCCTCATTTTTCCTGAAACACTTGATTTTACTAAGCAATTCGAAGCAAACCAGGAAAGACTGAATAAAAATATGTTATGCGCACAGTTATGCGCAAAGTATGCTGAATCTTTAAAACATCAGTAAATACAGATGATACAGAACATGCAGATTAGCTTCCAAAGCTGGGGGGCGTGGGTTCGAGTCCCATTTACCGCTCCCTCAAAATCAGCCACTTACACCCAATTATGTAGGTGGCTTTTTTCATGAGGTAGCAACAACGGTAACAACACGGAGGGTAAATTGAATTAATGATCCTGGGGGATAGTAAAACAAAACTTGCTGCCTTGTTCCTCCTTGCTTTCAACCCACATTTTCCCTCCGTGTTTTTCTACAAATTCCTTGCATATTATTAATCCAAGGCCTGTGCTGGGTTCTCCTTCGGTACCCGGGCGGTTGATATTCTGATCGAGGAGGAACAGGTGGTCGACAATTTGCTGAGACATTCCAATGCCATTATCTTTTATACAGACCTCTACTAATTTAACCCTGTTGGTTTTTGCCGAGATCTTTATACTTCCCTTCTTGGGTGTATATTTTATGGCATTTGAAACCAGGTTGCGGATAACAGTTTGAATCATATGTAAATCTGCAGAGATTTTCAGAGCCTCCGGGATACTCGCTGTAATTTCTATTTCTTTTTTTTCTGCATTTTCCTTCACTGTTTCTATACACTCGGAGATGATTGTTTTTAATTCGAATACCTCAGGTTTGAAACTTGTCACTCCTCTTTGAAGCCGGGACCATTCAAGCAGATTTGTAAGCAGTTGATAAAGATTTGTAGCAGATTTCCTCATATTGATAGCGATCTTCTGGATCTGGGCAAGGGTCATGGTAGGCAATTCCTCGGCCATCAGTTGAGTTAAACCCAGGAAGGAGGAGAAGGGACTTCGAAGGTCATGGGCAAGAATGGAAAAGAATTTATCTTTTTCGAAATTTATCTTCTGAAGTTCTTCGTTTTTAAGTTTAAGTTTCTCTTCCGTCTGTTTACGTATCGTAATATTATGGCCCTGGGCTATGGTGGCAATGGGGGTTTTATCGTCAGCTGCAAAAAGTGTTGCCGAATTCCAAAGCACCGTTTTTACGGTACCGTCAAGGTGTTGAATTTTAATCTCAACTGTTTCCCAACGTTCGCCCGTTTGGGTCTTATGGATAAGGTCCATTGAAGTTCCCGCCAGTTCGGGAGGGAAAAGTATTTCCAAAGAATGCCCTGTGATCTCTGTTTCGCTGCGCCCTGTTAATCGTTCAAATGCATGGTTGAACCTTGTTATATGGAATTGGGGATCCCATACAATGATAGGTGCATTGGCATAATTGAAGAGGTTTTCCAGGTATTTATTGGATTCCCTTAAAGCGATTTCAGTTAGTTTTTGTTTAGTAATATCATGGGCGTAAACATGAACCCCGCTTACCTTGCCATTTTTATCAAGCGAGCGGGTATGTATTGAAGAAAACCAACGCTTGCCGCTGGGCATTTCTACGAAATCCTCAAACTCAACCGGTTCAGGAGAGGTCGCAACGGTCCTTAACCTACGGACGAATGTGTTGCCGGCCTCTTGTCCGTATATTTCATAAAGCGACTTTCCTATGAACTGCCGTGCATCGTTTCCTCCAAGGTTTTTAACTGCACGCTTATTCAGTAATAATATGGTCCCGTCAAGATCATAGAAAGCCACTCCTATACCACCGTATTCAAGAATGTTGCGCTGATTTTCTTCGCTGTTAATTAATTTTTCCTCTGCCTGTTTCCTTTTTGTGATATCCTGATGATGCCAGATGTGACCACAGTATTGACCCTTGATGATGATTGGGATGAAATCCACGAGATAAAAGCGTCCGTCACGCATTTCTAACTCCTCCCCTCTGACAGGTTTACTCTCGGCAATTATTTTTTGAATACGGTCAAGGGTAGCGGAAGGGTTTGCATAGGCACCCAAAACCGTTTTAATCATATCGGAAGATTCCAGTCCGATGTAAGTTGCCGGTGGCGCGGGCAGGTTAAACAGATCGCAAAAAGCCTGGTTCACATTTTCAACCTTGTTTTCCCCGGAAACAACAATAACACCGGCATAAATGCTTGAAATATGGGTGTCGAGCCTCTGGAGAGCCTCCTGCATCAATGTCTCAGCCTTTTTCCGCTCCGTAATTTCAGTGGTAAGCCGTTTGTTAACCTCGAGCAGATTACCGTTGCCTGCAATTAACTCTTCGTTGATAGCCCGGTATTCTTCATTAAATGCTGCCAGCTCGGCCTCTTTCTCATCAAGCAATTGCTGAAAATTTTTTTTCTGGCTTTCAAGGGATTTGTCAAGCATCAGCCTCTCCAGGAGTACGGCAAGCTGCTGAACGGCATTCTGCAGTAATATGTAAGTGCCCTCATCTTTCTGCAGGGCTTTGTCAAATTGAACATATCCAAAGGTCCGGTTTCTGGAACAGACCGGGAAATTCGGGTGGTGTGGCTTGCCGTTTTCGGGATGCCAGCTGAAATTTTTATTTGAAAAGATCGTTTTCAGGCTTTCAATGAACAGTGGAACGACCTGGCCCGCATTTCTTAAGCGGGACAGGCTGGTGTTCAATAAAAGCAGTTCATTTGCAGCATTTTTCATTTTTTGGGACTTGATCATCAGTAAGTCTGGTCAGGAAAGGATTAGATGTTTGGCAAGCAACTGGTATAATTCGTTTTTTCGTATTGGTTTTGAGATATACCCATCACAACCAACCTCATCGCTTTTTTTGCGGTCGGCCGACATGGCATAGGCGGTCTGGATAATAATTTTTATTTCAGGTCTGATCGCCTTCAATTCCCTTGCAAGCTCCCATCCGTTTGCATCCGGCAATCTTATATCGAGGAGAACAAGATCAAAACAATCCAGTTTATCATAAAATGCTCTTAACTGGGTTCCGCTATAAACAACGGTCAGCCTGGCATTTGTGCGTGCAAGGATGATCTGGAGGAAGTCCATATTTGTTTCTTCGTCCTCGACGATAAGAATTTTTTTGCCCGACAGATCATAAACCGGGTTATTATTATGATCCTCCTGCCGTGGGAATTTCTCCAATACTGGTTCAAATGGCAATGTGAAATAAAATGTGCTGCCTTTCCCGGGTTCAGACTCCACCCAGATCCTTCCGCCAAGAAGAGCAAGGGATCCTTTGCAAATGGAAAGCCCCAGCCCGGTTCCACCATATTTTTGCTGGTCTTCTGTCTCAGCTTGACGGAAATGTTCAAAAATGATCTCCTGGTTCTCAGGTGAAATACCGATACCGGTATCCGAAACATAAAATGTTAAAAACCCATTTTCCGGAGCTTTGTATCCGAACTTTACATATCCTGATGCAGTGTATTTTACTGCATTATCGATGAGGTTGGATAACACCTGTTTGAGTATATACCCGTCGGTAGCCATGATCGGATCATCAGGATCCTGAACTTTTTCAGCTATCAGCCTGAGATTCGTTTTCCCTATACGTTCAAGTTTTTGATTGAATATGACCTCCATCTCTTTTAAAAGGCTGGCCGGGGAGACTTTTTGTTTTATTGTTGTGGCATTCCCTGATTCTATCCTAGAGATCTCAAGCAGGTCGCTGATTATGTGCATAAGGTCATCGGAACGGGACTGGATTATTCCCGAAAACCGCTTACGGTTTTCTTCAGAAATATCAGGGTCGGAAAGCAACCCGGCAAATCCTACAATGGCATTCATCGGGGTTCTTATCTCGTGCGACATATTAGCCAGGAATACTGATTTGAGGCGGTCGCTTCGTTCTGCCTTGTTTTTTGCGATGAAAGCATCTTCCTCAGCCTTTAAACGCTGTTGTTCTTCCTCTGAGAATTTAATAGCAAAGGCGATGTTCGCTGCAAGTTCATCAAGCAGTTCCAGTTCTGCAGCATTGAAGAAATTCGGTTCGGATGAATAAAGGTTCATAGTCCCCAGAAATTCACCGGCTACCATGAATGGAAACACCGCCGATGCCCGGTACCCCAATCTCAGGCCTTCTTCCCTCCATGGTAACATACGCGGGTCATTGGCAATATCGTTGGAAACACTGTGTTCCCTGGCCTGGAGTGCAAGGCCGGTAGGCCCGTGTCCCCGTTCATTATCATCCAGGCTGATATTAAGTTTCTTAAGGTAATTTCCCGTATTACCTGCGGATGCAACAGGAATAACCCGTTTTGTTTGCGGATCAAGCAACCCGATCCAGGCCATTAAAAAGCCGCCCTGCCCTACGGCGATATTACAAGCCGCTTCAAAAAGTCCTCCGGAGCTGTGAACCCTGATTATCGTATAATTAATAGCACTGAGCAGGGCATATGTGCGGTTAAGCTTATTAAGGCTCAGTTCCGTTTTCTTCAGAAAAGTGATATCTGTGACACTGGTAATAAAGTACAGTGGTTCTCCTTCCGGATCCCTTTCAAGAACTGTACTTACATCCACCCACACAATGCTCCCGCTTTTATGGATGTATCTTTTTTCCCAGCGGTTGACGTTGGATTTTCCGCTCAATATTGAATTAACTACGTCCTTATCATGCTCCAGGTCATCGGGATGAGTGAACTCCTGCCATTTAATTTTCATCACTTCTTCTCTGCTGTAGCCAATAATATCGCAGAAAGACTGGTTGACCGTAATTTTCCCATCTAGAGTAGTCATCGACATCCCGATAGTCGAGTGCTCAAAAAGATTTCTGAACTTCTCCTCGCTTTGAATTAAAGCAATCTCAGATTGTTTTAATTCGGTTATCTCCCTGGCTTGAAGAATGTGAAGTTTTTTTTCCGCCTGGATTATCCTTTTTGCGGCTTCAATCCTTGCTAGAAACTCCCTGTTCATGAACGGTTTGATAATATAATCATCGGCCCCGGTTTCCAGCCCCTCAGAGATATGATCAGATTTGGTTTTAAAACCTGATAGAAGGATAATATAAACAGAAGATAATAAGGGATCGTTCTTGATGATCATGCAAATGTTAACGCCATTGATATCGGGGAGCATTACATCCAGCAACAGCAGATCAGGCTTGTCGATTCGGATGGCATGCAAACAATCCACGCCATTCGGAGCTGTTCTTACAGAATAGTGATCTTGTTTCAATAAACGTTCGATGATATTCAGCTGCTCGGGATCATCATCTGTCACAAGGATCTTAAATTCGCTGGGATTCTTCATTATAACCTATACATTGTTAAGGATGAAATGAAAACTGCCTGGCCTTATCTGTAGCTGTTAACAAATGTACAATATAAAAAAGCAAATATCAACCTGAATTTCAGGTATTGAGCAAGGCTTTGTATAAGTCGAAATTTACCTTATCGAAGCAAACAAATGTAACAGTCTCCGGGACGGGATTGGAAGCCAGGAAGGCCCTGGTCTCGCGAACGGCAATCTCAGCGGCAAGCTGTTTTGGGAAATGATAAATTCCGGTACTGATGTTGGGGAAGGCAAGGGTTTTGCAATCATGCAGCCTGGCTTGTTCGAGGCTTGACCTGTAACAGTTTGCAAGTTTGCCTGCTTCTTCGTTGCTCCCTTCCTTCCATACCGGGCCTACCGTGTGAATGATGTATTTTGCAGGCAGATGGAGCCCGGGTGTGACTTTAGCTTCCCCCACTTCACAGCCTCCGAGAAGCCTGCAGATCTCAGCAAGGCCGGGTCCCGCTGCACGGTGTATGGCACCGTCAACACCGCCTCCTCCAAGAAGGGAGGCATTGGCCGCATTTACAACAGCATCGACTTGCAACGTGGTAATGTCCCCCTGGATCAGTTTGATACGTTCTTCCATTGTTTGAACAGGTTTTTAAATTCGTCGTGTATAGAGTTATTTGTAGCGATAATTTCTTTACCAAAGATATAATTTTCCCCGTTTGAAAAATCAGAAACCCTTCCGCCTGCATTTTTCACAAGCAGCAAACCGGCAGCGACATCCCATGCACTTAATCCGTACTCATAAAAACCATCGTACCGGCCCGCTGAAACATAGGCCAGGTCGGCAGCAGCAGAACCGAGGCGCCTGATTCCACGGCTGTGTTGCATCAGGTGCCTGAAAATGTCAAGGTAATCTTCCATTCTTCCGTAATCATGATAGGGGAACCCGGTTGCGAAGAGTGAATCGGCAACCGTATTGGTTTTTGATACCGTTATGATTTCACCGTTCTTATAAGAAAGAGCATTCTCCCATGTGTAAAAACACTCATCCAGGTTAACCTCGTATACCACCCCGGCCACGACCCTGCCTTCCTTCATTAAGCCTATACTTACGCAGTATAGCGGAACACCATGAATGTAATTGGTTGTCCCGTCCAAAGGGTCGATAACCCATGTAAGTTCTCCGGTTTTCAGACCGGGACTCTCCTCGGCGATAAATCCAGAACCTGGAAGGATCTTGCTTAAGCGGTCCATAATCCTCGCTTCCGATTCGCGGTCGACATACGTAACGAAATTATTAAAGCTTTTAAGTTCTATATCCGAAGATTTGAGCTTCTGTATCTCGTTCCTGAGAAATTCACCGGTTTCTTTAGCGATACTGCAGGTTTGAAGGGTAATTTGTTGGAGGTCCATGGTTAAAAGCCAGATAATGGGATAATGAGATAACGGGATAGCGAGATAGCGAGATAGCGAGATAGCGAGATAGCGAAATTAATGATTATTCAGAAACAAACTCCCCATCAGCATCCAGTGTATTCAGAATGACAGTGCGGATCTGATTCGACAACGCGGCATCATATTTTGTTTTAACCCTGATATAGTTTTCCGAAAAACCATGCATCCAGCCCCGGGAATTATCCGACTCAAAAAGAACATGAACCTGCCTGCCCCGGTTTTCCAGGTAAAATGCCTGTTTCTTTTGCTCTGAAAGATCATGAAGCTGTTTGCTCCTTTCCTTTTTAATTTTACCCGGCACTTCTTCATTGATCCGGGAAGCCAGTGTGTTCTCCCGCTTCGAATAAGTAAACACATGCATGTAGGAAACAGGCAGATTAGCCAGGTAAGTGTATGTGTCGCGAAAATCATCATCCGACTCCCCGGGGAATCCAACTATTACATCCGATGCGATGCAGGCCAGCGGAAGCTTATTCCTGATCCTCCCGACCCGGCCGGAATAGACTTCAAGACTGTATTTCCGTTTCATTGATTTCAGGATCTTGTCGGAACCCGATTGGAGGGGAATATGGAAATGCGGCATGAATTTCAGGGACGCCGCTGCAAAATCAATGATCTCATCAGTAAGAAGGTCAGGCTCGATAGAGGAGATCCTTATCCTGTCAAGCCCCTGAACCTGTTCAAGAGCCTGCATGAGCTGAAGGAGATTCTCACCATTCTGCCTTCCGAAATCTCCTATATTAACCCCCGTGAGCACAATTTCACGGATCCCGTTTTTAACGATTTCATGTGCGCTGCTGATTGCGTGGGCAATGGTATCGCTGCGGCTATGCCCCCTTGCCAGTGGAATTGTGCAATATGAACAGTAATAATCGCATCCGTCCTGTATCTTAAGGAAAGAACGGGTGCGGTCACCATAAGAGAAAGAAGGAATAAAACTGCCGGCTTCCCTGATATCCGCCTGGAGCCCGCCATGGTATTCGTGGTTTTTAAGTTTTTCAAGTTCCTCAAGGAGCATATATTTTGAGCTGTTCCCCAAAACAAGGTCCACGCCTTCCATCAGGCTGAGTTCTCCGGGTTTTAGTTCCGAAAAGCAACCTATCACAGCTATTTTAGCATCCGGGTTCAGCTTATGGGCCTGGTGTATCGCAGCCCTGCATTTCTTCTCGGCAACAGAGGTAACGACGCAGGTGCTGATCACATAAATATCTGCTACTTCATGATGGTTTTTTAGTTCAAAGCCTTTTTCACGGAACTGGCGTGAAATTGATGAGGCTTCCGCAAAGTTGACTTTGCAGCCGAAATGGTGAAAGGCAATGGTAGTGGGAATCATGGGGCAAAGATACTAAATCGGGGGCAGTGACTGGTGAATAGTGAACGGTGATCAGTGAATAGTGAACAGGGTCCAGTCACCAGTCACCAGTCACTATTCACCAGTCACTTTTTAACATATTGCTGTAACAGTATCCCGGCAACGATCAACCCAAGTCCGGCCACGGTGGAAAGCAGGATAGCTTCACCTACGGCAAAATGAATTATGATCAGTGAAACGAAAGGGGAGAGGTAAATCAGGTTGCTTACTTTGGCCGTAGTCTCAGAGTATTTGAGGGCATTAAGCCAGAGTACAAACGTAATGCCCATTTCGAACAAACCTATATACACTGCCCCGGCAATGCCTGTCCAGGGAGGGATCCAGAAATGTTTTGCAGCTGCTATCGTGATAAATACATACAACAGGCCAAAGCAGAAGTTGAGAAAGATCTTAACGACAGGTTCCCGCTTGTCTTTGAGGTTGAGGATCCAGTATAGGGCCCAGAAAACGGAGCTTACCAATGCAAGCGCTACGCCGGCAGTACTTGTAAATTTGAACGAAAGCAGGTTGCCATGCGTTGAAATGAGCAGTATGCCCAGGAAACTTAATGTCACGGCAACAATGCTCCATGCGCTGATCTTCTGACCGAGAAGAGGAATTGAAAGCAATACAAGAACCAGGGGCCAGATGTAATTAAGAGTCCCCGCCTCCTGTGCCGGCAAGAGGTCATATGCCCTGAGCAGCACGATGTAATAAAGATATGGATTGAGAAGTCCCATTAAAGCCGAATTCAGGATGCCGGCGGATGAGGTTTTCCTGAGCAGAGCCAGTTTCCCCTGGACAAGCAGAATGATAAATAGTGCAATGACCGCAACTATGGAGGAAAACAGAAGAAGCCCGAGGGGATCAAGGTAACGCAGGCTGAGCTTGAAAGCCGAGCCGATAGTTGACCAGCAGGCTATAGCCGCAAATGCGAAAAGATATGCCTTCTGCTGTGGTTTCATGCCTCCGGCTGTTTGAATGCCTGGCTGCGAAGGTAAGAAAGATTGAAAAAAATCCTATTTTTGCAGTATAAACACTCTGCTATGAAAAAGCTTGCTGTTGTTGCACTTGGAGGCAATGCTCTTCTGCGTTCCGATCAGAAAGGGACTATAGGGGAGCAGGAAGCAAATGCCTATGCTACATCCGAGAGCCTGGTTAAACTCATGAAACGTGATTACAACCTGGTGTTGACTCATGGTAATGGTCCCCAGGTTGGAAATATTATGCTTGCCAACTCGGCCGGGTATAAGATGTTTGGTATACCGGAGATGCCTTTGGATATCTGTGTAGCCTATTCCCAGGGGTTTATAGGTTATATCATAGAGCAGCAGCTCAAGAACGTGCTCGAGAAATATGAAATGGAAAGGGATATAATCACAATAACCACCCAGGTGCTGGTAAATAAAGACGATCCCGCCTTCAGGAACCCTACAAAACCTGTAGGGCCTTACTATACAAAGGAAGAAGCCGATAAAACCATGGCCGAATCGAATTCGGTATTCAGGGAGGATCCGCGCGGGAGAGGATGGAGAAAAGTTGTTGCCTCTCCTAAACCGCTGGTTATCCTGAATAAAAAAACCATCGAGAAAATTGCCCGCCAGGATAATATTGTGATTGCAGTAGGAGGGGGAGGGATCCCGGTGTATTATGTTGAACCGAATAAACTGGAAGGAATTGATGCCGTTATCGACAAAGATCTTGCATCTGCGCTTTTAGCTTCCCAGATCAACGCCGATAAATTTTTTATCCTTACCGACGTTCCTAAAGTCTGTATTAATTTTAATACTCCACAGGAGAAGTCTCTCGACCGTTTAACTATTTTTGAAGCTAAACAATACCTTGAGGAAGGACAGTTCCCCGACGGAAGCATGGGCCCAAAGATCAGGGCGGCAATTCATTTTGTGGAAAACTCAGGGAAAGATACCATTATAACCAAGACCACCATGCTTGGGATAGACAATGGGGGGACCAGGATCACCCTTGTTTAAAGACCATTCTTTTTACTTCTATGCCTTCTATTTTCAGGAGTTCATTCTCCAGTTTATAGAATTCGGCAGCGTCTCCGCATAATTCAAGGATAATCAGCCCGCAACCCGCACATACTCCCGGTTCGGGGTTATGCAAACCAAGCCTGGTGCGAATGGAACAACCGAATTTAGCGAGAACGTTCTGAACCAGGGGGACCGCCCCTGCCCGATCACTGATGTTGATACCAATAACCCAAATATCCTTCATGTCAAATTATTTTATTGTTTAAATAACCGGGACAATGATTGTTGCTGAAACTCCTCCCTTTGATATTATATCGATACTGCCATCCATCTGCTCAGCGAGCAGCTTAATAATAAACATCCCAAGAGATTCCTGGCTTTTCAGGTCAAACCCGGCCGGGAGTCCCACTCCATTATCGGAAACTTCAAGCTTAAATCCCGTCAAACCGTACTTCTCCAGTTTTAACCTGACAATACCTTCATTGCTTCCCGGGAAGGCGTATTTATATGAATTTGTCAACAGCTCATTGGTTATCAGGCCAAGGGGAAGTGCTGTCTCAATATTTGCCAGGATATCCTCCATATCCATCTCAAGCCTGATCTTATGACCGCTGAAGGTGCTTGAAATTATCGACACCAGTGAATGTATGTAATTTGAAAGAGGCACTTTGTCGAGGTTCTCACTTCGGTACAGGTGTTCATGGATTAGAGCCATAGACCTGATCCTGAGTTCAATGTCCCTGACAAGCCTCTGGAATTCAGGATCCGGGTTTTTCCTGCCCTGCATACCAAGCAGACTTATCACAATCGCAAGGTTGTTTTTCACCCTGTGGTGGATCTCTTTAAGCATAATCTCCTTGGTCTCGGAGTTCCTGAGCTGCAAGGCTTCAAGTTCTTTCTCCTGGGAACGGTCCCTTGTAACCACCATCACCTGTTCAACCTTGTTGCTCCTGATCATTGGGATTTTCCTGGTCTCAAGAAAAATATACTTTCCATTGTATTCAATATTCATTTCAGCAATGGAAATCCTGCCTGTTTCAAATACGGTTTTAATGTTGTCAACTTCTGCTTTACTGATAAACGGGAATGCTTCATAAAGATTTAAACTGGTTATCTCGGCAACATGGCCGGCTTTCCTCGCCACCTGCTTTAAGGTTGAATTTACCATAATAATATTCATATCCCTGTCAAAAACAACTACCCAGTCGGGAAAACTATCCAGGGCTTCATGATATTGCCGTTCGGAGCGAAGTAACTCTTCCTCAGCCTCTTTACGGTCCCTGATCTCAAGGATCAGTTTATGGTAATTATCAGTAAGTGCTTTCTGATGTAAAAAATTTTTCCAATTCAGGTTCTGGAAAATATAGGAGATGAAAAATCCTAGCGAGGTTACCGATACCACAAAGAAAAGATGGTTAAAAAAGAGGTTGGGCAGGGTGTAACTGCGGTTGATAAGCGATGCAAGGACGTAGGCCAGCAATTGCAAGGCATTAAGGATGATAAGATCCCAGAAACGAATGCGGTAGAAAGTATGCATCCCGATCATGATAAGCATCACCCAGGCATAAAAATAGTTATACCCCCGGCTGCTGATATCGGATGTCACGCCAACATAAAAGATCGCCGCACAAGAAAACAGGTTTATGATAATAAAAATAAGGGAGAGTTGTTTGCGCAGGGGCTTTAAGAATAGGACCACAAGTGACAGGAGCAGCGACGGAACAATAAGCCCGAACCTTAAAAAGTAACGTTGTTCGGGAAGATTACCGAACAAGGATTGGTTTACAATGGCGTAAGCCACAAAAAGGAGGAGTGTAACGGAGAGACCGACTTTCATACTGGGAATTGAGGAAGACAGGTAAAATTCCTGGAATTCCTTATCCAATTCTTTGCGCGACGTCTGCTCCATTATAATCTTTGTTCCTCAGGTTTTAAAAATCATGTGCTGAATTTCGAGGCCTCCGATTTCTTTAAGTTTTTCTTCAAAGAGGTCAAATTCATCAGGGTTTCCGCTAAGGTGAAGAACGATTACCCCTGTTCTGCTGCATACATCCTCGCTCACTTCATGAAAGCCAAGCCTTGATTTGATAAGGTGTGCGTTGGCTGAGAGCACCCCCTGGGTCAGCCCGGCTTCTTTGATACGATCAGTTATCAGCAAGCCAATAATACGGATCTCCTTCATGTTCCAAACTTAAAAATACAAGTCACGTTTTCCTTCCCTGACCAGATCAAGTTTTTCGGTCAGGCTCTTTTTAAATGAGTCTTCATCCATCTCATCCAGCTTTTTCTTTATGAGATTATAGCCCATCACCCTGGTTGTTTCCGGGGCGTAGTCTTCCAGGTATTCGGCAAGGGTAAGCAATGCATTCGGCTGGCAGAATTTTTTAATAAAACCAGGTACTGAAAATTCCATAAAATGTTCCCCGGTACGCCCCCTCCTGTAACAGGAAGTGCAGAAAGAAGGGATATAATCATGCTGGATAAGTTCTTCCATGATCTCATTAAGACTGCGGTTATCGTTGATCTGGAATTGCTCCATATCTATATCCTGGGCCCCGGCGTGCTCCTTTTTAGAATAACCACCCATCTCAATGTTAGTCCCGCCGTCGATCTGGGATACACCGAACTGCAATATCTCGTCGCGAATGGATGAAGGTTCGCGGGCAGTAAGGATAAGGCCGGTATAAGGCACTGCAAGCCTCAGAATAGCTACCAGTCGGGTGAATTCAGCATCGTTTACGATATGCGATTTATCAATGTCAAGCTGTGAGGCATATTGTATCCTCGGGAAAGAAATGGTATGCGGCCCCACGTTATAAACAGCTTCAAAATGGTTGGTATGCCTCACCAGTCCAAGGACCTCAAACCTCCAGTCGTAAAGTCCGAACAAGGCGCCAATGCCAACATCGTCAATCCCTGCTTCCTGGGCGCGGTCAAGAGCAGTCAGCCTCCACTCGAAATTACGTTTAATCCCGCCAAGATGAACCCTGGCATATGTTTCCTCATGATATGTTTCCTGGAATACCTGGTAAGTGCCTATTTTCGAGTCTTTTATGATGCGAAAACCGTCTATGTCCATAGGAGCCGCATTGATATTGACCCTGCGGATCTCCCCGGGGCCGCTGTGCACAGAGTAAACTATTCTGACTGTTTCGGCAATAAATTTAGCGTCATACGTAGGATGTTCTCCATAAACCAGGATAAGGCGCTTTTGCCCGGCATCCTCGAGCGCTTTCACCTGGGCAACCAGTTCATCGCTGGTAAGCGTGATACGCTGAATGGCTTTGTTTGTGGATTTGAATCCGCAGTAAGCACATTTATTGATACACAGATTCCCTATATAAAGCGGAGCGAACAGAACAATTCTCTGCCCGTAAACCTTTTCTTTCAGTATTTTTGCGCCCTCTTTGATCTCTTCGACCAGCCCGGGATCGGAAGCCTGGACCAGCAAGGCGGTTTCTTCCATGGTAAGCCTTTGTTTGTCGAGGGATTTGGAGATTATTTCCCTCACTCTTTCTTTCGAAGGCTTGGCATTGTTGATAAAACCCCATATCTCTTCAGGATCTATGAAGGGTTTCATGCGCTGATCCTTAATTTTTAGTTGTTCAGGTTTAAATAGCATATCTGGGTAATTGCGGGCAGTCTATGCCTGATTACAAAGGTACTAAAAGATAGTTAATAGTGAATAGTATCAGTGATCAGTGAATGGTGATCACTGATCAGGAGGGTTTATTCCTCTCGCTCAGGTAAACCCCTCCGATCACCAGAATTATCCCGGCAATCTTTTGAGCTGTAAATGGTTCAGAGATGAGAAAAAATGAAAAAAAAGCCGTGAAGACAGGGATCAGGTTTGAATAAATGTTAGCCTTGCTGATGCCGATCTCTTTCACTGTCTTGGCGAAGAAAACGAAAGCGAGGGAAGAGGCAAAAACCGACAGGAAGAGAAAGGATGAAATAATATGATAATTAAGGCGGACTGCTTTAATCCCGTTTCTCTCAAATATCAGGAATAATGGGAAGAACAGCAGGGCCCCGATAATGTTCTGCCAGGCCACGAGGGTCACCGGCGAGTATTTTTGAGTAAGTTTCTTCAGGAATACCGAAAAGACAAGTGAAGACATTACTGCTCCGAAAAGCGCAAGCACCCCTTTGCCTTCCCCTGAGAATGATAGGTCGCGGGAGACCAGCATGACCGCCACCCCGCTGAAAGATACAAAGATTCCAAAAATGTTCAGCCTGGAGATTTTTTCACGGAAAGTCAGCCAGGCTATGACAGGTGAGAAAACCGGTATGGTTGCTATAATGACACTTGAAACGGTGGCAGAAGTAAATTTAACCCCGAAATTCTCCCCCAGAAAATACAGGAATGGATTAAACACCGCGCTTCCCAAGAGCAGCCAGAGGTCTTCGCGCCTGATGCGTTCAAACCTTCCTGAAACTATCATCAGAAGGAACAGAAATGCTGAAGATATCAGCAGCCGGATAAATATAATTGTTACAGGCTGATAAAATTCAAGCAGTCCGGATGTCCATATAAACGACATGCCCCAGAACAGCATGGCTGCCAGGGCATAAAAATGTACCGGGATCTTTATCCGTTTCATCGGCTGCAAAATTAGAATTTTAAATCTTCACTGTAACATTTACTAACTTGGCGAGTCTATTGGCTAAAACAGGGAGTTTGGAAACCCGTTACGAAAACATACATAAGGATCTGATTGATGCCTGCCGTCGCGGGGAAAGGAATGCCCAGTATAAAATTTACAAGTTATATTACAAAGCCATGTTCAATACCAGCCTCAGAATAGTAAACGATACCGCCGAAGCTGAAGACATCATGCAGGAATCATTTCTGGATGCATTTCAGCGGCTTGAAAGCTATTCGGGACAGGGAAGTTTCGGGAGCTGGCTCAAGAGGATCGTTGTCAATAACTCCCTGGATTCACTGAGAAGGTCAAAAGATACGGTTTCATTTGAAGAGGAAGGCCTGGAACTGCCTGAAAGCGGGGAGGAGAGCCATGAGGCCGAAATACAGTTCCAGGTTCAGGAAGTATTAAAGGCCATTCAGCAGCTTCCTGAAGAATACAGGATCATTATCAGTTTGTTCCTCCTGGAAGGATATGATCATGATGAGATATCCGAAATATTGAATATCAGCAACCAGCTTTCAAGGACCAGGTACTCAAGAGCCAGGCACAAGCTGCTTGCAATTTTAAAGGAAAACAAATACCGGAACGCATTTATATTTAATTGAAATGGACAACCTGGATAATTTAATTCATGACAATCGGGATCAGTTTGATGCGATCGAACCATTAGACGGCCACTTTGAGAGATTTGCGGAGAAAATGGGTTTCCCTGAACAAACTGCAGTTGCAGTCCCTTCAAGGTTCGGGTTGCTTAAGGTTGCTGCCATAATCCTTGTTATCATAACCGGAAGCATTGCCGTTTTTGACCTTGCAACACGTTCGATCAGGGAAAGGTTTTCATCCGATAAGGCAGGTGTTGAAATGTCGGATGAATTTTCAGAGGCAATCCGGTATTATGACTCCAGGGCTATGGCGCAGATGAAAGAAGTGAGAAAGCTTGCAAGCGACCCGGTTCAGGCCGACCTTATCAACGGGGATGCCCTGAAAGAAATGCAGGCTCTTGATGAAAGTACCCGCGACCTCCAGAAATCCCTCGCCGAGAACCCCAACTGTGAACGCCTTCAGGCTGCTGTCATCCAGAACCAGCAGATGAAAGAAGGGATCATGAATAATATCGTCAGCAAATTAAACAAACATTAATCCTCTTCAAAATAATTCCTCATATGAAAACTATAGTAAAAATAACCTTTATCATACTCCTGGCCGGTCTTGCGATCGGCTTGAAAGGAGCCAGTATAAACGAGTATACCAGGGTGATAAAAAAAGAGTTCAATGTCAATCCTGACGCACAGCTTAATATCTCCAATAAATTCGGGGGGATCCATTGTTCAAACTGGGATAAAAACCTTGTTGGGATAGAAGTCAAAGTGGTTGTGGATGCCCCTAATGACAATGCCGCAGCCAAAATACTTGAAAAGATCAATGTTAACTTCAGCAATACAGCCTCCCTGGTTGAAGCCACAACGGTATTCGACGATATGAACACATCGGGAAAGAACAGGTTCCAGGTTGAATATTCAATTAACCTGCCTTCCAGCATGAGCCTTGATCTTTCGAATAAATTCGGGGATATCACTCTTAACGAAGTAACGGGAAAAGCAAAGATCTACCTGAGTTATGGAAGCCTTGATGTGAATAAGCTGAATAATTCCGACAATGTTATCGATCTCAGGTTTTGCGGCTCAGCCAAGGTCCGCAGCATCACCGGGGCTGTTGTGAACCTTAAATATTCAACCCTCGACATAGATTATGCCGGAAGCCTTCGGCTGGATTCTAAATACTCTAACCTGAATGCCAATAAGATAATTGCCATGAATGTCAGTTTTGAAGGTGGGGCGGTTGATATAAAAAACACATCCACCATGGATAGCCGTTGCAAGTTCTCCGACCTTGATATTGACAGGGTGGAACAGAGCCTGAGCCTTGACATCCAATATGGAAGCTGCAGTGTGAGAAATGTAGGACCCGATTTTACAAGCATCAGTATTAAAAATAAATATGCGGATGTTGATGTGAGGCTTCCCGAATCTGCAGTTTACAACCTGGATGCCGCAGTGAAATTTTGCGAGTTGCGATTCTCCGAAAGTAATTCAAACCTGAATTACCGCTCGGTATCGCCAACATCATCCGAATACCGCGGTGTTGTCGGGAGCAGGGATGCCAAACCAAAGGCCAGCGTAGTGGTGAGGAGCGATTATGGGAGCGTATCGCTCAAATAAAAGAAATTGTAACCAAAACCAGATTATAGCATCAAATTCAAATCCGACCAATTAAACCCAAAACTATGAAAACAAAAAATTTATTAAATCTGTTTATGTTCGTGATGCTGTTTACCAGCATTTCAGGGATTACATCGGCATGCAACATGATCGCAGGTGTAAGTGGCGATGGAAAGGTTGTAAAAGAAACCCGTGTTGTCAGTTCCTTTGATGGTATTGAAGTGTCGGGGGCATTTAACGTATACCTGAGGCAGGGAGGCCCTGAAGAAGTGATTATCGAAGCCGACGACAACCTTCAGACCCTTATCCGTGCCGAAGTACATGGCTCCACCCTGGTAATCGATACAAAGAAACCTATTAACCATTCTACGGCCTTAAAAATATACATCACATTTAAGGATCTTAAAAAAGTGGAAGTAAGCGGGGCAGTAGACATTGTTACCGAGAGTAAAGTAACTTTTAATGATTTCAGTTTACATACCAGCGGGGCTTCCGACGTAAGGATGGAATTGACTGCAGGGAAACTTGATCTGAACAGCAGCGGAGCCAGTAAATTAAGGCTTTCCGGTTCTGCTACCGATGTGACCGCCGATCTGTCGGGAGCCTGTGATATTTATGGGTTCGACCTGGTTTGTGAAAATTTCACCGTTGACATGAGCGGTGCCGGAAAAGCCCAGATCCATGTAACAAAGAAGATCAATGCCAAGATCTCAGGAGCCGGCAGCATACGTTATAAGGGATCCCCCACGGTAATCAACCAGAGTGTTTCCGGAGCGGGATCGATAAAGCACGAGGAATAACGACCGGGATCGCTACATTACTGGATTACTGGATTACTGGATTACTGGATCACTGGATTACTGGATTAAATAACTCAAGTTGATTTTTCAGGGCCGCATGGGATTGGCGGCCCTTTTTTTATTGTTCAATCCAGATCACAGAGTTGCTGTTGCCGTACCCGTTCGCCTCCCATAACTCATTTGCCGGATCTGTGATCCATTTACCGTCTACGATAAATTTGTATGTATGCTTGCCGGGTTTTAAATATATCGGGAACACCCAGGTCCCTTTTTCATTAAGCTTCATTTCATAACCATCTTTCTTCCAACCGTTAAAACTCCCGCTCAGCAATACTTTCCTTGCCCCCGCATGCCCTTCAAGACTGAAGAGGTGGTTGGGTTTAACAGCCAAAAAGGAATTTCGTTCATTTCCTGATCCGGTGGTGTAAGGATTATCGGGATCGGTGATCCATCGTCCGTCAAGAATGAATTTATACTCGTAATTCCCCGCAGCTAGTACATAGGGCAGCTGCCATCCGCCGTTAATCTTCAGCATGGATAATTCAGAGGGGTTCCAGACATTGAAATTTCCTGCAAGATTCACCTGTTTGACGGCGGTATTCCCTTTGAGAACAAAGAACATGGTATCGCCAAGGCTCATGAAGGAGTTCTCATGCCCGGTCCCGTCGGGTCTCCTCACTGTATTCGTAGGGTCAAGCGTCCATTTGCCATCCACGATGAACTTGTATGCATGCGTTCCTTCCCTCAGGTAGAGGTTAATTGCCCAGCCCCCGGCAACCCTGATCATCTTTAATTCATCAGGGTTCCAGTAGTTGAAACTGCCTGCCAACAACACTTTTTTCGAACTATAAAAAGAAGGAAGGAAGAAACGGTAATTGTAACAGAAAATAATAGAATTAAGGTCTCCCTGGCTGTCGTCTTCGCTTAGTTTATTATATGGGTCGGGGCTCCATTTCCCGTCAATGATGTATTTATAAGAGTATTTTCCCGGCTTCAGCTTAAGAGTGATAAACCAGCCGGAGTCACAACGGATCATCGGCGTCTGCATGGTGCTCCAGTTATTGAAAGAACCGGCTATATAGATATTCCTGGCATATTTTCGCTCAGGCAGGAAAAACGTTGCCGTCCCGTTATGATAATTGAAGACCTTGTACAGGCTCAGGATGTTGATCCCGAATGCCGCAGATTCCCTCTCTTCGATCCCGGCTGCATTGATCCACCGATCATCCAGCATATATACGTCTCCCTGATCGAGAGAAGGCCCCCCATCCATGGGTTTCGACAATTCCACCCGGCTGTCGTCAAGCTTTTTAACCATCCATTTCACCTTTTTGACAGTGATCTCAGCTTTACCTGTGAATGCTTCTGCAAGCAAAGTGCTGTCAAGGTCAAATTGATTCATGACCTCCTTCTTCTCTGCAGAGGACCAGTTCCTGCTAAGCTTGAAGATCACACGGTTATTGTCGATCCTGCAGATGTCTTTGGGATCATACTGTGACCTGGCATTAAACGACAGGGCGAGAAATGCCAACAGGAGAATATAGCATAAGCCGGTTTGTGGTTTCATTCGCTTTTATTGAAGCAGATCTTCATCTCCAGTTTTACTAAGTTAATACAAATCTGACCTTTTGCAAAGAAATCATATCCGAGCATTCCGTCAACAGTCAGGCCAAAGGCTGCCGACATATTGTCAAGATTCGTGATGATGGTTTGCATTTGTGATATTTGCTGTCCTCCCAGGTCAAAGTCATTCAGGTTGCCATACAGTGCATCGGCCGAAGGCCTGCCGGAACCTACCAGGCCCGATCTTCGGGTGATACTTACCGTGTTCATCACTTTCTTAGGTGAAGCCGAGCTGATCACATTGGATTCAGCGCCGGTGTCAAGGCAGAAACTCAGGATTTTCCCGCCTATCTTCGGACTTACGAACAGAATATCCTGGTACATCTGCAACTTCTGGCTTAAATCGGTTTTAAATTCAGATGAATTTTTGGTGATCCTGTTACCACTGCGGTCGAGGCGGTAAAGATGCAGTTCATTATGGCGCACATCGATAATGATTTCCATGTTTTTCAGGAGGCTGAAGCCCAGGAGCCCGAGGATTTTCACGCCTCTGCGGTTTTCAATATGACCCAGGTCGGCCATATCGGCAAGAACATTGGTACATGAATACCCCGATATCTGTATCCTGCTTACTTTTGTTTGCCTTACGCCGGCAACACCTCCTGTGATGCCCCCACGTTCACCCGATTCCATGCTGACATACTTCCTGAAGTAGGTGCTGTTAAGAACAAGTTTCGAGGAACCTGTATCAAAGATGAAATTGCCTGTCTCGTTGTCGATACGGGCTTCCATCATCATCAGGTGGCCGGCACGTTTGAGGGGAATGGTTATTTCGTCAGGATCGGCTGCAAGACCAGGCTCGCTGCTGCCACCGGTTGTAATTGTAATGGTCCCGTTGATCACATAACAGATAGCCCCCGGTTTACAGGCGGATGAGCTATTTAGTGGAAAAGCAGGACAGGACAACAGGATTAGGAAGGCGAGCAATATGGCAGGTGAAAAGTAAAAAGTGAAAAGTGAAAAGTGACTGGTGAACCGGGAACCGGGAACCGTGAACCAGGAACCGCATGCTATAGTTTCTTTTCCGGATCTCATGATTCTGTCATTTTGAGAAATTCCTCTTCGGAAATAATTTTAACACCCAGTGATTCGGCTTTTCTGCGTTTTTCGGGTCCCATGTTTTGGCCTGCCAGCAGGTAGGAGGTTCGGGATGATACGGCTGAAATATTTTTGCCGCCATGGTCTTCAACCGCCTGTTTGATCTCGTCGCGTGAGAATTTATCAAACACGCCGCTTACAACGAAAGTAAGGCCTTCAAGTTTGCTGCTTTTCCTGGCTGATTCTTGTCCTGTGAATGCCAGCTGTACTCCGTACATCCTCAGTTTCTCGATGAGAGTTGAATTTTTAGGTGTATCCAGCCATAAGCGCAGGCTTTGGGCAATCTTATCACCGATTTCCTCAACATCGGTAAGCTCCCCGGGACCCGCCATCCGCAGTTTATCAAAAGATCCGAAATGGCGGGCAAGCTTTTTTGCAACCGTTTCTCCCACATACCTTATGCCCAGGGCAAACAACACCCTGTCGAAAGGGATAGACCTTGAGGCCGCTATCCCTTTAAGTATATTAGCCACGGTTTTCTCGCGGAATTTCACAACCCTGTCTTTTTTATCGCTTTCCCCCTTGTATGTTTTTTCAAGCCCTAGCAGCTGTTCATATGTCAGCTCATACAGGTCGGCCGGGGAACTCACCAGGCCGTTGTCGAACAGTATCTCGATCTTGCCTTCTCCCAGGCTGTCAATATTCATAGCCCTGCGGCTGATAAAATGTTCCAGTTTGCCTTTGATCTGGGGCGGGCATACTGTTTCGTTAGGGCAGAACCAGGCTGACTCGCCCTCCTTCCTGGTAAGGGCTGAGCCGCATTCAGGACAATTCTGTGGAAATCTGAGCGGAAGTGAACCTGGCGGCCTGAGTGAAAGATCCACTCCGGTGATCTTGGGAATGATCTCCCCGCCCTTTTCAACAAAAACAGTGTCGCCTGTTCGCACATCCAGCCCGGCGATGACATCGGCATTATGCAGGGTGGCCCGCTTTACGACAGTTCCGGCAAGCTGCACCGGCCTCAGATTCGCCACGGGGGTGACGGTCCCGGTCCTTCCCACCTGGAAATCTACCGACACCAAAACCGTGGAAGCTTCTTCGGCTTTGAATTTATATGCTATAGCCCAGCGTGGTGATTTGGCGGTATAGCCGAGCTGTTCCTGTTGTGCAAAGGAATTTACTTTTATGACTACGCCGTCAATGTCAAACGGCAGCTCTTTGCGGGCATGGTCCCAGGTGCTTATGTAATCGAAGATGTCGTCGATGGTTTTACAGCGCACCACATAGTCTGAAATCCTGAACCCCCAATTCCTGGCGGCCTGCAGAGATTCATAATGGCTTCCGAAAGGGATGTCGCGGCATTGGATGGAATACAGGAAACAATCCAGCTTCCGCTTTGCAACTTCTGCAGAATCCTGCATTTTAATGCTCCCTGACGCGGCATTTCTCGGGTTGGCAAACGGTTCTTCACCTTCCTCCTCCTTCTGGAGGTTCAGGGCATTGAAACTTGAATGAGGCAGGATAATTTCTCCCCTTATCTCAAACAAAACAGGATAGCCCTGTCCCCGGAGTTTCAAAGGGATGCTGCGGATGGTTTTTACATTGGTTGTCACATCGTCACCCTGAACGCCATCACCCCTGGTCACAGCCTGCACAAGCCTCCCTTCGAGGTAGGTGAGTCCTATGGCAACCCCGTCGAATTTGAGTTCACAAACATATTCAATTTCCTCGCCGATCAGTTTATGTATCCTGTCCTCAAAATCCCTGATATCCTGCTCCGAATAAGTGTTCCCGAGCGAAAGCATAGGGTATTTGTGGATAACCTGCCTGAATTCCTTTGTTATGCCTCCTCCAATATGCTGCGTAGGGGAGTCGGGAAACCGGAAATCGGGAAATTCATTTTCAAGAGCTGACAATTCACCGAGTTTCAGGTCAAACTGGTAATCGCTGATCAAGGGGCGGGAAAGGACATAATACTGGTAATTATGCCTGCGGATTTCCTCTGAGAGTTCCTCTATCCTCAGCCTTGCCTGCCCTGGTTCCATATTTATTTCAATTTCCAGAGACCAAATTTAATTCTTAAAACTGTAAAAAAATACCGGAACAATTCGTTTTTCAGATTTGTTTTTGACAAGCCGCCCAGCCTGTCCTTATAAACCACGGGGATTTCAATAATAGGATGTTTCAGGCGCTGCATTGCATAAAGGAAACGGATGTAATAGTCTCCATATCCGAAAAATATTTTTTCGGCAGGCAGGTCGTTAAGGATCCCTTTCCTGAAACAGTAATATCCGCTCAGGTTATCGGTAGTCTGCATTTTCAGGGTGTAATGGATGTATTTGTTGAAGACCTTGCTTCCAATATAACGGAAACGCGAGGTCTCCATACCTCCTCCGATCACATAGCGGGAACAGGATGCTATTTCAAAATAATCGGTAATGTTTACCAGCAGGGGAATGAGTTTTGGCGGATGGTTGAAATCGGTGTCCATTACGATCACCTTATCGCCTTCACTCTGCCTGATCCCATAAAGGATCGCGGTAGCAAGGCCTTTCTCTTTTTCCCTCAGGAAAGTTTTAACCCTGGGGTTGCCTTTCCATTTTTCAGCAACGGCCAGGTATGTTCCATCGGGACTGTTATCGTCAACAACAAGGATCTCAAAGGTTATGGGGTGGGAGTCGAGAATGTCATAAATTTCTAATATAAGCGCATTTATGGCATCGCGTTCGTTATAGGTCGGCAGGATTATACTTAGATTCATGTTGAATATTTCTTATAAGCCCTGATGAGACAAGCCGCAATGTAGTCAATCTTTTCTTCTTCAAGGCCTACATAAGTAGGAAGGCTGAGTCCTTCCCCGGCAATGAGAATGCTGTTCGGGTTCTCTCCCCGCATGAATTTCTGATCTTTATAAAACGACATGAAATGGATGGGATAAAACACAGGCCGGCTGTCAATATGTTTACGGCTCAGTTCGCTTATCACAACATCGCGGGTCTCAAAGCCCATGCCTTGCAGCCTTATCGTTACAAGCCAGTTCACATTGCGGTTGCCGTGAGTCTCCTGGAAACAAATCCCCTGGCAGGACGATAATTGTTCTTTATATCGCCTGAGGATGGCATCCCTCGAAGCCAGAAGCGAATCAAGCTGTTCAAGCTGGGCCAGTCCGACTGCCGCCTGCATATTGGTCATACGGTAATTGAACCCGAGGTTGTCGTACCAGTATTTTTTATTACGGTTCATCCCATGATCCCTGAGGATCCTCATCTTTTCGGCCAGTTCATCGTCATTTGTGAGGCACATCCCGCCTTCACCCGTAGTCATGATCTTATTGCCGAAGAAACTGAAACAGCTTATGTGGCCGAAGGTTCCGACTTTACGGCCCTGCAGCAGTGCTCCCGTTGCTTCGGCACAGTCTTCGATAACGAGTAAGTTGTGCTCTGCCGCAATGTTCATAATTTCAACCATCCTTGCCGGGTTGCCGTAAAGGTGTACCGGTATTATAGCCTTTACGGCTTCTCCGATCGCGTTTCGTATGCAGCCGGGGCTTATGTTCCAGTCGTCGTTTTCCACATCCGTCAGAAGGGGTGTGGCATTGCAATAGCGCACAGAGTTTGAAGTGGCGATAAATGTAAGATCAGGGACTATCACTTCATGGTTGGCTGTGACACCCGAAGCCGCCAGTGCAAGATGAAGGGCGATAGTTCCGTTGTGTGTGGCAATACCGTGTTTCATCCCGTGATACCTGGCAAATTCCATCTCGAACCGTTCGATATACGGCCCAATAGAACTGATCCAGCCTGATTCCAGGGCATCAAGCACGTACTTCTTCTCATTTCCCAGGAAAGAAGGCCTGGCTATCTGAATTCTTTTTTCGGTCATCAGTCTTGGCTGTCTGCTAAGGTTTCTTTTCAGGAAAAAATTCAGCATTCCTGTATATGTATACGGTCTTGTTCCTGTTAATCGGATTCATCCAATGTACAAGCCTGTCGATGAAGCCGGGTTCAATTGTGGTTTCATAGACCAGGAACGGAAGGTATTTTCTGGTCTTCACTACCATGGGTTCAATGCTTTTGTCACCAGTGAAAAGCACAAACCTGGGAGCAGATGATCTGCCTCCTTTAAGAGAATATACCATGATGCTGTCAAGGCTTCGGTCACCATTCTTTTCATTGCTCATGACAGGCCACTGGCCAAGGTAAAATTTCGGGAACATTTCAGGGTTATTCCCGTCGTCAATGGCTGTCATAAAACCGATCCCCTGGTATTTTGATAAATAATTCATGCTTTCTGCCATAGACCTTTTGGAGTAGGTAAAAGTAAATACCAGGAGGATGATGGAATTGATGACCCAGAAAAAGATCCAGCAGGAACGGAGGAGGGTTAAATGTTTTCCCCAGTATACCGATCTTTCCCGGAATTCCATCCAGCCTATGCTGCCGATTATAATAAAAAGCGGTATCATAGGGATGATAAACCTTTCCTGTTTGTTCGGTACCCAGCAATGGAAAGCGAAAAAAAGCAGGGTGGGGAAGAAAATATAGAAATACTGTTTCCATTTTCTTAAAAACCCCCAGAAAAGGAAAATGCTTACCGGGGGGATCAGCATTCCGCCGATTACAAGAAAGTAATTATACCAGGGAAGATTGATATAATCATTGATTTCGTTGAGGCATAAAGTGGCGTAGGAGTATATCTCAATAAAAGGTTTTCCCCAGATTATAAAGTCAATGCCTCCCTGGACCAGGCTGAAAGTCAGTAAAGACCCCGCTGCAAGTGAGAGCAGGAATTTGAACCTGCCTGTAAAAAGAAGCCACAGGCCGAGGCCAAGCGGGAAAAAGACAGCCTGGAACCTGATGTCAGTAGCCAGGCCTAAGAAAAGCCCGGAGACAAACCAGTTGAGGACCTGTTTCTCTTTGTTCCCGGGTTTTGTGATAACCCAGAATCCCAGGATGATGAAAGGCACGCAAACCATCTCGACAAGATTTCTCACGCTCATCCAGGGCATGAACCAGAACAGGGCAAGCAGGATGCCCGCAAGACGGGCTGGTTTTTTGCCACCCAGGGTTTCGGTGATCCTGTACCCGTAAAATACAGTTACAAGGGACCATGCCGCCAGGGAGGTCCTCATAAACAGCATCTTTACCTGCGGGTCACGGATGTGAATCAGCTTCATAAGCGTAAAAAAAAGGAAGTTGACCATGGGGTAAAACAGGTTATGGCCGGTGGGTCCTGTATTCCCCGGACTGTCGGGGAGCCAGTTGTTGTAATCATGGCCGTCGACCCACGACTGGGCTGACTCAATGACAATATAATGGTCATCGAACATGCCCCATCCTTTGGCGAAAATGGCTGCAAGCAAACGGAAGAGTATCGCCAAAACCATGATCAGCATCAGGGGCTGATCATCCCAGTATTTGCGTATCTGCATCCAGCTTCTTCTCAGGCCAGTTGGATCCACTCGTAATAGTAGTATCCCAGCTCAACAGGGTTGATACACATTACAGGGATCTGGGCCTCGTTGAACATCAGTTTTTCGTCCCATGACGACATGCTGAAACCGGGCACGTCCACATTAGGCCTGGTCATGATCATTATCATATCGGCATGATTTGAGGCAGAATAGGAAAGCACCTGCTTCGCAAAATCACCCTTGGGTTCGGCATACGTGGTTTCATGGTTAATGTTCTCTTCGTTGAGGGCGTCGGAGATCTGGCGGGTGATGATCTTCAAACGGCTGTTCAGCCCCTTCTCGGTTTCCACTGCCTGGAAAATATGGATCTTCGATTTGAACAGTTTCGCTATCATTTTGATCCACTGGACCGTTTGCCTTGATTCAAGATCATTGGAGACAGGAAGGACGATATTCTCGTAGCCCTGCTTAAAGGATCTTTTTTGCACAACGATTACAGGCACAGGCGATTCGGAAACCACCCTGAGCGCATAGCTGCCGAAGACATGTTGCAGGCCTTTCTTTCCGTGGGTGCCAAGGATCATCACATTGGCTTTTATCCTGGTGGCAACGTCGTTTATTGTGCTGAAAATACTGCCTTCTTCAGCAATCGTATCAACAACAACATCATATTTCTTCTCGTAATATGACTTGTACTCCTTCAGCCTTTTCTCGACATAATCGGTTCCTACATTCTTTTTCTTCAGAGCTGATTTGGTTTCGTTGTTGATGACATGAAGGATGACCGCCTTATACTTGAGAAAACGGGCAAGATGGATCCCGTGGATAACTGCATTTCCGCAGACCTCGGAAAAATCGGTTGGGATCAGGATGATGTTTTCGTACTTGGTCTCTTTTGATTTTTTTGTTGCCATAAGCTTATTATTTCATTTAGGTTCTCTGTTTTTCTTCGTGAACGCAATAAAGTTGCGGATTTTGTGAAATAATCGTGTTCGCTGAGGAATTTTATCTGGATATCGAGCCATGAGGCCAGGTTAGTTTTCCTTATGCCGAAATGGTTCCATTCATGCTGCAGCTCGAAAGCGTGGATGAAAAAATCTTCCCTCCCAAGGTAATCGAGATCGGCATCGCAAATTACCTGTTCCGCGATTGAGGAAGCTTTCTGGGGAAGGCGTGTGACCATGATAAGGCCGCTGATAACCGTGATCTCCTCTTTGTTAAAACCAAATTCAGGCAGGAACCGGGAAGCCAGCCCTACCGACGCCGTTTCGTGGTCCACATACTTAACCAGCATCCCAGAATCGTGATACAGTGCGGCTATTTCCATGAGCCTTGCTTCTTCTTCGGGTATCCCTTCCATTCCGACTAGCCTCAGGGTTGCAGCATGCACGTCGAGCGTATGCCCGATGCAGTGGTATGTGTATGCCGGGTCGAGCTCCTTGCGGAGTTTATCAACAATAAAGGATTTGGCTCCCTGGAAATCCATATGGTTTCATTAGGACAATGAAATGTAAAAATAACAAAAAAGAAAAATGAAATGTCGGGGACTGTCAGAAATTCTTTAACAGTTTAATTGTCTCTTCAGGATCCGGGGAAGCAAATACCGTATTCCCGGCTACCAGGATGCCTGCACCTTCTTTGACCAATATGGGGGCATTGTTAAGGTCCACACCTCCGTCGATCTCTATCATGGCCAATGAATTCTTCTTCAGGATCAGTTCTTTGAGTTCCCTTACTTTCCTGTAAGTGTTCTCAATGAATTTCTGTCCGCCGAACCCGGGGTTTACGCTCATCAGCAGGACCATATCGGTATCGCCGATGATATCATTTAGCAGGCTTACCGGTGAATGGGGATTCAGTACGACGCCAGCTTTGGCACCTGTTTGTTTAATCAGGTATACCGACCTGTGAAGATGGTTGCAGGCTTCCGCATGTATACTTATAATGTCGGCCCCGGCTTTACGAAATCTCTCGATATAGCGGTCGGGATCGACAATCATAAGATGAACATCAAGCGGCTTGCGTGCTGCCGTTTTGATCTTTTCAATGACAGGAAGGCCAAAAGAGATATTGGGAACAAAAACACCGTCCATCACATCCAGGTGAAACCAGTCGGCCTGGCTGCGGTTCACCATCTCTATGTCTTTCTCAAGGTTGAGGAAGTTAGCAGAGAGGAGGGAAGGAGCGATGAGGTGCATTTACGATTTACGATTTATGATTTACGATTTACGATTGAGGAATCAGGAATTCGTAACTCGTCAACCGTAAACGCAAATTTTTCATCCAAGGTATGTCTTTAATATTTTGCTGCGTGACGTATGTTTCAGTCTGCGGATTGCTTTTTCCTTGATCTGACGCACCCGTTCGCGGGTAAGGTCGAAGCGTTCACCGATTTCTTCCAGGGTCATGGGGTGGCTTCCGTTAAGGCCGAAATACAAGCGGATCACATCGGCTTCCCTCTGGGTGAGTGTTGAAACAGCACGTTCTATTTCCTTTTTCAGGGATTCGTATAGCAGCCCGTTATCGGGTGTAGTGTTTTCTTCACCTTTAAGGACGTCGTACATGGTATTATCTTCGTCCTGGATAAGAGGGGCATCCATGGAGACATGCCGGCCGGAATTTCTCAGGGATTCTTTAACCTCATTTTCGGATATTTCGAGGAGATGGGCTATTTCGTCGGAATTCGGCTCCCTTTCATACTGCTGTTCGAGCTGGGCATAGGCTTTGTTGATCTTGTTGATGGAACCGATCTTGTTCAAAGGCAGCCTTACAATTCTCGATTGTTCAGCCAGGGCCTGGAGGATCGACTGGCGGATCCACCATACGGCATAGGAGATGAATTTAAAACCACGGGTTTCGTCAAAACGCTGTGCAGCCTTGATCAGGCCCAGGTTCCCTTCATTGATAAGGTCGGGCAGGCTGAGCCCCTGGTTCTGGTATTGTTTTGAAACCGAGACCACAAACCGAAGGTTAGCTTTGGTAAGTTTTTCCAGGGCACCCTGGTCGCCTTGCTTGATCCTCTGGGCCAGGGATACTTCTTCGTCGGCTGTGATGAGTTCAACTTTGCCGATTTCCTGCAGATACTTGTCTAACGACGCGGTTTCGCGGTTGGTAACCTGTTTCGTGATTTTCAGCTGCCTCATGCGCGTTGTCCTTTAGTTTTACCTGGGTTGATCAATTTTACGGAAAGTTGGGCCTAAGGTTACAATTTAATCATTTCTCGGATGCCTGTGGTCGGGCCTGTGTTCCGATCTGTGCTCCGGCCTCGGGCCGCTGCGATGGCTTTCTTTCTGCTCCGGCATGCCTTCAGGCTTGGGCAACAGGACCTTCCTCGACAGTTTTAACTTTCCTGTCTTAGGGTCGACTTCGATAAGTTTTACTTCAACTTCATCTCCGACTTTCAGGGCATCCTCGACTTTTTCAAGGCGCCTCCATTCAATTTCGGAAATATGCAGCAGTCCGTCCTGGTTAGGAAGGATCTCGATAAAGGCGCCAAAAGGCTGGATATTTTTTACTTTACCTTTATATATTTCGCCGACCTCAGGTACGGCTACAATTCTCTTGATCTTGTCGAGGACGGCATCCCTGGCGGCTATGTTATCTGCAACAATGTCGATAACACCGAATTCACCAACTTCTTCGATAACGATGGTAGTCCCTGTTTCACGCTGCATCTCCTGGATAACCTTGCCCCCGGGGCCGATAATTGCGCCGATAAATTCACGGGGTATCTTGATCTGGGTGATGCGGGGCACGAATGGCTTGTAATCTGCACGGGGCTGGGTAATAGTCTTGGCCATTTCACCAAGTATGTGCATCCTTCCGCGTTTTGCCTGTTCCAGGGCTTCTTTAAGTATGTCATAGGAAAGGCCGTCACATTTAATGTCCATCTGGCAGGCTGTAATCCCGTCGGCAGTGCCGCATACCTTGAAGTCCATGTCGCCGAGGTGGTCTTCGTCGCCAAGGATATCCGAAAGAACGGCGTATTTCCCGGTCTTCATATCGGTGATAAGGCCCATTGCAATGCCCGACACCGGTTTTTTGATCTTCACACCGGCATCCATCAGTGCGAGCGTCCCTGCACAAACTGTCGCCATTGAGGAAGAACCATTGGATTCGAGGATGTCTGAAACAATGCGGATGGTATAGTGGCTGTCTTCGTCGGTAGGAAGAACAGGTTTCAATGCGCGGAGTGCGAGATTGCCATGGCCAATCTCCCTTCTGCTTGTACTGCGGATAGGCTTCACTTCTTTGGTTGCAAAGGGCGGGAAGTTGTAATGCAGCATGAAGTTTGTTTTACCTTCGATTACAGCGCCGTCAACAACCTGTTCGTCAAGTTTGGTCCCCAGTGTGACTGTGGTCAGCGACTGGGTCTCTCCCCTTGTGAAGACAGCGGAACCATGGGCAGCCGGAAGATAATCGACCGAGCTCCAGATAGGGCGTATCTGGTCTAATTTGCGGCCGTCAACGCGAATACGTGCGTCAAGGGTTGCATTCCTGATCGCTTCCTTTTCAAGATGATGGTAGTAGCGACCGGTCATAGGTGCATACTTTACCTTTTCTTCTTCGGAAAGTGTAGCCAGGAACTCTTCTTTTATCGCATCTATGATAGTTTTGCGCTCGTGCTTGTCGGCAACGCCTTTTGCTGCCATGGCGTAAATCTTGTCGTAGCAGGCTGCCTGTATCTTTTGCATGTATTCTGCATCATTGACCTCATGGCAGTATACCCGCTTGACTTTTGATGACTCGACCTGTGATGCAAGGTCGGCCTGGGCCCGGCATTGTACTTTGATTGCTTCGTGGGCCACACGGAGAGCTTCGACCATTGCATCTTCCGACACTTCTTTCATTTCACCTTCCACCATCATGATGTTCTCCATGGTTGCACCGACCAGGATATCGATATCGGCATTGGCGAGGTCTGAAATGTTCGGGTTGACAACAAACTGTCCGTTGATCCTGGCCACGCGCACTTCGGATATCGGGCCAAGAAATGGAATGTCGCTTACTGCAAGGGCTGCAGAGGCTGCAAGGCCTGCGAGGGCATCAGGCATGATATTCCTGTCGGCAGAGATCAGGGTTATGATCACCTGGACTTCTGCGTGATAATCATCAGGGAAAAGGGGTCTTAAGACACGGTCAACAAGACGTGCGATCAATACTTCATAATCTGATGGCCTTGTTTCGCGTTTGAAGAAGCCGCCCGGAAAACGGCCGGCTGCTGCGTATTTTTCGCGGTATTCAACTGAAAGCGGCATGAAATCAACATTTTCGCCTGCTTCCTGCCTGGCAACCACGGTGGCCAGTAACATGGTATCGCCCAGCTTGACAACAACGGAACCGTCGGCCTGCTTTGCAAGACGTCCGGTTTCAATACTTACCTCGCGACCGTCGGGGAGCTGGAAAGTTTTTAAAATAGGGTTCATTTGGAATAATACTTTTATGTATGGGCCCGGATTTTCTGGTTTATTATTGGAAGCTGTAAGCCCGGGATGAAATTCTTACAGTCTTTCAGATAGTAAAAGAGGCAATTAAATGAATTGCCTCTTTTACAATTCCGCAAAGAAATTAGTTATTTACGGATATTCAGTTTCTTGATGATTGACCTGTAACGGCTGATCTCTTTTTTCTTCAGGAAATCAAGCAAACGACGGCGTTTTCCGACAAGTGCAACCAGTGATCTTTCGGTAGCCATGTCTTTCTTATTCACCTTCAGGTGCTCGGTAAGATGCTGGATTTTCATGGTAAACAATGCGATCTGGGCTTCAGCTGAACCAGTGTCAAACTCGGATTTTCCGTGCTCTTTAAATGCTTTCTTCTTAACTTCAGGTGCTAAATTCATTTTCTGACAACTTAAATTAACGTATTTTTTAGGGTACTAAAATCGGGCTGCAAAATTACACAATTCTTTGGATTTTACCAAATGTTTGTGAGAATTTGCTTAATTTTTCAGCAAATGGAATTTAGTACCTTTGAATTGTGATAGTGACCCGGGTAGGGAGACAGGTGACTGGTGACTGGTGACTAAACACTGTTCACTGTTCACCGTTCACTGTTCACTGTTCACCGTTCACTGTTCACTGTTCACCGTTCACTGTTCACTGTTCACCGTTCACTGTTCACTGTTCACTGTTCACTGTTCACTGTTCACTGTTCACCGTTCACCATTCACTGTTCACCAAAATATATGCCTATGTTCAGTAATCCTAATCCTTCTGTCCTCCAGGCGCAGCGAGACTTTTTCCTTACCTGTGCAACCAGGGACCCTGAATTCAGGGTCAGCCAGCTTAAGATCCTCCGAAAAGCTATTCTAGCCTATGAGGAAAGATTGTATGAGGCTTTCTGGAAGGACCTCCGGAAATCAAAATTCGAGGTGTATGCCACTGAAATAGGATTTGTACTGGAAGAACTGGGGCTGCATATCCGCAACGTCCACCGTTGGTCCAAACCCCAAAAAACCGGCACAAACCAGCTGCTGCACTTCTGGTCGAAGAGCAGGATATACCAGGAACCTTTTGGGTTGGTGCTTGTCATGGCTCCGTGGAATTACCCTTTTCAGTTATTGATCAATCCCCTTATCGGGGCAATTTCAGCTGGAAACTGCGCAGCACTGAAACCTTCAGAACTTACGCCAACCATTGCCGGTGTAATGGGTGAAATGATTGGGGAATACTTTAGCACTGAATACATTTCATTTTTTAACGGGGACGTTGAATTGAGCAAAGCTTTGCTCAATGAGCATTGGGACCTGATTTTCTTTACCGGCAGCCCTGCGGTTGGTCGTTTTGTAATGGAATCGGCAGTAAAAAATCTTTGCCCGCTTGTCCTCGAACTTGGCGGCAAAAGTCCGTGCATCGTAGATGCCGGCGCCAGGCTTGAGGTGGCTGCAAGCCGCATCGTATGGGGCAAATTCCTAAATGCCGGACAAACATGTATTGCCCCCGATTACCTGTTTGTCCATTCTTCGGTGAAAGACGAATTCCTGCATCTGATGAGTAAAAAAATTACCCGCTATTTCGGGGCCAATCCAAAAGAAAGCAAGGATTTCCCCAGGATCGTCAGTGAAGGCAAGACCCAGAGGCTGGCAGGCTTCCTGAGCCATGGAAAACTGATTGCAGGGGGTGAAGTCGACATCCATGACCGTTTTATTTCTCCTACCATACTTGATGATATTAAACCTGACGATCCGATCATGCAGGAAGAGATCTTCGGCCCGATACTGCCGGTCATGGAGTTCAGCGACATCAGCGTCGTTTTCAATTATATCAACTCACATCCCAAGCCGCTGGCCCTTTATTATTTCTCGGAGGACAAGGCCGGCCAGTCGGAGGTCCTCGAAAAAACTTCCTCGGGTGGTGCCTGCATCAATGACGTTATCATCCATATTGCCAATTCGAACATGCCGTTCGGTGGAGTGGGGAATTCAGGGATGGGGAAATATCATGGAAAGTATAGTTTTGAAGCATTCTCGCACCAGCGGGCGGTAATGTCAAAGTCAACACGAACAGATGTGCCGGTAAGGTATCCGCCCTATAATGGCAAACTGGGCATTCTTAAGATGTTATTGAAGTAGTTTTAATCCAGATGTAACAATGCAGGAGCGGATTCGTCAAACTGACAATAAAATAAAACCTTTATGGAAAATATAAAAGAAGAATTCTGGGTAAAAGGTGAAGAACTTGTTGAAAAAGTCAAAGAGCTCATTCACGAAGGCAATGTGAGAAGGCTCATCATCAAGGACGAAACAGGGAAGGTTTACCTGGAGATCCCTGTAACCGTTGGTGTTATAGGGGCTCTTATTGCCCCGATGCTGGCTGCGGTCGGCGCGGTTGCTGCCATGGTGGCGCATTTGCAGATTGAGGTCATACGTACCGGGGAACCTGGGAAGAAAGAGTGAACTGTTTCGCAGTTGGCAGCCATGAGCCATGAGCCATGAGCCATGAAGTAGTAGTCACCAGTCACCAGTCACCAGTCACGAATCACTGTTCACCAGTCACCGGTAAACAGTCATTCGACGCGTTCATCCATATTGCAAATGAGAGTTCCGCCTGAAGTTCCAGCATACGAAACCCATTCTGGGTGCTGGCGCCTGATTCACGCGCCAGGCGCAGGAGTTTTGTTTCAGCGGGCTTGTAGATAAGGTCATAAACAAAATGGCGGGGGCCCAGCAGGGCGAAAGGCAGGGGAGGGGCCGAGCCTGTATCGGGAATCATTCCGGCCGGCGTGCAATTGACAATAAAGGTGAACTTCTCAAGCAGTGCGGAGGTGAGTTCATCATACCTGATTGTCAGCACATCCTTTTTTGTCCTCGAAACATTCAGTATTTCAACCCCCATCTCCTTCAGAATATAAGCGATGGCCCTGGATGATCCACCTGTTCCAAGTATGAGGGCGTGGGTATGATTAAAATCAGGGTTAAGGGAATTTTTAAATCCTCCGGCATCGGTGTTGTAACCCCTGAGTTTAACCTCAGGGCCGGAACGATTTATTATAACCGTATTAACGGCCCCGATTTCCCTGGCCAATGGATCGAGATAGTCAAGAAATTGGATGATGCTTTGTTTATGGGGTATTGTGACATTAAAACCTTGCAGGCCGGGCGTGTTTGAGATCAAAGGCCTTACCTCATCCGCCGACAATAAAGGGAAGAGGGAATATGAATAATCTGTCAATCCCTCCCGCTCAAACTTTTTCGCAAAATACAGGGCTGAAGCGGAGTGTTCAAGGGGATAACCGATCAGTCCGAACCTGTGGTACCGTATGTTCAAACCTGCTGAAACTTTTTCAGTTTTTCGGGAAGGAACTGGAAAAATGTATCTCCCCTCAGCCCGAGTCTCAATGTTTCCAATGGAATAATTTCTGAAGGAGGTATATTCCCGAGGTTCACGTTAGCTCCAAAATGCTTGATAAACCAAACCTGCTGTGATTTAAGCGGGGCTTCCCAGATGATCTTCTGGATATCGACTTTGCTGAGGATTTTATTGATCAGGGCCACATGGGCTTTTCCAGTAGGCCTGTAAATGCCTACATTACCGCTTTCCCTTGCTTCCCCGATGACCTTGAAGGAGCCGGCCTGCAATTCCTTCTGCATCATCTCAATCCATTTGCTCGGTGATATCAGGATGCCTGATTCCTTGGAACCGACTTCCGAGAGAACAGTATACTGCCTGGAAAGGATGTTGATGTGTTCGCATTTGACATCATGGTCGATATTCATCGAACCATCGGAGATCTCAACGGTATCAAGACCCAGCTGGTCAATGTATTTCCTGTAATCGTCAAAGCGGTCCCGAATGAAAAAGGCTTCAAAAAGGGTTCCGCCGAGATAAACTTTGAGACCACCTTCCTTATATACTTTGATTTTCTTTTGCAGGTCACGGGTAACCAGTGATGTGCCAAAACCGAGCTTGACGTAATCTATAAATTCACTGCCAACAGATACGAGGTCTTCGGCTTCACGCACGCTGAGACTTTTATCCATTACCATGGCAATTCCGTTCTGACGCGGTTTTAATGATCGTTCAGGTAAAAAAGGAAGGTCAATGTTCATCATAGTTTTTATTTTTTATGGGCTTCAATAATTTCAATAACGGCAGGATGCTGCTGGGCTTCGGGGAACATGGTAAACAAACGCTTATACCCGTTAAAGTCCATCCCCAGGGCTTTTGAAAGGGTTTCGTTAGCTTGCTTAGGTTTGCCCAGCAGGAAAAGGTAATAGGCCATCCCGAAGAAAAAATCAGGATTCTCATCATGGTATTTAAGGCCTTCAAGAAGTACATCATAAGCTTCCTGGTGGAGCTTTACATCGGCATAGGCAACAGAAAGGTCAAGCCAGACATCCGGGTCATCGGGATTCAGTTCAATTGCTTTCCTGTAAGCAGGTACCCCTTCGTCAAAACGGTTTAATTTGATGTACATGTCGCCAAGCATCGACCAGTATTCAGGTACTACCGGGGATAATTTAATTGCTTTCCTTATATATGAGAGTGAGGTCTGGGGTTTCCCAAGTTCATCATAGGCTATCCCTATTCCCATCCATGCATCGGCAAAATCACTGTCAAGGGTGATCGCTTTCTTGTAATAGTCAATGGCGTAATCGAACTGGCAGAGCTTTTCATAGCACTCACCTATATAATAATAGGTTAAAGGTTCAGGGTCTTCATAATACAAGGTCTCCAGGTAAGTTTGGATAGCCTTTTCAAACATGCCGGCATTCGCATAGCAATTGGCTTTGTTAAAATAGGCGGAAGAGAAGGATTCGTCAATTGCAATGGCATAATCATAAGCTTCTACCGATTTATCAAACTCTTCCATATTCCCGTAAGCAACACCCAGGTTGAACCATGAGACCTTTGAATAGGGATGGTCGTCGAGGAAGGTTTTAAAGAAATGAATACAGTTTTCGGATTGCCTTGTGATCTCAAAACAAAATGAGATTTCAAACAAAGCGGCTTCGTTCTCAGGATTTATCCTGATCGCCTCTGTAAGATATTTGATGGCTTGCTTATATTTTCCAAGGTTCTCATATTCAAAGGCCAGGCTAACGTAAATGTCATCCTGGTCCTCGCTGCTTTCCAATGCATTCTTGTAAGACTGAATTGCTTTCTCGGAACGTTCGAGCTGGCTGTACAGGTTCCCTTTCTGGACCTGGAATTCAGAATCGGAAGCCTCGGAATGATCGAGTTCCTCAAGGAGGGTCAGTGCTTCATGGTCTTTCTTTGTATGGATGAAATACTGCACCTGTTTAAGAAGGATCAATGGGTTATTCTGGTGCTGTCGCAGTGCTTTTTTCAGGCATTGAAGGGCAGAGGGGAGGTCGTTGAGATAAAGATAGTAGTCAATAATATCTTCGTATTCAAAAACATCAAAAAAATGTTGTTCCTTATGGTTGATCATGTCCTCATAATTTCTTACAAGGGCAATCAGCTCAGGGTCGAACTGTGATTCAAAAGGATCTTCCATAAATAGTTCGTCAGAAACGCGAAATAACCAAATTCCATGCAAAAATAGCAAAATTCCGGCATACGTAAGCTTATTGAGGCAGATGCATTAATTTTCAGGCAGGGGGAAATTTCCAAATTATGATATGAAAACAGTGGCATAGGCAGGAGGTTCCATTAACCATTTTTGCTAATTAGTTAAAATTCACATTGTAATCCTGTTGATAAATAATTATATCTTTGAGGCAAAATTCACTTTACGTTAGAATTAAACATAACGGATATGGATAGGTCATTACGGGTGCCTCAGGATATTAAATACATTGTTGAAGAGCTCGATAACATCAATGAATCTGTTAATCTTGAGGCAATTAACAAGCTGCATCGCATTGCAAAACATTCGGAAGAATTTCGCCAGGCAGTTTTTGATAATTTATGTTCGTTTGTGCGCAAAGTGACATTAGAAGAAGAATACCGCATGAGGGAGAGGCCCAGTTTCAAGATTCAGAATATTTTGAATCTTATAGTGGCTGATGAAACAGAAAGGGTAATATATAAGGACATACCTGCAGACCTCCACGAGAGCTATCTTCAGAGGGCTATTCTGAAAGGGGCCGATCTGAGGGGCGCCGACCTGAAGGCGGTTAATCTCAGCAAGTCGAACCTGAAGGGAGCAAGTCTGAGGGGGGCCGATTTAAGCCAGGCCGACCTGAGGGGAGCCGACCTGAGGGGGGCTGACCTGAGGGGGGCATATATCAAAGGGGCGGATCTGAGTTCGGCAAACCTGAGTAAGGCGACCTTAGGAAAGGCCAACCTGAAAGGATCAAACCTGAGTAAGGCAAACTTAAGTGAAACCGACCTGAATGGAACAAACCTGAATGGGGCAAATCTTTGTGAAGCATACCTGGGCGAGGCAAACCTCAGTAATGCAAACCTGAACAGGGCCGATCTGAGCAGGGCCGATCTCAGGGCTGTTAACTTAAGCAAGGCAAACCTGAATGGTGCCAACCTTGCGGGAGCCAACCTGAGAGGAACAAATCTTAGTGAAGCCGACCTGAGCAAATCCAACCTGAGTAGTGCAAACCTGAGAGGGGCTCTTCTGATCAGGACAAACCTGAGCGAAGCTAATCTGAGTAAAGCGGAACTTAGCAAAGCTTCTTTGAGTAAGGCAGATCTCAAAGGCGCTGATCTCAGCGGGGCAACGTTCAGGATGGCCATCATGAGCGAGGCCGACCTTAGCGGGGCTGACCTTAATGAGGCAGATCTTACCGAGGTATATATGAACGAAGCAAACCTGAGTGAGGCAAACCTCAGTAATTCCTGCCTTACAGGCGCGAAAATGGGCTGGGCCCTTCTTATCAGGACTAACCTCAGCGGTGCAAACCTCAGCAAAGTCAACCTCGGCGGGGCAATTCTCAGCGGTACTAACCTTACCGGGGCAAACCTTACCGGGGCAAACCTCAGTGAGGCCAACCTGAGCAAATCAGACCTGAGCAAATCAGACCTGAGCAATGCAGATATGAGAGGGACCAACCTGAGCCCGGCAAACCTGAGCGAGGCATTTATAGACCGTCCCGACTGGATTTCAAAATTACAAGACTGGAAGTGTACCGGTATAGAGGACATAGAGAGAAAATACGAGGTAATAGAAAGCAAGAAGGACGGGCAGACGGCATACAGGATAAGGGAGAAGGTGAAATTGAGCAAAACAACCGGCAAAAAGAATACCCGTGCCGTTAAAAAACCAGGAAAATAGCAAACCTGGAAATAAATTGAAAAAAATATTCTATGACTTTAATCAGTTCGATCAGCGGAATACGCGGAACCATTGGGGGGAAGGAAGGACTCGGGCTTACTCCGTTTGACATCCTGAAATTTTCCTGTGCCTTTGCGCAATGGGTCAAAGAAGATTGCGGGAAAGATGCTCCTTTGCTTATTGTCGGCAGGGATGCAAGGATCTCAGGCGAGATGGTCAATCACCTGGTTTGCGGAACCTTGATGTCATGCGGAGTCGACATTATTGATATCGGCCTTACTACGACACCCACCACCGAGCTGGCAATAGGATTTCATAATGCCGACGGGGGGATCATTCTGACAGCAAGCCACAATCCCATCCAGTGGAATGCGTTGAAACTTTTAAATTCCAAAGGTGAGTTTCTGTCGGCTGCAGATGGTGAAAAGATAATCGAACTGGCGGCCAGGAAAGACTATAAATTTTCAGAGGTCAGGAACCTCGGGATTTGTTCTTCTGATGATTCCTGCATTGAAAAGCATATTGAAAAAATACTTGAGCTGGAACTCGTTGATAAAGAGGCAATTAAAAATGCCCATTTTACTGTTGTGATTGATGCTGTAAACAGTTCGGGAGGGATTGCAATTCCCATGTTACTGGATGCATTGGGAGTTTATAAAATAATACCGCTGTATTGCGATCCAAGCGGGGATTTTGCCCATAACCCGGAACCTCTTTCGGAAAACATTGGTGATCTCTGTGAAATAATCGTTAAGAACAAGGCTGATGTCGGTTTCGCAGTTGATCCGGATGTTGACCGCCTTGCCATTGTAAACCAGCTTGGAGAGCCATTTGGAGAAGAATATACCCTTGTTGCTGTGGCTGACTACATCCTGGGTTATAAAGAAGGGAATACCGTTTCAAACCTGTCTTCCACCCAGGCTCTTAAATTAATTACCGAGCAGCATGGCGGCAAATACTTTGCCTCGGCTGTAGGGGAAGTCAATGTGGTGGAATGTATGAAAAAGCACCATGCGGTGATAGGGGGCGAAGGAAATGGTGGGGTAATATATCCTGAATTGCATTACGGAAGGGATGCCATGGCAGGGATTGCCTTGTTCCTATCCTACCTGGCCCGTTCAGGTAAAAACTGTTCACAGCTCCGTGATCAATATCCGAATTATTTTATTTCTAAAAATAAAATCAGTTTTACTTCGGAGATGGATATTGACAATATCCTTAAAAAGATTGCTTTGCGTTATAAAAGCCGCCCGGTTTCAGCCATCGACGGGATTAAAATACATTTCGACGGGGAATGGGTCCATCTCAGGAAGTCAAACACCGAACCCATTGTGAGGATATATGCCGAAAGCAATATGCAGGAGAAAGCCGATCACCTTGCATTGAAACTGATGCGTGATGTTGAGGAGATCATCAAGGGAAATGAGTAAGAAGAAGAAAAAAAAGGCAGTGAAATACAAGCAGGTGACGATCACCATCTCTGCGCGTCAGAAAAAATCCCTGATGAATTTTTGCAAATCCAGAAAGAGTACTCCAAACAAGATCATTAAAAAGGCCATTCGCCCGCTGCTTGAGAACTACGAGCACCTGGAGGTGAACCATGTTTCTTCAAAAGTAAGCCAGCTCCAGCTTTTCAGCATGGAATAAAACTACTGATTTTTTCTCTGAATAGTATTCTCGTATGGGGTACGGTTTATGATCGACCGCCCCAGCGTGACTTCGTCGGTGTGCTCCAGTTCGTCCCCTACAGAAATTCCGCGGGCAATAGTAGTAACCGGAATGCTTGAAGCATGAAGTTTTTTATAAAGGTAAAAATTCGTTGTATCCCCTTCTATGGTGGTGGGCAGGGCCAGTATCACTTCTGTTACACGGCCTGATTCAACTTTTTCGACCAGGCCTGTAATGTTCAGGTCATCAGGGCCGATATTTTCCATAGGCGAAATGATCCCTCCAAGTACATGATAGACACCGGTGTACTGACCGGTATTTTCAACAGCAATGACGTCACGAATGTCCTCAACCACGCAAACTGTTGTTTTATCCCGTTTAGGGCTCCCGCAAATTGAGCATAGTTCATCATCACTGATATTCCCGCACTCCCTGCAGTAGCGGATCTCATTATGCATGCGGATTATCGACATGCCAAAGGATTCGGCGTCTTCCTTTCTGGATTTCAGGAGGTGCAAGGCCATCCTGAGAGCTGTCTTCCTGCCAATACCGGGAAGTTTCGCCAGTTCATTGACTGCAGCCTCAAATACTCTTGATGGTAGTGAATTCACTAAAAATTGTTTATTTTGCAAATGTAATCTTTTAGCCGTTTCATGATGAACCGCCTGATCATGCTTTTTCTCCTTTTACCATTGAATTTTCTTGCTTTCGGCCAGGAAGGCATTAACTTTACCGATGCTTCAGGTCTCAGGCAAGGGGTCTGGAGTAAATCAGACAAGGACGGACATAAAATATATGACGGGCAATTCAAAAATGGCATCCCTTATGGAGAATTCAGGTATTATTATGCAGACGGCAAACTTAAAACGGTTTCTGAATTTACCGGTGATGGAAAAACGGTGAGAACTGTTTCTTATTCTGAGAATGGACGCAAGATAGCTGAAGGTAACTACAGGAATGAAAAAAAGGACAGCACATGGAAATATTACAGCGACTATGACGGTGCGATGTTATCGGAAGAAAATTATTCCTCGGGATTGAAAAACGGAACCTCTGAAACATTTTATCCCAATGGCAGCATAGCCGAAGTGGTTAATTATCGACAAGGCAAAAAGGAAGGGGAGTGGATCCAGTATTTTGAAGACGGGAAGATGAAATTTAAAGGTGAGTACGCCGATGATGAGAAGAATGGCCCTTTCACTGCTTATTACCCCGGCGGGAAGGTCAACCTGTCAGGAGCATATAAGGCTGGTCACATGGATGGTACCTGGACATTTTATGAAGAGAATGGCGAGGTGATGAGATCCGAAAAGTACTCCGAGGGAGCGAAAATTATCGAGAAAAAGCAATAAAATCTCTTATGCAGGTAAAAACTTTCAGCACAAATTCGGTCAAAGGGTTCCAGCAAAGCTGGGATCAGAATACCGAAAACGGGCTGCACCCAAATGCAGCGATAATTTTTTCATCTGTGGAACTCGACCTGGCAGAGATTATTTCGTTCCTGGGCCCCAAAGGAGTCAGGGTCTTTGGCAGCAGTTCATGCGGTGAGTTTTTATATGACGATGAAGGGAAGACCATTAGCGAGGGGGGCCTGGTCTGTTCAATGCTGGAACTGAAGCCGGGTACATTTGATCTTAAACTGTTCAACGGAAAAGGACTGACTTCCTTCGAACTTGGTAAGTCGGCCGGTGCATGGGCTGCAAAAACATACAAGGAACCGGCGATACTTGTTGTTGCCAGCGGACTGACGATTGACGGTGAGCAGCTCGTGCGCGGGATCCAGGATACGGCTGGACGGGAGATCACCATGTACGGAGGATTGGCTGGCGACGATGCCCATTTTAAAGAAACATTTGTTTTTACGGAAGCTTTTTCCGAATCAAACGGGGCTGTCCTCCTGGTCCTTGATAAATCGGCTTATGATGTGCAGGGAATTGCAACCAGCGGCTGGGTCAGCATCGGCGCCGATAAAATCATCACAAGCGCCGAGGGTAATGTTGTGTATACTATAGATAACCAGCCCGCCCTTGATGTTTACAAGAATTATTTAAATGTGAACGATGAGGACCTGCCTGAAATTGGCGTTGAATACCCCCTGCTTATCAGGAAAAATGATCCCGATTTCATACTTAGAGCCGTGCTTAATGTTGACAGGGAGAAGAAAGCGCTCATTTTTGCCGGTACTGTACCCAATGGAGCCGTTGTGACCTTCTCAAGTTCCCCCGGATTTGAGATCGTGGAATATACCAGGAAGAAGGTTGACGAATTTTATGAATATAATTCAGGGACAGACCTGCTGATACTTTTCTCATGCATGGCAAGGCATAATGCATTGGGGCCCACCATATCTGAGGAGATGGAGGAAGCCTGGATGAAATGGAAAAAACCATTGATGGGATTTTTTACTTATGGAGAGATAGGAAACAATTACAGGAGCTCATGTGATTTTTACAACCAGACCTTTACCCTGGTTTCATTAAAGGAGAGATAGCATGTTGGTGGATTTTCAACTGTTGATTGAAGATCTGCAGAGACTTCGATCGCCGGAAGAGTTTACGCAATACTGGGACAAAGTGCAGGAAGAGCTGTCACTGGTCGGATCGGAATATTCAAAACTAAAATTCAAATATGAACGTTCAAACAAGGAAAAGAATATACTGTCTTCCCTGCTGACGCGTACTTCCGCAGACCTGAAAAAAGTTTCAGATAACCTTAAAGTCAGGGCTGAAGAACTTTCAACCATTCTTTCCACCATTCCGGCCTATGTATATTTCAAGGATGTAAAACTAAATTATATTCTTGTAAACCAGAGCTTTGCAGAACTTGTTGGAGTCCCTGCCGAAAAAATCCAGGGGAAAAGCCTTAAAGACATTTTACCTAATTACAAGAGCAACGGGTATATTGAAACAGAACAAAAAGTAATTGATTCCGGGACAGCTGTTTATGATATTGAAGAGGAACTGGAGTTCATGGGAAGATTCCTCTGGGTCAATACAAATCTTGCCCCTATACGCAGTACGGCCGGCCAGATCATTGGTCTTATTGGGATTTCATGGGATATTACTGAGCGCAAACACTATGAATCTGAATTAAAGTACGCCAAGGAACTCGCCGAAGCAGGGACCATGGCTAAGAACGAGTTTATTGCCAGTATTTCCCATGAGTTCCGCACTCCTATGAATGGTATTCTCGGCCTTGCCGAAATTCTTAGAAACACCTCCCTTGACGGGAACCAGTCGGATCTTTTAAAAGGTATTGTATCATCTGCCGAAAACCTGCTAGTGCTTGTCAATGACCTTCTTGATTTTTCGGCTATAGAAGCCGGGAAAATGGAATTGGATTTTCACCCTTTCATGCTTGAAAGGGTGCTGGAGGATGTTTTTCAGATGCTGAACTTGAAAGCCCGGGAAAAATCCCTTGACTTTTCGGTTAACATCAGTGATGATGTTCCCACCCATCTCGTTGGAGATTCACAGAGGCTCAGGCAGATCATCATAAACCTTGTTAACAATGCAGTCAAGTTCACCGACCATGGCGGAATAGCCATCCAGATCGGCCTTCTGAACCGCACAATAGATCATGCCTTGCTCAGGTTTGAAGTTAAGGATACCGGAATCGGAATTCCGCCGGAGGCATTAAATTCTTTATTCAGGGTTTTTTCAAGGATCAGGCAAAAACAGCACAAACTCATATCCGGCACGGGATTGGGGCTTTCAATCTGTAAAAAACTAACCGATCTGCTTGGAGGCGAGATTGGGGTTGAGAGCGTCCATGGCAAGGGATCAACGTTTTGGTTTAATCTGCCGTTTGAACTGAGTTCGCCCAGGATCCAGGACCCGAACAAAACTGAAGAGTTTTTCGATGGTTTATATACCGGGAAAAAAGTCCTGGTTGCCGAAGATAACCTGATCAACCAGAAGATCGTCAGCTTTCAGTTGAAGCGGATGGGTTTTGATGTCAAACTTGTTGATAACGGACAGTCGGCGCTTGAAGAGTTCACTGCAGGCACATTTGATCTGATCATTCTCGATATTCAGATGCCGGTCATGGATGGGTACCAGGTTGCAAAGTCAATCCGGAACCTGGAAAAGAGCATCTCCTCTCATGTTCCAATTATTGCTCTTACTGCTAATGCAATGAAAGGCGACCGAGAATCATACCTTGATGCAGGGATGGATGGTTATGTAAGTAAACCTTTTAATACTGAGACATTGCAAAAAGCCATAAAACTGGCAAGTGAGGTCGCTTTCTTGTATTATAAAGCCTGATATGAATTGACCTCCGGGTAAAGTATAGTAATCAGGGTTTCGTTTTTTTCTTTTTCTTTTTCTCCTGGTCTTCAATTATCATTCTTTGAATGAGCGCTGTTCGTTTCACATTGAGTTTCGCTGAAACAAGGTCATACCATTGCACAATCATATCCACATTTGTCCCCTCCCAGCTTTCCTTATAAAAAAGGAGTACGCTGTCGCGTAGGTTGCCGAGCTCTTTTTCATAAAGGTCCTTGAATTCGTTCCAGGGAGTCCTGGTCCCGTATTGCATTGTATGAAACCGGTTCACAACTTCCCGCCTTTTTAGTTCGTAGAGGTCAAAGATAACATTCATAAAAGCTGTTGCCCGGTAACTTTGCCTTTCGTTCATATAGGAGGCCCGGGCATTGACCAGGGTGACGGAACTCAGGTGAAGGCTGTCGCTGACTTCAACCGGATTGATTAGGATCAACCCCAGTATTCGTGAACCTTTCATGGGGTCGCTATTACCGGAGCCTGTCGGGATGTAAACTCTTTTCGATACCGGGGGAGATGTCCCAAGCTCATAAAATTCCAGGTTTCGCTCTGCAGTCCAGGGAATATACACTGATCTTACATAACTGTTCAACCCCGGGGAATAATTCAGCAATACTCCATTAGACCTGAAAAAATCCCTGAACTGAGTTTGTTTCCTGCTTTCGGGTGTTATCCCCGGATTCATCCAGAATACAGAGTCATAGGGGATGCTCATGACCCTCTGGTAGTCGTTTGGCTGGTCCCCCAGATAACCCAGGGTGTTAAGATAAGGTTTGTTGAAATCATAAAACATGAGCTCGGAATTAGCTGAAAGGCTGGTCTTATGATTGTCGGTTTTTTCAATATACTGAAGGGAATACTCCAGCGACATCCTTGATATTTTCGGATGTTCTTTGTCGGAATTGTCAAAGACAACCGACCATGCCAGGTTAACCGAATCAACATGGTCGCCCTGGACAGGAGTGCGTAGATAATAGAAATCAATATTCCTGACCGAATTGTCAATCCTGTCAATTGTGTTTTCATTTTCATTAAGCCAGACCATGCTTTCGAACAGCTTTACGCTGTCGGACTTCGGAACCAGCCTGAGCACATAATTGATGTTCTTTCCTTCCCCGGAATGTTTAACCAGGTTAACGTAATAGAGGTCTTTAAACCTGTGAAAACTGAAGTTACCTGCCGACATGGGGATTGTATAATGCCCGCCACTGGCAAAAGGAAACAGGTGCCTGAAAATATCGGTGGTGTTGAGGCTCCAGAAATTTCTGAGTGTCAACCCGATTCTGCCGTTTTTAGGTACCAGCTGATCGATTCCGCCTGCAGTTGAAACCGAAGCATTAAAATATGTCTCAATGAGCTCAAGTGGTTCTCCATTGCATTCACTCAGGAATGTGAAATATGCCTTTGTGAATAATTTCTCATCGGTTTTCCGGTACTTCTGGCAGGCATCGTAAAACAAATGATATAAGTAGTCCGGCTGTCCTTTTGCAACAATGCTGATTTCCTTCAGGTTGTAAACCATCGGATTCAAACCGATATTGGCAGAGTCCTTTAAAACCCTGACTGGGATCTTCCTGCTGTTATATCCCACGCAGGTGACGAGTATGGTATCTGTTTTGAGAAAAACACTGGCAGGCAGATAATACCTGCCATCCTCATTGGCGATCATCCCGCTTTCTTTGCCCAGCAGCCTGATTGTGGCATAAGGGACAGGCTCACGGGTCTTCACATCAAATACCAATCCCTTGTAGGCCTGCTGTGACAGTGCAGACAGAGAACAAACAAGGAGACTATAAATAACAATATGCCGTATTAACAGCATTTGGTTGAATTATTCAGAAATTGTTTACATCCCCCCGCCGAACATGCTTTTAAGTTCTTCCTGGGTCGTGAGTTTAAAATCGGCAGGGATCTCGAAGATGCTGTCGGATAAAGTCTTTTTCTCGACTTTTGTAACCGAATATTTCATCGTAAGGGTCCGTTCCTGGAAGGAGAATTCCATAAGCATGCCATCGATATCCTGGTAGAGAGGATTCCCGAAATTACTTTCCCTGCCGCCAAGTTCGCCGGTATACCATACATCAAAAGTGGTTTTCTTTCCGTCTTTCTCCAATGTGATAATTGCTTTTTTGCAATGGTAACCTGCAATATCCCTGGTCTCAGTCGTTACCTGGATTGAGGGCTTGGGTTGTTTCCCTAAATCATTATTAATTTCATCAAGGGTCTTTTTGATAGCCAGTTTTTTACCCATCATATCAAGAAGTGTCACCGTGAACTTCTTATCGTAATTAGTGATCTCAATCATATTCCCCATAGCCGATGCTGATTCATTCCGGGAATTGTTACCTTTTACTGAAACAATGGATTCCTTTGGGAACATGGCAAGCTGATCAGCAGGCAGGGTGCTGTTTGGGAAGCTGATACTATAGGTGATAACGCCTTCAAAATGCCCGTTTGCGGCTTTGGCAAGCATAGGACTTATCAGGCTAAGCGTAAAAATCAAACAAAATAATGCAGTTGTTTTTTTCATGGTTGTGGTTTTAAGTTTTGAGGAGATAAATTTAAGGATTTTATCGGGAAACGAAAGAATTCCGCTAATTGGTTTGCAGCAATGAAGGAATTTAATTGAAGTTACCCGGATACAACGTCCAACCGTAAATTTCAGACCGGTTAACGGTTTCTTCCCAGGGTTCAACCGTCAATGTCAGACCGGTTACAGGTTTCTTCCCAGGGGGCAAACCGAAACACAAATCCCGCATATCCTGGTATCCTTCATTAAAATCTCCATCCCGAACCGTCCGCATTGTTCACGGCATTTTTCTGCATCAAAAAACAGGTCACGGTCGGTATGAATATCCCATGACCTGCCGTTTGCGGCATGCGCAGGGCATTTATCAACGCAGACCGCACAGCTCCCGCAGCGGCTGTTATCAATGGGCCTGTTTCCTGGTTTGACATTCTGTTCAATAAGGATGCTTGCCAGCCTGAGCCGGGGGCCGAAAGCTTTAGAGACAAACAGGTCGGTTTTACCTATCCATCCCAGGCCGGCCCTTGTTGCCACCATTTTATGAGACAGCTTATACCTCAATTCTTTCAGGTAGGGCCTGAATTCCTCGCTGGTCATGACCACCGTTGGCGACACTTTTATGCATTTGACCTTATTTTGTCTCAAATCAAGGCATATGGCATCGATGATCTGTTCCAGCGCCAGGTTCATCTCCCTGTAATGCTCATAGTACTCCAGGGTCGGCCGGGTTTCAATAGAATCCAGGATGTTGTCAGCCAGTTTTTTCCCTATGGATATCCCTGATGAGAATTCCCTGAACTCCGGTATCAGAAGGCCCCGCAGATCGGCAAAACCGTAAATAAAATGTGCGGAAGGGAGCAGGTGCTTTTGTATAATCTGCTCAATGCCGGTTTGAGAAAGACTTCCCATAACAAGGAGTGTCGATTCGTCAGTTATCTCCTTCCCAGCCTGTTCCCGCCCAGGAGGCCCCAGCCACCGCCACCCAGAATAAAGCCGAATGCATACCAGGCGCCGTTATTGTTCTGGGCGAAGACGGTTACGTCGTCATAGATAAGCATGCCTATCAGGTCAAAGGGAGAGATCAGCCCGTGCCATAAACCACCCCAGAAACCATAGGTATGCCCCTGCAGGCAGTGGGTTACGATCTCGCGATGGGCACATCCTGTAAAAAGGAGGAGGGCCAGGACTGAAAAACCCAGCAGGCCGAAGAAAAATTTAGTTTTCATAAATTACTTTTTTGCAATAATGTTTATATCGGTACATTCAAGATGGTTTTTCTCATACCCTGCGAGGCCCACATTGATCATGGCTCTACCAACTCTTACCGTATCTGTCGCGTATTTTGGCAGGGCCCTGAAAATTGGGAATAAAGGCCTGAGGATTATATAAAGGGTGTTATACAATTTCGTAGCTGACCTTATGCCTTTTAACGGTTCGATAAACCCGGGCCTGAACATGTAAGCGGCTTTGAACGGAAGTGCAAGCAAGGCATTTTCGGTCCGGCCTTTGACCCTCGCCCACATGACCTTTCCTTTTTCCGAAGAATCGGTTCCTGCACCTGAAACATAGCAAAATACCGAACCGGGGTTCTGTGATATGAATGTTTTTGCAAAAGTCAGCGTCAGTCCGTAGGTCAAACGGGTGTATTCCTCTTCCTTCATACCCGCTGATGACACCCCAAGGCAGAAAAAGCAGGAATCATACCCTTTCATTTCTGATGCTACAGGCGCCAGGTCGAAAAAATCACTGTGCAGGACTTCCTTCAGTTTAGGATGCTTCAAGCCCAAAGATTTGCGGTTTATCACCAGTACTGATTCAACATCAGGGCTGTCGAGACATTCAAGAAGGACACCTTTGCCAACCATCCCGGTTGTTCCCGTTATTACAGGTTTTATTTTCATTTGGATAATTTGAATTTAAAAGTATTTCAAAAGTAAGCGAAATATGTCTGTATTCAGGCTTTTAAAATACCGGGGCCCCGGCTGGGCCTAATGAATGATGAGGACCTTTTGGGAATAAACCCTTCCGCCTGCGACAATTATTACCTCATAAATCCCGTTTGAGAGGAAGGTAAGGTTGATGCCTGGCTCCTCCTTTTTGATTCCATATTTACTGAAGATCCTTTCTCCGACAGAATTGTAGACACTCAGGCTGGTTATATCAATTCCGGCCCGGGTGTTGAACTCAAAATGCAAATCCCCGTTGGAAGGGTTAGGGATTATTGTTAAGGGATCGGCCGGGGCAGTCTCAGCCATACCACCTGTAAACGCGACACAGCCGGTGTCAGACTGAAGTGTGATGCTGTATACGGGGGGATGAAAATCACTTTCAATTCCCGCCACCGTCGTTGCCAGGTCAACTGGGACCATTGCGGCCTGAGCAGGGGTGTTGAGAAATGAGTTGGACTCAACGCAATAACTGCTGTTCCCCGAAGAGTTCATTTTAATTATCCCGATCTGGGGATTATAGGTCGGGCTCATCCGTACACCCAAAATAGGTCCGTTCCCCAACGCGATAATACCGCTGTCATATGCCTCGAGCGCCAGGCTTGGCAGGAACCAGATATTCTTTGCCCAGACTGGATCAGCATTTGAATCGACTTTTACCAAAGAACCGATCGGACCAAAGAATTCGGCCGCATTCATAAGGAGGTAGCCCCCGCCGGCCGTCTTACACATTTTTCCACCCGGCCTGGAATATACCAATGACCCATCATGCCCTACATCCTTTGACCAGATTACGTTGCCCGATGTGTCGGTTTTCATCAGGGCCATTGAACTGGTATAGTCAGTAAAATAGCATAAGATCCCGTCGGGCAATACTACCAGGTCATTGCCTTTTGACTGGTAGTTATCTGGAATAAAATGTTTTTTGGACCAGACAATTTCACCTGAAGAACTTAGTTTCATCAGGAGGAGGCTGCTTGAATACCCGCTGCTATTTCCGACAGAACCCGTGATGATGTAATTTCCGTCGGGGAGTTCAGCTGCAGCGAAAGCAGTGTTATTGTAATTCCCTGAGGAGAATCCCCTGCACCAGCTTAAATTACCCTGTGAATCCAGTTTCAGGACAAAAGCCTTGGGATAGGGAGGAGTGTTGTCCTCAAAAAAGCCCCCGCTGATGAACCCGTTGTCGCCGGTTTGGCGGATGAAAAATGCAGAGGCAGCCTGCCCCATGTTGATTAGTTTGGACCATGCGGTATCGCCATCCTGGTTTATTTTAATAAACAGCAATTCCGATTGGGTGCCGTTATAATTAGTGATGTTGCCTGCCAGGAGGAAATGCCCGTCATTCGTTGGCGTTACACAGAATATATTTCCTGTCGTATCACTGTAACTCCTTCCCCAGATAATATTTCCCGAGGGATCCATTTTTATGGCAGAAGGCCGGTGGTCTTTATAGCCCCCTATAAAGTAATTGCCATCGGTGGTTGGAGCCGCGCAATAAACCTGGGCGGACCTGCCGGGTAAGGGATCGTAAAATACCCTGGTGAACTCCGGCTGCTGGGCGAAAACCGGCAACAGTCCATCCAGGTAAAAAAGAGCTGTAATTAATACAGCAGGTATGGAAAACTTTTTCATGGCAACGAGTCAAGGATCTTTATCAACTCCTCCTGCTTGATATTTCTGGCAATGATTACTCCATCCTGATCAACCAGAAGCGTCAGGGGAAGAGAATTTGTATTATAAAGCATAGTAATATGGATGTCAGGTTCCGCCCTCAGGCTTATCCAGGGGATACTGTCATTCGCATTTGCCCTCAGCCAGTTCTTGCTGTTTTCATCTATCGAAATGCTTACAATTTCAAATCCTTTCGATTTGTATTTTTGATATGGGCCGGTAAGCTGGGTTGTAAGATACCTGCAGCGGCTGCACCAGGATGCCCAGAAGTCAAGCAGCACCAGTTTTTTCCCTTTGATGGCGGATGACAGCCTGAGAGATTTTCCGCCGGGGGTCTGCAGCAGGGTATCAATATACCTCTTCCCCGTAAGCATCAGCTTTTTTCCCCTCAAATATTCTTCTATACCCTTGTAATAAAAGGAATTTTGCATTGAAACATTGATGTGGGAAAAATAGTTCTCTACGACGGCGTCATCGAATCCATAGTCGCTATTAAGGCATTTTTGATATAAATATTCCACGGTAATTATCGAATTGCCCATGGGTAAAAGGTTTTCCTCATAGAACCTTTTACTGCGTTCAATATTCTGTTTTTTATACAGATTATATAAACTGTCACTTTCTTTTGTATTACCGGCTTCACCTGCCCTGACCACCTTGGTGTAAAGTGAATCAAGCCCTTTATAATATGCCCAGGATTTATGGTTCAGGCTGTCGGCTTCGATATTAAGCCTGCCTTTTAAAAACTTAAACATGCCCAGGGAGTCTGGCAAGGCTGTCAGTTCAACCTCTTTTTCCAGGAATACCTGGAATATCTTTGTTATACCATCATTATCAAGCAGGTCCTCCTCAAAGGAAATAACTGCTTTTTCGCAGGTCGGGTTAGTGCCGCTGAATTCGAATTTTCCGTCTTTTATTTCAACTATTTGCCGGTTTGCCTCATCCTGGCTGGGGATCCTCAAAGAAAGCTTTTGCCCGTCTTTTCCCGTTGCCTGGCCCGATATATGATAAGTAACGGCAGGTTTTGCATGGGCCGTAAGACCAATTGCTGAAAATAGCAGTACTGCACTGAATGCAATGGCAGGATGTGACTTCATAAACACAAAGTTAAAAACAGTATGTTGATCACAATAACAAATTTAGTATAAAAATTTATTAAAATGAAACCTTCAGCCTTACGAAGACCGAAGTCTGGCATGAACCCATCAGGGCCGGGTCATAAGTTTGGAAGGTCTGTGAGATCAGTGACAGGTCCAGGTTGTTCATGAGGGAAAAAGTAAAGGTTGGGATGATAAAGTACATTTTGTTGGTTGGATTGTAAATTCCAGCCAGGGCCAGGCTGATCAGGGGCGTGACAGGGTAGGAGATATTGCCGAAAATTGAAAAGCCGGTCAGGAAGGGATTCTTCGCATTCAAAAGGGCGGGATTGAACTGGTTGATCAGGACATTGGTCGAATTTGTATGGTTAGAGTTGTAGAATCCTTCAAACTGCAGGAATATGGAGTTCCTGAACGTATAATCATATTCGATCGAAGAAAGAAATACCCCTGTTGTGTCCCCGAAATGTTTGAGTGGCTGGAACCAGCTCATCTCACCTTTAAAACCTCCTCCTGCGATCTGGCCTGCCCATCCAAGCCCCAATACCAGGTCACTCTGGGTATAAATCCCGGCTAATCCCTGGAAATCATATTTCCATTTATTGAAACGATACAGTCCTGCAGCGGTGATCTTTTGATCCTTGTCGGCCTTAACGGCGATTTCGGCCCTTGACGAAGGACTTGTAAAATACTGCAGCCTGACCGCATCGCTGCCAGGCTTTTCTTCATAATCAAAATCAAAATATGAATAGGTGTTGAAAATATCGTTGGGATTCCACACGAAAGTCTGGCTCCAGTTGATCCTCTGCCGGCCCAGGGTGACCTGGAATTTGTCACGGGTGTAATCAAACCACACCCTGTCAATAGCAATGTTCAGGACATAGGATTTCCCCGAGAAAATATTCCAAGACATGTTTACCAGGCCATTGTCATATGCAATGAAATCGGCGTACTGGGGGCTTATAGCGGTAAGGCCACCCCAGTAGAATCGGTTCCTCTCCTGCAGGCAGAAAGTGAAACTCTTTGAGATATTCCATTTGAAATTATTACGGTTATGGATTAGATTGTCGGTCACCCATGGTTCGTCAATCATATGAACGATCAACGTTTGCATGTCTTTTACATAGCCGTTGAATGACCAGGATCTTTCTTTTTTGACTGCGGATGAGTCTGCGGCGGGATTGCCTGTGCTGTCGCCGCTTTGCGCAGCTGATGCCTTGGCACGGGGACAGGGAGGCTGTCCCAGGGCGATGCCATCCGCAGTCAGCAGAAGGATAAAAAGCAGTGTTAGAATATAAACTGCAACGGGTTTCATACCTGGCTCAGTTCTTTGAGATGTCGCTGACAATTCTTCCGTCCTCAAGTGTTACAACCCTCCGGGCTTTGGCTACCACTCTGGAATCGTGGGTTGAAAAAATGAAGGTGATGTTCTCTTCACGGTTCAGTTTTTCCATGATTTCGAGAAGGTTTTCGGCCGATTTCGAATCGAGATTGGCTGTAGGTTCATCGGCAAGGATGAACCTGGGCTTTGAAGCCAGGGCCCTGGCAACGGCGACCCTCTGCTGCTGTCCGCCCGAAAGCTTGGCCGGCCGTGCATTTATCTTTTCTCCAAGCCCCACCGATTGCATAAGTTCCAGCGTCCGCTTGTCTCTCTGATCTTTTTTAACCCCCTGCAGCTGCATGATGAATTCAACGTTCTCTTTTGCCGTAAGAACGGGGATGAGGTTGAACGACTGGAAGACAAAGCCGATATTTCTAAGCCTGAAATCGATGAGCTGCCTGGATTTAAGGGAGGTGATATCGGTATTTGCAATCCTGATCTCGCCCGAGCTGGGGCTGTCGAGCCCGCCGAGGAGATTCAGCATAGTGGTCTTGCCAGACCCTGAAGGACCTACGATACAGGTGAATTCGCCCTGTTTAAAGGAAAGGTCCACGCCGTTAAGTGCGTAAACAGGGATGGTCTTTGCATCGTATACCTTGCTCAGGTTTTTTATTTCGATGATATTCATAGTCCTTGAATTAATCTATTACCATTATACAAGCCATGAGCCATTTCGCTGCTTCGCTTTTTACATCCCATATTCTGCATCCCGCATCCCGCATCTTGCATCACTCTATCCTAATCGCTTCTACAGGCTTCAGCTGCAAAGCCTTGCGTGCCGGCAGAATGGCCGAAAGAAGCCCGGTTGAAAGTATCATTATAGTTAGGTTTATATAAAATTCCCTGGTGATGAAGGGGTATATCTTTGAGTCGACTCCGTAAGCCGCCAGCCCTTTGGCCATAGCCGACAAGTCTATCCCGAAACGGTGCAGGACAGCGATAAGCAAAGCGCCCAGCGCCATACCGATTACCCCCCCTATGATTGTCAGGAAAACTGTTTCGAGCATGATCATGGTGAAGACCCTTGACTTGCTCATCCCAACCGCCATCAGCATCCCGAGCTCCCTCGTCCGCTCGAAAACTATCATCAGCATGGTATTGACTATACCAAATGCCAGGGCGAACAGGATGATCCCGAGGATGACATAGATCTCCACGGCAATAACGGAAGTAAGCAGTCCCATCTCTGGTTTGATTTCCATCCAGTTCTGCACTTCGGTTGCAGGGAAAAGTTTTTTCAGACGGGCTTGCATCAGGGGGATGCCCTCTATATCGTTGAGCAGCACTGCAACTTCGTGAATCCCGCTATTGCCGCCGGTAATGGCATCCAGGTCGGTTTTCTTTACAAAGACAGTGCTTTCGTCGAATACCGAGTTTGAAGAGCCGAAGATCCCGCCGATGCTGAAAGCGGCTTCATCCAGGTTGCCGTCGGTTCCCTGGAACCTCAGGACGATCTTGGATTTCAGTCTTACTTTCAGTTTCTCGGCCAGCTTATGGCCGATCATGACCTGATTTTTTCGGCTTCCATTGAACCAGCCCCCGCTGCTGTCGGGGATGAGTTTATACAGGTTGGTCACCATTCTTTCACGTTCGGGATCAACTCCCATGATCTGGACCCCTGCAGCCGAATTCGGGGAAGCTGCCATTCCTGTGAGGCGGGTTCTGCCACACAACGACTTCACTCCCGGCATTCCTGATATCTTCTTCATCAGTTCGGCAGGTGCAGCGATCACGAAACGGGCTTCGTAATTTTTCAGGAAGGAGGGATCGTGAAGTTGTATATGCGAAAGTTCGGTGTTGATAACGGACCTCACTTTCTGGTCAATCATACCTGTCATAACCGCAGCAGCCATGAGTCCGCCGGCCAGCCCCAGCGTAATAGCCGTGATCACGATAAGGCTCCTGACCTTGTTCCTCCAGATGTTCCTGAATGCGATGCGAAAGATCATACGTTTATTATTTATGAAGGGCTTCGGCCACTTTGAGCCTGAGAACCCTGCGGACCGGGAAAATACAGGTGAACAACACGATGACAAGAACCGCAGCAACATTGGATATGATGAAGCCGGGTTTCAGCGCAAGCGGGAGCAGGGGTTCAATGCCATAGGCAATATATGTCTGGGCCATGCTTCCCCAGAGGTGTATGGGGTTGAAATGGTACCAGGCCATGATGGGAAGTGCCCCGGCCACGCCGCTCAATGCACCGGTGAGGCCAATAAAAACCATCTCCAGCACAAGTATCGCGGCAAGCCGGCTTTTCTGCATCCCCACCGAGACGATCACTCCGAACTCCTTTATTCTTTCGTTGGTCATCATGACCACGGTGCCGAAGATCCCGAAACCCACTATCATATAAAGTATGGAGATGATGATCATACCGCTGGCAGTTTTGACCTTTAGCTGTTGCATAACCTCCACCATCAGCTCGTCCCAGGGCATGACCTCGAACTTTTCAAGGTTTACGGCCGATTTCAGTTCGTTCAGGGTCAGGTCTATTTTGTCAGGATCTTTCAGGCTGATCGATAGGGAAGTGATCCTGTTTTCGGCGCCGAAGAAATCCTGGGCCGAACCCAGGTTCATATACACCACCTGGTTGTCGAGCACAGGGGAGGGGAGGTGTAAAATCCCTCTCACGGGGAACTTACCTGCTGCGCTAACACCATGGAACCCCTGGCCGATAAGGATCAGGGTGTCGCCCGTATGAAGTCCGAGGAACCCGGCCAATCCCTGTGCCAGTATGACTCCGTTGCCCGACTGATCAAGGTAAAGCCCGCTGAGCATCTTTGATTTCAGGTGGGTAAGTGCGTTTTCCTTCAGGGGATCGGTGCCTATGATCATAACACCTTTGGTTTGCATGCCCGTGGAAGCAAGGGCAAAATATTCCAGCCTGGGTACCGTAACCACTATATTTTTCCTGCTGTTCACGGCAGTTTCCATGGAATCGTTGTAAAGCATGGTATTGTCGATGGTCTTGTCGTCCCAGTAGCCTTTTTTATGTATCTGTATATGGCCTGTATGTGATTCGATGGCAACCTGGATGAGATTGTCGAAGAGCCCCATTTGCAGAGAACGCACCATAAGCGCCAGGAATACTGCGAGGAAGATGGAAGCGGCGGTGAGCAGGGTCCTTCTTTTGTTTCTCCAAATATTTCGCCATGCCAGCCTGATGTCGCCCATATTACTTTATCTTTTTCATGTTCTGCTGGGAGAAGAAACTCTCATCAATGCCGGTATTGAACTTCATCTCATCGATATGCATCACCGTTTTTTGGCCTTTCTTGTTCACAGGCACCATTTCAAGGCGGGTTGGGATTTCGCGGTCGCCCATCCGCCGTATATCATAATTATTTGAAACATTCACAAGCTTGCTGTCCTCGTCGTAATACTCGGCCATCCACATGTCGAAGCCGCTCACTGTTATCCACATGATCACCTTTCCCCAAACCACCGGGGCATCGGGCAGGGGAGTGAGCTCGATCTTGTAGCAGTCCATATCCCTTACCTTTTCTTTGGCCAGCAGCTTATGCGTATAATCCACCACGATCGACGACTGTTTCACCAGGTCGTCGTTCGTGAAATCGGAGCCCATCCAGCTTTGCAGCATCATCGAGGGCGGGATCTTAATAGTTTTGTCTATTGAAGGCACCCAGTTCCACATCTCGGTCTTTATCTTGAGAAATACCTGTCCCTTGTCCTTGGCGGGTGCGGTGATCAGAACAAGAGAATATTCCCTGGACTTCGACCATGTCTTCATTGTGATGGTCCTTGTCCAGTCGGGCCGAATTACGGTCATGGTCATGATCCCCTGGCTTGAAAGTCCGCGGTTCTTGTCGTCGGCCTTCCGGATGATCTCCTTGGCGGTCAGTCCCTGGGCAAAAGTAATCTGCAGTGAAGCCAGCATCAGTATTGTTAAAACCAGTTTTTTCATTTTTTTTTATTTGACTGCGGATGAGATCTCAGTATAATCCAATGATTCGTTGTTTTATCTTATCAAGAGGGTATTTCACCGGATCGGCTATAAATTCATAGATAACGCCGCTCGTAAGGGTGCCCAGGAATGACACTTCAAGGGCAGGTTCCTTATAACCCTGCTTCGCAAAATACCGTTCAAGCATTACCATCGGCTGATCGGCCACAGAGATGATCTCTTTCTCAAGGATCTGCAATACGGCAGGCTGACTGAAAATAGCCATATACATTTTCCATAGCATTAGGTTTGACCTTAGGTGTTCAAAAAGCTTGTCCATGTATTTCAGCAGGGTAGTCCTGTCCAGTTCTTCTACATGATCAGGATTGAAGAGCCCCATCATCTCTTCCATAACCTCTCTGAAAATGGTCTTAAGTAATTCCTCCTTGCTGCTGAAATAATTATACATCAGCCCTTTTGAGATCCCTGCATGTTTTGCGAGATCGCTGATCGACACTGAATGATATCCGGAAGTTGCAAAACATTCGATGGCGGCATATAGAATCTGCCTGCGCTTGCTCTCACGTATCTCTTCAAACTGTTCGCTTGTTCTCGGGCACATACTTTATGACTGAACGGTCGGTCAAAGATAAAACAAATTTAAATCACAAAATTCGAATTTTAAAAAATTCTTTTTATTATTAGTAGTTTTACAACAAAAATCAGCATTTTATGAAAGCAAGCTTCCCGGCATTTTTTCTGTTACTGTGTTCATTTTATTGTTCAGCACAGATGTTCGTAATTCCAAAAAGCGACACGGCCGAAGAAAAAATATGGAAACTCGAGGAGGCCTATTTCACAAACCTCTATAAGGCCGATTACAAGGGTGTTTTATCAATTGTGGATGAGCAATTCCTTGGCTGGCCAGGCACACAATTAAGGCCGATCGACAAGAACGAGAGCGCAGTTTTCATGCGGAAACTCATGCCAGGGCCTTCAAAATGCAGTATTAAAATTGACCGTCAGGGGATACGATTGCTTGGGGATGTTGCTTTGACCCAGTATGTCATAAAAGTCGAATGCCCCGACGATGCCGGGGGGATAAAAAAAGTCTCGTCGCGTATAACGCATACCTGGATTAAATCAGGTTCCTGCTGGAAACTGCTCGGAGGCATGAGTTACGATATCCATCCTTAGCAGGCGATATCAAAACACCCTTCAGCCAATTTCAGGAATGATCAGTAATTATCCTCCCTTACCTGCATATATGCTTTCGGATGCAGGCAGGCCGGGCAATTTTCCATGGCTTTTGCAGATTCATACACATAACCGCAGTTTAGGCATTTCCACCAAACCTTGCCGTCTTTAATAAACACCTTGTCTTCTGAAACGTTTTGCAGAAGTTTCAGGTACCGGCGTTCATGCTCGGCTTCAACTTTTGATATCATTTGAAAAGCGACGGCGACCTCCATGAACCCTTCCTCTTTTGCAACTTCTGCAAAGTCAGGGTACAGGTCTGACCACTCTTCGTGTTCCCCTTCAGCTGCGGCTTTCAGGTTTTCTTTTGTAGTCCCGATAATCCCTGCCGGGTAAGATGCCGAAATTTCGGTCATCCCGCCTTCCAGGAATTTGAAGAAGCGTTTTGCGTGCTCTTTTTCCTGGTTTGATGTTTCCATGAAAATGGCAGCGATCTGCTCGTAGCCTTCTTTTTTTGCGACGCTGGCAAAGAACTCATAGCGGTTCCTGGCCTGTGACTCTCCTGCGAATGATTTCAGCAGGTTCTGTTCTGTTTTTGTGCCTTTTATCGATTTTGACATGGTATGATTATTTGTTCATTCTGTTAAACGCTTTTTTAAGGTCTTCAGGCCATGCTTTGGTCATGGCTTCGCTGAATCCGAAAGTGATCTCGTTCTTCCCTTCTTTGAGTTGTTTAAAAACGGCTTCAATGAAATCGCTTACAGGTGGGGAGGGGCTTCGATATTGATCTTTATTTCTTCCTCCGCCCTTTGAAAAATGTCTGTATCGTGAACCCCCATGATCTGCTGTATGCCGGCGTTATTGATCAGCACATTCAGGTCGTCATGTTCGGCCGATATCCAGTTGAAAAGCCCTTCCCTTCCTGAGACTGTCGAGAGATCGCAGGCCCTGGTAATGATTCCGGGAATTTTTTCCGAAACCTCAGTTAAGCGGGACTTACGTCGTCCGCAAACAATAACGGTATTATTTTCTTTGACGAAGCGTTCGGCAAGCCCCAGGCCTATCCCTGATGCGCCGACTGTGATAAGGATTTTGTTCCCCTTGATTTTCATTTTACAGGTTTCAGGTACTTCGAATTCAGTTCATCGTAAATATTGATAAGCTTTGTGGTGGCTCCCCCGCGGTCGAAAAGTCCGCTCCAGCTGTTGAGCGGTTCCCATATGCAGGCTCCTTTACCCATATCGTCCGGCAAGGAAAAAATGATATCATGAACTTCACGTTTGAAGTCGGAATATTCAACCACGTTAAGCGGCTTATGATATCTTTTCAGAAGATCGTTCAGGTTGAATTTAAGGTCCTCCGGGGTTCCGTGCCAGCGCGGATAGTAGGAGAGCCCGATGATGTCGAATTTTACGCCCCTGGCTGTCATATTGTCGAGCCAGAAAACAGCCTCCTCGTTTTGTCCGCCCAGGGCAAGATGCAGCATCACCGGCAGCTTCGGATCAACAGCCTCAACTCCCTCTATACCCGCTTTAAGCAGGCCTGCAAGCTGGTCAGGATTGCCAATATGCCCGTCGGGCCAGAGGATGCCATGGTTGATCTCGTTCCCGACCTGTACCATTGCCGGAATGGTTCCCTGCTTTTTCAGGGCAAGCAATACATATGATGTATAAGCTTTGATGGAGTCTTTCAATGTTTTAAAATCCAGGTTTGCCCAGGCTTCAGGTTTGAACTGCTGCTGGGGGTCGGCCCAGTAATCGCTGTAATGGAAATCAAGAAGCAATTTCATCCCTGCCTCGCTGATTCTGCGGGCCATTGCTAGGGTGTGACCCAGGTCGCAAAATCCTTTGCCGGGGGAATATCCTTGTTTGCCGGCCGGGTTGACAAATACCCTTAAACGGATGTAATTGAACCCGTTATCCTTTAATAATTTTATGGCATCTTCCTCTTTCCCATTATCGGAAAATTTGCTCCCCCTCGCCTCGATCTCAGGGAGGAATGAAATATCTGCTCCTATCATTTTATCAATTCTCTTAGTGGTTCGAGGCAGTTGGTCTGGTTTTGGTTTCATCAGATGAAAACCGGCCGTAAGCGTATGAATTTCATGGGACCCCGGCCAGAGCTTACCCGAGCGGGCTTCAATCTTGACTTTCCCCGGAACGGTTCCTGCAATGAATATAAGATTCAGGACTCCTTTTGAAAGGCAGCATGCAGCATACCGGTTACCGGCAGTATCGTTGCGATATACCAGAATATTACCTGCTGTTGCCTTCAATTTTCCATCTCCGCTGACATAAATGCGCACAGAGTCACATGATGATTTGATTTCCCTGGATAGGCTGTCGGTAAGGGCTATCCTTAGCCTGGTCTGGTCCCTGCCATTGGCTAAAAGGGTGGTGCTGTAGCTGGTAAGCATGACCGACACTGGCTTGCCCTCTTTGCCATTGCTATTGGTTTCGCCTGCTGTTGCACCTGCAGTAATCGGGTTCGCAGCAAAAGCCATAACGAATGCGAAGAAGGATATTAAACGGGTTAACTTCATGACAGTCTCCTTTCTGACCGTGTTATCATAAGTTCAGGTTTTTCAGAATAAACCCCATTCAATCCTCAGTTATCGGGGAGTATAATCTTCTTGTATTGATTATGGATCAGCAATAAGATCACTCCGAATAATACCGCAGCGACGATGAGGATAGTATTTAACAGCCCATCCGAGCCAAAAGAAAGTTTTATCAGGATTGTCGATATGATAAACCCTGAATTCCGTATTACCTTATTGAATTTATCGGTATGGGAAAAAGAGAGTAAAAGCAATAAAACATCAGTAAGGATCAGTACAGTAAAGAATTCATTAAAAAAGATTGTGTTGACATCTTTCAGGGAAGTCACAATCTGGCTGATTGAAAAAAAACTGCCATGTATCCAGTGGAACAACCCCCATACAGCCAGGATCACAAATATGGGGATCAAACAAATTGCGATGATGTTCTTCATCCTGATGAATTTCAGGATTTCATCCGACAGAATGTTTTTTTCCTGACGCTCTTCGCTTTTTCTCTCGTTGAGCTTATAGAAAGCATAGATCAGGAAAAACAGGATAAGTGTAGCCGCAAGATCGTAAGTGAACTTCAGGTCATAGCTTACATTAAACCAGTCGCGTGTGAATTGAAGGTTGGCCAGGTCCTTGAAAATACCCCGTATCAGGATCAAAGTTATGATCTCGTATTGCTTGCCAATATATATCGTTGTTGACTTCGGCAAGTAGTAGACCAGGAGGTATACTTCATAGATCAGGATAAATGAAAATGGGGTGTAAATTGCAGAGATCGGGTTGCTGAATAAATGGGAATAATCGTTCAGCTGCAAAACCCCGAAGTTTACCAGTGCAACAAGCAGTAGGTGGACTATAAAACTGATAACAGCAATAGTGATGATAACTCTTTCACTCTTCTTCCTGATCTCTTCAGAGAGAAGCCTGGTAAAAAAGAACTGTATGTTTTTTTCACTTTTTATCATGGAAGAATCATACTGTAGGCTGCAGATCGACTAAAAGTTATAATTAACCGAAACGCCGTCAATTGTTCCGCTTACGCTGCCGCCTGTTCCGTTTGAGTTGAGAATTATAGTTAAATTGATGTTGACGGTTTTATCAACGCCATTTCCGGTTACTTTAACTCCTCCCCCTATCTGCATGCTGGATGCTGAACCAAATTTGCCCCCGTTTACCAGGGTGAATGTACCGGAAAGCGATACATACGGTGCCCCGTTCATTACATAGGTCAGCCCGTTTGATTTAAATGCATAGGCGTTAATCGTCTCAGTGAGGCCCAGCAGCATGGTTCCGCTGATGATTGCGCCTGTGTGGTCGTCCATGGTCATCGAGCCGGTTACGCTTCCGATTACATGGATATTACCGCCCTCAGGCCCGGTTTTCGTGTTGTCAACACTGATGTTGATCGGGTAAACCCCTTTTAATGATTTTGTAGGGGTGTTCCAGGCCATGCCAGCCTGGAATATCGCATTTACGATATCCTGGTTGTTCAGACCTGTCGGATCGGATGATGATGAGTCTTTTTTACAGCCGCCTGTTGATACAAGGGCGATTACACTAATGAATAACAGGATTTTTTTCATTCAACTTGTGTCAGTGATTATAGTGCTGACCCCGCACTCTTAAGTTCTCCCGGAGTTATATGGACTTTATAGTGAGCAATGTCAAAGTTACTCTTTTTGAGAATTTCTGCGGCTAATGGTATAATTTAAATTTCGGCCATTCTTTTTCCATTGAAAACTTCGGTCCCCTCATAACATACACAGGCACCCTGTGTTGCGGCCTGGTGCAGTCGGGGCAAAGGTAAACTGAGGCTTCCTCAACGCTGTTGAATCTTGGGAGAACATCCTCAAGATCAATAAAAACTCCGATATATGTTTGAATGCTGTCGGATGGAGGCCCCCAGGAATGAAAGCTGTTATGTGTTGCGAAAACTGGGGGCAGGCCATATTCGGAACCATAGAGTTCAAGTGCCCCGGCTTCTCCGTAATTGGTAGATATGATTGCTGCGTTGCGTTGTTCGGCAGGTGTTAGTGAATGATAAACCCGCGACACCTCTGCCGCCATTTCGGGCCACCCTATGCGGTCGGCCAGCCATTGAGGAATGGGTTCGCCTTTCTTCCCTTCTTCGATTTCCAGGTGGAGCCCGAGCCTGGCAATATGGGTTTTTAATGCAGCAGGTGGCAGCACAGGACAAAATACCGGCGCCAGGATACAGCCGCCGGCCAGCATGAGTGCAGCTATTGCAATTTGAGCGGTGGTTCTCCATGTCTTTTTCATGTACTGCTCTATAGCCACCGCCCCGTAAGCAAAAAAGAATGTATAGATGGAACTTATCCTGTCGGGTCTGCTCGAATGTCCCAGCATCATAATCCCCAATAAAAACAAGTAAGCAAACAACATGAAGCGGTAGGTCCTGCCTTTTGGGAAGATCAGCGCAATGATCCCGGTGATCCATAACGGGAAGGTTGCCGGGTTTGCAAAAATGATCTGTTCAATAAACACCTGCAAATACGATTTGATTATATTTTTGGAAGAAAATGAGTTCCTGTAAAGCTCCAGGGACGGGAAATGACTGACGACCTGCCAGATGATGTTGGGGAGGATCAGCAGGAACGCAAACAGCAGGCCCCAGAGTATCCACCTGTTAAACAGCAACCTGCGTTTATCCGAAACCAGAAGTCCGAAAAGGAGGGCTATGCCATACAGAACTATGGTATGCTTCATTTCCATACCGATCCCAAATAATATCCCTATCCAGAGCCAATAGCGTGGATCATCCTCCTGCACCATTTTTACGGAAAAAAACGCAACCGAGGTCCAGAGAAGAGGCTCATAAGCATTCATGGAATACAGGCTCCCGAATACCAACAATACAGGCATTACCATAACGGCCATGCCTGCGAGCAGCATACTTGAAAGGCCTCCGCCCAGGCGTCGTGCAATCAGCCCGGTAACAAATACTGTTGCTGCTATACTTAAGGCTGGCAGGATACGCACTACTGTCATGCTATGTCCAAGTAGTACTTGTATCAGGGCTAAAAGAGCAATCGAAAGAGGCGGTTGATCAACGTACCCGAAAGCCAGGCGTTTGGCACAGGAAATAAAATAAACCTCATCGATAAAGTAGCCATATGGCCTGACAGTACTGCTGATCATAAAGAAAATGAAGACCGTTAATGAAAGCAGTGCAAGAAATAATAAACCGTATGACGGTTTTTTTGTTTTCAACTGAGGCAGCATTATAGTTTGCATCTTACCAGTTTCCAGTTTTCATTCAATCCCTTATTCAGAAAATAAGCTTCACCATCGTATATCTCAATTTTTTCAGGGTAGGGCAGGGGCAATATGGTCCCTTTATGCAGTTGCCCGGTTTCCAAATCAATCCGGTGGATCCTTACCATGTCATTCTTGAAGAAAAGAGTATACATGTCGCGGTTGTTTTCATCAACCAGTATCATCGTGCCCCAGCGCCATCCCGTTTCCGGCAAACTGACCCGGGTGGCAGAATCGTATTTCGACATTGACCCCTTGTGGAAGGTAATGGGGATTTTGTTAAGGAATTTGCCATCCTTATCCATCATTTCAATCACGTCGCTGCCGAAATTGAAAAATGCAATGGAATTGTCCTTTGTCCTGATGACAGGGAAAGTCATCTTAAAGTACTCGAACACATGAGCTCTGGCTTCGCTTTTATCGTAAACTCCCCCGCTGGTATCACCAATTGAAAAGTCAAATGCCTGGTCTGTAATAATAAATCCATCTGAAGCCGGTCCGCTGAAGTTCTGCTGGGCAGGATAATTGATATTCCACCTCTGATAGAAAACCTGGTCGTCAAAATATTCTGTGATCTTTTTCTTGTTTATTACCTGGCGGATGTACTTTTTCCCTTTTCCCGGCTCGATAAAACCGAAGCTGGTCCCAAATCCGCCATAGATCTTTTCCTGGAAATAAATGTGGTCATTTAATTTAAAAATAAACGGTTTGAACAAAGTTTGAAGGGAGTCAAGCCTGGTCCTGAATAAGAATTCAAGGGACTTAATATCCCGGTCATATGAACACTGGTATGCATTTCCCTGCTTTGAACAGTAATGGATATTGCGGAGGAAGTCCTTATACAACCGAGCGGATGGGATCTCCGGCAAAGTTGAAACCGCCAGGGTGTCTCCGGTCCGGTTAAGCAGAACCAGCCGGGACTGGTTTAACAGTGTACGGAAGACGAGTATGAGCACATTCTCCTCCGCCAATTCGTAATCCAGAACAGAATAATCCCGGTCTTTGAAGAGAAATGAATAATTGTTTGCAGTAACATTCATTTCCTTAAGGTTATAGGCTTTGGACCGCATAAAGAATTCGATCTGACTTGCAGTGATCTTGCTGACCCTGAAATTCTCTTCCTCATATCCGACGCAGGAAAATACCAGTGAAACAGGTATTTTCCCGAATCTCAATGCAAACCTGCCCGATTGATCGGTTGCCGTCCCCGTGTTTGTTCCTGTCACTTTGATATTGACATCGGGAATGGGTTTAAGGGTTTGTTCATCCCTGATAATGCCTTTAAATTCAAAAGTCTGTGAATAAAGAAAAAAGTGAAGGAACAGCAGCAGGGCTGTCAGAAAGAATTGCCGGTGGTTAGGATAGATGCCTTTGAGATCCATGTGCATTGGAATGCTGTTTACCGTGACATCCGGAGAAAGTATTAACAGGAGAGCCTCATCATCATTCCCTGGCGTATACTATGCTGCTATTGACCTGGACCCATGCTCCTTCTAAGGGATTGATGATCCGCAGTGAAATTTCATGTTTACCGGGCTTAAGATCGTAGTTCCAGTAGATATCTGTTTTACGGTCATGGAATGCGGATGGCATAATGGCGGTATCTGAAGGTCTCCCGTCGATGCTGATCCCGATCTTTGCGGTATAACCTTTAAGGCTGGTTACATCGGTTTTCGCTTCACCCCGTATTGCTATCCCGCAACCATTAAAACTGAGTTCATAGCAATTTTGTTTGATGCTAAGCCTGTAACTGTCCCATTGGGTACCTATCATAGCGACGGGTTTGATCCCTTCAAAACTCTTCTCAAACTTCACGGCTTTGGGAACCTGTACAGCAATACTTATTTCGTTCCCGTTTATACTGCCTCCGTTCCTTTCAACAGACTGCAGGCAGTGTTTCAGTGTGGTTTGATATACCTCATTCAGGGAATAAGGCGTGAAGATCTGCTTTTTGTTTTCGATATATTTCAAAGGCTCAATGAATTTCGACGGGATTTTATCGTATCCGATCATTGTTCCCAGTATTCCCCCTGCATTGGCAGGATTACAGTCAGAATCCTGTCCGCAGCGTGTGGCAATGTCAATAGTCCTTTCATAATCTCCATGTCCGAAAAGAAGCCCCGTGACGATATAAGATGCATTGAGCTTGGCATCGATATCCAATCCTGAGAAGACTCCATCGGGACAGCCCTTATCTTCAGTCCATCGTTTTTCAACTTCATACCAGGCTGCTTTCCAGTCCCCCGGGTTTTTTTTGTAGCAGTCAATCACTGTTTGGATACATTTTCTGAAATCACTCTTGGCAGGGATAGTTTTCAAGGCTTCTGTAACAACAGATTCCATATCGTCTGAAATGAAAGCCATGGAATACATGGCTCCTACAAACACTCCTCCATACCATCCGTCCCCGTAATTCATGATATGGCCGATTTTGTCGGAGATCTCCGATGCATAGTTAGGCATCCCGGGAGACATTAATCCGGCAAAATCCGATTCGATCTGGTAATCGATATCATCGGCATGCGGGTTATTTTTCCAGTACCCCGATTCAGGAGGCATCAGGCCATTCAGTATATTGTATCGTCCGGCCTGGTTGGCGTGCCATAGCCCATATCCGGCATGGGCGAAAGCCATGGCAAACGAATCAGCGGGAGCGTCGGGCCCGAGGCGGTCGATCACACCAACAAAAGTGAGGTCCATATAGATGTCATCGTTATTATAATACTTATTAACGATGCTGCTGTCGAACACTATGGGGAAATAGTCCTGGATCAGGCTGTTAAACTTGAACTCCGAAGGCCCTCCGTAACATACCCCGATAGTTTGTCCGGCCCAGCCGCCCTTGATCTTGTTGAGCAGCTGGTCCCTTGAAATTGTCAGGGTCGCAGGGGATTTGGATTTCCCGTCCCCGCTGTTTGAGCAGGAAGAAATTACTGCAATGAAAAACAGCCCCCAGAACAGCTTGTATTTCATCCTATTTATTAATAACCAGCTTCCTCACTACCAGTTTATCCTTAAAACGAATTATAACCTGGTAAGTTCCTGCTGATGCCGAAGTGAGATCAACTTCATACTCCTTTTCCCCGCTGAAAATTCTCTTCAGGATAAGCCTGCCGTCCATATCCGCGACCTGTACTTCAATGTCGCTGAGATAGCCGGCTGCAGGAACAATAATGAACCTGCCTTTTGTGGGATTTGGTATTATCTTCAGATCATTGTCATCCTGTTCGCCAATGCCGGCGGATGATTTCGCCTGTATAACCGTTACGGTATGAACCGGCAGGCTGGCTGCAGACACCGAAATGGTGGCTGAACGGGCCAGGGTTGCTGTATTTTCAAGGTAGTTTGCAACAATGGTCCCGTTGCCGCTGCCACCTGAGGTGACAGTGCACCAGGCAACATCGCTTGTTACAGTCCAGTCAGTATTTGATGTTACAGTGAAATCAGTACTTCCCTGTACATAAGTAACATTTTGACTGGCCGGGCTTATGTCAAGCACAGGTGTTGCACCCGCTTGTACCACAGTCACCTCAACAGAACCGATGCTTGCAGCAGAAACAGTGATGGTTGCGGTTCTGCCTGTTATTACTGTATTCTCAGTAAAAGTAACATGGATAGTGTCATTCCCGCTGCCTGACGGGGTAACTGTGATCCAGCCGGCATTGCCTGAAACCGTCCAGTTTGTATTTGATGTTACCAGGAAAGTCGTATTCCCTGACGGGCTCCCGACATTCCTTGTGGGAGGGTCAACGTTAAGGATCACGGGAGCTCCCTCCTGGGTAACTGTAACTACACGTGCTGTTACCCCGGTCCCGGTAACAGTGATATGGGCGATTCTTGAAATTATGGCCAGGTTTTCGGTAAAGTTTGCAAATATGGTATCGTTGTTGGAGCCTGATAAAGTTACATCACACCAGGATGCGTCGCAGGTAACAGTCCAGGAGATATTCGAGCTGACGTAAAATTCTGTTTTGCCCGGGGCTGAGCTCACATTCCGGTCGGGTGGTGTAACCGTAAGCGTGGGCAGGGATGTTGTAAAATGTATGGTGTCGCCGATATAGGTGCCCGTGGTCGTTGTGCCAACTGCGCGGAAGAAATACTGGGTGCCGGAGGAAAGGCCTGCCAGGGCTTCGTTTACAGGTACCGGCGTTGATCCTGATCCAACCGGCAGGGTAGGTGTTGAATTTCCAAATGCATTTGTAGTCCCCCAGTCAAAATGGTACGAAGTAACCAGGCCCATGGGGTTTACAGTTCCGTTCAGGGTTGCCGAGCTTACAGATACATCGGTGGCAGCAAGGGTATGCACTATCGGCACAACGTTCGGGTCAAAACCGCCAAGCGTATCCCCCGCAATATTGGTCGGATCCAGCCACTCTTTCAACCTGGTGGAAGCTGTTGATCCATATTCCCATGACATGGCAAATTTTCCATAGAAATCCCATTTCTGAGAGGAAGTGCAGGACGAAGGACCGCCATGAAGCTGGCCTATGATATGGTGATATTGGTCAAACATCGGAGAGCCGGAGGAACCTCCTTCGGTTATACCGTCACTCCAGAATACCTGCCAATGCGAATCGGCAGGAGTCCCGCTCCATGAGCTTGAAACAAACGCCTGGGTTGAATATGATATTTTCTTAATGTCGCCCGAAGGATGATGTATCCCTGCTCCATATGCTGCAGCAGAATCTACCCTGTTCCAGCCTGCATAGTAAACACTGTAATTGGCCGGAGGAACAGAACTCATCTGGACAAGGCAAAAGTCAGAAGCTGCATTCTTTGCTTTCAGGGTGGCCCCTGAAATTGAATTATACGGAGGAGAAGTCGAAGGGTTTGGGCAGGTAGGGCTCTGCCAGTTGAACCAGAAAACCCAGCTTGCCGGGCTGCTGTAACAATGGTTGGCAGTAAGGATATATGGGACGCCATCCTGGCTGGTATTATTCACAAGGGCACCCGAACAAAATCCACTTCCGCCGGTAACAAGCATACAGGCCGATCTTACCTGATTTTGCCAGGTATCTGCCTCCGGACATTTCACATTGTTGTTGCATGAACCCGACTGCCCGAAGGATTTGATATAACTGAAGCCGTCCCTGTAACCATGAGTGACCCTGTTCAGATGAAGCAATCCGTGAAACGAAGTTGAGGCTGGTTCAAAATACTCAATGGTGATCTGGTCCCCGGGCAACAAGGTTGTTGCAAAAACACTGTCATCCCTGTTGTTATAATCGGTAAATGCCCCAATAACCGCTGATCTGTCGGTGTTGTATACAAAAAGCGTTGCCCCGGATGGCAAAACATACTGATCAAATGTCAGGTTGATGGAGAAAGCTCCCGGGCAGGCTATGCCAAGACGCCAGATCCTGTCTCCGTTTGACAAGACATCCCAATGGCCGGAGTTATTCAAACCAAGGTCCACGGCAATATTCTCTCCAAATCTCCAGGGAACATCCTTATGGATATCGTTCAGGGAGTCTTCACTTACCAGGCGGTTGACATCAACAGCCTGCATGGTTTCAAGCGGCACGGTGACTGAAAGTCCTTGCGGATTCTGAAAACTTAAAGGGAGGCCCCCCTGGCTGATCTGTGAAAAGCCCGCCAGTCTTAAAAGAAGCAAAGAGATCAGAAACAGGCTAACGCGAATTATTTTCATAATACTAATGTTGTCAGGTTATTATCAGTTAAATTTTAAATATATATATGTTTCTACCAGATCACTATCCTCAGTGAATCAGAAGTAGCCCCTTTGCATCCGAACGCATCGGAAAATTCCTTCATCAGAGGAAGCGTAGCATTAATCCTCCAGCGTGCAGGGGAATGTTCGTTGGTCTGAACCTGGTTTATAAGGCTCTCGTTGGTCATGTTCTCCCTCCAGACCTGCGCCCAGCCAAGGAAAAACCTCTGCTGGTATGTAAATCCGTCGATCTTCTCAGGTTTTTGTTTGCCTTCAAGGGATTTTTCAAGGGCATAATAGCCGAGAGTTAATCCCCCAAGGTCGGCGATATTCTCGCCCAGGGTGAGTTTGCCGTCAATTTTAAACCCTTTGGTCACCTCGATGGAACTGAAATACACTTCCAGTTTTTTACCCAGCGCGATAAAATTCTTTGAATCTTCAGGGGTCCACCAGTTACTTAAATTCCCGTTGCCGTCATATTGTGCACCCTGGTCGTCGAAGCCATGCGTCATTTCATGTCCTATTACGGCTATGATAGCCCCGTAATTGATGGCATCGTCGGCATCAGGATTAAAGAACGGAGGCTGAAGGATAGCTGCAGGGAAAACGATTTCATTGTTGGTCGGGTTGTTATATGCGTTGATCGTTTGAGGCGACATTCCCCATTCCTGTTTGTCGACCGGTTTCCCGGCTTTTTTAACCATGTCATTATGTTCCCACAATGCAATACTCATACTGTTTTCGAGTAATTTATCGGGTTGGATATCGATGCTGGAATAATCTTTCCATGTATCAGGGTACCCGATTTTCCATGTAAAGGCAGCCAGCTTCTTTTTTGCTTTTTCCTTTGTGGGGGCGCTCATCCATGTAAGTTTGTCGATTCGTTCACTATACACGGCACGCACATTTTCTATCATCCCGGAAACCTTTTTCTTGGAAGATTCAGGGAAATATTTTGCTACATAAAGTTTGCCGAGAGGCATCCCCAACCTCCTGTTAACACTCATGATAGCACGTTCTTCCCGGGGACGCTGAGCTTTTACGCCATACATGACCGTACTGAAGAAATGAAACGATTCTTTATTGAATTGTGTGGGAAGCAGATTGGCATAGGCTGAAAGAAGTTTCCAGCGGAAGTAAGTTTGAAGCATGCCAACAGGGGTTGACTTGATGAGCAGGCCAAGGTTTTTGAGGTAGTTCTTATCCTGAACAATTACAGTATCGGCATGCAAACCAAAGTTTTTATAATAATCAGCCCAATTAACTGAGGGTGCAAGCTTCTGAAGTTCTGTAAACGGGATCTTATTATAGATCTTTACAGGATCGCGCATTTCGAAATTTTTAAGCTGGATAAGGGCAAGCTTTGTTTCGAAATCGAGAATGGTTTGCCCCGGGGCCTTCACATCCCAGGATGCCATCGAGAACATCTTATCCACATGCTTTACAAATTCAGCCCTGATCTTAACCATAGAAGAATCCTTGTTCTCATAGTAATTACGGTCACCCATCGACAAGCCGTCCTGACCCATAAATATCGCATTCATTTTACTATTGCGGTCATCCGCACTAACGTATACATCAAACGGGCCTGAAATATTTACAATAGCCAGTTCCCCGGCAAGAGCGATCAGTTCGGCATTGCTTTTTGCCGCCAGGATCTTATCCGATAAGGGGACGATAGGAGTAATGCCTCGTTTGGAGATAGTGAGTGTGTCAAGGTAGGAGCGGTAATAACCGGTAATTAGCTGGGCTTCGCTTCCTTTAACAGGGTTCTCCTGTTTCAGAAGTTCGGCAATAATGCCCTTGATCTTTATTTCACGGTTCTCTTTATCCAGCACTTCAAAAGATCCCCAGGCGCCTTCGGTCGAAGGGATTGGGTTATGCTTTTTCCAGTTGCCGTTGGCAAAACTATCGAAATCACTGCAGGGCTTTTGAGTTGAATCGATGCCCGAAATGTCAAAAGCAGCAACCCTGGTTTCGGAACTCTTTTGTTTGTTGTTGTTACACGATACGGCAAGGATCATCGCCATAAGAGTAATCATCAGAAATACAAGTTGTTTTTTCATCTGGTAAAATTTGTAATTTATTAATTAATCTGTTTTTTGTTCATTTCATGCAATTCATCCAGGTAAGGAAGGGTAAAATAAAATGCAGAACCTTTTCCCAGTTCGCTTTCCACCCATAATTTGCCCCCAAGCATTTTCGCATAGGATTTTGCAATGGCTAAGCCCAGTCCGGCTCCCTGCCGGGCCTGAACATCGGCTACATCGGCCTGGAAAAACCGTTCGAATATGGCTTCATGGCGGGAGGCAGGGATCCCTATACCTGTATCTTTGACAAAAAAATGCAGCTCGGCAGGCCTGGTCTCCGGGCCGGTCAACACAGCCGTGCTTAGATCATACCCAAATTCCACTGAACCTTTATCGGTATATTTAATCGCATTTTTTACAAGATTGGAGAGAATTGCGTACAGTTTTTCTCCATCCGTTTTAATAACGGCCAGATTATCAGTCAGGGTTGTTGTATAGGATAAACTTAATCTTTTGCTTACAGCCTCCGGTTTTAAAAGGGTATAAATATATTCTATCTGCTCGTTAATATTCGTCTCCTGCTGATTTACTTCCATCAGCCCTGATTCAATCCTGGAAATATCCACAATCTCATTCAGGATATTCAGCATGCGTGAACCACTTCTCTGAATTACTTTGATATACTCTGCCTGGTTCTCACCTGTAAGGCCGGGTTCACCCAATAAGGATGAGAAGCCGAGAATGCCATTCATGGGAGTGCGTATCTCATGGCTCATATTGGCAATAAAGGCCGATTTAAGCCGGTCACTCTCTTCAGCCTTGTGCTTTGCTCTTAATAGTTCCTGACTTTCCTTCTTTAACAGGGCCTGCAAGGTTCTTTCTTTAATAAATGACTCGTTCAACTGATCAACAAGTGATGCAACCGACAGGACTACAAGGGCATTAAAGGCGATTAAATTGATCCCTACAGTTAACCAGGATATCAGGGCAAATTCCCTGAAAAATGTCAGATGGTTTGAATTTACCGGTAAAATCGCCATCAATAACAGGAATATGATTGCATTAAGGGTAACGGAGATCAATCCTGCCCTTTTACTTTGATAGAGAGTGATCAGCACTGAAATGCAAAGTAGAATGATTATACTCGGTCCTTTTATCCCGAAATAATTGATGAGTATGACCGACAAAATGTAAAAAGTGGCAGAGAAGGTAATTTTTTTCGCCTTGATCCTGATTCTCCTGTTAAAAAAAATGAAAATAACGACCAAAAAGGCAAGAGTGTCGAAAATCGCAATAATTGTTTGATGTGTTTGTATGGAAACAAATATGCTGGGTACAGCCACCAGCACAAGAATGGGAAAACTTATAAGCAGAATTGAAATGAACAGCTTATCCCTGAGATATGGCAATCCGTCTTCTTCATTGGATTTCAGGGAAGAAAAGTGATCCTGGTAGTATTGGATGTAGCTGTCCCGGAATTTGATGATTTTACTTAGCATTAATGCAATAATTCTTTACAGGGGTTAGGGGTTTCTTGCTGCTTCCAGCGATATTTCCTGATTTTCAATACAAATATCTGCAAAATATTGAAATTAGAAAGCTCTTTATGCGCTTGATATGGTAATTATCTTCATTCTGGTTTATTATTTTTACATTTATGCCTGAGAAAGAGAAAACAATGGATATGTATAATATTCAAGTATTGCATTTATGAAAACCAGTATTTACATTTTTATCATTTTACTCATTTTCCAAAGCCTTTGGCTGGATGAGCAATGTAGAGCACGGGATTTGCAGGGGACCGGCAACCTCCCCCTGATCTCCGGATTAACTTACGGGAATATCTCGCAAAGCGGTGTAAGCGTTTATTGGACCACCGATTCACCGGCTGATTCCAAGATCCTGTGGATGGTATCAGATTCCAATTACCAGCCGTTGGTCTTCGCCGATTCATTGTACTTTTCAACCGCAGTCAGCAGTCACATTGTACCAATCAGCAACCTTCAACCCGCAACAATATACAAGTACAGGGTTATTTCACGAAATGCCGGCGGAGCCGCAGCCGACTCGGGATATTTCATCACCCAGTCTGCATCTACAGGAAAAACAGTGGTTTATTTTAACCATTCCGTTGACACTACGGTAAGTACAGGGGAAAAGGCAAATGGCAATATAGATTTTTCCGCCTTCCTTATTGACCGGATTGACAGTGCAAAATACAGCATCGATATCACATTATGGGAATTTACCTATTACACTGCTGTTTTAAATGCGCTCATCCACGCGAAAAACAACGGAGTGAAGATCAGGTTCATTTATACGAATAATACCCCTGATTCGCCTCTGGTCGAATCACTGGTTGCAAATGGGATCCCGGTCCTGAAGCGAAACTACGATACCACCCACTCAATGCATAACAAGTTCTGGATCTTTGATTACAGGAATAACAGCGATGCCGGAATTAAATATCTCTGGACGGGCTCCGCCAATGTTTCACATGCCCAGCTGCACCAGGACAGGAACAATGTGATTGTAGTACAGGATGAGTCGCTTTGTGCAGCTTACACCAGGGAATTTGAAGAAATGTGGGGTTCCCATAAAGACATCCCGATTAAATCAAGAGCAAGGTTCGGTGCGATCAAAGTAAACAATGTGCCCCATATATTCAATGTGGCCGGAGTGCGGATGGAAGCCTGGTTTTCTCCTTCCGACAGTGTTACAAGATATGTATGCAACCTCATCAGCTCCGAAACGACAAAGAGCCTGTATTTCTGCATGTTTAAATTTACACTTCATGATTTTGAAGATACACTTCATTCAATTTTTCAGCATGGAATGGAAATCAGCGGTGTTTTCGATTCGTCAAATTCTGTTGATGCAGGCTGTGCGTACCCGAGAATGAAAGGCGCTTCGGTCCCGGATGCGTGGAACCCGGCAGCTGATGTCTTTATCGACACTATAACCGGCCTTCTGCATCATAAATACTTTATTGTCGATGCAGGCCCGTCAGCGGGCAATAAAATTACCGTAACCGGGTCGTTTAACTGGGAGCCTGATGCATCTCTGAAAAATGATGAAAATTCGCTGATCGTCTTCGATGCAAGGGTAAATAACCTTTACTACCAGGAATTTTATAAACGGTATAAAGAGTCGGGAGGTACTACCGTCGGGATACACAATGCAGGTTCAGCTACCGGCAGGACTGAGCATCTGGGACAAAATTATCCTAATCCATTCAGCCTTTCTACCGTTATCCCTTATAATTTGCCGGCTGCTTCATTCGTGAGGCTGAGCATTTTCGATTCCCATGGTATCGAAGTAGAAGTGCTTCTGAACGCTGCCCAAAGTTCAGGAGCCCACACCGCGAGCTGGAACTCTTCGCTTTTTCCGGCCGGTATGTATTGCATAAGACTGACAGCCGGCGGGTATACGGAAACCAGGAAGATGACAGTTATGAAGTGATTGGAGTTTTTCAAAAATGCATAAAGGCTGTGTATCCCAATGCGAAACAGGATTTGTAATTTTTCCCGGCTGTTACTAATTGAAAATGGCTTAATGAGTTTACTGAACATTACAACAACATGAAATCCCCCGAAAGCATAATCCCGGATCTGAAAGAACTCGGCGGTTTAATACTTGGGTTCTTACCCTGGCTGCTGTTCCTGTTCCTTTCAGGCAACACCCTTGGAAGCCTTGAAAGAGCTATTATAATAAGCCTTGCGGCATCCATTCTGTTTGGTTACAGAGAGCTGAAACAGGGATTCATACTTACCTGGGGAACCCTTGTTTTCTTCTGCTTTTGTGCTGTCAGCATCAACCTGTTGCATGTGATGTGGGTGGCCATGTACATGGACCTCCTGTCCAACTCGGCACTAGCCTTCGTGATGTGGCTGACACTGGCCCTGGGCAAGCCTTTCGTTCTGCAGTATGCCCGAAAAGGCCTCCCGGAGGAGAAATGGAATGAACCCCATTTCGTTCATGGCTGCAGGCAGATGACCATCGTTTGGGCTTCGCTGATGAGCCTGTCGGTTTTACTGAGCATTGTCAAAAGGACTTCATTGATGCACCTTCCCGGATGGGCCTGGTTCGGCTTAAGCCTTGTGATCATTGTCTCAGGACTGGCATACACTACAGTGTTTAAGCGTCATAAACGGCTGAAGCGCCTGAGAGAACAGGAAATCAGCTGATTTTTTTTATGACTGCGGATGAGGGAGCCGATTGAAATAAACCTTCTTCCCGTTACATTGAATATCAGGGCGACCCGATGACATCAATCGCTTTCAGCAGCAATTCATCTTTATGTGAGATAATACCTTCGATAGTGGGTTTGACTTCAATATCCGGTATTATGCCAACCCTCTGGGTTTCCCTGCCATCGGGATAGTAAACGCCTATCCCGCTTATCATGGTACTGATACCGCCCGGCAAACGGAATTCTGAAACATTTCCATCGGCTCCTGCTGTAGTGGAACCGATCACCGTAGCCCTTGGGGCTACTCTGAATGCCATTGCTGTATACTCAGCCTGGCTTTGAGTGACCTCATTCACAAGAATTATGACCTTCCCCTTGTAATAGTCAGGATTGACTATCCCCACTTTGAGCAGCTGTCCCATCGTAAAAAGCCCGGGTTGGACAATACTTCCAGATGAAAACCTGACAAATCCTGTGCTTTCAGGTACCAGGTATTGTCCGAAGCTGAACACGATGAAATCAGAAGGATAACACCTCAGGTCTATAATAAGTCCTTTGGTTTCTTTGATTTGTTTCCACAGCTCCGGCAGGTAAGCACCTTTAACAGTTCCTGGGTTGAAATAGGAGATATCAGGAGCCAGCATCCTGAAACAGCTGTCTTTTGGATGGTAGAAGGAAATAAAATCAATTTTTTCAAAGGGATATGCACGCAATGTAACTGAAGTAGTAATCCCTTTCCTTATATACCTGACAGCGATCACTGTATCGTTTGTGCGTAAGAGGTTTCTTGCTATTTCCCTTAACCGGGTGGGATAGTTTGAAGCTGGTGTGTATTTCAGCCTTGACTGCACAATGCTTTCAACACTCTTACCGCCTATTTCAGTGATGACATCTCCAGGCTGAAGTAAGCAATGATCACCGTTTTTTGCATTATAAAAGCCTGTGACAACCGGTTTACCTTCAGTAAACGTAAGCTGGGCGATTGAGAAATTCTTTCCACGGTAAGAAGCCAGCACGGCTTCCTGGCTCCATATATTGGCATGTGTATCGTGTACCCTTGCAATAAGCTCCAGGGCTGCAAGCTTATATTCCAGCTCATTGTTTGCATTAACGAACCTGGGTATGAATTCGGCAAGCACCGGTTTCCAGTCTTCCCCAATAAGATACTTATAAGGAAAGAAGTATTGAATGATGTTCCAGTATCGGAATAAGGCCAATATTCTGAAGCCTGCATCAGGATAGCTCATCAAGGCATAATTTTTCTCATTTGTAAATTCGGGATTCAGTACAAACTCATTAAGCCCTATATAGTAATTTTCGCCGGACCTGCCTGCCTTGCGTACCTTCTCAAGGGCTGAAGTAAGCTCAGGAGTCAAGCCTGAACTTACGATCCAGCCAAGGTCAGGATTTAGTTTAATTTCACCGGGGTTTGCAGTATCCTTGCTTCCCCCGCTGACCTCGCCAAGTTTATTGATCCATTCAAGGAGTATCTTATCCCTTTTTTCAGTGTTCCCTGCAGCCAGGATGTCCGGCAGTATTCTGAACATTTCATAATCCCAGTTATAAGTACCTGCAGCGACTGAAGGATGGTAATACTTCAGAAATCCCCACACCATTCCAAGAACCCTCAGGTTTTCGGTCTTCAAAGGCGTAAGCTGTATTGAAACAATGCCGGAACTTTTGTCGAATACAGTGTCCTTTTCAGCAGGAAAGATCCTGGCGGGAACAGGTTCCAGTTCACTTATATCCTTACCATCAATGCTGACTTGCAGATCATCCATCCATAATTTGCCTTTACCAACCAGCAGTCCGCCCACAACGATCTGCCTGGTCTTACCGGGATTCATTTCCAGGCTTACCTCATATTTCGTCCATTCGGTTGTCCCGGTGATTCCCCTGCTACCCATATTATCGAAAGCAATTGAGGGATCGATGCGCATCCAAAGCCCGGCATAACCGTCCCTCACATTTTCGGTCCTGATGAATCCGCTGAGGGTGATCATCTTCCCCGGGTAGCTTGCAGGAATAGTATATGACCATGCCCCGAATTGAGGATCATCCCCGTTATATTCAATGACAACCGAGTACCTGCCGTTGTGGATCACTGTTGAATCCAGGTACAGCCGGTATGCTGAACTCCCCATGCTGTCCCATTTCAGAGGTTTGTTTTTCAGCACTTTTTCGAATCCGAAATTGAAGGTTCCGCTGCGGGCTTTTTCCTGAGGAAAGGACTGAATGGAAAAAATAAGGAGGCAAGGGAAAAGCAGTAATCGCTTGAACGCATATCTTAAAAGGGCGGCATTTTTCATAGAGATAAATGTATTATTTGATGTAAATATAGCAAAACACTGAATCGGATTACACGCCCTGGGTCTATTTGTTGATGCATGCAGGTGAAGTCAGGAATGAGGTTGACCCCGAATAATACGGTTTATTTTATTAAATGCAGTAATTTTGGATTCAATCCTTTTTTCAACCCTTGAAAGTGAAGATTGCCATGGCCACAAATAAAAATTTCATTGAATTCATCACCGACCAGCTTGAAAGCGCAGGTGAGGTAAGCAGCAAACTGATGTTTGGCGAGTACGCCGTATATCTTGATAGCAAAGTCGTTGCTCTGGCTGCCGATAATAAATTTTTCGTCAAGCCTACTGAAGGAGGAAGGGCGTTCATCGGAAATCCTGTTGAAGCACCTGCTTACCCCGGAGCTAAAATGAGTTTTCTCATAGAAGATAAGCTTGAGGACCGGGAATGGCTTTGTGAGCTGATCAGGATCACAGCCAGGGAACTTCCCGAGCCTAAACCCAAAAAGAAAAAGGCACAAAAGTGAATGGAAATTGTTAAAAAAAATGATGAGCAGCGATCGTAAGGAGGAAATCAAAAACTGGGCGGTATATTTTTTAAGTGCGATGGCTGCGGTTTTCATACACGAGACCGGGCATTGCATACCGGCATGGCTGCATGGCTATCCGGCGGTTCCTACCCCGGCGATGGAATACATACTTCATCCTGTAACGGTGGAACAAAACCAGTGGATCTCGCTTGGTGGTTACATTGGAACAGTTTTGTACATCATGGTCGTATTGATTATTTTCCTGTTTACTGATTTCAAATACAATTCGGCCCTGTACGCAGGAGCTGCCGCCGTATCGGGAATGTATTGCGCGTTATTTTTTATCAATGGGAGGGGGCATGGCGGACATGAATTCCAGGAGGCACAGGCCGCCCTGGGGTTTAGTTATTCAGGACATTCGCTGGATGTTTTCTTTCTCACAATATTCACCTTTTTAACTGCTTTATGGTTTATAAGGACCAGGCCGGGTTATAAGATTATCCCGAAACTTCTGACAGCTGCAATAGTGACATTTTTCTTTTTCATTGCCCTTGAATGGGTCAACAATTCCATTTTTGATCCTCTGTTCAAGGCTGGTGCATTTCCAAGGAATTAAACCTATCGGGCAAAACCGCTTTATCTGTTATCCTTATTGGGAATCCCGGGCAGTATTCCCTTATTTGCATAAATTGGTCGCAGGTATTTCCTCAGGGATTTGAGGTTCAGCCCAAACCAAATGGCTGAAAATAAGGTAAAAATCCCGGAGATCAGAAATGTATAAGGAATGCCGATCACACTTGCAACGGCACCTGAGAGCAGGTTCCCTAATGGGGCGGTCCCCATCAGCGCCATGGCATAAAAGCTCATCACACGGCCTCTCATGCTTTCCTCAGCGATGGTCTGTAACATTGTATTCATGGATGCCAGCGAAAGGATCATCGAACATCCGCCGACAAACAGTGCAATAAGTGACAAATATATTTTTCCTGAGAAAGCTGCAAGGGTTATCGATATTCCCAGTATGACAATACTCATGAATATGATTTTTCCTAATCCGAGTACCGATTTACGTGAGGCCATATAAAAGGCGGCAGTGAGTGCGCCTGCTCCCAGGGCCGACATCAGGTAACCCAGGGTGTCAGGGCCTCCCTTCAAAGTGTCTTTCGCATATGCAGGAAGTAAAATGATAAACGGGAACACGGCCAGGCTCAGAAAACCAAGCATGATGATCAATGTGCGAATGGGCATCGAGCGAAAGGTATAATTGAATCCCTCTCGGAAGCTCTCCCTGAAATTAGCAGGATGACCTGGTGTCTGTTTTTTTGGAATTTTTATCTGCAGCAAAGCAATAATCACAGCGGCAAAACTGAGGGTATTCAACAGGAAGCATATCCCTTCACCAACCATAGCGATGGCAATCCCTGCGATAGCCGGACCCACTAAACGGGCGCCGTTGAAGATGGCTGAATTCAGTGCGATTGCATTACCCAGATCCTGTGGGTCATCGATCAGGTCGATTACCAGCGATTGGCGGGCCGGCGCATCGAAAGCCGTGATGATCCCGAAGATAATGCTCAATGCGATGATATGCCATACTTCAACCAGGTTAAACAATACCAGGATCGTTAAAGTCAACGCCTGCAGCATAAAAAGCACCTGGGTCACCGTCATGATCTTCAGTCGGTTGAACCTGTCGGTAAGCACGCCTGAAAACGGAGTAAGTATGAAGGTGGGGATCTGGCTTGTAAAACCGATAAGCCCTAAAAGAAATACTGAACCTGTGAGCCTGTAAACGAGCCAGCTCATGGCAATATTCTGCATCCAGGTGCCAATCAGCGAGATGCCCTGCCCGGTAAAATAGATCCGGTAATTGCGTGAGCTGAGTGATTTAAAGATGGCTTTCATCGGATCAATGGAATTTCTCTTCCCTTGACATCATCCCCAGCATTAATGTCAATCGTTTCTCCCTTAACTCGGGGGTTTTGGCAGTTTGAAGGCGGTATGCAATTGAGTAAAGATTTGCTTTGCCGAGGGTTTTAAAAAATCGAAGGCCCTTTTTATCCTTCGATAGTCTTTTGATAAAATCGGCAGGGACTGTCATTCTGCTTGGAGAATCGTATGCAAATTCCCATCGGCCGTCAGCCATTGCAGATTCAACTTGTTTTAATCCTGAAGGTTTCATTTTCCCTTCCTCCTGCAATTGAGCCACTAACCCGATATTCCGTTTAGACCAGCCGCTTTTGGGACGTCTTGGCGTGAATTTCTGAATGTAGGCAGCTTCGTCAAATTTTTTCAGTTGCCCGTCGATCCAGCCGTAGCATAAAGCTTCAAGCAATGCTTCATGATATGTAACCGTTGGAACCCCGGAGTTCTTTTTGTAGAATTTAATCCAGATGCCGGTTTCAAGACTATGGTTGTTTTCAAGCCATGATGACAGTTCCTTGCGGGAACTGAAGGAAATAAGGGGCAGGTCCGGTTTACCGGCTGCGTTCATTATTTAATCCTCAACTTTATAATACACTTTGTAATATTTCCCTTTTTCATCTGAGCCCTGCTCGATCAGATCGCGGTTGCCATGAATATAGATATGGAAGTTCTTATCGAGTTTGATTACGCTTTTAAAGACCCTGGCCTGCTTTTTAACTGCACTTTCGGAAATATCAAAATTCTCGGCAATATCTATATCCTGGTCACGCTGGTATGAGTCTTTGAAACGTTTGAATGATTCGATAACCTCAGGGTTTGCTATCACTTCATTTGAAAATTCCTTCATGTCGAAGCTCTCGTTCTCTTTGAAAAATTTCACCGATTTATTGAGCAGGTCCAACTGGTCGGCTTTGGAAACATCAAACTGCCGGGGAAGTTCTTCTGTGACGAAGTTCTTGCATAACGAAAGTACATTCCGGGTATTGTAATACTCATCTTTTCGCTGCCTTACATGCAGAAAGTCGTCAATCCAGTACTGTGCCTCAGCTCCCTTATTGGTGTTATCAATCACTGAAACGATATAGCCCTTTTCCCTTTCTTTGTTGAATACCAGGCATCCCTTATCAAGTTTATTGATGTTTATCCCCTGTTCGCTTTCGATCCCGAAACCATCGCCACGAGGAAATACTTTAAGGTAGGTGTCTTTATTTTCAGATTTGAACAGCCCGACTGCATCCATTCTTTCCCCATCCAGGGAGCAATCCCTGAAAAAGACCGTGTAAAACTCACCTCCTTTAATCTTCGGATGAGTGCTTTTTTCATAAAGATGTTTTGCCAGGGAAACTGAGTTTATATAAAGAGAGCCGGGATCATCGAAGATCCGGCTGGCGTATGTAAAAACCTCATTCAGGCCCAGCTCGCTATCGTGGTACAGGTTAAAATATTCATGGTTCTTAAAAGGAGTTAAAAAGTAATCCAGGAATAAACCTTCCAGTTCCTCATCTGTTTTAAACAACGATTTCGACAAATGAAGCCCCTCGTTTAATTTATTCCCCACCTTATGGATTGCTATCCCCATTATTGAAGCACTATCCTTCAGAATCATTTCCATTTGTTGCAGTGTTTTAAGAGATGCAAAGTTAGTAAACGTACGATTGAATAAAACCAGGAAATGACTGCGGATGAGGGAGGGGAGGAGGCCGGGCATTAATTATTGCCATACCTTGACAACCAGGTTGATTTTCGTATATTTGTTCTCAAATGACGGGAAAGGATAAAAATATTTCACTGATCATCTTCCTGGTGATCTTTGTGGTGTGCTTCAATTCATGGTTGCACCGTGAAAAGGAGCATACTCCTCCCGATTATTCCCTTTCATCATCTGTCATTTCAACATCAGATTCCTATTATCTCGGTGCAGTTAGTATTACCCCTCCTGTTATCCCCGGCCTTCAGTTTTTATTCAAAAGCCAGCATTCTGGTGCATTCAGCATCCCTGGTGGCCTGTCTGGGAGGGAGTTTAGCATTGAAAGCCTGTTTTCCTGCCGGCTGGCCTTGTATTTCCATACTTTTCATAGTATCCAACCTTTACAATGCATCTCATTCCATAAGAAAATTCCTCCCGGGAACAGGAGTGAAGATGTCATCCCTCTTGCATAATTCTTATCCGGTTTTTGTTGTTCATATGCAGTTCACCTGCATGCTTATTCATTTTTTATATTGTTAACTTTTATACCATGAAAACATTTAGAAATATATTGGCAGGAGTGATCATACTCCTTTTTATGCATTCAGCTTTCACACAGGCACCTGCCCCGAAAATAAGAGTAATTACCCTGCAAAGCCAGGGAAAAGATACCTCTTCAAAGCTGCTGGGAGAATCAGCAGAAGTAATTTCAGCAAGGCTGACATGCATGAGCCTGAGTGATTTCAGCATCACAAAGAACGAAGCGAAATCCGCCCTCATCATTACAGTAAAAGATACCATAAATACCCGGTTATTACGGGAAATCCTTACGGCGCCCGGAAAGCTGAATTTTTATGAAAATGCCGGCAGGGGCGACAGCCTTGTGCCGATCTTCAATAAAAAATCCACGCATGCGATCATCCTCGAAGCCCATGCTGATTTTTCAGATAAAAAGCATCCTGCACTTTGTATCACCTTCAGTGAAAACCTTTGGGATACATTCAAACATGCAACGGCGAGGAACATTGATAAGCCGGTAACCCTTATTATTGACGGTAAGGTTTATGCTTCCCCGAGGGTGAATAGTGAGATTGCCGGGGGTAAGATCACACTGACGGGAGGCGGTTTTTCCAAAACAGAAGTCAGGAAACTCGTCGCTTTAAGTTCAAACGGGGAGTTGCCCTTGCAATTTATTATAGCCAGCGTTAAGTAACGTTGACAGGGGAGGCGACCTTAAAAGCGTCTCCCCTTTTAATTTTGTCATTCGCAATTTCTTGCAACAAATGTTCAGTAAGCATGTTAAGTAACTGAATAAAGAATTAACTTGCATGTTGATCCTGTTTTGAGGTATAAAATCAAATTATTATGAATATCAATGAGTCCGGCAGGCCTGAAAAACCGGCTTCAGTTCATGATGACCTTTCACTGATCGAACAAGCCCTGGAAAGGGAGCTTTACCTGATGGCTGCGCTGATGGACAATGTTCCTGATCATATTTATTTCAAGGATCTTGAATGCAGGTTTATCAGGAATAACATGGCGCATGCAATTTCCTTCGGGTTGAAGGACCCGTCGGAAATGATCGGCAAAACCGACTTTGATTTCTTTATGGAGGATGTTGCGCGTCAACAGTATAATGATGAAAAGGAGATCATCCGCACAGGGCTTTCGATAAACAAGGAAGAACGAACCATAAGGAGCGACGGTTCAGTTAACTGGTACAGCACAACCAAAATACCGTTGAGGGATAAAAACGGGACTATCTTTGGAACGTTTGGGATTTCCAGGGATATAACCAGGAGAAAAGAGGCTGAAAATGAACTCATAAAACTTTCAAAGGCAGTTGAGCAAAGCCCTGTAAGTATCGTAATCACCGATCTTGACGGCGATATCGAATATGCGAACCCGAAAGCCTGCGAAACCACAGGATATTCACTGAGGGAATTGCTTGGCAAGAATCCGAGAGTATTAAAGTCGGGAGAGACCAGGCCTGAAGAATATGCAATCTTATGGAACTCCATCGTCGCCGGCAATGAGTGGAAAGGATTGTTCCACAACAAAAAGAAGAATGGCGATCTCTACTGGGAATCAGCAACAATCGCTCCCATCAAGGATATTAGCGGAAATATTACTCAATACGTGGGAGTCAAGGAAGATATTACCGAACGGCTTGTGGTTGAAAAAGCCCTCCGGGAAAGCGAGTCCCAGCTACGTTTAAAGAATGAGGAACTCGTAAGGATCAATGCTGAAAAAGACAAGTTTTTCTCTATAATTGCACATGACCTGAGAAGCCCGTTCAATTCGTTCCTCAATCTTACAGAAATGATGGCTGATGAGGTGCATGAAATGAGCCTGGAAAAGATCCGGAAACTGGCAACTTCCATGAACAGATCGGCCGGCGCCTTATACACCCTTCTTGAAAACCTGCTTGACTGGTCCAGGATGAAACGCGGGTTGACAGGTTTTGAACCGGAACAGATTCTCCTCAGCGACATTGTAAACAGCATTATTCACCTGACTGCAGGTATGGCAGTTCATAAACAGATCGGAGTGAATGTCCTGACCTCCGGCGAACCGGAAGTTTTTGCAGATAAACAGATGCTCGGGGCCACCCTGAGGAACCTTGTAACGAACGCGATAAAATTCACCAGGGAGGGCGGCCAGGTGGTGATCAGTTCAAAAATTTCGCCTGAAGGGGACTCCGTTTTGATTTCGGTTCGCGATACCGGTATCGGAATGGACCAGTCCAGGCTCACCCGCTTATTCAGGATTGACGAAGATGTAAGCCGGAAAGGTACGGGAGGCGAATCGAGCAGCGGTCTCGGGCTGCTTCTCTGCAAAGAATTTGTTGAAAAAAACGGGGGGACGATATGGGCCGAAAGCGAAGAAAACAAAGGCTCTACATTCAGGTTCACCGTTCCCTTATGGCGAGGACAGGAATGATCTCATAGTGGTTTTATTATGCGATAAAGTTACATGCTTTTATGAACTTTCACTGATCATTTAATCCCTTGCCATTGAGAATTTGCGATACGCATTTTTCAACTCTTGACTCCCTGGTTTTGGATTGTTTGGGTTGAGAAAAATAATAAATGTATCCTCTTTGTCGTCCCGGCGTCAATGCATTAAAAGCAGTTTTCAAGGCAGGGTGTCCATCCAGTTTATTTTTAAATTCTTGAGGAATGGGGTATTCCGAAGTCTTTTTCAATTCCACTTTTAAACCGGCTTTTTCAACTTCGATGGCTTCATGAACAAAGGCTTTCAGGATAGGCTCCAACTCAATAATTTCCCGAATACCGGTGAAGCGGACCTGTCGGGATGCCTGCACATTTTCAGTTTGCCTGATAAGAATACCATGGGTATCCTTTAACAAGGCACCCTTGAAAAACAGAAGCGCACAGTATTCTTTAAATCCATGAATTAAAACCAGGTTTCTATTCTGAAAAGTGTAACAGGGAACACCCCATTTCAGTTCCTCTGTCAGTTGACTATCAAGAGCGATCATTCTCAATTTTAAGAATTCTTCCCGCCACTTATCGGCTTTACTTAGAAATATGTCAACCTTTGGATTCATGATATTTAAGTATTTTATTAGTGGATTCTGGCCGGGCTTTGGATTTATTTGCTTTGCTCTGCAATCAGTGTCATTGCTTTTCCTTCAATGATTATTTCCTTTACCCGGAAGCCTGTCAGCTTCAAAAACAGTAAGATCTCATCCTTTGTAAATGCGCGCAGGGTTGTGATATCATTGTATTCCGATATCTGGTTTTCCAGTTCAATAATATACCTGGCATGCCAGTCATAAGTCCAGCCGGTTGAGAGGTTTTTAAATAGTTTGCTTATCCTCCTGATTTTTTTATTTTCGTGTTCGATAGTCTGTTCAAAATCATTGAAGTTGTCAAATATCCCATTTGCTTCGAAAACGCCAAAAATGAACAATCCATCAGGCCTGAGTGCCCTGTGAACACCGTTTAATGTGTCAAGGATGCCCTTGTTTTCTATGACATAAGCGATTGAACGGCCGGTTATGAGAACAGCGTCAAATTGCCCGTCAAATCTTAGGTTTCGCATGTCACATTGGGTAAACCTGTCTGAATTTGTCTCCTTCCTTGCAATGTCCAGCATTTCATCAAACAAATCCAGACCAAGATAGTCATATCCGCTTTTCAGGAGTCGGCGGGCAAGCATGCCCGAGCCACAGCCGATCTCCAGAATTTTCCTGCAGTTGCTGCTTTTCAGAATTTTATCATAAAAATCAAATTCCTTATCATAGTCAAAAACATGCTGGTACATTTCATGATAAATGCTTGCCAGTTCCGAGTATAGTCTTGTCATTTCAATCAATATTTATTACCGGTTTTGTTTACAGCAAGGGGTAGGCGAAAAGCCGCCATTTCAGTGGTGTTGCGAACAACAAGGATATTTCCGGCCAATACCGGGTGATTCCATGTCTTGCCTTTGATTGCAGGGAAACGTGCAACTTCTTTGTATTGGTCAGGGTTTGCATTAACCAGTGCAAGATCTCCTTTCTCTGACAGTACCAGAAGAAGATCCTGGTCGGCAAGAAGGAGGATCTGTCCGCCATAATGCCCGCCTTTCCAGCTACGTGCGCCTTTTTCAATATCAATACAGGCAAGGCTGGGACCGGCAAATCCGTAAGCATGTCCTTTGTGGATGACAAAGTCGTTAAAGTAGGGGTTTACGCCGGTTGATTTCCATCGTTCTTTAACGGACCATTTACCCGATCTGCTGCTGACAGCAATACTCTGCATTCCTTGCATATCTCCTGAACTTATAAAAATATCGTTTTCATTTGCAAGTGCCGGTTGTACGATCTGGCTGCCTTTGATCGGGAGCCTCCAAAGCTCTTGGCCATCGGCAGGAGAGAAGCCTGTCGCGCCTGATCCGTTAAGGAATATGATTTGTTTGATGCCTTCAATAGTCAGCAGGTGGGGGGAGCTGTAGCTTTCCCCGCCGTCAGGACCCGACCAGCGCTTATTCCCGGAAACAATATCATATGCAAGGAGTTCACCTGCTATAGGAATAAAAACCAGGCTGTCGACAACCAGAGGCGAACCAGTGAAACCCCAGCCCGGGAGTTTCACTTTAGTGTCTTTTGCTGCGTTACGGGACCAAACCACTTTGCCGTCAAGAGCATCAAGCACGTTAAGTATTCCCGTGGCGCCCAGGGTATAGATACGGCCCTTGCTGATGGCCGGTGTGGAACGGGGACCTGCTCCGGCATGTGCATCCCAGAAACGGGCCGAATCACTATGCTGCCAAACAGGCTCTCCGGTATTCAGGCTGTAGCAGGTTACCATTTCATATTCACCACGCTGTTCCTGGGTGTAAAGCAAAGAACCCCGGATTGCGAATGAGGAGCAGGCCGGTCCGACAGCTCGCCGCCAGATCTCATGCGGAGGTGAATTATTCCAATCGGTTTTAATCTCCAATCCATGGATGACGGCGTCGCGGTGAAGCCCCCGAAAGCCTGGCCATTCAGCTTCTTTAGCCATTGCTGCCGGATCAATGGGGACCGGTTTTAATTTCTCTTTAGACCGGGAAAGGAGTATTTCCTCTGAGGTTTTGGCCCACCTCCAGGCAAAATCCTGGTGGGTCTGACCGTCCATCCCATCAGTACGAAGTAACACCCAGAAACCTGAAGCAAGAAGGATTACAACGGCCATGCTTAAGCGCCGGAGAATATTGGGGAGGCGGCTGCAGGTTAAAGCCCAGATAACAAACACAAGGCAAAGCCAAGGCACTGCATAAACGAAGAACATCAAACCCATCATCGCTGTTGCCATTGACTTGTGGAGGAACTGTGATGTCGCGGCAATGGCTGCGATCATAAGGACTACACCAAACCATCGGTCAAACCCTGGCGCCCTGCTGAAGAAAGCCCACCACACAATGATCAGCAAACCGAAAACAAGTCCGCCGAAGACACCTAATATTGTTGCATCAGGTATGAAAAAAGGAATAATAAACCTTACAGACCATAAAAGTATTATGATAACGATACCGGGCCATAACCTCAGTTGTTTACGTTGTGTTGAAGCTGTGGTTTCTTTGTTTTTCGTATTCATGATTTTTTGCTGTTAATTTGGTAATCAGATAATCACACGATGATTCCCTGTTATGTATCTCTTAAACAACGCACCGAGAACCCCACCCATTTGGGATGGGTGCCGCGGTTAATATCTTCCACTCCATAGATCATATTCCTGAACCAGGCTCCCTGCTCGTTATACATGGTGCTGGTCCACCAGAATCCGCTTCTTCCCCTGAGGAAGTAGCGGCCGTTGCTTCCGCGTTCGCCGCCTGGCAGAGCTGCGAAACCGAGATCATCAGAGCCATTCCCCCCTGAACTCCAGCCTGAAACTGCCATGAGCCGTTGTCCTGCATCATGTCCACGCCCGGCAGATTTGTCCCAGACCTGATTGCCGATTCCGAAGCGTGTATCGGCACAACCTTCGAGAATCTTCCATTCTTCATCATCAGGGACTCTCCAGCCATCGGGGCAAAGCAGGCCGGTGCTCACAGCATACCAGTTGTAAAGCGCCCCGTAGGAAAGGGAATAGTTTTCATTATTGTTGTACCAGCAAAATGCACCGGTGACCAGAATTGGCCATGCAGTGCTGTCGCTGATACGGGGAATTTTTTTCCCATTATTGTATGTTGAGGTTTTAAGATTCTCAGCCATCCATTCGTATTGGCCGATAACTATGGTTTTATAGACATTGCCGTCAATATCGGTCATACTGTCTTTTTTAACGACCTGGGCATTGAGTGAAATGGTGCTAAGAAGGAGGACTAAGGATATCATACCCGGCAAAAACCTGTGTGGTTTCTGCTGAGATGAGCCTGTCGTTGTGTTATGAGTAATCATATTTCCAGGTTTCGGGATGAACCAATACATGAGTTTTTTTTATTTTGTTTTTGGTTTCCGGCTGGTGAGCCAGGCAATGAGTGACTTCACCTTCATCGGATCACTATTCATACCGTTTTAAGGTTGTAATATAATTCAGAAAACAAAGGAGCAGGGTAAGCCCAATGATGATGGGGATACAAATGTTCATAATGAGATTATAATCAATTGCATAAGGGATAATCCTGGCTTCAGTTTTACCTCCATTATTACTCATATACTCCCTTATGTTTTCTTTATAGGATTCACCAATACAGGAAGACCTCCTTAGCAGGGTATCCTTAAAATTATAAAACATATACGGGAAGCCGTCTGTCTGTATGTGCTGTTCCAGGGGTTTGTAAAAAATAAATCCGGTAAACACATCTTTGTACTTTAATTCGGATGATGAATTCCATAGAAAATCATCAAAGTTATCGTTGCCGAACGGGCTGTTTCCAAAGTCGAAACCAGCATCGGGATTCCCCGCCAGCTCAAAGGCTTTATCCCATTTTCCATGCTGTGCCGGACCGAAAGAAGTACTGAAAAGGCCAAGAGGAGCCCGGTTGATGATCACATTGCAGACCTTCATGGGAAGGGAATCCATGAGGATGGCCGTTGTATAATGCTTATTGAAGTAATGGCTGGTCTTTACTCCGTTCCCGTCCCTGATGAGGCCATAACCGTGCATCCAGTTCATGATCACAAGTCCTTTTTTCCTCTTTTCATTATTTGTCTCTTTATACCTGTATATGGATGTAATACGGTCGGCCATTATCTTGTCCCTCTTTTCCTTTCGGGGCAGGTCCTTATATTTTGATGCGTTCATTTTAGCCCAGTCCATGGGGATGTCGGTACAATACCAGTTGATCTTTAAACTGTCGGCTGAATGCGTATTGATATTATTCACAAATTTCAGGAAATCAAACAGGTTGGTATTACCCCATAAAGGCCAGAGGCCGTCGGTATTGGTTTCCAGCCAGGCAGTGGCTTTGTTCAGGGTATCCTCGTTCGGGAATACAGTGTTCAGATAATGCGTTAGGCTGTCCTGGTAGGATTGAGAAATCAATTCCGTGTAAATGTTGCCAACATTAACGGCAAACCTGGGATCACCGACTATTCTGGATATCAGCTCATACTGGGTATCTTCGGGATGTATCCTTTCATCCAGCACCACCAGGTCGTATTTTTCAAACAGCCTGAAAACATATTCAACAGGATCGGCCGAATGTGTTTTGATAAAAGCCGCATACTCTCTGGTTTCTGCATTAACAGGAAACCCGGGTATATTTCTTGTGCGGAAGTATTTCTTTTCTTTGCTGCAATAAGAGATCTTAATGCCGATGGTAAGCACAAACACTCCTGCAATGGCCAGTAATACGGCAATGCGGATGATCCCGCGGCTATCGCAGTTTTTAATTGTTTCAGTGGAAGATGCCTGTTCCCACCAGGGTCTTTTATAAATTAAAAGCAGAACCAGCATGATTACAGCAAGGATGATTATCACTGCCAATGTTCCCCACACCTGTGATTTTACATAAAAATGCTGGCGGTGGATGATGCAGTAGGGGATAATAAGCAGGAGGACAAATTTGCACACCAACTCACGCATCACAATTTGCCGTGGGTTTGCGATTTCACCATCCCGGGCCACGACCTGTAACCCGGTGATCGCTTTTGCGAAAGTCCTCCCGCTGAAAAAGCGGTAACAAACAGTATAGTAAATTATCCAGGTTATGGCAAATACAAAGAAAGGGTCAAAAAATATCCACTGCATCAGCAGCAGGTGAGCAAGGAAGGAAAGGCAATAAATGAATTCCAGGTCGATCAGGGCTGAAAATGCCCTCCGCCAGAACATGGTTTTAAAACTATGCAGATGTTGCAAAGCTTATTTTTTTACTTTCTTTTTCAGAGGCGTAATCTTGAAAATCAGGCCCAGATGGGTGCTTATATTATTCCATGAATATGTGGTGATCCAGGAACCTGAATTTGAACCAGGACCGTCGAGTTTATACCCGGTCTGGGAGATCACGTAATCGAGGGTATAGTACAATCCAAACCGTTCTTCAGTATCAAAATATAAATTGTATCCCAGACCGATGACGTTGTTGATATACATGTCGGTTTCGGTGTAGTGATCAGAAGGGATGCCCGATGCTGATGAGATGTCATACCCTGCTTTAAATCTCAGGTACTGGAAAGAATAATGAATGAAGAGGTTTTCCCTGCCATAAGCATTAAAGACGTAAAATTTATAAGCTGCAATGGCCCCCAGGGATGGATAAATGCTGTTATCGCTGAAATACAAGGCACTGGTTGTCAAAGGGCAAACAAGTCCTGCTGAGAACTCATGCTTGCCGACCTGGATATACGGAGCAACATAAACCACGCTCATATATTTTGAAAGGTAATCCTTATTGGCAGGGAAGTTTGTAAATCCGCCTGCCGTGATTCCAAAATCCTGCTTAACGGGGTCTGATTGAGAAAAGAGCCGGGGCGATATGGCAAGCAAAAACACTGAGCTGATAAGAAATGCTACTGTCCGTTTCATATATCTGAATTTCACTGTAATAACGATTACAAAAAATCTTTTATTATATATGTCGGCAAGATAGTGAATTACTTTTTTACCGGCCCTGTCGGAATAAACCGCGGAACCCTCTTCTGATACTCGGGGTATTCAGGATATTTGCCTGCACTGATTTCTTCGCTGAAACTTGAACTGCCCTGGAATAGCACTATCAGCAGAAGGCATCCGGCAATGCTCCAGTTAAACCATTGTGATCCTGCGGCCACGCTGAAAAGGTAAAAACATACCCAAATGGATTGTTCCGCAAAATAGTTGGGGTGGCGGCTGAATGCCCACAGGCCTTTATCCAGAAATCCCTTTTTATAGTCTCCGGTAAGTTCTTTTCCTGCTTTGATCATTGCATGCTTCTTGCTTTGAAAATTCCACTGCTGGATATCGGCTATGGTTTCATAAACGATAAAAAAGAACATCAGCGCTGCCGCTATGTAATCGAAAATGCCAATTGGCGTATTGATATTCTGAAGGGCGACAATGGCCGGCAGGGTGAAAAGCAGAATCAGAACGAGCTGGTAGCCCGAAATGAAGAAGAGGTTGAACAAGGTCCATTTCCAGCGGGGATTAAACTCCGGCTTTTGGCGTAATACGAGCCAGCGGTAGTCTTCCTCCCCGGCCCAGAAGCGCCAGCTATAGGCTCCTTTCATGGCAAAATTAATGGTCAGCCTCAGTCCCCAAAGGCTTACCAGGATGCTCATCACGACCAGCCGTGGTGCAAAATCTCCGTATGCGGTAACGATCCATGTATAAGCTATAGGCAGGAGGCTCCAGAGTTTGTCAACCTGGCTGTTGTTTCTTGTCAGTTCACCAACGATAAAAGAGTAAGCGATAACGATAGCTGCAATGATGATGAGAGTGTGCAAAGCTTTCCACTCCGACTCACCGAGTGCTGTGCCGAAGAAGTAACTGAACACGGGAACTGCCAGCAAGGTAATTCCCAATAAGATTGCGGTTGTTATGATTTTCATGCGCCTGAATTTCTGTCTGTTGAAAAAGGGCGCAAGATACTTCATTATTCGTTACGGAAGATGAGTTTGCCGTTCTTTGCATCGAGCAGGATCACTGCATCCTTATCCACATTCCCCGAAAGTATCATCTTTGACAACTCGTTCAGCACTTCGCGCTGGATCACCCGTTTGATCGGCCGCGCACCATACTGAGGGTCGAAGCCGAGGGTGGCTATAAGGTCAATGGCTTTAGGGCCTACATTCAGGTGGATGTCATTGTTTTCGAGCGTCTTCTGTACCTGTTTCAGCTGAAGCTCAACCACTTTCATGATTTGCTCTTTAGTAAGGGGTTCGAACATAATGATCTCATCCACCCGGTTGAGGAATTCAGGCCTTATGCTTTTCTTCAGCAGTGCAAAAACCTCATCACGGGTGCGGTTGAGAAGTTCCCCGCGGTTCTTTTCATTGACCGTTTCGAGGTTCTCCTGGATTATGTGGGAACCTATGTTAGAGGTCATAATGATGATGGTGTTCTTGAAATCGACCGTCCGGCCTTTGTTATCGGTAAGCCGGCCGTCATCAAGCACCTGCAGCAATATGTTGAACACATCCGGATGGGCTTTCTCGATCTCATCGAGCAGCACAACGCTGTATGGTTTACGGCGGACGGCTTCGGTGAGCTGCCCGCTTTCTTCGTACCCCACATAACCCGGGGGTGCGCCAACCAGCCTCGAAACGGTATGCCTTTCCTGGTATTCGCTCATATCGATCCTCACCATGCTGTTCTCATTGTTGAACAGGAATTCGGCAAGGGCCTTGGCAAGTTCCGTTTTTCCAACCCCGGTAGTGCCTAAAAATATGAATGAACCAATTGGGCGTTTGGTGTCCTGCAATCCTGCGCGGCTGCGGCGGATGGCATCACTTACGGCGGTAATCGCTTCCTGCTGCCCGACAACGCGCATGTGGAGTTCGGTCTCGAGGTTCAACAATTTCTGGCGTTCACTCTGAAGCATACGGCTGACCGGGATTCCGGTCCACCGGCTTACAATATCTGCAATTTCCTCTGCGCCTATCTCTTCATTCACCATGGGGGAGTCTTTCTGGATCTCCTGCAGTTTGACCTTGAATTGCTCGATCTCCTTTTCAGCCTGGGGGATCTTTCCATACCTTATTTCGGCAACAAGGCCCAGGTTCCCGCTTCGGTTGGCCTGTTCGGCTTCCAGCTTAAGGTTCTCGATTTCCTTTTTACTCGTCTGTATATGTTCGGCTATCTCTTTCTCGGCCTGCCACTTCGAACGAAGCTGGTTGCGCTCATCACTGAGATTGGCAATCTCTTCGCTCAGGCTTTTGAGCCTGGCAGCGTCATTTTCACGTTTGATGGCTTCGCGTTCGATCTCCAGCTGGCGGATCCTGCGTTCAATAATCTCAAGCTCTTCAGGTAAGGAATTTATCTCCAGCCTGAGTTTTGATGCAGCTTCGTCAATAAGGTCGATCGCTTTATCGGGAAGGAAGCGTTCGCTGATATACCTTTGCGACAGTTCTACGGCCGCAATGATGGCTTCATCCTTAATCCTTACCTTATGATGGGATTCGTATTTCTCCTTCAGGCCCCTCAGGATTGAAATTGCATCCAGGGTTGAGGGTTCGTCAACGATCACAGGCTGGAACCTGCGCTCCAGGGCCTTGTCTTTCTCAAAATATTTCTGGTATTCTTTAAGGGTGGTGGCGCCGATAGCCCTTAATTCACCCCTGGCCAAGGCGGGTTTTAAAATATTGGCCGCGTCCATGGCTCCTTCGGTAGCGCCTGCACCAACTAAAGTATGGATCTCGTCGATGAAGAGAATGATCTCCCCGTTGGCATTGATGACTTCCTTTACTACCGATTTCAGCCTCTCTTCGAATTCTCCACGGTACTTGGCCCCGGCCATCAGGGCGCCCATATCGAGCGAAAATATCTGCTTGCTCTTCAGGTTTTCGGGCACATCCCCGTCGATGATACGGTGCGCCAGTCCTTCGGCAATTGCTGTCTTGCCAACTCCAGGTTCGCCAATAAGGATGGGGTTGTTCTTGGTTCTCCTGGTTAATATCTGCAGTATACGGCGGATCTCCTCGTCCCTTCCAATCACCGGGTCCAGCTTTCCGTCCCTGGCCAGTTCATTGAGGTTGCGGGCGTAACGGTTAAGGGCGTTGTAGTTCTCCTCGGCATTCTGGCTGCTGACGGTACTGCCCTGCCTTAGTTGTTTGATGGCCGATTTGAGTTCTTTTTCAGTTACACCTGAGTCTTTGAGCAACCTGGATGTTGTATCTCCCGCTGCCAGTATCCCCAGCAGCAAATGCTCTATGGATACGAATTCATCTTTCATCTCCTGGGCCACGGCCGTAGCTTTCTGCAAGGCCTTATTGGATTCATTCGACAGATAGATCTCACCTCCCGTTACTTTGGGATGGGATTCAACCATCTTGTCGAGGGCTTTGGACAATACCCCCAGGTTAACGTTGAGTTTTTTAAACAGCCATGGAAGGACGTTCTCGTCGACGCTGAACATGGCTTTTAAGATGTGATCCGGTTCAATGGCCGGGCTTTGCAGGGCATTGGCAATCTCCTGTGCCTTTTGTACTGCCTCTTGTGCCTTTAATGTAAAGTTGTTGAAATTCATTGTTTTGTATCTCCTTTCTGATAAAGCGCTGCGCGCCGGTAACTGGATAAGGCTGCTTCGCAGCCGATAACTGGATATCCAGTTATCCAGTAACCCAGTAACCCAGTTATCCAGTAACCCAGTAACCCAGTTGCCCAGTTGCCCAGTAACCCAGTTATCCATTCATCAAACTCCCTGCCATATCTATAAACCTGCATTATTGGCATAAATTCAATAAAAATTCCTGCCAGATTCTCCGGAATTGTTAATTTTGTAACAGTAATTTCAACAGGCTTTGCATCAGAGGAAGACATTGGTTTTAGGTGCCAGCACGAACGAGGAAAGGTACTCCTGTCTTGCAGTGAAAAAACTGCTTAAGTATGGGTTCCCGGTATGTGCCATCGGCCTCAGGGAAGGGGAGATTGACGGAGTGAAAATCGACCTGCCTGGAACTCCTTTCGAAAATATCCATACTGTAACTATTTATGTGGGGGCAAAAAACCAGCAGCCATATTATGACTATGTCCTCAAGCTTGCGCCTAAGCGGGTCATCTTTAATCCCGGCACCCAAAATGTCGATTTTGAAAAGAAACTTCGGGATGCAGGAATTCACGTGACCCATGCCTGCACCCTGATCATGTTATCCAACCAATTATATTAAGAAGGATGCTGGATGAAGGCGCTTCGCGCCTACAGCTTGATATCCAGTTATCCAGTTATCCAGTCATCCCGCATCACGCAACCTGCATCCCATATCTGTAATAATTCCACAAAATTTCCGTTATATTTCATAATTTAGCGCCCGATTTCTGAACCTGATGAAGCGACTTGTTTTACTCCTTTTTTTAATGGCCTCGCTGGGTTCCATGGCCCAGATGACAGTAACTGTTACGCCAACGGGATCGTTCACCTGGTGTTACAGGGACAGCGTAGGGTATACAGCTAAAATCACAGGGACAGATACCTCACAGGTAGTATACCGATGGCAGAAGAACGGGGTGGATATCCCCGGGGCCGATTCGTCTTTACTTTATTTCCCGCATGCAAAACCTTCCGATACCGGGGAATACCGATGCATAGCAAGCAAGTGGGCAATGATCGATACGAGCAATATCGTCATCCTGAAGATGCATCCTAAGATGCAATTCGACCAGTTGTACCGATATAATGCCCTGGCCTGCCCGCTTCAATGCAAGGGACAATTCAAGGCCCTGGTGTCGGGTGGAACACCTTTCAAAATCTATCCTCCCTATATGTACAGCTGGCACGGGGGCCATAGCCAGGATACCCTCTGTTTTGGCCTTTGTCCGGGGAAACACCGGCTTACAGTTACGGATTCCCTCGGATGCAGCATTGACAGCATCTATTTCGTGGATGTGCTGAAGCTTCCGCCGGTGCGCTATACTATTCTTCCGTCCGACACGATCTATCTCTCAAATCCGACGGCCACATTGCAGTTCAGCGATACGGTCAGAAAATATATTTCCAACTGGAAATGGTATATGTATTTTAATGTTGACAGCACCATTACAACCTCAAATGTCAACCCGGTATCGTATACCTACGACCGCAGCGGGCAAATGCTGACACAGATGAGGTACCGCGACAATAACGGATGCGACACTACATTGCAGGACACGCTTACCGTTAAAATAATCAACCTGTTCATTCCCAATGCAATGACTTCCAATCCTCCCAATGATAAACTCACCATGAAAGAGATTGCAGGAGAAAAGAGTTACAGGGATATTACCCTCAGCGATGTTTACCTTAGTAACGAACTCTGGATCTATGATCGCTGGGGACGCAGGATATATAACACCGTCAATTACGTGAACAGCACCTGGGATATCGGAAAACTTCCCGACGGCACTTATTTTTACGTATTCAAAGGACACGGGTTGTATGGTGATGACATGCACCGCGGTTCGATCCAGATATTCAAGGAGTAAGGCTGGATTACTGGGTAACTGGGTAACTGGATAACTGGGTAACTGGGTAACTGGGTAACTGGATTACTGGATAGCTGGATATCAATAATGCGTCAGCTTCGGATCTTTTAATGACGGTCATACATTTCAAAAATCAGTGTTCCGCCTTCCATAAGATCATTATGATGAAGCACAAGCCCTTCCAGGGTTTTTCCGCGTAAACTCACCGATTTCACATAAATATTCTTTTCGCTAAGGTTCTTTGCGATGATCGTTAAGATTTTCCCGTTAGGAAGACTTATGGTTGCCCTGGAAACGCAGGGACTTCCAATGGAATAAGCATCAGTGCCCGGGCAGACCGGATAAAAGCCCAGGCTGCTGAAAATGTACCAGGCGCTCATCTGTCCGCAATCATCATTCCCGCATAATCCGTCCACGGCATTTTTGTACATCGAGTTGATGATCTTATGGATCATGGCCTGGGTCTTCCATGGCTGGGAGGTCCAGTTGTAAAGATAGGGGATATGGTGGCTGGGCTCATTGCCGTGCACGTAATTCCCGATCAAACCATCCCGGGTCACATCCTCGGTCTCTGTAAAATATTTATCGTCAAGGTGCATGGTGAAGAGGGAATCCAGGCGGGTGATAAAAGCCTTATCTCCGCCCATCAGACTGATCAGCCCGGGAATATCCTGTTGCACATGAAAGGAGTAGTTCCACGAGTTCCCTTCTACGAAACCTTGGTTGGAAGTGCTGAGCGGGTCGAATGCTTTTTTAAACGAGCCATCGGCATTTTTCGGCCGCATGAATCGTGTTTGGCGGTCGAACACATTCCTGTAACTCTCCGAACGTTTCTGGTACCTTGCAGTTTCCGTGCCGGCAAACATCTGCAGCATGGGCCCTGAAGCTGAATCGTCGGCAACGGCATCGGCAAATTTCGCAATAGCGAAGTCGTCGTATGCATACTCCAGGGTCACAGAAGCAGCGCTGGCGCTTCTTTCAAGGGGCACATACCCAAGTTTGATATAATCGCTTATTCCTTCATAATATTTGTTTGCGGATGTGGCAATACAGGCACGCAGGGCTTTCTCCGGATCAAAGCCCCTTATACCTTTCACCCAGGCATCGGCAATCACGGCTACGCTGTGATAGCCCGTCATACACCAGTCCTCGTTCCCGTGAAAGGACCATACGGGGAGCATCTTTTCGGGGCTCTGGTCGTAATGGGCAAGCATGGACGAGATCATGTCGCTGCTGCGCTGTGGATAAAGCCAGGTATAAAGCGGATGAAGGGCCCTGTAGGTATCCCAGAGGGAAAATGTTGTATAATTTGTGAATCCTTTAGCCGTATGTACTTCCTGGTCAATCCCCCTGTATCTCCCGTCAACATCCTGGTAAATCACCGGGTTCATAAGGACGTGGTAAAAACTGGTATAGAAGGAAGTGATCTGTGATCCGGGATCCGGGATCCGGGATCCGGAAGCGGGGAGTCGTGATCCGGGCGTTTCAATCCTGATGCGTGAAAGCTCATTCTCCCAGCTCTGATGTGCAAGCCGGCAGATCCAGTCAAAATCCCAGTTCGGTATCTCCGCTTTCAGGTTTGAGAGGGCGCCGTCCATGCTTACTGCCGAGAGGCCTATTTTAAGGCATACCTGTTCGCCCTTTCCTGTGCTGAACCCGAACCATGCCCTGATCTTTTTACCTGCCATCTCCGGAAAATCGCGGTACTGGCTGAACCTGCGCCAGAAACCACGGTAGACGGGTTTATCCCAGTTACGCCATCCGCATTCAGTGAAAGGCTTTGAAAAAGCCAAGGCAAAATACATATACCTGGTTCTTCCCCAGCCGCTGGTGATCCTATAACCCGTAATGAGGGTGTCGTTTACCACGCGGATATAGGCCCACAGCACTTTGCCATCATAATTGTAGATGCCGTGAAGCATGTCGAGGATGATGTGCGAAGAATCGCTGGCCGGGAATGTGTAACGGTGAAAGCCGCAGCGCAAAGTAGCTGTGAGCTCTGCCGTTATGTCTGGATCGTCGAGATGCACCTGGTAATAACCCGGTTCTGCTTTTTCGGTTTCATGCCTGAATACCGAACGATACCCCTTCTCAGGATGATCGGCTGTTCCGGGGTTAAGCTGCAGGGGCCCTGTTTCGGGCATGATGAGGAAATCGCCAAGGTCGGAATGCCCGGTGCCGTTGAAATGGGTATGGCTGAAGCCGACGATGGTCTTGTCGCCATACTGGTACCCGGCGCAATACCTGTAGACAGGCGGATTGTATTTCCCGTCCATATCGTATGGGATGGTATCGGTATCGGGACTGAGCTGGACAAAACCGAAAGGCAGGCATGCCCCCGGAAAGGTGTGCCCCATCTCTTTTGTCCCTATAAACGGATTGACATAGGAGGTGAGCGGCTGGGAAAAAGACCCGGGGGAGTGGAAGAAGAACAGGGCGAAACAGAGAAAATTTATTAATGATGCGGGATGTGGGATATGGGATGAAGGATACCGGATGCTGGATGCAGTATGAGGGATACGGGATGGGGGAAGTTTTATCATGGGATGGAATTGTATTGTGCAAAGGTAGGAAATCATGTGATTTTTAACAGGTAGGGGATACC